>NZ_JBVIBD010000023.1:0-139721 GCF_055573595.1 Streptomyces sp. NPDC030165 | reverse complement strand
ATCGAGCCGGTCGAGCCGAGGATCACGATGTCGCGCGGCCCGTCGCCGCCGCAGGTGAGCGGGGCGGGGGTGAAGCGCAGATGCGGGTCAGCGAGGGTGTCCGTCATGGAGACCATTGTTGCCGGTCCGGGCGTGGCCGTGAGCCGCAGGGGATTGTCAGTGGGTCGTGGGACGGTACGGACATGGAACGAAGGATGTCCCCGCCCGCGCGGCTGGCCGCCGAGCTCATGCCCGCCGACGCGGCGGAGCGCTGGACGGCGCTGCTGCGTCCGGCGCTCCGCCTGGCTCGCCCCGACGACCGCCGCGCCCCGCTCGCCGGGCCGCCCGTGGGATATCTGGGCGGCCGTCCCGAGCTGCCGGACGACGTGCCGTGGCCGGTGTGGGAGGGGAACGGACCGCTCACGTTCGTCGCTTCGCTGTCGCTGTCCGCACTGGCCGGCGCGGACCTGGACATACCGCTGCCCGGGGACGGCACGCTGCTGCTCTTCGTGTCCTACGGCCCCGGGCAGGGCGACGGCGTGCCCGGCCTCGGCCCGGAGGGGCAGCAGGGCGCCCGCGTCGTGTACGTGCCCGAGGGCACGCCCGTCGCCGAGCGCCGGGTTCCCGGGGGCCTCGAAGAGCCGTACCACCGTGTCCCGCTGTCGGCCGAGCCGGAGATGACGTGGCCCGACCGCGCGGACTTCTGGCTGGGGGACCTGGTGGGTGCCTCGCCCCGCGACGAACTTCCGGAGTGGCTGGACGCCTTCGACGACGCCTTGACCGACCTCGTACCCAAGGTGTGGCACCGCGTGGGCGGCTACCCCGTCCCCATACAGGGCGGGTTGGACCACGACTTCCTCGGCGACGGCGAGGACCCGGACGACTGGGTGCTGCTCGCCCAGATCGACAGCGACCGCCGGGCCCGGATGGACTGGGTCCACCAGGGCACCCTGTACTGGCTGATCACCCGGGCGGACCTGGCCGCGCGCAACTTCGCGGGAGCGCGCTTCACCTGGCAGTTCCTCTGAAACGGCCCGGTGAAGCGCGCCCCGCCCGGGTCAGCGGATCGGCCGGTGGACGTTCCCCTTCGTCGTCGGTCCGGGGGTCGCGTCGGCGATCCACGGGCCGTCGCCGCTCGGGTCCACGACGCCTTCCTCCAGCCAGGTGTACGTGCCGGTCAGCACGCCGGAGACGACCTTGCGGTCGAGATCGTCGGTGTTGGTCCACAGCCGGCCGAAGAGTTCGTCGACACGGATGCGGGCCTGCCGGCAGAAAGCGTCGGCGAGCTGGTACGCCTCGCGGCCGTGGTCGTCGGTGGCGCGCAGGTGCTCGGCCCGTACGACGGCCGCGCTCATGGCGAAGAGTTCGGCTCCGATGTCGACGATCCGGCCGAGGAAGCCCTGCTTGGTCTCCATCCGGCCCTGCCAGCGGGACATGGCGTAGAACGTGGACCTGGCGAGTTTGCGGGCGGCGCGCTCCACGTACCGCAGGTGCCCGGCGAGGTCGCCGAACTCCGCGTACGTACGCGGCAGCTGGCCCGGCCCCGCGACGAGCTTGGGCAGCCAGCGGGCGTAGAACGTGCCGGCCTTGGCGGCGGCCTTGCCCTTGTCGGACAGCGACTTGTCGGGGTCGATGAGGTCACCGGCCACGGACAGGTGCGCGTCCACCGCCTCGCGGGCGATCAGCAGGTGCATGATCTCGGTGGAGCCCTCGAAGATGCGGTTGATGCGCAGGTCGCGCAGGATCTGCTCGGCGGGCACGGCGCGCTCCCCGCGGGCGGCGAGCGAGGCGGCGGTCTCGAAGCCGCGGCCCCCGCGGATCTGCACGAGTTCGTCGGCCATCAGACAGCCCATCTCCGAGCCGTACAGCTTGGCCAGCGCGGCCTCGATGCGGATGTCGTTGCGGTCCTCGTCGGCCATCTGGGAGGCGAGGTCGACCACGGCCTCCAGGGCGAAGGTGGTGGCCGCGATGAAGGAGATCTTGGAGCCGACCGCCTCGTGCCGGGCGATCGGCTTGCCCCACTGCTCGCGGGCGGCCGACCACTCGCGGGCGATCTTCAGACACCATTTGCCGGCGCCGACGCACATGGCGGGCAGCGACAGACGTCCGGTGTTGAGCGTGGTCAGCGCGATCTTCAGGCCGGCGCCCTCGGGCCCTATGCGGTTGGCGGCGGGCACCCGTACGCGGTGGAAGCGGGTGACGCCGTTCTCGATGCCGCGCAGCCCCATGAAGGCGTTGCGGTGCTCGACGGTGACGCCCTCGGCGGCGGCCTCGACCACGAAGGCCGTGATGCCGCCCTTGTGGCCCTCGCTCTTCGGGACGCGCGCCATGACGACCAGGAGGTCGGCGACGACCCCGTTGGTGGTCCACAGCTTCACTCCGTCGAGGACGTAAGCGTCGCCATCGGGTACGGCCGTGGTCGCCAGCCGGGCCGGGTCGGAGCCCACGTCCGGTTCGGTCAGCAGGAAGGCGGAGATGTCCGTACGGGCGCAGCGCGGCAGGAAGGTGTCCTTCTGCTCCTGGGTGCCGAACTGTTTCAGCGGCTGCGGTACGCCGATGGACTGATGCGCGGAGAGCAGCGCGCCGATGGCCGGGTTGGCGGAGCCGACGAGGGCGAGCGCCTTGTTGTAGTAGACCTGCGTGAGGCCGAGCCCGCCGTACTTCGTGTCGATCTTCATGCCGAGCGCGCCGATCTCCTTGAGACCGTCGATCGTCTCGTCCGGAATCTGCGCCTCGCGTTCGATACGGGCCCCGTCGATCTTCGTCTCGCAGAAGTCGCGGAGCTTGGCGAGGAACTCCTCACCGCGCTGGGCGTCCTCGTCGGCGGGGGTGGGGTGCGGGTGGATGAGGTCGAGCCGGAAGCGGCCCAGGAACAGTTCCTTGGCGAAGCTGGGCTTGCGCCAGTCCTGCTCCCGGGCGGCCTCGGCGACCTGCCGGGCCTCGCGCTCGGACACATTGCGGGTGGATGGAGCGGTCATGAGGGGCTCACCTCGCCGCGGAGTCGGGTCTCGGAGTGGGTCGGCGGTCTGCGGGACCGTGCGGTGTCGGTAGCGGTCGGCGGGGCGCGGAACCCGGCGTTCCGTACCGGTCCGCGCCGGGCCGGGCCGGCAGGCGTAGGGCATCCCGCCGCCGTCCGGCTACCGGCCAGTGCTACTTGTGAGTCTCTACCCGTTCCGTTCGACTTGCACCAGACTTCGCGGCACGGACGCGGGCGGACGGGTGAGTACCGCTGTCCGGAATCCGGCCGTCCGGGAACGGACCGGCGGCCTCCGTCCTGCTCCGGTCCGGTGAGACCGGGGCCTCCCTCCCGTGCTCCCGCGCTCGGCGCGCCCCGGCCTGACCAGGCCCGTCCCGGACGCCCCCGCTCAGCGCGCCCCCGGCGTGACCAGACCCGTCTCGTACGCCAGCACCACGGCCTGGGCCCGGCTGCACAGTCCCAGCTTGGCCATCGTCCGGTTCAGGTGGGTCTTCACGGTGGCTTCGCTGATGACCAGCCGCTCGGCGATCTCCGGGTTGGACAGCCCCTTGGCGGTGTGCCGCAGCACCTCCAGCTCGCGGGCGGTGAGCGCCTGGAGGGACTCCGGCCCGCCGGCGGCCTCCTGGGCGGGCTCGTCCAGCCGCTGGGCGTACGCCTCGACCAGCCTGCGGGTCACGCTCGGCGCGAAGAGCATGTCGCCGCCCGCGACGGTGGCGATGGCCGAGAGCAGCCGCTGTGGCGGGGTGTCTTTCAGGAGGAAGCCGCTGGCTCCGGCGCGCAGCGCCGCGTACACGTACTCGTCGAGGTCGAAGGTGGTCAGGACCACGACGTGCGGGGCCGGTTCGCCGGACTCGGCCGCGGCCCGCAGGATGCGTTCGGTGGCCGTGATGCCGCTGACGCCGGGCATCCGGATGTCCATGAGGATGACGTCGGGGCGGTGTTCGGCGGCCAGCCGGACCGCCTCCTCGCCGTCCGACGCCTCGCCGACCACCTCGACGTCGGGCGCGGCCCGCAGCAGGGCGGCGACGCCGGCCCGGATGAGGACCTGGTCATCGGCCACCAGCACCCTGATCATGCTCTGTCGTCCCTTTCCGCGGCGGTGCCGGGCCCGCCGCGGGATGGACCGGCAGGGTGAGCAGCACCTGGAAGCCGCCGCCCGGAACAGGACCGGCGCGCAGACTGCCGCCGTAAATCCTGGCCCGCTCGCGCATCCCTATCAACCCGTGTCCGGTGGATACGTGGCCTGGTTCCGGCGGTATGACCGGAACTCCGGCATGCGGGACGCGCGGGACGGGTGCGTCGGGTGTGCTTCCGTCGTCGCGTACTTCGACGGTGAGGTGGCCGGTGCCGTGGTCGATCCGCACCTCGACACGGGCGGCCCGGGCATGCTTGAGGGCGTTGGTCAGTGCTTCCTGGGCGACGCGGTAGGCGCACTGTTCCAGCCCCGGCGCGTACGGCCGCCGCTCCCCCGTCGTACGCAGGGCGACCGGCAGGCCCGCGGCCCGTACCCGGGCGACGACGGCACCGATCCGGTCGAGGCCGGGCGCCGGTTCGTAGGCGTCGGCCGCCTCGCCCCCACCCGTCTCCCGGCGGTCCACGGCGGCCGGTCCGCCCGCCATCTCCCGCGGGTCGACGCGCAGTACGGCGAGCAGCCGCCGCATCTCCTCCAGGGCCTCGCCGCTCGTCCCGGCGATGGTGCCCAGGGCGCGGCGGGCGGTGTCCGGGTCGGAGGTGAAGACGTACCCGGCCAGCCCGGCCTGCACGGAGATCACGGACATGTGGTGGGCGACCACGTCGTGCAGTTCGCGGGCGATGCGCACCCGCTCCTCGGCGACCGCGCGGCGGGCGTTCTCCTCCTGCTCGCGGCGGAGCTGTCCGGCCATCTCGGTGAGGCGGACGTTGCGCTCGGCGGAGGTACGGGCGACGTTGCCGAACCAGCACAGGATCGCGGGGTAGAGGACACTCTGTCCGAGCGTGGTCGCCCAGGAGCTCTCGTGGCCCGTCAGCCCGGCGAAGTTCCACAGCGCCACCAGCAGGAGCGAGCAGCCGGCGGCGACGCGCGGCGGGCGGTGGGCGGCGACGGTGTAGAGGGCCATCAGGCCGGCGAGGCTGTTGACGACGGGCCAGTAGTCCAGCGCGATGTAGCCGGACCACAGCAGGAAGACGGCCAGGCACACGGCGACGGGGGCCCGCCTGCGGGCGACGATCAGCAGGTTGATCAAGCAGGTCAGCGCGTTGCCGAGGCCGTCCAGGCGCTCCCAGCCGAACGGTACGTTGTCGTGGCCGAGCAGCAGCGAGACGGTGGCGAAGCCGGCCGCCACGGCCGCGTCGAGGGTCAGCGGCGGGACCCTGCGCACCCGCCGTCGCACCTCCCCTGCCATCCCGCCCATGCGCACCTCCGCAGCGTAACCCGGTGGGTACGGCGGGTCGTCGGCCAGGAGGAGTCCGTGCGCGTACCGCGGAAGTTGTACGTCCGCACCGGGGTACCGCGGAAGTCACACCCGGTTTTCCACCCGTGACGGGACGCCCCGGCGCGCGGAGGCGCGTACGGTCGCAGCACCACCACAAGAGTGCGGGGGCACGGGGGAAAGCACGGCACCACCGCACGGGGGAACGGGGGGAGGCAGCGCGCTCCGGGGCAGGGTGCCGGAGCGCGTTGCTCGCCGTCCGCGTGGGGGCAGGCCTTAGAGGTCCAGCCCGGTCAGCACGAGCACCCGCTCGTAGGTGTAGTCCTCCATCGCGAAGCGCACGCCCTCGCGGCCCACACCGGACTGCTTGGCACCGCCGTACGGCATCTGGTCCGCGCGGTAGGACGGCACGTCGCCGATGATCACGCCGCCGACCTCCAGCGCGCGGTGCGCGCGGAACGCGGTCTGCACGTCGTGGGTGAACACGCCCGCCTGGAGGCCGTACTTGGAGTCGTTGACGGCCGCGAAAGCCGCCTCCTCGCCGTCCACCTTCTTCAGGGTCAGGACCGGACCGAAGACCTCCTCGCAGGCCAGGGTCGCGCCGGCCGGCACGTTCTCCAGCACGGTCGGCGCGTAGGAGGCGCCGTCCCGCTTGCCGCCCGCGAGCAGCTTCGCGCCCGCGCCGACCGCCTCGTCCACCCACGCCTCGACGCGCTTGGCGGCGTCCTCGCTGACCAGCGGGCCGACCTCGGTGGCGTCGTCCGACGGGTCGCCGGTGACCTGCGCGTTGACGGCGGCCACGATCTTCGGCACCAGCCGGTCGTAGACCGACGCGTCGGCGATCACCCGCTGCACGGAGATGCAGGACTGGCCGCCCTGGTAGTTGGAGAAGGTGGCGATGCGCTGCGCCGCCCAGTCCAGGTCGGCCTCGGAGGCGTAGTCCGCCAGGACCACGGCCGCGCCGTTGCCGCCCAGTTCGAGGGTGCAGTGCTTGCGCGGCACCGAGTCCATGATCGCATAACCGACCTTTTCGGACCCGGTGAAGGAGATCACCGGCAGCCGCTCGTCCTGCACCAGCGCCGGCATCCGGTCGTTGGTCACCGGCAGGATCGACCAGGAGCCGGACGGCAGGTCCGTCTCGGCCAGCAGCTCGCCGAGGACCAGGCCGGACAGCGGGGTGGCCGGGGCCGGCTTGAGAATGATCGGCACGCCCGCCGCGATCGCCGGGGCGATCTTGTGGGCGCACAGGTTGAGCGGGAAGTTGAAGGGCGCGATGCCCAGCACCGTGCCGCGCGGGAAGCGGCGGGTCAGGGCGAGCCGGCCGGCGCCGCCCGCGTCGGTGTCCAGACGCTGCGCCTCGCCGCCGTTGAAGCGGCGGGCCTCCTCGGCCGCGAAGCGGAAGACGGACACGGCACGGCCGAGCTCGCCGCGGGCCCACTTCATGGGCTTGCCGTTCTCGGCGGAGATGAGCCGGGCGATCTCCTCCGTGCGCTCCACCAGGCGCCGCTGCACGTGGTCCAGCGCCGCGGCCCGCACATGGGCGGGGGTGGCGGCGAACTCTTCCTGCACGGCGACGGAGGCCGCGACGGCCTCCTCGGTCTGGGCCTCGGTGGGCACGCTCACCGTGCCGACGAGACGGCCGTCCCAGGGCGAGGTGACGTCGAAGCTGTCCTCGCCGGTGGCCTGGCGACCGGCGAGCCAAAAGGCGGTGGGAGAAGTCACAGTAGGTCCCGGCCCTTCCGAAGTGGGGGTGGTACGAACGGCCCGCACGGGCCTGGGTCCACCGTAGGGGCGGGGTGCGGTCGCGGCGTTTGTCCGGCACGGAGTAGTCGTACGGTGCGGCCCGCCGCATTGGCGTACGGGCGCCGCCTTCCCGCTACGGCTGCTCCCCCGGCCCGCCCCCGTACGGACCCGCGACCGCCGCCGTCGCCTTCAGCGCGAGCCACAGCTCCATCCGCACGTCCGGGTCGTCCAGCGAACGGCCGAGGATCTCCTCCACCCGCCGCATCCGGTAACGCAGCGTGTGCCGGTGCACGCCCAGGTCGGCGGCGGCCGCGTCCCACTGGCCGTGCCGGGACAGCCAGGCGTGCACGGAGGCGACGAGGTCGCCGCGGCCGGTGGCGTCGTGGTCCCGCAGGGCGCGCAGCAGGCCGTCCGCGAAGGCCCGTACGGCGTCGTCGGCCAGCAGCGGCAGCACCGAACCGGACGCCACGTCCTCGTGCTCGACCAGCACCCGGCCGCGGCGGCGGGCCACCGACAGGGCCTGTTCGGCCTGGCGGTGGGCGTGCGCGGCGTCCCGCGGCCCGGCGGGCGCGGACAGGCCGACCGCCAGCGCCCCGCCGGACCGCCCGGACCCGGACCGCGCCGTGCGCCCGCGCGGCGACGGCTGCCCGCCGTGCCGGGCCTCGGCCACGGCGGCGTGCTCGGCGCACGCCTCGACGGCGGCCCCGCCGTCGGCCGCCAGCACGACCAGCCGGGCACCCTCCGGTACGGCCAGCACCGCCTCGCCGGTACGGGCCGCCGCCGACTCCATGGCGTCGGCGAGCGCGTCCAGGGCGGGCGGCACGTCCCCGGCATCCTCGCCGTCCGCGGTGACCGGCTCGGCGACCACGACCCGGAACGGCGCGTCCAGGAGCCCGCCGTACAGCCGGCCCGCGACCGCCCGCGCGTGGTCCGGCTCGCCGGCCAGCAGCATCCGCAGCACCGCGGCGCCGAGCCGCTGCTCGGCCTCCTGGAGGGCGCGGGACCGCTCGGTGGTCAGGGTCAGCAGGGCGACGGCGGAGTGCACGGCGAAGCGCTCGGCGGTGCCCAGCGGCGCGCCCGTGCCGACCGCGAGGACGCCGCGGGCGCGGCGGCCGGTGCCCAGGGACTGCAGTTCGACGCGGTCGTCGCCCTCCGCGTCGCTGACGACGGAGCTGGCGGGGGCCGGGCGCTCGCGCAGCCGTCCCACGTCGCCGCTGAGCCGGGCGGCGCGGCGGGCGGCCCAGTCGGGGGCCGCCGCGACCACCGTGCCGGACGCGTCGTACAGCGCGGCCCAGCCCTTGAGGTGCGCGGCGAGCCGGGCCAGCAGCTCGGCCGGGCCCTCGGCGCCGAGGGCGGCCCGGGTCAGCTCGCGCTGGGCCTCGAAGCCCTCGGTCACGGCGCGGTACTGGTCGGCGGCGACCGCGGCGGAGACGGCCTTGCTGATGGCGATGAACGGGGTGCTGCGGGGCACGCCCAGCAGCGGCAGCCCCTCCTCGACGGCGGCGGTGACCAGCGCCGCCGGCACGTCCTCGTAATTGACGCCGACCGCGAAGCCGAGCCCGACGACCCCGGCGCCCGCGACCCGCCGCACATACCTGCGGGCCGTCTCCGGGTCCTCGGCGTCCAGCTTGAGGGCGGTGATGAGCAGCAGCTCGCCGCCTTCCATGTACGGCACCGGGTCGATCAGCTCGCTGGCGTGCGCCCAGCGCACGGGGGTGTCCAGCCGGTCCCCGCCCGCGAGCACCGTCAGCTTGAGCGCGGAGTGGTGGGCCAGGGAGGCGAGCGTGTGCGGCATGGGACCTTCGGGGGCTTCGGCGGGCGGGCGTGCTGTCGGTGGGCTGGTTCTTCGCCGTCGCGTATGAACGGTCGCTGCCGATTCTGCCTCAGCGGAGGGGTGCGGGGGTGGGTTCGTCCGGGGATACGGCCGTACGGGGCGGGGCGGTCCGTACGAGCGGCGGGCGGAAATCCGGTGGACGCGCCCGGCCGCGCCGTGAGCTGATCGGCAGCGCCCGATGCGGCACCACCACAGACGCCCCGGAGGAGTCCCGATGGCCAGCTTCACGACCGTGCCCGGCCTGTTCCCGCCCCCGCGCTACTCGCACGCCGCCGTCGTCGAGGCGGGTGAACGCCTCGTCTTCACCGCAGGGGCGGTCCCGCTGGACGCGGACGGCGGCCTCGTCGGCCCCGGCGACCTCGCCGCCCAGACCCGTCAGGTGCTCGCCAACCTGGCCGCCCAGCTGGAGGCGGCCGGCAGTGGCCTCGACCGGGTGATCGCCAGCACGGTGTACGTGGCCGCCACCACCACCGAGGCGCTCTTCCCCGCCTGGGAGGAGGTCCGCGCCTCGGCCCTGTCCACCGGCCCGCACACCTCCACCCTGGTGGGCGTCACCGTCCTCGGCTACCCGGGCCAGCTGGTGGAGATCACGGCGACGGGTGTGGTGCGGGAGGACTGAACCGGACCGCCGGCCACCGGCCGGGGCGGCGCCCCGGCCTCCCCGTCCCTCACCCCCGCAGATCCACCAGCACCGGCGGCGCGTGCTCCCCCCGTACCGACGTCACCGACAGCACCGCGTGCCCCGGCGGGACCGAGTTGGCCAGGTCGGAGGCGGACCAGCGTTCGCGTTCGACGGTGCGGACGGTGACGGCCTTGGCGGTGGCGGCCTTGCCGGTGACCAGATGGCGGAAGAGGTGGAACGCCTTCATCGCGGCGCCCTCCGCGATGATCTGCCGGTCGGTCACGTCCCGGGTCTCGACCCACTCCTTGCCCCACACCTCCGCGAACCGCGCCCCGTCCCAGGTCGTCACGCCCGCGAACGCCATCCGGCAGCCCACCGCGCCCAGCAGCGCGCTGCGCAGGGCTTCGGGGACGTCGTCGAGGGAGCGCAGGGTCAGCAGGACGCCCGCGTTGGCGGCGCGCAGCCGTTGCAGGCCGCGCAGCGACTCGGCGGTGACGGTGTGCGCCGCGTCGTCGAGGACCAGGCAGGCGAAGAGCGACCGGTCACCGCGGGCGGTCGCGCACTCGGTGAACTGGGCGAGCACCAGCCGGGCCAGGATGCGCGACGCCTCGGCGTGGCCGCGCTCGGGCAGGTCGATGCGGACGCGCAGCGGGTGGTCCAGGGCGCGCAGGGAGAGCTGGCGGTCACCGCCCCGGGGGTCGAAGTACGGCGCGAAGGCGGGGCGGTCGAGGAGGGCGACGCGGTCGGCGAGGAGGTCGCCGATGTCGCCGGGGCGGCCGGACTGCCGTGCGCGGGCGTCGAGTTCGCGCAGTTGCGGGTGCGACTCGCTGGTCTTCAGGGCGGTCCGCAGCGCGGCGAGCGCCGTGTCCGAGCCGTCGAGGAGTTCGCGGAGTTCGGGTACGGAAGGGAAGCGGCCGTGCGCGGCGCGGAACGGTCCGAGCAACTGGCCGAGGGCGGTCGCGGCGCGCCGGCTGTCGCCGCCGGGCAGGGTGGCGGCCAGGTCGCCGACGAGGGCTTCGGCGAGGATGCCGGCCGCCTCGTCGGGGTCGGTGGTGCCGCCGTACAGGTCAAGGTCGCAGTCCGGTTCGGGGGCGCCGATCCGTACGACCACGTCGAACGCGTCGTCGGGGCCGAGCGCGGAGCCGGCCGCGCCGACGGCGACCACCGCGCTGTGCCCGGCCAGCGCCTGGAGGCACATGGCCTCCACGACCGGCCGCGCCACGCGGGTGGTCTTGCCGCAGCCGGGCGGGCCGACGGCCAGGAGGGAGGTGCCCAGCAACGCCGGGTCGAGGGCGGAGCCCGTACCGCGGTGCTGGTGGGGGTTGCGCGGGTGGTCGGTGGCGGTGCCGATGCGTACCTGGTGGGCGAGCAGGTCGTGGTGGGCCGTACGGGCGGGCAGGTCGCGCAGGCCGGAGGGGTGGGCGCAGGCGGCGGCGCCGTGGCGCAGGACGGTGTCGGTGAAGGAGGCGAGGGAGTTCTTGCCGGAGCGCACGGAGTGCCAGGCGCGTTCGATGCGGGCCACGTCGACGTCGTTCAGGCGGCCGGCGAGGGTCTCGGCGGCGAGCTTGTCGGCGGCGTCGGGCGCGCCGCCCGCGCGCAGTGCGGGCCACTGGGCGCGGTCCTCCTGCGGCTCCGGCAGGGCCTCGGGCCGGCGCTCCCGGGCGCGGCGCAGTACCGGCCCGAGGCAGCGCCGCCCCAGTTCGGCCCAGCGTCCGAGGCGTCCGAAGACGAGGACGAGGAGGGCCAGGAAGAGGGCGTAGTAGAGGTAGGTGAGCCAGACGAAGATCATCTTGTCGCCGCCGGCCGAGCGCCAGGAGTCGGGCGTGAGCAGCAGCAGCGGGTAGATCCAGTACGGGCCGAGGTAGCCGTTCCAGAGCAGCGACCACAGCAGCCAGCCGCACAGGAACGAGATCAGCGCGCCGGTGACGAGCTGCCGGGTGGGCACCCGGTCGGGGTTCTCCTCGGGCCGGGGCACGTGGCCGTACGTCCAGATGCCGGGCGCGGCGGCCCGGCGGGGGGCGCGCAGCCAGCGCAGGAACGTGCCGTCCTCGTGGGCGGCGGGCGGAGCCGGCGGCACCGGCGGGATTCCCGGGGCCGGTGGGGCGGAGGGGACCGGTGGTGTCGTGGGGCGGGGTACATGGCGGTCGGTGCGGGTGTGCGGTGCGTCGTGCTGCGTGCCCTCGGTGTCCATCCGGTGCCCCTCGTCCCCCTTGAGACGTGCGGACGCGGGACGGAAACGGTTCCGCCCGCGCGCCCTGCTGTTCCCTGTGTACGCCGCCGCTCAATCTACTGGCCGCGGCGCGCCGCTATGTCCGGTGCGGACAACGCAACACGCGCACTTCTCCCGAACGGAACATGCCGACGTCCCGCTCCGCCCCCTAGCCTGCGAGCACAACCCCTTCAGTACGTCCCGTTCCACCCCCAGGAGACTGCCATGACCGAACTGTCCGGAGGCCCCGCCCTCCCCCAGGAGCGTCGCGTCGTCACCGCGATCCCCGGCCCCAAGTCCCAGGAGCTGTGGGCCCGCAAGCAGGCCACGGTGGCCGGCGGTGTAGGGGCGGTGCTGCCCGTCTTCGCCAAGCGCGCGGGCGGCGGCATCCTGGAGGACGTCGACGGCAACTCCTTCATCGACTTCGGCTCCGGCATCGCCGTGACCTCGGTGGGCAACAGCGCGGAGGCCGTGGTGCGCCGCGCCACCGCGCAGCTCGCGGACTTCACCCACACCTGTGTGATGGTCACGCCGTACGAGCCGTACGTGGAGGTCTGTGAGCAGCTCGCCGAGCTGACCCCGGGCGACCACGCGAAGAAGTCGGCGCTGTTCAACTCCGGCGCGGAGGCCGTCGAGAACGCCGTCAAGATCGCCCGTGCGTACACCAAGCGTCAGGCGGTCGTCGTCTTCGACCACGGCTACCACGGCCGGACGAACCTGACGATGGCGCTGACCGCGAAGAACATGCCGTACAAGCACGGGTTCGGCCCGTTCGCACCCGAGGTCTACCGGGTGCCGCTGGCCTACCCCTACCGCTGGCTGACCGGCCCGGAGAACTGCGCCCAGGAGGCCGCGGACCAGGCCATCTCGCAGATCACCAAGCAGATCGGCGCGGAGAACGTGGCCGCGATCATCATCGAGCCGGTGCTCGGCGAGGGCGGCTTCATCGAGCCGGCCAAGGGCTTCCTGCCGGCCATCGCGGACTTCGCGAAGGAGAACGGCATCGTCTTCGTCGCGGACGAGATCCAGTCCGGCTTCTGCCGTACCGGCCAGTGGTTCGCGTGCGAGGACGAGAACATCGTCCCGGACCTGATCACGACCGCCAAGGGCATCGCGGGCGGTCTGCCGCTGGCCGCCGTCACCGGCCGCGCAGAGATCATGGACGCGGCGCACGCGGGCGGCCTCGGCGGCACCTACGGCGGCAACCCGGTGGCCTGCGCGGCGGCGCTCGGCTCCATCGAGACCATGCGCGAGCTGGACCTGAACGCGAAGGCCCGGCGGATCGGCGAGATCATGAAGCCGCGCCTGGAGGCGATGGCCGAGAAGCACGACATCATCGGCGAGGTCCGCGGCCGGGGCGCGATGATCGCCATCGAGCTCGTGGAGTCCGGTTCCAAGGAGCCGAACCCGAAGGCGACCGCGGCGCTGGCGGCGGCGTGCCACCAGGAGGGCCTGCTGGTGCTGACCACCGGCACGTACGGCAACGTGCTGCGCTTCCTGCCGCCGCTGGTCATCGGCGAGGACCTGCTGAACGAGGGCCTGGACATCATCGAGAACGCGCTCGCGACGGTGTGACCCGAGGTGAGCGGAGGCAGGTCGTGAAGAATGTGTGCGGGGCCCATGGCGGGCAGGTGATCTGGCTGTCCGGCCCCGGCTCTCTGCCGTACGGTTTCTGCAGATGAGAGAAACACCCCGCTCACAGGAGACCGTGAGCGACGCCCGGCCGACGCTTCCCCAGCTGCGGCCAGGCCGTGCCTTCGCGCACGAATCCGGGGCCCCTCGCCCCGGGAATCCTCACCGATCGGACGGCCGCCCGCCCCAGACCCCCCGGGGCGCGCGGCACTCCGGTCAGCGCGGCCGCCTCGGAACCACCCCCCCTGTTCCGAGGCGGCCTGCCTTCTTCCCCCGCCCCCTGCTGTGGGTGGGCGTGCTCTGTGCCGCGCTCTTCGCGGTGCTCACCTGGCAGGTGGCCTCCGGCGGTCCGCTGCGCGCGCTGGACGAGCGCCTCGGCCGCGCCGTCGTACACGGTCCCGTCCCAACCTCCCTGGCGGAGTTCTTCGCCGACCTCGGCAACACGGTCGTCGCGCTGCCGGTCCTGGCGCTCGCTGCGCTGTACGCGGCCTGGCGCGGACGGCGGGCAGCGGCGCCGCGCCGGTGGCTGCCGCCCCTGGCCGCCGTCGTGACGATGGCCGTGGTGCCCGCGCTGGTGGTGCCCCTGAAGACGTGGCTGGCCCGGCCGGGTCCGCCGGAGATGGCCGGCGGCGCGCACAGCGGTTTCTTCCCGTCCGGGCACGGAGCGACGGCGGCCGTCGCGTACGGGGCGGCAGCCCTGCTGCTCACCACGCCATGGGCCCGGCGTCCGGAACGGGCGGGCAGGCCGACGCCGGCCGCCCTCGCAGCCACCGTGGGGCTGCTGAACCTGGCGGTCGGCATCGGCCTGGTGCGCCGCGGCTACCACTGGCCGCTGGACGTACTGGCCAGTTGGTGTCTGGCCGGGGTGCTGCTCGCGGCCTGCGCGGCGGTGTGCGGGCGGTGTGCGGGCCGCCCGCGTCAGCGGCAGGACGGCCCGCACCGGCAGCAGGACGATCAGCTCGCCACGCCGAACAGCTCCGACGCGATGTAGTGGCTCGGCCGCCAGCTCGGGCCCGCCGGAATGCCCACCCGCTCGGCCTCGTGCCGCTTCATCAGCCGGAAGCGGTCGGTGCCGGTCTGCACGACGACGGCGTGCCACGGCGTGAGCCAGTTGTCCTCCGCCTCCAGCAGCGCGATCCCGAACTTCGCCGATCCGCAGGCCTGCGGGTGGATGGAGAGCCGTACGGTCTCCCGGTAGTGGTGGGCGATCAGTTCACCCCATGCCCGGCTGCGCCGCAGGACGCCGTACGCGCGGCCGCGGCACTCGCGCTGCAACTGGGCCTTGGAGCCGGTCCACTGCGCGGTGTCCTCGACCAGGAACCGGATGGTGCCGCGGTAGTGGCTGAGCGCCGGTCCGCCGGCCCGCACCTCCGCGCGCAGCTCCTCGACGCTCTGCGCGTAGTCCTCCTCCAGCAGCGCCCGCTTCTCGCCATAGCTGCGGCTGTCGTAGACGTGGTCGAGGCCGAAGGTGTCGATGTGCCGCAGGCCGTTGGCCTCGATCATGTCGCGCAGCGCCTTGCCGTACGCGTCGATGTGCGCGTCCGGTACCCGTATCAGGTCACCGAAGACATGGCCGTCCGAGCAGATCAGCAGCCGCGCGCCGGGCGGGTAGACCGTGCCGATCGCGGCGCACAGGTCGTCCAGGAAGCGCAGCGAGAGCAGTTCACCGAGGTCGGGCAGGTGGCCGACGACCTTGGCGGGGTTGGGCGACTTGCAGGGGAAGGCCGGCAGGGTCAGCAGCACCGGCTCCCGGCGGGTGACGAACCCTCGTATCTGGGCGAGCTGTTCGGCGAAGCACTGCTCCGGAGGGTGGCTGTCGTGGGCCCGGCCGGCGCCGTCGCCGCCGTCGGCCCGGGTGTCCGCCGGTGCGCCTGCGGGCCGGCGGTGCGGCAGCAGCAGTTCCAGGATCCGGGCGCAGTACTGCTCCGTGCGGGCCGCGTACGCGGCGTCCCCCTCGTCCTCCCCCTGCTCCCGGCCCTCGGCGTGCTGCTCGTACGTCACGGTCATGCGGTCCCCCGCCGGTTGTCGGTCCCGGTGCTGTCCCGGTGGTCGTGGAGGTGGCTGGGCAGCGGGGGATCGCCCAGGACGTGGACGCGGCGCAGATGGCGCGGCAGTCCGCGGCGGTAGGGCACACGGGTGTGCAGCAGCGTGTAGTTGTCCGCGATGACGACGTCGTCCTGCTGCCAGGCGTGTACGTACACGTGCCGCGGGTCGTATGCGGCCTCCCGGATGGCGGCCAGTTCGGCGGCCTCCTCCTCACCCCCCAGCCCGTCGATGCGCACCTGCGGCTGGTTGATGATGTGTTCGCCGTCCGGCACCGGTTCGAGGAACCGCATGACCGGGAATCCGGCGTCGGGGTGCGGTTCGATCAGGGGTGAGACGACGAGACCGCCGTAGTGGGAGACCTTGGCGTTGCGGTAGCGCAGGGTCAGGCCGCGCCAGCGCTCCAGGGTTTCGGGGGCGGCGTCGGCGAGGACGCGGGTGGTGTCGCAGAAGAGCGTGCCGCCGCCGTCGGCCGCTCCGGGGGCCGCGACGCAGTGGAAGACCTGGAACTCGGGTACGAAGTCGACGTACATCCCGTCCCAGTGCAGCGGCATGAAGCCGGTGTCGAAGACGTGGTCCTCGGGGTCCTGGTGGGCGCGTACGTCGAAGACCGTGCCGAACGGCCACTCCATCACCTCGCCCCAGGTGCGCGCGTAGGCGTCCAGCTCCTCGGGGTCGGCGGGTGCGGTGAATCCCCGCAGTGCCACCAGGTGGTGACGCCGGGTCAGGTCGCGCAGCCACGGCACGGGTACGGCGGTGACCGGGGTGCCGGGTGCGGTCGCGGTGATCAGGACACCGAAGGGGCCGGGTGCGGCCGTCGTCCAGGGCCGGGTCTCGTCAGGGGCGTCGTCGGCGGTCGTACCGGACGCGTGGACGGCTTGGGACGTCATGGTTCCTCTCCGGAAGGCGGCGCGCCGGACCGGTCGGCCCGGGCGCGGTGACAGCGACAGTACTTGAGAGTTCAAGAACTTTCCACATCGCGGACGCCGATTCGCTGCCACCCACGACTTTTCCGCCACCCGCCACGCACGGAAAGACACGACGACTGGCCCGAACCGGCCACGGCCCGTTCGGGCCGGACCCGGGCGCTTCTCCCACCCCTCGGTCCGCACCGGACCCGCCCCCGAGGTGCGCCGCCCCTCGGAGGCCGAAGAAGCGAGGACCCGGATGATCAATCTCTTCCAGTCCCAGGCCGGCGACCACGAACTGGCCGCCGTCGCCGCGGTGTTCGCCGACCACTGGCTCGGCCGCGGACCGCGCAGCACGGCCTTCTAGGCGACCTTCGCCGACACCGAAGAGATCTTCGGACGGCTGCCGGCCGAGCGGCGGATGACGTCCGACCGCTTCCGTACGGACTCGTCCGAGGCCGTCACACTGGCGGCCGAACTCTTCGCCAAGACCTCCAAGGCCACCGTGGAGCGGTCCGTCGAAGCAGCCAGGGCCTGGCGACCCGACCTCGTCCTGTACACCGAACTCCAGGGCACCGGGCCGCTGGTGGCCGCCGTCCTCGGGGGACCCGCGGTCGAACACTCCATCAGCTGCCACCACTTGCGGCAGATCAGTGACCGGTTCGGATCGTGGCCGGCCGCCGCATACCGACACCACATCCCGCCCGGACGCCCCCGGCCGGCGCGGAGGACGCCGGCCTGCTGCGCCGTCTGCTCGCGGACGAGGGCATGCCGACCACGGCAGTCGAGGTCCGCGCCGAGACGGCGGCCCTGCCCTCCCCCGCCGCCATCGTGCCGCGGCTGGAGGAACCGGCGGAGGCGGGACGCGAAGCGCGAGACGCGCGCCGGGCGGGTTCCGGACCAGTTCACGCATCGCACACGGCATCGTTCACCCAGGAAGAGGCAGAAGTGGGGAGGAACGCACAGAGCTGGAACGGCAGGTCAGACATGCCACCGGGTTCGACAGACGGTGCGGCCGACCAGATCGTCACGTCGCCCTGGACGTCACAGACCGCGCGTGCCCCCCCATTTCACTGCCGCAGCGCACCCAACCCCACCCGCTTCCGAACCGCGTAGTGGGGGTGACCACGGTTTACGGGACAGCAATCAAGAATGCTTGGGTCAGGGAAGACTTGGCACCATGGCCAATCCGATAGAAGCTGCTGTGGCTGTGGCTTCTCAGGCGGGGTTTGTCACAGGCTCCGATGCCGGCAGAATGCGCGGAGTTACGTCAGCGGCGGCGCAGCATGCGTGTCAGGCGACCCCGGCACATTGGCGCCGGCCCTTGACGCTCGTGTCGGCCACGAAGCCGTCCATGGCAGCGATGAGCAGTTGGCTTCGTGCCGCCCCGTCAAACGCCCGCGACAGGCGTCGCAGTGGGCACCGGCAATATCCACAGCCTTGCGCGCCTGGCGTCACGGCCCGGAATTCTCCGGGCGCCGCTGTGCGCGCTCCGCCCCGCGCCCCATGCGGACTGCCGCGACCAGAGCCATCACGACACCAGCACCACAGGCGACGCCTCGCACGAACCCGGAGGGGAGCACGAAGCTCAGTGCGAGCAGCCCGAGTCCAGCGGTCAGCAGACCCACCGAAGTGTTGAGTGCCGAAGATTCCCTGTACATGCCATCAGTGTAAAGGAGAGGGAAAACGCCCTGGTCAACGGATACCCGAGGGGGGGCGCCTGAGCCGAGTGGACCTGACCGAGCCGTCCGGCAGGTGCGAGGCGACCGGTCATGACGAGGGCGATGTGCGATCCCGTTGGCCAGCGCCGCTCGGACGATGCGGAGGGCCTCGTCGGTGTCGATGCCGACGCCGGCGATGACGGCGGCGTACTCGGCGGCTGCGCGGCGTGCCCCTTCGCGTCTCTTCTCGCCGGCCGCGGAGACGAACGAGCCGGCCGGCGCCCTGCCGCCGGCCGGTATTTCCGCCCCGTACGGTGCGCCGGACGTCAGGCGGACGACGCCGGCAGATAGCCCAGTTGCGCGGCGAGCACCCCCGCCTGGAAACGGCTGCGTGCCTTCATCCCCGTCATCGCGTCGGTGGCGATGCGGCGTGCCGTCCGGGCCGAGACGCCCAGCCGCCGGGCGACGGTGGCGTCCGTGTGCCCCTCGGCGAGCAGTTGCAGGGCGGCCAGGTGCTGCCGGGTGAAGCCGTTCGCCGCGCGCCGGGCCGGCGGTGGGCCGAGCCGTTCCGCCGCTGCCCACACGGCGTCGAACAGCGTGCTCAGCGCGGTCACGACACCGGGCACCCGTACGAGGACGGCGGCCTGCGCGGTGCCCTCACCGCCGGTGAGGACGAGCGCGGCGTGCCGGTCGGCGACGACCATGCGGGTGGGCAGCACGGCGGCCGTACGGATCTGCGCGCCGGCCGACGCCAGCCACTCCGCGTGTGCCAGGGCCGCCGGGTCGTGCCGGACGCTGTCGAGGCACACGGTGCGCACCCGTACGCCTCGCGCGAGCGGTTGTTCATACATCGGCCGGAAAGCGGGAAGTCCGGGGAAGGCGCGCGGCTGCCCGGCGTCGAACACCTGCAATTCCTCCTCGACGAGGGTGCCGAGTTCCGTGAGGTGGTCGCTGATCCGGTCGGCACCCGTCATGCGGAACAGACCGTGATCGGCGGCGGAATGCTGGTGTGTGGCGAATTCGGAGACGAGCCGGGCGGCTGCCGCCCGGCTTTCCTCCACGCGCTGCTGCTGCGCGGCGAGTTCGGCCTGCTGGCGAGCGAGCAGAATGTCCATGCCCAGGCGCGGGCTCACCGCGTACAGCCGCCCGGGACGCTCCGCCGAAGGGCGGGCCAGCGCGAGGTCGGCCAGCCGGTCCAGGGACCGCTCGGCCTCCCGCTCGGTCATTCCCGTACGCGCCGCCAATTCGGCCGCTGTGGCGAGCGGTTGCGCCAGCAGGGCGCGGTAGACCGATTCCGTCGCCGGTTCGACACCCAGCCGTCCGAGGACGTGTTCCGACGTGCGCATGTTTCTCCCCCTGAAATACGGCACCCGGTCCGGACGGTGGGCGCCCCACGCGCCCGGCCCGCCGGGGAGCCCGGCGGGCGCCCCACCCGGGACCACGTATCCGGGGGCTCCGAAGACTCAACGCCGCGCCGGGGAAGGCACGTCTGTGTCCTGTATCACGGCGCCGCCGTCCCGGTTCCCTCACCGTTCTCCGGCGAGTCCCGCGGCGGCCTCGTGCATCGCCAGTTCGAGCACGGCCGGTTCGGTGAGCCGGCCCGTGCCGTCCGGGACGACCAGCCAGCGCACCCCGCCCGTCGCCCGTCCCGGGTACGGCACCACGATCCAGCTGCCGTCGCCCGCGCCGCGCACTCCCGTACCGAGCCAGCGCGCCGCCGTACCCGGCGGCACGAAGAATCCCGTACGGGTGTCCCCGAAGTCCGCGAGGACCGGCCCCGGCAGGTCCAGTACGCGGGTCAGTACGTCCAGAGTCGGCCGTCCCAGCGCGCCGGGCACGATCAGCACGTCCCAGAGCCGGCCGGCCGGGAGCAGGGCGACCCCGAGGGGATTACGCTCCCATTCCCACCGGCAGGCGTCCGGGTCCGCTGCCGCCGTCACCAGCCACTCCACTGCGTTCTTGGCCCCCGAGGCGTCCATGTCTCCTCGCTTCCGCGGTCCCCTCGGACCGCTGTCCGCCCGGTGAGAGGCAGCGGAGGCGGCATCCTTACACGGGTTTGCCGGGGTTTTTGACGCAAGACGGAAGCAGGCGGGGGGCGCGAGGTGGTGTACGGGAGCGCGAGGTGCGCGATGCTGGTGCGCCTGCGGGAGCCGGTCCGGGCACGGCCGGGGACGGGCCCGGACCGCGCCGGGGACGGGCCGCGTACGGGCCGGGCCACGGCCCGGGCTCCTCAGCTGTCGAATCCGAGCCCCGCCTTGTCCATGGCCCGCAGCCACAGGTTGCGCCGGCCGCCATGGGTGTCGGCCCGCGTCATCGACCACTGCGTCAGGCCGATGCCGGCCCAGCGCAGCGGCTCCGGCGGGAACGGCAGCGGCTTCTTGCGGACCATCTCCAGTTCGGTGCGCTCGGTCCGCTCGCCCGCCAGGAGGTCGAGCATGACCTCGGCCCCGAAGCGGGTGGCGCCCACGCCCAGCCCCGTGTAACCGGCGGCGTAGGCGACCCGGCCGGCGTGCGCGGTGCCGAAGAAGGCGGAGAAGCGCGAGCAGGTGTCGATGGCGCCGCCCCAGGCATGGGTGAAGCGCAGGCCCTCCAGTTGCGGGAAGCACTGGAAGAAGTGCCGGGCCAGCTTCTCGTACGTGGCCGGGCGGTGGTCGTACTCGGCGCGGACCGAAGCACCGAAGCGGTACACGGCGTCGTAACCGCCCCACAGGATGCGGTGGTCGGCGGTCAGGCGGAAGTAGTGGAAGTGGTGGTTGGTGTCGGACAGGCCCTGGCGGCCCTGCCAGCCGATGGCGGCCTGCTGCTCGGCGGAGAGCGGCTCGGTCATCAGCGCGTGGTCGTAGACCGGTACGACGTACGGGCGGACGCGACGCACCAGGGACGGGAAGACGTTGGTGCCGAGGGCGACCCGGCGGGCGAAGACCCGGCCGTACGGGGTGCGGGCGGCCATGCCCACGCCGTCGGCGGCCAGGGCGGTGGCGGGCGTGTGCTCGTAGATCCGTACGCCGAGGCCGAGGCAGGCCCGCTTCAGGCCCCAGGCGAGGCGGGCGGGGTTGAGCATGGCGACGCCCGTACGGTTCCAGAGGCCGGCCAGGAAGGTCGGCGAGTCGACCTGGGCGCGCAGCGCCTCGCGGTCCAGGAATTCGACGCCGGGCAGGCCCAGCCGGGCGGCCAGCTCGGCGCCCTCCTGCAGTTCGGCGACCTGGTGGGGTTCGGTGGCGATGTCGATCTCGCCGGTGCGCTCGAAGGCGCAGTCGATGCCGTGGCGGGCGACGGCGTCCTCGATGGCGTCGAGGTTGCGGGCGCCGAGTTCCTCCAGCTTCGTCAGCTCGTCCGGCCAGCGGTCCAGGCCGTTGCCGAGGCCGTGGGTCAGGGAGGCGGCGCAGAAGCCGCCGTTGCGGCCGGACGCGGCCCAGCCGACCTCCTGGCCTTCGACGAGGACGACGTCGCGTCCCGGGTCGCGTTCTTTGGCGATCAGTGCGGTCCACAGGCCGGAGTAGCCGCCGCCGACGACGAGGAGGTCGGTGCGTTCGTCGCCGACGAGGGCGGGGAGGGCGGCGGGACGGTCCGTATCGTCCAGCCAGAAGGAGACCGGCGCGGCGTCCGCGAGGGCGTGGGCGGGGGTGCTCATGGCAGCTCGTGCCATGGTTCTCAGCTCCTCTTCCGGCGTCCGGAGAGCAGTTGCCCTCCCAGGACGCAGAGCACGGCGATGAGGAACATCGCCGTTCCGATGACATTGATCTGAACGGGCGTGCCCCGTTGCGCCGATCCCCAGACGAACATGGGGAACGTCACAGTGGAGCCGGCGTTGAAGTTGGTGATGACGAAGTCGTCGAAGGACAGCGCGAAGGAGAGCAGCGCGCCGGCCGCGATGCCGGGCGCCGCGATCGGCAGAGTCACGCGCAGGAACGTCTGCGCGGGGGACGCGTAGAGGTCCTGGGCCGCCTGTTCCAGGCGCGGGTCCATGCTCATCACGCGGGCCTTGACCGCCGTGACGACAAAACTCAGACAGAACATGATGTGCGCGATCAGGATCGTCCAGAACCCGAACCGGATGCCCATGTTGAGGAACAGGGTCGCCAGCGAGGCGGCCATCACCACCTCGGGCATCGCCATCGGCAGGAAGATCAGCGTGTTGACGGCGGGCCGGGCGCGGAAGCGGTAGCGGGCCAGCGCGAAAGCGATCATGGTGCCCAGTACGGTCGCGCCGACCGTCGCCCAGACGGCGATCCGCAGGCTCAGGCCCAGCGATCCGCACAGGTCCGCGACGCCGCACGGATCGGCCCAGGCGTCCGCCGAGAAGCGCTGCCACTCGTAGTTGAAGCGGCCGTTGGGCTTGTTGAAGGAGAAGACCAGGACGACGAGGTTGGGCAGGATCAGGTACGCGAGCGTACCGAGGCCCGCGAGCACGACGAGGTGGCGGCGCAGCCACCGGAGCACGGCCATCAGACCAGGTCCTCCGTCCCGGACTTGCGGATGTAGAGCGTGACCATGGCGAGGATGGCCGCCATGAGGATGAAGGAGAGCGCGGCGGCGGTCGGATAGTCCAGGACCCGCAGGAACTGCGACTGGATGACGTTGCCGATCATCTTCTGGTCGGTGGAGCCGAGCAGTTCGGAGTTGATGTAGTCGCCCGCGGCGGGGATGAAGGTCAGCAGCGTGCCGGCCACCACGCCCGGCATGGACAGCGGGAACGTCACCCGGCGGAAGGTGGTGACCGGACGGGCGTACAGGTCCCCCGCGGCCTCGTGCAGCCGCGGGTCGATGCGCTCCAGCGACGTGTACAGCGGCAGCACCATGAACGGCAGGAAGTTGTACGTCAGGCCGCAGACCACCGCCAGCGGCGTGGCCAGCACCCGCTCCCCCTCGGTCAGCCCCAGCCAGCTCGTCAGGTCCAGGACGTGCAGCGAGTTCAGTACGCCGACCACCGGGCCGCCGTCCGCCAGGATCGTCTTCCAGGCCAGCGTGCGGATCAGGAAGCTGGTGAAGAAGGGGGCGATGACCAGCACCATCACGACGTTGCGCCAGCGGCCCGCCTTGAAGGCGATGAGGTACGCGAGCGGGTAGCCCAGGACCAGGCAGAGCACGGTCGCGGTGGCCGCGTAGCCGACGGACCGCAGGAACTGCGGCCAGTACTCGCCCAGCGCGTCCCAGTAGGTGGCGAGGTGCCAGGTGACCTTGAAGCCCTTTTCGAGGGAGCCGGTCTGCACGGACGTGGACGCCTGGTAGACCAGCGGGGCGGCGAAGAAGACGACCAGCCACAGCATGCCGGGGAGCAGCAGCCAGTACGGCACGAGCCGTTTGCGCGCGCCGCGCGTGCGGACCTCCGGCGCGTCCTCGGCGGCGGGTGGCGGCGGTGCCTCGGTGGTCGTCGTCATGCCGCCTCCTCGCCGGTGTCCGCACCGGCCCCGATGTCCTGGGAGGCGTCCAGGCCGAAGGTGTGCGCGGGGTTCCAGTGCAGGACGACCTCAGCGCCGGGCACCAGGCGCGGGTCGCGTTCGACGTTCTGCTCGTAGACGGCGAGGCGTCCGGCGCCCGGGGACTCGATGACGTACTGCGTGCTGACGCCGAGGAACCCGGCATGTTCGATGCGGCCGGGGAGCCGGTTGCGGCCGTCGGTGATCGTCCCGGCGTCGTCGGCGTGCGCGAGGCCGATCTTCTCCGGCCGTACGCCTGCCAGCACCTTGCCGCCCGTACGGACGGTGGCGCGACATCGCCCGGCGGGCAGCCGCAGTTTGCTGCCGCCCGCGGTGAGCAGCAGGTCGTCGCCGCCGGCCGTCACCACCTCGGCCTCGATGAGGTTGGAGGTACCGAGGAAGTTGGCGACGAAGGTGGTGCCCGGGTTCTCGTACAGGTCGGCTGGGGCACCGAGCTGCTCGACCCGGCCGCCGTTCATCACCGCGACCGTGTCGGCCATGGTCATGGCCTCCTCCTGGTCGTGGGTGACGTGCACGAAGGTGATGCCGACCTCGGTCTGGATGCGCTTGAGTTCGAGCTGCATCTGGCGGCGCAGTTTCAGGTCAAGGGCGCCCAGCGGCTCGTCCAGGAGGAGCACCTGCGGGTGGTTGATCAGGGCGCGGGCGACCGCGACGCGCTGCTGCTGACCGCCGGAGAGCTGCTGGGGCTTACGGCGCGCCATCGGTCCCAGTTCGACCAGGTCGAGCATCTCCTCGACCTGTTTCTTCACGGATTTGATGCCGCGGCGGCGCAGGCCGAACGCGATGTTCTCGTAGATGTCCAGGTGCGGGAAGAGCGCGTAGTTCTGGAACACCGTGTTGACCGGGCGCTTGTACGGGGGCAGCGCGGTGACGTCCTTGCCGTCGAGCTCGACGGTGCCGGTGGACGGGTCCTCCAGCCCCGCGATCATGCGCAGGGTGGT
The DNA here is from genome assembly GCF_055573595.1 of Streptomyces sp. NPDC030165. Lineage (NCBI taxonomy): Bacteria > Bacillati > Actinomycetota > Actinomycetes > Kitasatosporales > Streptomycetaceae > Streptomyces > Streptomyces sp. NPDC030165. The sequence goes on along the minus strand of NZ_JBVIBD010000023.1, from coordinate 115,326 downwards.
GGTCTTGCCACACCCGGAGGCGCCCAGCAGCGCGAAGAAGGAGCCCGCCGGGACCGTCAGGCCGAGCGGGTGGACGGCGGTGAAGGAGCCATAGGTCTTGCTGATACCGGAGAGGCGGACGTCGCCACCGGAGGTCTGTGTCATGGGTGGTCCCGTGGGTCGGAGGGCGGGCGCGGGCCGGTACGTGACCGGCTGCCGGGCGGCGTTCTGCGTGGTGCCGGGCCTGTTCCGGGCGGTTCCGGGCCGGTCTCAGGCGCCGGTCTCAGGCGCCGGTCTCAGGCGCCGGTCTCAGGCGCCGGTCTCAGGCGCCGGTCTCAGGCGCCGGTCTCAGGCGCCGGTGAGGTCGGCGAACTTCTGGGCGAAGTCCTTGCTCTCCTCGGCACCGAGGGCGCGGAAGGCGTGCGAGCGGGCGGCCATCTCCCGGTCGGGGAGAATCAGCGGGTTCGCCGCCAGGTCCGGGTCGATCTTCGCCAGCTCCTCCCGTACACCGTCCACCGGGCACACGTAGGTGATGTACGCCGCGATCCGCGCCGCCACCTTCGGTTCGTAGCAGTAATCGATGAGGCGTTCGGCGTTCTTCTTGTGCCGGGCCCGGTTCGGCACCATCAGATTGTCCGTGGACGTCATGTAGCCGGCGCGCGGCACGGCGTACTTGATGTCCGGGTTGTCGTGCTGGAGCTGGACGACGTCCCCGGCCCAGGCCACACACGCCGCGAGGTCGCCCTTGCTGAGGTCGTTGATGTAGTCGTTGCCGGTGAAGCGCCGGATCTGCTTGCTGTCCACGCCCTTCTGGAGCCGGGCGATGGCGGCGTCGAAGTCGTCGCCCGTGCAGTCCTCCGGGCGCTTGCCCAGGTCCAGGAGGGTCAGTCCGACGGTGTCGCGCATCTCGGAGAGGAAGCCGACCCGCCCCTTGAGGCGCGGATCGTCCAGCAGCTGGCTGACGGAGTCGACCGTGCGGCCTCCGGTGGCCTTCGCGTTGTACGCGATGACCGCCGGGATGCCCGTCCAGGGGTAGGAGTGGGCGCGGCCCGGGTCCCAGTCCGGATCGCGGAACTGCGGGGAGAGGTAGGCCTCGGCGTGCGGCAGGGCGGCTGGGTCCAGCTTCTGGACCCAGCCCAGCTGGATCATCCGCGCGCACATCCAGTCGGTGAGCACGATCAGGTCCCGGCCGGTGTCCTGGCCCGCCGCCAGCTGCGCCTGGATCTTGCCGAAGAACTCGTCGTTGTCGTTGATGTCCTCGGTGTACTTCACCGTGATGCCGGTCCGGCGGGTGAAGGCGTCCAGCGTCGGCCGGCGCTTGCCGTCGTCGCTGACGTCCAGGTACTCCGTCCAGTTGGAGAAGACGACACGTTTCTCTCGCCCGGAGTGGTCCTCGGACCGCCCGCCGTCCGTACGGCCCGCGGGCGGGATGCCGCAGGCCGCGAGCGCGCCGAGCCCGCCGGCCGCGAGCGCCCCCGCCGCGCTCGCGCGCAGCAGCGACCGCCGGGTCATGGCCATCCGGCCGTCGGTGAGGCTGCGTCGTACGGCGGCCAGTTCGGGCGGGGACAGGCTCCCGGGCTGCCGGGTGTACTCCATGCGCGGTGCCCTTTCAGGATGAGCCCGGTGGTCAGCCGGTGCGGCCGTGCGGCGGCTGCCGCCTTGCGTCGGCGCCCGTGCCTCAGGCGCGGTCCCCGAAGACGGTCCGGTGCCAGTCCTTCCTGGCCACCCCGGTGTTGTCGTACATGACGTGCTTGACCTGCGTGTACTCCTCGAAGGAGTACGCCGACATGTCCTTGCCGAAACCGCTCGCCCGGTATCCGCCGTGCGGCATCTCGCTGAGGATCGGGATGTGGTCGTTGACCCAGACGCAGCCCGCCTTGATCTCGCGGGAGGCACGGCCGGTCCGGTAGACGTCCCGGCTCCAGGCGGAGGCCGCCAGGCCGTACGGGGTGTCGTTGGCCAGCGCGATGCCCTCGTCGTCGCTGTCGAAGGGCAGCACGACCAGCACCGGCCCGAAGATCTCGCTCTGTACGGCCTCGCTGTCCTGCGCGGCGTCCGTGATGAGCGTCGGCCGGTAGTACGCGCCCTTGGCCAGGTCGCCCTGGGGAGCCTCACCGCCGGTGACGACGGTGGCGTAGGACCGGGCGCGCTCGACGAATCCGGCGACCCGGTCGCGCTGGGTGTGCGAGACGAGGGGCCCGAGGTCGGTGGTGGGGTCGAACGGGTCGCCGAGCCGTACCGTCGCCATCAGGTCGGCGACGCCGCTGACGAACGCGTCGTACAGCGGGCGCTGCACATAGGCGCGGGTGGCGGCGGTGCAGTCCTGCCCTGAGTTGATCAGGGCGCCGGCCACCGCGCCGTGCACCGCCGCCTCCAGGTCCGCGTCGTCGAAGACCAGGAAGGGTGCCTTGCCGCCGAGTTCCAGGTGCAGCCGCTTGACGGTGCTGGTGGCGATCTCGGCGACCCGCTTGCCGACCGCCGTGGAGCCGGTGAAGGAGGTCATGGCGACGCCGGGATGGGCGACCAGGTGCTCGCCGGCCTCCCGGCCCGCGCCGGAGACGATGTTGAGCACGCCGTCCGGGATGCCTGCCTCGGTCGCCGCCTGCGCGAACATCACCGAGGTCAGCGGCGTGATCTCGGCAGGTTTCAGCACGATCGTGTTGCCTGCCGCGATGGCCGGCAGCACCTTCCAGGCCGCCATCTGCAGCGGGTAGTTCCACGGCGCGATGGAGCCGACGACACCGATGGGCTCGCGGCGGATCACCGAGGTGTGGTCGGGGCTGTACTCCCCCGCCGACCTGCCCTCCAGGTGCCGCGCGGCGCCCGCGAAGAAGGCCGCGTTGTCGACCGAGCCCGGTACGTCGAACTCCGCGCTGAGCTTGACCGGCTTGCCGCACTGGAGCGACTCGGCGTACGCCAGCTCACCGGCCCGCTCGCCGAGCACGGCGGCGAAGCGGTGCAGGGCGTCGGAGCGCTCGCCCGGGGTCGCGCCCGCCCACCCGGGGAAGGCGTCCCGGGCGGCCCGTACGGCGGCGTCCACGTCCGCCGTCGAGGCCAGCCGGTAGCCGTACACCTGCTCGCCGGTGGCCGGGTCGACCACCTGCTGGGTCCGGCCGGAAGTGCCCTCCCGGAGCTCGCCGGCGAGGTACTGCGCGCCCTCGGCGAATCGTTCGTGCACGTCGAATCGCTGCATCATGGTGCTCTCCTCCGCCGGGCGCCGGGGCCGCTCGGCGGCACACCCAGGCGTAGCTCTTTCCGGAATCGATGGCTGATCTTGACAGAGGGGCAGGGCCCCAACAAGGGATTCCGTTGTTGCCTTTTGGTTACGCGACGGATTCTGCGATTTCCGTCGCGGGGCGCCCCGACACGTTGTCAGAGCCCACTGACAGAATCCCGGCATGATGCACGACAGCACGGGGGTACGGGGATGAACGAGCCACGGAACGGGACGCCGGTGGGCGCTGTGGAGGCCGGGGCGGAGGCGGCGGCGACCGCCGGTGCCGACGGGCCGCGGTCGGTGGCGGAGCTGACCGCGGCGACGGCCGCCGGCGAGCGATACAAGTACGTCTACTTCTGGGGCCACGCGCCACGCCGCGACGGGCAGCTCGGCGCGAGCTGCTTCAGCCAGTGGTGGCCCGCGCCGTTCACGGTCGACGGCGTACGGTACGCCACCGCCGAGCACTGGATGATGGCCTGCAAGGCCCGGCTGTTCGGCGACCCGGAGGCGGAGCGGCGGGCGATGTCCGCCACCCACCCCAAGCAGGCGAAGGACGCCGGCCGCTCGGTCCGCGGCTTCGACGCCGCCGAGTGGGAGCGCCACCGCTTCGGGTACGTGACCGACGGCAACGTCCACAAGTTCGGCCAGGACCCCGCCCTGCGCGCCTACCTCCTCGGCACGGGCTCCCGCGTACTCGTCGAGGCCAGCCCCTTGGACCGCATATGGGGCATCGGACTGGCCGCCGACGACGAGCGCGCCCAGGACCCGGCACGTTGGCGCGGGCTGAACCTCCTCGGCTTCGCCCTGATGGAGGCCCGGCAGCGGCTGGCGGCGGAGGTGGTTGCCGCGGAGGGCTGACGGGGCGCCGGCGGGGGGCTACCGAGGGGAGCCGGCGAGGGGCTGGGCGAGGACGACGAGCTGACCGCGGGCGGGCGCCGGGAGGCCGGGGACAGCGGTCGGGCCGGATGCGGTGACGGCTGCGGGGGCGTACGTGTGCGGGCCTGGGGCGGGCGCGGCCTCGTACGTGTCCGGCTCGTCGTCGGAACCGGAACCACCGGAGCCGGAGCCGCCCGCGCCGCCGGAGGTGGAGCCGCCGGAGCCCGAATCGTCGGAGTAGCCGGGGTTCCACGGGTCGTCGTCTTCCTCGTAGGTCGCGCTCGCCACCACGACGTAACCGACCATGAGCATGCTCAGCAGGATCGCCACGCCGCCCAGGACGATCCCGGCCAGCGCACTCCCCCCGTTGTCCGCCTCGCCCTTGGTCACCTTCACCCGCCCGACAGCGCCGAAAGCGATCGCGAGCGCACCGAGGAGGAAGCCGAGGACGATGGTGAAGCAGAGCGTGGCGCCGATGATGCCGAGGACGAGAGCGGCCGTGCCGAACCCGTTGTTCGGCGCGGCAGGCATCCAGTAGGGCTGGTAGCCCGGCGTCAGCTGCTCCCCCGGGCGGCCGCCCGGGTACGGGGCACCGCCCCAGCCGCCGGGAGCGGGGGTGCCGTACGGGGCCGCCCCGGCACCGGGTATCGGCGGCGCTCCGGAACCGGGCGACGCGAACGCGCCCGCCAGGTCCGGAGCGGGAGGCGGCGGCGGAACGTCGTACCGGCCGGCCGGAGCGTCCGGCTTGCTCGGGGCCGCCGGCCCGCTCGGGTCATCCGGCTTGCCCAGGGCATCCGTAGTGCTCGGGACGCTCGCCCCGTCCGATACCTCCGGGCCGCCGGGCCCGGCCTTCGCCGGCGCGCCTGCCGCCGGCACGTCCGCCGGCGCCTCCGCCGACGGCGCGGCCAGCGGCGCCCGGTCCTCCGGCGGCGCCCACGGGTCGCGCGGCTCGGGCTGCTGACTGTCGGACATCGAGACCCCCACATTCCCCCCGCAATCGCTGTCCGACCATGCTAAGACCTGCACTGTTCCGCCCGGACCTGCACCGTTCGGGGCAGTCGGGCCCCGCATACGATGGCCACCGTCCGCACCACGCCCAGCCCATCGCCGCCCAGGAGGAACCGTTGTCCGATCTTGACGCCTTCATCGCCGGACTCCCCAAGGCGGAGCTGCACGTTCACCACGTCGGATCGGCGTCGCCCCGTATCGTCTCCCAGCTCGCCGCCCGCCACCCGGACTCCGCGGTCCCCACCGATCCCGAAGCGCTCACCGACTACTTCACCTTCCGCGACTTCGCCCACTTCATCCAGGTCTACCTCTCCGTCGTGGACCTCATCCGGGACGCCACCGACGTCCGGCTGCTGACGTACGAAGTCGCCCGCGACATGGCGCGGCAGAACATCCGCTACGCCGAGCTGACCGTCACCCCGTACAGCTCGGTCCGCCGCGGCATTCCCGACGAGGCCTTCGTCGAGGCCATCGAGGACGCGCGCCGGGCGGCGGAGACCGAGCTGGGCGTGGTGCTGCGCTGGTGCTTCGACATTCCCGGCGAGGCCGGGCTGGAAGCGGCCGAGGAGACCGCGCGGATCGCCTGTGACCTGCGGCCGGAGGGCCTGGTCTCGTTCGGGCTCGGCGGCCCGGAGATCGGGGTGCCGCGCTCGCAGTTCAAGCCGTACTTCGACCGCGCCATCGCCGCGGGCCTGCGCTCGGTCCCGCACGCCGGCGAGACCACCGGCCCGCAGACCGTCTGGGACGCGCTCACCGACCTGCGCGCCGAGCGGATCGGCCACGGCACCAGCTCCGTCCGGGACCCGAAGCTGCTGGCCCATCTCGCCGAGCACCGCATCCCGCTGGAGGTCTGCCCGACCTCGAACATCGCCACCCGCGCCGTGCGCACCCTCGACGAGCACCCGATCAAGGAGATGGCCGACGCGGGTGTCCTGGTGACGGTCAACAGCGACGACCCGCCGATGTTCGGCACCGACCTGTGCCTGGAGTACGGCGTCGCCGCCCGTCTGCTGGACCTCGACGCCGCCGGGGTCGCCGCGCTGGCCAAGAACGCCGTCGAGGCGTCGTTCATGGACGCTTCCGCCAAGGCGGCCTTGGCCGCGGAGATCGACGACTACACCGCGGCGTGGCCGCGGTGAGGGCGGCAGGCCGCACTCCGGGCCCGGCGGCCGCGTCCGGGCGGGTCGCGGTCATCGGCCATCGCGGCGCCCCGTACGACCACCGTGAGAACACCCTGCCCTCGCTCCGCACCGCGCTCGAAGCGGGCGCCGACGCGGTCGAGGTCGACGTACGGCTGACCGCCGACCGCGTACCGGTCCTGTTGCACGACCCGACGCTGGAACGCCTGTGGGGCCATGACCGCCGGCTCTCCTCGCTCACGTACGCCCAGGTGGACGAGGTGACGGCGGGCGGTGTGCCCACGCTGCGCGACGCCCTCGCGCTCACGGCCGAGTACCCGTCCGCCCGTACCCTCGTCGATCTTCCCGACCCGGCGGCCGCGCAGGCCGCCGTCGGTGAGGTCCGCGAGTCCGGTGCCGCGGACCGCGTGTACTACTGCGGCGGCGGGCTGTCCATGCTGGCCGTCCGTGCCGCCGACCCGGCCGCCGAACTCGCCCTGTCCTGGTGCCGGACGGCCCCGCCCCGCCCCGAGCTGCTGGCCCGGGTCCGTCCCCGCTGGCTGAACTACCACTTCGGCCTGGTCACCCGTGACCTGGTCGAACGGGCTCACGGCGACGGTTACTTGTGCGCCGCCTGGACCACCGACACGCCGCGCGCCGCGCGCCGCCTCGGGCGCGCGGGCGTCGATGCCGTCACGACCAACCGGGTCACCGCCGTACGCGCGGCGCTCTGAGGCGTACCGGCTCCGTCCGGCTCAGCGTTTCACCAGCCGCCGCGCCACGAAGTGGGACAGGGCCGTGGCCGCTCCGGCCGCGGCCAGTCCGCTGACCGTGCCGCGCAGGTCCGTGGGCCGCAGGCGCCCCGCGCGCCGCAGCCGGCCGCGCGCCCACACGGCGTACGGGACGACGATCAGCGGTGAGGTGACCGAGCCGGGGGTGTAGCCGCGTACGGCGGCGGCCTGCGCGAGGTGCACCAGGCCGTGCAGCCCGAACCCGTCCACCGCGCCCTGGAAGAACGCCGAGCGGCCGCCGGTGCGGTGGCCCTGCGCCGAGGCGGCGGCCACGATCATCGCCATGGCGCCCACCGCGACCGTGAACTCCCGCTGGTCGACGCCCTCCAGCGCCTTCCAGAGCCGTTCCGGCGCCCCGGGGAAACGTTCCCGCAGCTCCGGCAGGCTCTTACGGATCCAGCGCGGCCCGAAGGCCACCTCCTCCGCGTCGTGCAACGCCCAGGCGGCGAGCAGTCCGAACGTGACGGCGGGGCTCAGGTCCTGCGTGGTCTTCTTCGACATGAGCGCCGAGTCTGGCACGCGGCCAGTTCCCACACGCATCCGGCCACTTACGAACCCCCTTGACCTTGTCCCCGTGTCAACCCGTCCACTGGGAGTCACCTCGGCAACCGCCGTCCCTCTCCCACCAAGGACACCCATGCTCACCTACACCGGCTCCGGCCCGTACTGCTACAGCAACGCCCTCGCGACGGTGCTCGGCCCGGCCACCGCCCCGTCGACCGCCGTCATCGAGACCCTCACCGGCTCGCCGTTCGGCTTCCAGTTCATCGGCGGCACGCTGCCGCTGTTCGACCCGTACGGCTGGAACCCGGAAGTCGGCCTGGACGCCGCCGTGCCGGCACTCGGTCTGCGCTGTGTACGCGACGCCGGCGGCACCCAGGACGAGGCGCTGGCCCGGCTGGGCGCCGTCTGCGCCGAAGGGCCCGTCCTGGCCGGCCCGCTGGAGATGGGCCTGCTGCTGTACCAGACCGGCTCGGGCACCGCAATCGGCGCCGACCACTACGTGGTGGTCCTCGCGGTCGAGAACGGCACCGTCCTCCTCCACGACCCGCACGGCCACCCGTACGCGACGCTGCCCGCCGCGGAGTTCGCCGCCGCCTGGCGCGCGGAGTCGGTGACGTACGCCGACGCCCCGTACGTGATGCGCTCCGCCTTCGTACGGGAGCGGGCCGTCGATCCGGTGGACGCCCTGCGGCAGTCGCTGCCCGGCGCCGTACGGTGGCTGGCCGGCCGCGACGACCTGCCCGTGCGGCCCGGCTCGCTGGGCGGAGCCGCCGCGGCCGAGGCGCTGGCGGATCAGGTCGCGAAGGGGGACCTGCCGTCGGAGACCCGCGGCCTGCTCGGTTCCTTCGCCATCCGGGTCGGCGCCCGCCGCCTCAACGACGCGGCGGCATGCCTGGTCCCGCTGGGCCTGACCGCCCCGGCGGCCCTCCTGGCCGAACAGTCCCGCATGGTCGGCAGCTTGCAACACCCCGTCGTCTCCGGGGACGACCAAGCGCTGGAAGCGGGACTGCGGCGGCTCGCCCCTACGTACGAGCGACTGCGTACGGCCCTGGAGGAAGCCCTCGTGCAGGACGCTCCCCGCTGAACGGCGCGGCGGCTTGCCGTCTCACAGTCCCACGATGCCGTTCCACTCCTTGGCGAACGCCGGCCGTTCCTTGGAGGTGATGTCGCGGGCGATGGCCAGCCGCTTGCGCAGGGCGTCGTCCGGGAAGACGAGCGGGTCCTCGGCCAGCGCGGCGCGTTCCTCGTCCTTGGAGGAGGCGAGGACGTCCCGCGCGGCCGGCACCGGGCAGACGTAGTTGACCCACACCGCCAGTTCGGCGGCCGTCTCCGGCTCGTAGTAGTAGTCGATCAGCCGTTCCGCGTTGCGCTTGTGCTCCGCGCGGCCGGGGATCATCAGGCTCTCCGCCCACAGTTCGGCGCCCTCTTGCGGCACCACGAACTCGATGTCGGGGTTGTCCTCCTTGAGCTGGATGACGTCGCCCGAATACGCCTGCGCCGCGAGCACGTCCCCCGAGGCGAGGTCCTTGATGTAGTCGTTGCCGGTGAAGCGCCGGATGTGCTTCCTGTCCACGAGGCGGCGGATCCGGCCCGTCATCCGGTAGAAGTCGTCCTCCGTCCAGCGGGTGATGTCCACGCCGTCGCCCTGCATGAGCATGGCGAAGGACTCGTCGAGCCCGGACAGCAGCGTCACCCGCCCGCGCAGGTCGTCCTTCCACAGGTCCGCGGTGTGCTGGATCTCCCGGCCGAGCTTCCGGCGGTTGTACGCGATGCCGGTGATGCCCGACTGCCAGGGGACGCTGTGCCTGCGTCCCGGGTCGAAGTGCGGGTCGCGCAGCAGCGGGTCGAGGTACCGCGCGACGTTCGGCTGCCGGGCCCGGTCCATCTCCTGCACCCAGCCGAGGCGGACGAAGCGGCCGCACATCCAGTCGCTGATGACGATCAGGTCGCGGCCGGTCGGCTGGTGGTTCATCAGCGCGGGGCTGATCTTCCCGAAGAACTCGTCGTTGTCGTTGATCTCCTCGGTGTACGTCACCGAGATGCCGGTACGCCGCTCGAACGCCTCCAGCGTCGGCCGCCGCTGCTTGTCGCGCTCGTCCACGTCGATGTAGAGCGGCCAGTTGGCGAAGGTCAGGCGCTTGTCCCGGGCCGAGCGGTCGGGCGCTGCACGGTCGGCCGGCGCGACGTACGCCGCCGGCACCCCGCATCCGGCCGCCAGCAGGGCCAGCGCCCCGGCCGCTCCCGTACCGACCGTGCTCCGTAGCAGCGAACGCCGCGAAAGTTCAGCCATGGCGAGCACTTTCACGCGTCGTGGGCAGCGGCGGCAAGCGACAGAACGTCGACTGCCGGGGCGCCGCCCACGACGGTGTGCCGAGCGAGCGGCGGCGGGAGTACGCGGCTCCCGCCCCACAGCCGGACGGGCTCAGCCGTCCAGCGACGTCATCACGTGCTTGATGCGCGTGTAGTCCTCGAAGCCGTAGCCCGACAGGTCCTTGCCGTAACCGGACTTCTTGAACCCGCCGTGCGGCATCTCGGCGACCAGCGGGATGTGGGTGTTGATCCACACGCACCCGAAGTCCAGCTTCTTGGACATCCGCATCGCCCGCGCGTGGTCCTTGGTCCACACCGACGACGCCAGCGCGTACTCGACGCCGTTGGACCACTCGACGGCCTGGTCCTCGTCCCGGAAGGACTGGACGGTGATGACCGGCCCGAAGACCTCCTGCTGGATGATCTCGTCGTCCTGCTGGAGGCCGGAGACGACGGTCGGCGCGTAGAAGTAGCCCTTCTCGCCGACCTGGTGGCCGCCCGCCTCGATCTTGGCGTGCGCGGGCAGGCCGTCGATGAAGCGCTTGACCTGCGCGAGCTGGTTGGCGTTGTTCAGCGGGCCGTAGAGCACGTCCTCGTCGTCCACCGGGCCGGTCTTGGTGTCGGCCGCCGCCTTGGCGAGCGCGGTCACGAACTCGTCGTGGATGGACTCGTGGACCAGCACCCGGGTCGCGGCCGTACAGTCCTGGCCGGCGTTGAAGTAGCCCGCCACCGAGATGTCCTCGACGGCCTTGGCGATGTCGGTGTCCTCGAAGACCACGACCGGGGCCTTGCCGCCCAGCTCCAGGTGGACCCGCTTGAGGTCCTTGGACGCCGACTCGGCGACCTGCATGCCGGCCCGTACGGAGCCGGTGATCGAGGCCATCGCGGGGGTCTTGTGCTCGACCATCAGACGGCCGGTGTCGCGGTCGCCGCAGATGACGTTGAAGACGCCGCGGCTGTGGCCCAGCTCGTCCAGCACGCCACCGATGATCTCGGCGATCAGCACGGTCGAGGCGGGCGTGGTGTCGGAGGGCTTGAGGACGACGGTGTTGCCCGCGGCCAGCGCCGGGGCGAACTTCCACACCGCCATCATCATCGGGTAGTTCCACGGCGCGACCTGCGCGCAGACGCCGACCGGCTCGCGGCGGATGATGGACGTGAAGCCGTCCATGTACTCGCCCGCCGCGCGGCCCTCCAGCATCCGCGCTGCCCCCGCGAAGAAGCGGATCTGGTCCACCATCGGCGGGATCTCCTCGGAGCGCACCAGCGCGACCGGCTTGCCGCAGTTCTCCGACTCGGCGGCGATCAGCTCCTCGGCCCGCTCCTCGAAGCGGTCGGCGATCTTGAGCAGGACCTTCTGGCGCTCGGCCGGCACCAGGTCGCGCCAGGCGGGGAAGGCGGCCTCGGCGGCGGCCATCGCGGCGTCGACGTCCGCGGCGGCGGACAGCGGAGCGGTGGCGTACGCCTCACCCGTGGCCGGGTTGACCACCTCCGTGGTCCGCCCGTCGGCGGCGTCCCGGAACTCCCCGTCGATGTAGTTGCGCAGCCGACGCAGTTCGGTGGTCACGAGCGACCCCTCCTAGTCAGGTGTCCAGTGCTTGAGATGCCCACCCTAGCCAGGTAGGCCACGTTTTCGACATACCCACAAAGGATGAACAACGAAATCAGTGGCGTCGCACCCCTCACGCAACCGATTTCATCGAATCGGGGTTGCGGGACTGACGAGGCTCGTGCACAGTGAGGGCTGTGGCCACTCGTGACAGAAACGGCACCCAGTCGATCGACTCCGTCTCCCTGGCGATCATCGAGCAGCTCCAGGAGGACGGCCGCCGTCCGTACGCCGCGATCGGCAAGGCCGTGGGCCTGTCCGAGGCGGCGGTGCGGCAACGCGTACAGAAACTGCTCGACCAAGGCGTGATGCAGATCGTCGCGGTCACCGACCCCCTCACGGTCGGCTTCCGGCGGCAGGCGATGGTCGGGATCAACGTCGAAGGTGACCTCGACCCGGTGGCCGACGCCCTGACGGCCATGGAAGAGGTCGAGTACGTCGTCATGACCGCGGGCTCCTTCGATCTCCTCATCGAGATCGTCTGCGAGGACGACGACCACCTCCTGGAAATGATCAACAAGCGGATCCGCACGCTGCCCGGCGTCCGGACCACCGAGAGCTTCGTCTACCTCAAGCTCCGTAAGCAGACCTACACCTGGGGAACCAGATAGCCATGACTGCTGACCTCTCGAAGACGGCCTACGACCACCTGTGGATGCACTTCACCCGCATGTCGTCGTACGAGAACGCCCCCGTGCCGACGATCGTGCGCGGCGAGGGCACGAACATCTACGACGACAAGGGCAAGCGCTACATCGACGGCCTGGCTGGCCTCTTCGTCGTCCAGGCCGGGCACGGCCGCGCCGAACTCGCCGAGACCGCGCTCAAGCAGGCCCAGGAGCTGGCGTTCTTCCCCATCTGGTCGTACGCCCACCCCAAGGCCGTCGAGCTGGCCGAGCGGCTGGCCCACTACGCGCCCGGCGATCTGAACAAGGTCTTCTTCACCACCGGCGGCGGCGAGGCCGTCGAGACCGCGTGGAAGCTGGCCAAGCAGTACTTCAAGCTCACCGGCAAGCCCACCAAGCACAAGGTGATATCGCGCGCCGTGGCCTACCACGGCACACCGCAGGGTGCCCTGTCCATCACCGGCCTGCCGGGCCTCAAGGCCCCGTTCGAGCCGCTGGTCCCCGGCGCGCACAAGGTCCCCAACACCAACATCTACCGGGCGCCGCTGTTCGGCGACGACCCGGAGGCGTTCGGCCGCTGGGCCGCCGACCAGATCGAGCAACAGATCCTCTTCGAGGGCCCGGACACCGTCGCCGCCGTCTTCCTGGAGCCGGTGCAGAACGCGGGCGGCTGCTTCCCGCCCCCGCCCGGCTACTTCCAGCGGGTCCGCGAGATCTGCGACCGCCACGACGTACTGCTCGTCTCCGACGAGGTCATCTGCGCCTTCGGCCGCCTCGGCACGATGTTCGCCTGCGACAAGTTCGACTACGTGCCCGACATGATCACCTGCGCCAAGGGCATGACCTCGGGCTACTCACCGATCGGCGCCTGCATCATCTCCGACCGGCTGGCCGAGCCGTTCTACAAGGGCGACAACACCTTCCTGCACGGCTACACCTTCGGCGGCCACCCGGTCTCCGCCGCCGTCGCCTGCGCCAACCTCGACATCTTCGAGCGCGAGAGCCTCAACCAGCACGTGCTGGACAAGGAAGAAGCGTTCTTCGGCACCTTGAAGAAGCTCCACGACCTGCCGATCGTCGGCGACGTCCGCGGCAACGGCTTCTTCTACGGCATCGAACTCGTCAAGGACAAGACCACCAAGGAGTCCTTCAACGACGAGGAGACCGAACGCGTCCTGTACGGCTTCCTCTCCAAGGCCCTCTTCGACAACGGCCTCTACTGCCGCGCCGACGACCGCGGCGACCCGGTCGTCCAGCTCGCCCCGCCCCTCATCGCCGACCAGCCGGTCTTCGACGAGATCGAACAGATCCTGCGGGGCACGCTCACGGAGGCCTGGAGCAAGCTCTGAGGCACGGGCGGCACGAGGCCGGGGCGGGGGCGGGTTGTTCGCGCCCCCGCCCCGCGCCCGTCGCGGGTCCGCACCCGCAGCCGACCACACGAGCGTTTTTGCAGGCTCACGCGCCCGCCCGCGATGCGCGCGGCACCGCGGACCAGCGGACCCGCACGCCCGTCGAGCGGGCGCGGACCCCGGACGAGCGCGGGCCCCGCCCGCCCGACCGCTCCCGGCACTCCGCCGCCACCGCCCCCTCCATCCAGATTTTTCATATAAGCCGCCATTTGAGTGAACCTCAGCCGTGGTGCGCGGCGAGCGCCGAATACCGAGGGTCGCCACTCCTTACCGTGCCAGTGACCGATACCCTCCATGGTCGTTCACCCGGTTGGGGGAACGATCGGACGCGACGAGCATGAGGTGCGCAGATGGTGGCCCCACCTGACAACGACGTTCTCTGGGCGCGCGGCCTGCACCACACACACGCCGGCTCCCCCGCGCTCGCGGGCGTATCCGTCGGTGTCCGCGAGGGCGAGATCCTCGCTGTCACCGGGCCTCGCGGCTGCGGCAAGACGACACTCCTGCGGTGCCTTTCCGGCCAACTTGTCCCGGACGACGGCGAGATCTGGTTCAACAGTTCACCCGTGCACACCCTCTCCCCCCTCAGCCGTGAACGGCTGCGCCTGGACCGGTTCGGCTGGGTGGACACCGAACCGCACCTCGTTCCCGAACTGACCGCCTGGGAGAACGCCGCCCTCCCCCTGCTGCTGCGCGGCATCGGACACCGCACCGCCAAGCAGACCGCCGGCGAATGGCTGGACCGGCTGGACGTGGGCATGTGCGCCCGCCAACGCCCCGGCCGCCTCGACCAGTCGCAGCGCCAGCGCATCGCCATCGCCCGCGCCCTGGCCTGCGCGCCCCAGGTCCTGTTCGCCGACGAGCCCACCGCGCCCCTGCACCGCGCCGACGCCGCCCAGGTACTGCGCGCCATCACCACGGCCGCCCGCTCCCACGACATCACGGTCGTCCTCGCCACCCACGAACCCGAGGCCGACACGCTCGCGGACCGCACCGTGTCCCTCCTCGACGGCCGTCGCGTCGGCCCCAAGGCCCCCGCTCCCGACAAGGAAAGCAGGGCAGAGTGCTCGCTCTCCGTCTAGCCCGCGGGGCCCACCCCCTCGTCCTGCTGCGCCGCCTGCTCGTGGCCGCCGCCTCCGCCGGCACCGGCTTCCTCCTGCTGGCCGCACTCGGCCACGCCGCCGCCCACCCGGCAACGGCCACGGACTCCTTCGTACGCCTGCTGTGGTGCGCCGTTCCGGTCGCGGCCACCACCCAGCTCGCCGTGTCCGCGGCCCGCACCGACCCCGCCTCCCGCCCGCAACGGGGCATGTCCGCCGCCGGGTTGGGCCCCGTCCGGCTGACCTTGATCGCCGCTACCACCACCGCCGTCTCCTGCGTCCTGGGCAGCTTCCTCGCGCTGCTCGTCTTCCTCTCGCTCCGTGGCGACCTGGGCGGCGCGACCGCCGCCGATTCCGCCACCCGGCTCCTCGGCGCGGGCCACCCGCTTCCGCCGGCCGGCACGCTGTTGCTGCTCGCCGTCGTCCCGCTGACGGCCGCCACCGCCACCGCCGTCGTCCTACGCCCCCGCAAGGACGCCCACGGTGACCGGCGCGGAGCCAAGGCGGCCGCCGGGGCCGGCGAGCCCCTCACCGCCATGGACACCAACAGCACCGGCTCGTCCATGCCCGCCGCACTCCCGTGGGGGATCACGCTGACGGCAGCCGGCCTCGCCCTGGAGACCTACGTCAGCCGGGGCGCCGCCGACGCCGAGACCCTCCTCCCGTTGCCCGAGCGCCTCATCGGCAGCCCGCCGGGCGTCCTGGCGGGCTGGGCGCTGTCCACCCTCGGCCTGGTCCTGGCAGGGCCGGGCCTGACACAGCTGTCCGGCCGCCTGCTCGCCGCCGGCCGCCCGGGCGCCGTCCGCCTCCTCGCGGGCCGCGTCCTCCAGGAGGAGTCCCGGCGCATCGGCCGCCCGCTCGGCGTCCTCTGCGCGGTCGCCTCCGGTACGTACGCGGCGGCGAAGGTCTACGAAGCCGCCCCCACCCGGCCTTTCGGCCCCCTCACGGGGCTGGGCGCGGCGCTCGTCCTGGCCTGCGTCACCGCCAGCGCCCTCACGGCGGCCCTGGAAGCCCGCTGGGCCCGTACGCACACCACCGCCGCCCTCCGCCGTCTCGGCACTCCCCGCTCGCTCCTCCACCGCGCCTCCGCCCTGCGCATCCTGGCCCTCCTTCTCGTCCTGGCCCCTCTGACCTGGGCCATCGCCGAACTCGCCGCCCTTCCCCTCCTCCACTGAGGCCCTCGCCACGCCCTCTTCCGCAGCCGTCGTCGCCGACAGCTCACCTGCCCACCGGTCCCGAGCCCCACAGCCCGCCTCCCACAGGCGGCCCCCGAGGCCGGCACCGGGCACCCACCCCGCCCTCACCCCCGCCCGCTTACGATGTCGGGCGTGCAGCCGAACTCCGAGTCCCCCGTACCCCATCGCCCCATCGAGCGGTCGCAACGCCGCGGCAGCGACCGCGAGATCGAGACGCTCGCGGAATTCGACCGCGTCCTGGCCTCGGGCGGCCTCCGCGGTTGCCGCGTCCAGTCCGTCGACCTGACCGGTCGCACATCGGCCCTGCTCGGCACACCGGCCTCCGACGCCGTCTTCCTCGGCTGCCGGATGGAGCCGGAGGCCGCCGCGAGCGTGCGAGCGGGCGGCGCTCTGGTCTTCCCCCCGATACCGGACCTGCCCTTCGACCCGTACCGCGGCAGCCTCTACTCGCCCGACGAACTCTTCGAGGCCCTCGCCACCGAAGCCGGCTACGCGGCGACCCCCGACGCCCAGGCCTACGACTGGTACCGGCGGACCATGTCCGACGGCGACGTCTTCGCCTCGATGCTGCGCAGCATCCACGACGACGCCGTCTCGGACGCGCTGGACGAGCACCTCGCCGGCACCCGCGTCGTCGGCATCATGGGCGGGCACGCGCTGGAACGCGGATCCGACGCGTACGCAGGCGCGGCCCGGCTCGGCCGGCAGCTCGCCCGTACCGGCCTGACGGTCGCCACGGGCGGCGGCCCGGGCGCGATGGAAGCCGTGAACCTCGGCGCCTACGCCGCGCCCTTCGACGACGCCATGCTCGACGAGAGTCTCGCCCTGCTCGCCAAGGTCCCGCACTTCAGCCCCTCGGTGACGGACTGGGCGCGGGCCGCTTTCGAGGTACGCGGCCGCTGGCCGGGCGGCGGCGACTCGGTCGGCATCCCCACCTGGTTCTACGGGCACGAGCCGCCGAACGCCTTCGCGGCCCACATCGCCAAGTACTTCGTCAACGCGGTCCGCGAGGACGGCCTCCTGGCACGTTCGAACGCCGGGGTCGTCTTCCTGCCGGGCGCGGCGGGCACCGTGCAGGAGATCTTCGACAACGCGACTCCGAACTACTACGGCTCGCGGGGCGAGCCGACCCCGATGGTGCTCGTCGACCGAACCCACTGGACCGAGCGGCTGCCCGCTTGGCCTCTGCTGCAAGCGCTCGCCGCGGAGCGTGCCATGGCCGACAGGATCGCCCTGGTCGACTCGGTGGAGGAGGCTCCGGAAGCACTGGTCCACCTCACAGGCACCCCTGCTCCCGCCGCCGGGACGAAACCGACGACGTGACCGGACGAGGCGGGCACCTTCGGCCCCGGCGTATCTGTTTGACCGTCCGAGGCAACTCCCGTCCCCGATTCCACGTCTGGCTAGCCAGGTAATGCACAGGTAAATCCATGCAGTGCGCGAACGGAGTTCTTGGTGGTCATCGGTCTTCTGACGGCGGTAGCGGCCTCGGCCTGCTACGGCACGGGGTCGGTCCTGCAAGCGGTGGGATCGCGCAAGTCCGCGCGCCGGGAGGCGGCCGCCGCGTCCACGACCGGCGTCACCCAGCACGGCGGGCCCAGCCTCTCCTCCACCGCCAAGGCTGCCGTGACGTGGGAGTTCATGGTCGGTACGGTGCTGGACTTCGTGGGGTTCGGTCTCGGCGCGCTGGCTGCCCGGCTGCTGCCGCTCTTCCTCTCGCAGACCGTCATCAGCGCCAACCTCGTGATCACCGCCGTTCTCAGCATCAAGCTGCTCGGCATCCGGCTGAACCGCCCCGAATGGGCCTCCATCGCCGTGGTCTGCTCGGCGCTGGTCCTGCTGGCCACGGCTGCCGGCCCGGAGGGCGGCGGTGACGCTTCGACGACCACGCACTGGTGGCTGCTGATCGCCTCGGTGGCGCTGATCGGCGGGGGGACGCTGGCCGTCCGGCTGCTCGGCAGCCGCGCCGCGATCCTCGCCGGTCTGCTGTCCGGTCTGGGCTTCGGCGCGCTCGGTGTCGGTGTGCGTGTCCTGAACGGCGTCGACCCGTTCAACCTGCCGACGCTCCTGGCCGACCCGGCGCTCTACGCGATTCTCGTCGCCGGGATCGGCGGTATGTACCTGCACACGGTGGCCCTCCAGATCGGTTCGGTCAACGGCGCCACGGCGGCGCTGGTGGTGGGTGAAACGGTGGTGCCGGGCATCCTCGGGGTGCTCTGGCTCGGTGACTCCTCCCGGCCCGGCTTCGCCTGGGTCGCCGTACTCGGCTTCGTCGTCGCCGTGGCCGGCGCCGTTGCTGTCGCCTGGTTCGGCGAGCCGGAGGACGGCTCCGCGGCCGGAACACCCGACGCCGCCGTGTCAGGTGCGGCGGGCGACTCGGGTGTGGCCCCGGGCGGCCGTTCGCACGGGTCCGGTACCGCGGCCACGTCCGGGCAGGACGCGAAGGCGCTGGTCGGGCAGCCGGCGAAAGGCGACGACCGGTCCGGTGCCGGAAGTGCCGGGCGGACTCAGCCGACGAGCAGCCGCACCAGCTCGTCGTAGGAACGGTCCCGGCCCCACGCCGTCCGGGCCCGCGACCGCCGCCTCGTCCCATGGCCCGCACGACCGGGCGCAGGCCGTGATTCCCACGTACGCAATGGACTTGGTGGTGCCCGGTGGCAGGCGCCCCGACGTGTCCCCGGTGGTCTGCTGCCGGCCCCGCGAACAGTCCGGTCACCGGGGGGCACCCACCCGCCCGACGGCGCCCTTCAGCGGTCCAGCACCACGATGTCATCCGCCGTGAAGAGGACGCCCACCCGCTCCCCGTCCTCCGGGGCGTCGCGCAGCGCGCAGGCCGCCTCCAGCTGCGGGCCGGCCGCCGGCTGGAGGAGGAGCGTGACGTGGGTGCCGCGGAAGGTGCGGGCCGTGACGGTGCACGGAAGGCCGTCCGTGGCGGTCGTGATCCGTACGCCGGCCGGGCGGACGAGCAGACGGCACGGCCCGTCCGCCGTCCCTTCCGGCACGGGGAGCTTGCCCCAGGGGGTGCCGGCGGACCCGCCGCGTACCGTCGCCTCCACCACGTTGTCGAAGCCGAGGAAGCGGGCGACGAACTCGGTGGCGGGGCGCTGCCAGACCTCCAGCGGCGTGCCGCTCTGCGCGATGCGCCCCTCCTGCATGACCACCACCCGGTCGGCCAGCGCGAACGCCTCGCCCTGGTCGTGGGTCACCGCCAGCACGGTCGTACCCACCTCCCCGAACACCCGCCGCAGTTCGACGACCAGGCGCTCACGCAGGCCGCGGTCGAGCTGGCCGAGCGGTTCGTCCAGCATCAGCAGCCGGGGCCGCGGCGCGAGCGCCCGGGCCAGCGCGACCCGCTGCTGCTCGCCTCCGGACAGCGCCGCGACGGCGCGTCGCTGCGCGCCCGGCAGGCCGACGAGGTCCAGGAGCCCGGCCACCGTGCGCTCCTGCTCGGTGCGGGAGACACCGCGCATGCGCAGGCCGAAGGCCACGTTGCCGCCCACGTCCCGCTGCGGGAAGAGCTGGTGGTCCTGGAACATCAGCCCGACACCACGTCGGTGCGTCGGTACGCCCGACTGGTCGCGGCCCTCCAGCAACACGCGGCCCGCGTCGGCGTCCCGCAGCCCCGCCACGACCCGCAGAAGGGTGGACTTCCCGCTGCCGCTGGGCCCCAGCACGCAGACGATCTCCTGCGCGGCGACGTCCAGGTCCACCGCGTCCAGCGCGGGCGGCTGCCCGTCACGGAAGCGGACGGTGACGTCCTCCAGCCGCAGCAGCGCCCGGCCCGTCGCCGTGCCGGCGTGCTCCGTGGCTGTGTCAGCGTGTTCCGCCATCTAAAACTCTCCGGCCTGATCGGTACGGACGCGCTCCAGCGCCAGCAGCGCGCCCGCGCACACCACCATCAAGATCGTGGACAGCGCCATGGCCTGTCCGTAGTTGAGTTCTCCGGCGCGTCCCAGCAGCCGCGCGACGGCCACCGGCAGCGTCGGGTTGTCCGGCCGTGCGATGAAGACCGTCGCGCCGAACTCGCCCAGCGACACGGCGAAGGCGAACCCCGCGGCGATCAGCAGCGCCCGCCGTACGAGCGGCAGGTCGACCTCGCGCCACACCCGCCAGGGCGAAGCCCCGAGCACCGCCGCCGCCTCCCGCAGCCGCTCGTCCACCGCGCGCAGCACGGGCAGCATGGTCCGTACGACGAAGGGCACCCCGACCAGCGCCTGTGCCAGCGGTACCAGCCACCACGAGGACCGCAGATCGAGCGGCGGCTCGTCGAGAGTGATCAGAAAACCGAAGCCGACGGTCACGGCCGAAACGCCGAGGGGCAGCATCAGCAACGCGTCGAAACCCCGCACCAGCCTGCCGCCCCGCTTCGTCAGCGCGGCCGCCGCCAGCCCGCCCACCACCAGGGCGATCAGCGTGGCGGCCGCCCCGTAGGCGAGCGAGTTCCGCAGGGCGTTCAGCGGGGCGACGGCGAACGTGCTGTCCATCGAGGCGGCGGACCGCAGCGCCCGGTAGAAGACGAGCCCGTAACCGTCCGCACTGGCGAAGGACCGCTCGATCAGCACCACCAGCGGCACCACCAACAGCAGCGCGATCACGACGAGCGTCCCCCACAGCAGCGCCCACTGCCCGGCCCCGCGCGGCCGCCGCACCGTCTGCGCCGGGCCGACGAGCGTGAGGGTGGACTCCCGCCGCCGTACGGTCCAGGCGTGCAGGGCCAGCAGTGCCAGTACGGCGGCGAACTGCAGCAAGGTGAGGACGGCGGCCGTAGGGAGGTCCAGGAAGTCGGCGGTCTGCCGGTAGATCTCCACCTCCAGCGTGGAGAACTGCGGTCCGCCCAGGATCTGCACCACCCCGAAGGAGGTGAAGGTGAAGAGGAAGACCATCAGTGCGGCGGCCGCGACGGCCGGCGCCAGGGCGGGCAGCGTCACCCGCCGCCAGGCGCCCCAGCGGGAGGCGCCGAGCACCCGGGCCGCTTCCTCCTGCCGCGGGTCGAGCTGCCCCCAGAGGCCGGCGACGGTCCGGACGACCACGGCGTAGTTGAAGAACACGTGCGCCAGCAGGATCGCCCACACCGACGTGTCCAGCCGTACGCCCCACAGGTCGTCCAGCACCCCGCCGCGCCCGACCAGGGCCAGGAACGCCGAGCCCACCACCACCGTCGGCAGGACGAATGGCACCGCGACGACGGACCGCAGCAGCTGCTTTCCGGGGAATTCGAAGCGCGCGAAGACATACGCGCCGGGGAGCGCGATCAGCAGCGTGAGCCCGGTCGAGGCCGCCGCCTGCCAGACGGTGAACCACAGGACGTGCAGGACGTCCGGGTCGCGGAGCACCTCCCCGGCCCGGCTCAGCTGCCACCGTCCGCCGTCCTTCAGCCCGCGCCCGACGATCGCGGCGACCGGGTAGGCGAAGAACAGCGCGAAAAAGGCGAGCGGCAGGGCCATCAGGGAGAGCCGCACGGCCGTTCCCCGTGAGCGGCGCGCCCGCCTCTCGCGGCCGGTCACTTCAGGACGAGCGAGGACCACTGCTTGATCCACTGTTCGCGGTTCTCGGTGATGTCCTCCGGGGCCACCGTCCTCGGCTTGTCGATCTTCTCGCCGTACTTGGTGAAAAGCTCCGGCACCTTCGCGTCCGTACGCGCCGGGTTGACGAACATCTGGAGCGGCACGTCCTCCTGGAACTCCTTGCTCAGCAGGAAGTCCAGCAGCGCCTTGCCGCCCTTCTCGTTCCCGGCGCCCTTGAGCAGGCCCGCGAACTCGATCTGCCGGAAGCACGTACCCGTCGCGACGCCGGTCGGCGCCTCCTTGGGGGCCGGCTTCTTGCCGAGCACCTCCACCGGCGGGCTGGACGCGTAGGAGACGACCAGGGGCTTGTCACCTTTGCCCTTGCCGGCCGCCGAGCCGGAGAACCGCTCGTTGTAGGCCTGCTCCCAGCCGTCGACGACCTCCACGCCGTTGTCCTTGAGCTTCTTCCAGTAGTCCTGCCAGCCGGACTCGCCGTACTCGGCGATGGTGCCGAGCTGGAAGGCGAGCCCCGGCGACGACGTGGCGGAGTTCTCGGTGACCAGCAGCCCCTTGTACTCGGGCTTGAGCAGGTCGTCGAAGGTCTTCGGCGGCGCGATCTTGTGCTCGGCGAAGTAGGCCCGGTCGTAGTTGACGCAGGTGTCGCCGTAATCGACCGGCGTCACCCGGTGCTCCTCCTTGTCGAGCTGCAGTTCCTCGGGGACGCTCGCCAGCCCCTTGGCCTGGTACGGGCTGAAGAGCCCCTCCTTCAGGCCGCGCGACAGCAGCGTGTTGTCGATGCCGAAGAAGACGTCCCCCTGGGGGTTGCTCTTCGAGAGGACCGCCTGGTTGACGGCCTTGCCCGCGTCCCCGCCCTTGAGCACGTCGACCTTGTAGCCGGTCCGCTCGGTGAACTCCGCCAGCACGGACTTGGAGACGTTGAAGGAGTCGTGGCTGACGAGCGTGACCGTCTTCGGATCCTTGCCGCCGCCGCTGCCGCCCGAGCCGCACGCGGCGAGCGCCGTCATGCCGGCCGCGACGGCCAGCGCCGTGACGGTGATCCTTGTGGTGGTGCTCACTGAATTCCTCCTGGCTGGCCAGGAAGAGACGCGGCCCCACCCGGCGCTTCGTGGGAAGCCCGGATGGGGCGCAACAGCATGAGTGACGACCGAACTTCCTACCCGGAATGACCCGGGCGAGGTTCAAGGGTCTGCGGCACCTCGGTGTCCGTGACGCTCGGTCCGTGACACTGCCGCACTCTCAGCGCTGTGGCGCTCCCCTGTCGGAATGTGCATTTGTTCGATCACACAGTACCAGCGGGCGGTCAGCGCTCCGAGGCAGCGAGCTGTCCGCAGGCACCGTCGATCTCCTGCCCGCGCGTGTCGCGGACGGTCACCGGCACGCCGTGCGCGGCGATGGCCTCGACGAACGCCTTCTCGTCCTCGGGGCGCGAAGCGGTCCACTTCGAGCCGGGCGTCGGGTTCAGCGGAATCAGGTTGACATGGACGCGCTTGCCCTTGAGCAGGCGGCCCAGGAGGTCGCCCCGCCAGGCCTGGTCGTTGATGTCCCGGATCAGGGCGTACTCGATCGAGATCCGCCGGCCGGACTTCTCCGCGTACTCCCAGGCCGCGTCCAGCACCTCACGCACCTTCCAGCGCGTGTTGACCGGTACGAGGGTGTCGCGCAGCTCGTCGTCGGGCGCGTGCAGCGACACCGCGAGCCGGCACTTCAGGCCTTCGTCCGCGAACCGCAGCATCGCCGGGACGAGACCGACCGTGGACACCGTGATGCCCCGCTGGGACAGGCCCACCCCGTCGGGTTCGGGGTCGGTCAGCCGCCGGATCGCGCCCACGACCCGGTTGTAGTTCGCCAGCGGCTCGCCCATGCCCATGAAGACGATGTTGGACAGCCGGGCCGGCCCACCCGGCACCTCACCGTCGCGCAGCGCCCGCATGCCGTCGACGATCTGATGAACGATCTCGGCGGTGGAGAGGTTCCGGTCCAGGCCGGCCTGTCCCGTCGCGCAGAACGGACAGTTCATGCCGCACCCGGCCTGCGACGAGATGCACATGGTGACCCGGTCCGGGTAGCGCATCAGCACGGACTCCACGAGGGTGCCGTCGTGGAGCCTCCACAGCGTCTTGCGGGTCGTGTCGTCGTCACAGGAGATGTGCCGCACCACACTCATCAGCTCGGGCAGCAGCTCCGTCGCCAGCTTCTCCCGCGCCGCGGCCGGGATGTCCGTCCACTCCGCCGGGTCGTGCGCGTACCGCGCGAAGTAGTGCTGCGACAGCTGCTTGGCGCGGAACGGCTTCTCACCGGCCGCGGCCACGGCTTCGCGCCGCTCGGCGGGGGTGAGATCGGCAAGGTGCCGCGGGGGCTTCTTGGCTCCGCGCGGCGCGACGAAAGTGAGTTCTCCGGGCTTAGGCATGGTTCTTCCAGTGTCGCAGACGTACGAAGTGACGATCGCCGACGCGATCCGAGGGGGCTTCCGACGTGCGCAGGGCCCGCCACGCAAGTGTGGCGGGCCCTGCGTTCGTACGGGGAAACCGCTGGTCAGCCGGATCCGACGAAGATCACATACAGCAGCCAGACGATCGGGGCGGTCGGCAGGAGGGAGTCCAGGCGGTCCATGATCCCGCCGTGGCCGGGCAGCAGGGTGCCCATGTCCTTGATGCCGAGGTCCCGCTTGATCATGGACTCGCCGAGGTCACCGAGCGTCGCGCTGGCCGCGACGGCGATGCCCAGGACGAGCCCCTGCCACCAGGCGCCGTCCGTGATGATCAACTGCATGCACAGCGCGCCCGCGACCATGGCGAACAGCACCGCGCCCAGCAGCCCCTCGCGGGTCTTGCCGGGGCTGATGCGCGGCGCGAGCTTGTTCTTGCCGAAGCGCCAGCCCACCGCGTACGCGCCCGTGTCGCTGACGACGGTCAGCAGCAGGAACGTCAGGACGCGCTGCGGCCCGTCGTCGGCGGCGAGCATCATCGCCACGAACGTCGCCAGGAACGGCACGTAGAACGCCGCGAAGACGCCTGCCGTGACGTCCCTGAGGTAGTTCTCGGGCGCCTCCGTCATGCGCCATACCAGGGCGGCGAGGGCGGTGAGCGCCATCGCCACCCAGGCGCCCTCCGCGCCGCGCACGTAGCCGGCGACCACCATCGCCGTACCGCCGAGCGCGAGCGGGACCAGGGGGACCTTGACGTCCTTGCGCTCCGCCAGCCGCGAGGTCAGCTCCCACAGGCCCACGACGACCGCGATCACTATGACGCCCACGAACAGCGGCTTGTAGACGAAGAGCGAGAAGAGGATGACCGCGCCGAGGCCGACGCCGACCCCTATGGCGGCCCGGAGGTTGCGTCCCGCGCTCTTCTTCTGCGGCTTGGGGGGTTGCTGTGAGCTGTCGGGCCCCGGCAAAGAGGTGGGCATGGGCTCCTGCGGCTGTTCGTCGCGGAACAGGGGGCCGCTCAGCCGAGCGGCCCCCCGGTCGTCCCTGTGGTCCCGGTCGTCGTCCAGAGGTTTCCGGTCGTCGTCCTGGTGTCCGCCTGCGTCGGGCACGATGGGCATGGGGCGAGTCTGCGCCGCCGCGCCCCAGTCGTGCGCGGGACCCGCCGAACCGGCGGGTCCCTGGTCGGGTGGTCCCCATTGACCGGCTTGGCCGACGCCAGGCGGGGCCCCCCAGGATGACTCGTTCATCAGACCTCGAGGAGCTCGGATTCCTTGTGCTTGAGGAGCTCGTCCACCTGCGCGACGTACTTCGCGGTGGTGTCGTCGAGCTCCTTCTCCGCCCGGCGCACCTCGTCCTCGCCGGACTCCTTGTCCTTGACGAGCTTGTCGAGGGTTTCCTTGGCCTTGCGCCGGATGCTGCGGATCGAGATCTTCGAGTCCTCGGCCTTGTTCTTGGCGACCTTGATGAACTCCCGGCGGCGCTCCTCGGTGAGCTCCGGGAAGTTCACGCGAATGATATGGCCGTCGTTGCTCGGGTTGACGCCCAGGTCGGAGTCCCGGATGGCCTGCTCGATGTTGCGCAGCGCGCTCTTGTCGAACGGGGTCACCACGGCCATCCGCGGTTCGGGTACCGAGAACGACGCCAGCTGGTTGATCGGCGTCATGGCACCGTAGTAGTCCGCCACGATCTTGTTGAACATCGCCGGGTGCGCACGTCCGGTGCGAATCGCGGCGAAGTCCTCCTTGGCGACCACGACGGCCTTCTCCATCTTCTCCTCGGCCTCGAGGAGGATCTCTTCGATCACCACTTGCTCCTGGTCTTTTCGGTAAGAAGCAGAGCCTCGCCCCTGCCGCGCGTCTTCTCCTGCACGGTGTCCGACCGGCAGGCCATTGTCCATCCCCGTGCCGAGGTCTTCCCACGGCACGGGGTTGCCGCCCGTACGGAGCCTTGCCCGTACGGCAATACGGCAGTTGGGGCCGTCAGGCCCGGGTGCCCTGATCGCTGACGAGCGTGCCGATCTTCTCACCCTTCACCGCGCGCGCGATGTTGCCCTCGGCGAGCAGCTCGAAGACGAGGATCGGAAGCTTGTTGTCACGGCAGAGCGTGATGGCGGTGGCGTCGGCGACCTTGAGGTCGCGGGTGATGACCTCGCCGTACTCCAGGGCGTCGAACTTCACCGCGTCCGGGAACTTCTTGGGGTCGGCGTCGTAGACCCCGTCCACCCCGTTCTTGCCCATCAGCATGGCCTCGGCGCCGACCTCCAGGGCGCGCTGGGCCGCGGTGGTGTCGGTGGAGAAGTACGGCATGCCCATGCCCGCCCCGAAGATGACCACGCGGCCCTTCTCCATGTGGCGCACGGCGCGCAGCGGAATGTACGGCTCCGCGACCTGTCCCATGGTGATGGCGGTCTGGACCCGGCAGTCGATGCCCTCCTTCTCCAGGAAGTCCTGGAGGGCCAGGCAGTTCATGACCGTGCCGAGCATGCCCATGTAGTCCGAGCGGGCGCGGTCCATGCCGCGCTGCTGCAGTTCGGCACCACGGAAGAAGTTGCCGCCGCCGATCACGATGGCGATCTCGTAGCCGTCGCGGACCACGGCTGCGATCTCGCGGGCGATGGCGTGCACGACATCGGGGTCGACGCCCAGTCCGCCGCCGCCGGCGAACGCTTCGCCCGACAGCTTCAGCAGGAAGCGTCCCTTCCCGTCACTGTCGGCTTTGTGGGCTGTGTCCGCGCCGTCGGCACCCTGATTCATCACGCTCTCCTCGTGCACATACGAAGAAGGCCATTGCCGGGGGTCTGGTTCAGATCCCTGTACGGCAATGGCCTCCTCGTCACATCTGCGGCCGGCCGGTACGCGGCCGACTGCGTACGACCCTAGCGGGGCCGCAGGTCATTCGCTGGCCTTGGCGACAAGGCTCACGGCTGGGCTCAGGCGCCGACGCGGATGCGCGCGAAGCGCTTCAGCGAGACACCGGCCTCTTCCAGGACCTTCTCGACGGACTTCTTGTTGTCCTTCGCGAAGGGCTGCGCCAGCAGCGTGTTCTCCTTGAAGAAGCCGTTGACGCGACCCTCGACGATCTTCGGGAGGGCGGCCTCGGGCTTGCCCTCCTCGCGCGAGGTGGCCTCGGCCACGCGACGCTCGTTCTCGACGACGTCGGCCGGAACGTCCTCACGGGTGAGGTACTTCGGCGCGAACGCGGCGATGTGCTGCGCGACGTCCTTGGCGGTCTCGGCGTTCTCCTTGTCCAGCTCGACCAGGACGCCGACCTGCGGCGGGAGGTCGGGCATGGTGCGGTGCATGTAGGCCGCGACGTAGCCACCGGAGAACTGCGCGAAGCGGTCCAGGACGATCTTCTCGCCGAGCGTGGCGTTGGCCTCGTCGACGTACGCCTGGACGGTCTTGCCGGCCTCGATCTCGGAGGCGAGCAGCGCCTCGATGTCGGCCGGGGAGGTCTTGGCGACATGCGCGGCCAGCGCGTTGGCGACGGCCAGGAACTTCTCGCCCTTGGCGACGAAGTCCGTCTCGCACTTCAGCTCGAGCAGGACACCGGAGGTCTTGTCCTCGGAGATGAGGGAGACGACGGCGCCGTTCTCGGCCGAACGGCTCTCGCGCTTGGCGACGCCCTTCTGGCCCTTGACGCGGAGGATCTCCACGGCCTTGTCGACGTTGCCCTCGGCCTCGTCCAGGGCCTTCTTGCAGTCCATCATGCCGGCGCCGGTCAGCTCACGGAGCTTCTTGACGTCCGCGGCGGTGTAGTTCGCCATGGTCTGTGAATCTCTTCTCGAAATCTCGACAGTCGAAAGATCTACGGGTGGACGGCGGGGGCAGCGCTCGTGGCGCTCTCCCCCGCCGTCGTCAACCGGTCGTGCGGCGTCAGGCCTGCTCGGCGGCCGGCTTCTCGGCCTCGGCGGCGGCAGGGGCCTCAGCGGCAGGCGCCTCGGCGGCGGGGGCCTCGGCGGGCTTGTCCTCGGCCTTGGCGGCGTCCTCGGAGTCGGCCTTCTTGTCGCCCTCGAGCAGGTCGCGCTCCCACTCGGCGAGCGGCTCGCCGGCCTTCTCGCCCGGCTTCTGGTCGCCGGTGGCGACGCCGGAGCGGGCGATGAGGCCCTCGGCGACGGCGTCGGCGATCACGCGGGTGAGGAGGGTGACGGAGCGGATCGCGTCGTCGTTACCCGGGATCTTGTAGTCGACCTCGTCCGGGTCGCAGTTCGTGTCGAGGATCGCCACGACCGGGATGTTGAGCTTGCGCGCCTCGCCGACGGCGATGTGCTCCTTCTTGGTGTCCACGATCCAGACGGCGCTGGGCACCTTCTGCATCTCGCGGATACCGCCGAGGGTCTTCTCCAGCTTGGCCTTCTCGCGAGAGAGGACCAGCAGCTCCTTCTTGGTGAGGCCGGAGGCGGCCACATCCTCGAAGTCGATCTGCTCGAGCTCCTTCAGGCGCTGCAGGCGCTTGTAGACGGTCGAGAAGTTGGTCAGCATGCCGCCGAGCCAGCGCTGGTTCACGTAGGGCATGCCCACGCGGGTCGCCTGCTCGGCAATGGCCTCCTGGGCCTGCTTCTTGGTGCCGACGAACATGACCGAGCCACCGTGGGCGACGGTCTCCTTGACGAACTCGTAGGCGCGGTCGATGTACGACAGCGACTGGAGCAGGTCGATGATGTAGATACCGTTGCGCTCCGTGAAGATGAAGCGCTTCATCTTCGGGTTCCAACGGCGGGTCTGGTGCCCGAAGTGGACGCCGCTCTCCAGCAGCTCCCGCATCGTGACGACGGCCATGGCCGTACTCCTCGTGTTACTCGGTTCCACTGCGGCCGGGCGGCCGCAGTGCCTGACGCCCCGGCGCGCTCTGCCGGGGAAGGAACCTTGCGGAGCCTTCCGAGGACCGAGGGGCGCGGCCACCGCGCTGCCCGAATGGGAACTGTTGCGCTGGTGGCGGGGCGTGCGAAGTCGACCCGGTGACCCGGATCGCCACAAGAAGTGTACGGGACCGCCGAAGGGACGGGCGACACGCTCCTTTCGGCCAGGGTTGGAGTGGGGTGGGGGTGGTGTGGGGGCGGGGTCGGAGGGGCGTGCGGGAGCGTTCCGGTGCCGGGATTTGAGGTCAGTGCCCGGATCCGAGGTATCGCACGGGTGACGCGGTTGTACACAACCCGCCGGTAATCCACCGATCCGGCTCAAGATCCCCAAGCCGCGGCCGGACAGGTCATCGTCGTGACATGCGACAACGAACTGTTTTCGAGACCGTACGCGCGGTAATCGACTGGCATCCGGGGCGGGCTTTACGTGCTGGACTTGCTGGACTTGCTGGACTTGCTGAACGGACTGCACGGACTGCACGGGCTGAGCGGGCTGAGCGGGCTGTGGGTACCAGCGATGGCTGCCGAGCTCGGGGGGCGCTTGGGGGGATCCGCCCGGTAGGTCCTGCCGATGCCGCACGTGGCGTGTGGGCCGTACCGGCCGGGCGTGACGTGTGGGCCGTACCGGCCGGGCGTGGCGTGCGGGCCGTACCGGCCGGGCGTGGCGTCCGGGCCATATGCGCTGGGCGTGGCGTGCACGCCGTGGGCGTCGCGCGTGCCGGGTGCGCCGGGCCTGCTCCCGAACGCGCCGACCGCGCTGGTCACGGCGGCCATGATTGCCATGGCGGTCGAGCCCGGTGGCCAATCCCTGCTTCGCCCGCTGCCCGTGTCCGGCCGGTGGCGGGCGTCCGGCGCACCACTCCCCCAGCCGTCCGCCTCCTGGCCCTCTGCGCGATGAGCACCGCGTCAGCCGTGCTGCTGGCCGGAGCCACAGCGGCCGGCGTGGCGTTCGCCGAGGAAGCTCCATCAGCCGGCTCCGCGAAGCTCGCGAGGTCACCGGAGCGTCATCTGCCTCCGCCGCCCGGCCGACCGCTCGCCACCGGCCCGGGCGTCCCCGCGCCGGCGACCACCGGCGACCGGGCCTGGCCGGTCACCGGACCGGCCGGCGCGCGGCCCACTGTCGCGCGCGGGTGGGAGCCCCCGCCCGCCCCCTGGGCGCCCGGCCATCGGGGGGTGGATCTCCTCGCGGCCAAGGACGCGACGGTACGAGCCGCTGCCCCCGGGCGCGTGCTCTTCGCCGGCCAGGTGGCGGGCCGAGGCGTCCTGTCGATCGAGGTCTCGGAGTCCGGCCACCCGCCGCTACGCACCACGTACGAACCGGTCCACCCGACGGTCCGCAAGGACGATCACGTCACCGCAGGCCAGCCGGTAGCCACGCTCGGCCCGGGCCCTTTCCACTGCTCCGGCCCGTGCCTGCACTGGGGCCTGCTCCGCGGCAAGACCTACTTGGACCCGCTGTCCCTGCTCCCCGCCGCGATGCTGCACCCGGTCCCGTCACGGCTGCTTCCGGTCATCGGCGTACCTGAGCCGAGTGGCGAACCAGGCCGCCGCGGCCAGCCGCGTTCACCTCAGTCACGACGTGCGGGGGCCGCTGGTCCGGGCCGGGCTCAGAAGCGGGCTCCGCCTTCTCCCGTACCTCCGAACGCCGACCAGCGGCGGCGCACGTCCACCCCACCCATTCGCCACCCACCGAAAAGGGGGACGGCTCGACCGATCAGCCTCTTACGCCGCCCAGAACCATGGCGACCGCGGCCTCCGTGATCTGCGTCGGGTCTTCCGCGGCCCCGAGCTCGATGCGGCGGACAGCGGCGTCGACGATTCCCTGAAGCAGCATGGCGGCGAGTCGCGGCTGCTCGTGACCGAGGCAGGCCAGGGCCTCCACGATCATCGCGATCAGTCCACCGTGCGCGGCACGGATCTTCTCCCGCGCGCCTGCGTCCAGCTCGCCTGCCGAGATCGCGACGACGGCCCGGTGACGGCGGTCGCCGACCAGCGCGAGCTGTTGGCGCACGTACGCCTCGATCTTGGCCTCGGGCGTCTCGACCCGCTCTATCGCCGCCTCGACCTCAGCCGCCCACACGGGGAAGTCGACAGCGCAGAGCTCTTCGACGACAGCCGCGCGGGAACGGAAGTACTCGTAGACGGAGGAGCGCGCGAGACCCGTTCGCTCAGCGAGGGCGGGGAAGGTCAACGCCTCGGTCCCGCCTTCGGACAGCAGGGTGCGGGCGGCGTCCAGAAGGGCGCCACGCTGCATCGTCCGGTGCTCGGCCACAGAGGCCGCTCGAATCCTGGGCACGTCACCACTCTACGGATGGCACGCCGGGCACGGCACTCCGCATCACGATGTGTCCATGCCGACACCCGAGAGAACGACAGCGAACGACGCCGAGAAGAGGAGGAAACCGCGGCAAGCCAATGACGGGAAGAACCGAGGCCAGACCGGCTCCAGGCGAACGTGTCGGTGGCGGCGGCCGTAGATCGACTGCGCAGGTGAACGCACCCGGCCGAAGCGAACACGTGGGCGAGGGACGAGGTGGCACGCGAGGCCAAGGTGTGGGCGCTCGTCGCGGGTGCCGCTGTGTGGGCGAGCGCTGACGCTGATGGTGGACCAGCGGCGGTTGCGCTACGGCTCAAGCACTCGCGACAGACCTGGTAATCCGCTGCGTCCTGACGGCGCGACGGAGCGCACTGCTCCCTCCGCGCCGAGTCAGGCCTGCGCCGACGCTGGGAGGGGGCGACCGGACTTGGCGCCCCGGGCTCACGAAAAGGCGGCCAGGACCACCACGATCTCTCGCGCAATCCCAGATGCGAACACCTCCGAGAAGCAGACTGCGCCTGGAACCGAGGCGGAGACCACACTGGCGGAGTGACGGAGGCGAGTGGCGGAGGCCGCGCCGGCGAAGGCGGAGACCACGCTGGCGGAGTGACGAAGGCGGGCGGCTGAGGCGGTAGGTGGCGGAGGCCGCAGCGGCAGAAGGCGGGTGGCGGAGCCCGTGGAGGCAGAGCGGCAGAGGCGGGCGTCGGAGGCGGTGGAGGTGGGTGGGCGGGGGGGAGGGGGAGAAGCCGGGAGAGCGAGCGCGAGTCACGGAAGGCCCGGACGGACCGGGACTCCGAGGAGGGACAAGAATGCACAAAAGGTCAATCGGCAGACCGCGGCGCAAAGCGAGCTCAGCGAGACGTGGACGTCAAGGCTGCACGTTCTCAGTCGCGAGCCCGTTCACCAGCACCCACGCGCACAGCCCGGCCCCGGCGGCCCCCTTCCCCTGCTCGCCATTGGCGACTGGCGACGAGAGCGCCCTCGTGCACGCGAAGGCGCGTCCTCGGGCACAGGACACCGGCGGGCCCATCCCCGCTCCCGGCTCACCGCCCCACGTCTGCCAGTTTGGCGCGGAGCTGGAGTACGGACTTGGTGTGGATCTGGCTGACCCGGCTCTCGGTGACCCCGAGGACGTTGCCGATTTCGGCGAGCGTGAGGCCCTCGTAGTAGTAGAGCGTGACGACGGTCTTCTCACGCTCGGGGAGCGTGTTGATGGCCCGGGCGAGCAGCCGCCGCAGCTCGCGGTCCTCGGCCACCTCGACCGGATTGTCGGCAGCCGGGTCCTCCAGGGTGTCCATGAGACTCAGCCGGTCGCCGCCCTCGCCACCGACGTGCAGCAGCTCCTCCAGGGCGACGACGTTGGCCAGGGACAATTGGCTGAAGACCCCGTGCAGTTCCTCCAGCGCGATGCCCATCTCCGAGGCCACCTCCGCTTCGGACGGGGTGCGCCGTAGCTGGGCCTCCAGCGTGGCGTACGCCCGCTCGACCGCCCTGGCCTTCTGCCGTACCGACCGCGGGATCCAGTCCAGTGCCCGCAGCTCGTCGATCATCGCGCCCCGGATGCGGGTGATGGCGTACGTCTCGAACTTGATCGACCGCTCGGGGTCGAACTTCTCGATGGCGTCGATGAGCCCGAAGACCCCGGAGGAGACGAAGTCGGCCTGCTCGACGTTGGGCGGCAGGCCGACGCTGACCCGGCCGGCAACGTACTTCACCAGGGGCGAGTAGTGCAGGATCAGCTGCTCACGCAGCCGTCCGTCGCCCGAAGCCTTGTAGGCGCGCCACAGCTCCTCCAACGAGGTGGGCGCGGTGGGGCGCACGCTACCGCGCGCGGCGGGGGGCGCGGCCGCGCGGTCGGATCCGGAGGTGTGCTGGGGCATTCGTTGCCTTGAGCCGTTCTGCCGAAACACTGGGAACACGTGCGTGAGGTTCAATTACTCGTGAGCGTAGCGTGACTGCAGTGTCGCGATGCGCGATGAAGGGTCGACCGGGAGTGCGCAGATACGTTCCGCTGCCCGCACCCCCGGGTTACAGGAGGCGACACCAATTCCACTCGCAGGGGGATGGAAGCGTCGTCACGGGCGCCCGGCGCACGCTCCGCCGTACGCGGCTTCACCACCGGCCGCCACGACAGCGGCCGAGACGCCCTGCCGCCGTCCAGCGACGGCGGGACCCTACGGGCTGAAGCGCGGCAAACCTGGATCCTGCGGTCATTCTCCTCACCTTTTCACCCGTTCGCCGCAGGTCAAGCACTGCCTCGCCGGGAACCCGTAGCGGCTGCCGAACGTCGCGCCAACCCCCAGACAGCACCACACCTTTGAACGAATCCCAGCGACTGCAGCTCGAAGAGCTTGCCCTGCGCGACTTCCTCTGCCGTGCCCGAGTCCCGCGCCAGCCGCCGCGAGTCCGCGCCACCCCGCGCGGGGACCGCTTCGAGCACCCGGGATGCCACCGGATCAAGAAGGTCACGTGCGAGAACCGGCCCGCGCTGTGCGGGAGCCAGGTCGCCGATACTGCCGACCAGCTCGATGACTTCGGCGGCATCGGTGACCACCATGGCCTCGCCGCGTAGAAGTTGGTGCACGCCGGCCGACAGTCCGCTGGTGACCGGCCCCGGCATCCCCATGGTGAACCGGCCCAGCTCCGTCGCCCGCCGAGCGGTGACCAGCGATCCGCTGCGCAGTTCGGCCTCCACCACCACCGTTCCGCGGGTGAGCGCCGCGATGACTCGGTTCCGCAGGATGAAACGACTGCGGGTCGGGTGATCACCCGGCGGCAACTCCGCGATCACGAGCCCCTGTTCCGCCAGCCGATGGATCAACTCGGTGTGCCCCCGCGGGTAGGCGTGGTCCACGCCGGAGGCCAGCACGGCGACGGAGGCTCCCTCTGCTGCCAGGGCACCCCGATGAGCCGCGCCGTCCACTCCGTAAGCAGCCCCGGACACGACCGTCCAGCCGCGGTCGGCCAGTCCTGCGCCGAGGGTTGCCGCCAAATGAGCGCCGTACTCGGTGCAGGCGCGAGCGCCGACAACCGCGACGGACCTCAAGGCCCACATGCGCAGGTTCGCACTCCCGCGCACCCATAGACCGATGGGCCTCCCGTCCCCCAGATCGTTCAATTGCTGCGGCCACTCGTCGTCTCCGGGGCAGATGAACCGGCCGCCGAGTGCGACGACGGCCGCAAGGTCGGCAGCTGATCTATCGACGTCTGTCCGGGCCGCTCGCAGGCGCAGGCTTTTGAACTTCTCCTTCGACACTCCGGGCGGCATGTCCCGCTCACCGAACAGAGCCTGTACGAGGTGAGCCGGTCTCGTCTGCCGCAGCCAACGCCCTACCGTCTCGTCACCGGGCTCCACGATGCGCGTCAATGCCGCGCGCGCTGTCCTCTCCTCCTCTCCCATCTCACTCATGTGCTGGCTCCCTGGCGCTTGTCACAGAAAAGCCCTTGGTCCCCCGCATGTCCCTCTCCTTCTCGTTCGTGCTTCCTCGGCAGTCGGGCAGCGCGGTGTAGCCGAAAGTGTTAGACGGGGCTCCAGGCACCGGCCTGTCAGACCGATGGCCGCGGCCGGCTCTCACGGCGCACCGCGTTTCAGCCGTTTGGCCCTACGGCTCAGGTCGCGGGCGTTCTCATTCGCCCGGGGTATGGCTGGGCCCCGGGCACAGTTCGGCTCTCTAGCCGCCGCCCGTTCGTATTACGCCGAACGGCGCTCGTATGTCTCCCTTCCCCTCCCCCACCCACCCGCCGCCTCCTCCCGTGCACGCCTTCGCCCGCGCGCATCTGCGCCCACCGCGTCCCCCTTCGCGCCCGCACCCACGTGCCTCCCCGTCGCCACACCAGCGCGCCGTCATGCCGCAACGCCGCAGGCCACGCTGTGCCGCCACACCGCGGACACCGGGCCGCACCCCCCTCGCCTCACCACGCCGCCTCGCCTCACCACGCCGCACCGCGATCGCGGGCACCGCGCCACTACGTCCCCTCCGCACGCAGCGCCCCTGCGCCTTGCACCACAACGGCGCCGCGGCCGTCGTACTGACGGCACCACGCCACGCCCTACCGCAGGGACGCCCCGTCGGCTCACAGTCCGACCAGCTGCGAGACACCGCCAGGCGCGGGTCACCATGGCCTACCGCGCCCGCCCCGCGCCCCCGCCCGGGCCGACCACGCCCTGCCGCTCCATCACACCTCACTCCAATCCACGCCCGACCGGC
This sequence comes from Streptomyces sp. NPDC030165, assembly GCF_055573595.1. Taxonomy (NCBI): domain Bacteria; kingdom Bacillati; phylum Actinomycetota; class Actinomycetes; order Kitasatosporales; family Streptomycetaceae; genus Streptomyces; species Streptomyces sp. NPDC030165. The sequence continues at coordinate 80,250 of NZ_JBVIBD010000023.1, read as the reverse complement.
CCACCCGCCCCACACCTCCCTCCCCGTTCCACGCCCGACCGCCTAGGCCAAACCAGCATTTCCCCAGCTCAGCCCAGGCCCACTCTCTTCCCCCAACCTCACCTCACTCCCGTCGTGAGAGGCACACCCCGCCTGATGCCTGTACGTAGCTCCAAGGCCCAGTTGATGTCCTCGGACGTCGGACGGTCGTGGCCTGCGAGATCGGCTGAGGTCCAGGCGACCCTGAGTACGCGGTCCATGCCGCGGGCTGTCAGGAGGCCGGTTTCCAAGTCGCGTTCCGCTTGTGCCAGCGCTCCTGGTGCTACTTGCCAGCGCGTACGCAATTCGTGGCCCGGGACCTCGCTGTTTGTGCTCCATGGCGTGCCCACGAGGCGGGCGGCGGCGCGGTCGCGGGCGGCTCGTACCCGTTCAGCTACTTCGGCGGTGGTTTCGACGCCCTGGGCGAGCGACAGCAATTCGGAACGCGCGACGGGCTCCACCCCCACCCGCAGGTCGACGCGGTCCATCAGCGGACCCGACAACCGGGCGCGGTAGCGCCGGATGGTGGACGGGCGGCATTCGCAGCCGCCTCCGAGTGTGCCGTGGCGGCCGCACGGGCAGGGGTTGGCGGCCAGGGCGAGGAGGAACTTCGCCGGCATTCGCATCATTCCGGCGGCTCGTGCGACCACGACATATCCGGATTCCAGTGGTTGCCGTAGTGCGTCCAGTACACGGGCATTGCATTCAGCGGCTTCGTCGATGAACAGGACGCCGTGGTGGGCCAGCGACACGGCTCCCGGCCGGGGCAGGCCGCTGCCGCCGCCCACGAGCGAGGCCATCGTCGCGCTGTGGTGGGGAGCGCAGTACGGCGGACGGTCCACCAATGGCTGTCCCGGTGGCAGGGCGCCGGCCACCGAGTGCACCGCCGTCACCTCCAGGGACTCTTTGGGGGAGAGTCTGGGCAATAGGCCGGGCAAGCGTTCCGCCAGGAGGGTTTTCCCCGCTCCGGGAGGGCCCAGGAAGAAGATGTGATGGCGTCCGGCTGCCGCCACCTCCAGGGCTCTCCGTGCGCTGTGCTGTCCGGCGACCTCCGACAGGTCGGGCAGCCGGTCGCCGTGTACACGCTCGGCGTCGAGTCCGCTGCCCGGCACGGCGAGCCCCGCCAGCAGCGAATCCGGGCGTCCTTCGGCAACCGCACTGTCGTCCTCCTCTTCCGGCACCGGCTCGTCGGTGAGCACAGCGATCAGCTGTCGGAGGCTGCGTACGCCGAGGACAGAGACTCCCGGGACGAGAGATGCTTCGGCCACGGTCTTCTCCGGTACTACGACCTGGCGGTAGCCGGCGTCGGCCGCGGCCAGGACAGCCGGGAGGACCCCGCGTACCGGGCGGACGCGGCCGTCCAGCCCCAGCTCACCGATCATGACGAGATCGGACAGCTCGCGCGGATCGATCCGTTCCGCCGCGCCGAGCACCGCGCAAGCCACGGCGAGATCGAAACCACTGCCGCCCTTGGGAACGGAGGCCGGGCTGAGGCCGACGGTGAGCTTCTTCTGCGGCCATTCGCCGCCGGAGTTCACGACGGCTGCTCGCACCCTGTCCCGCGATTCGATCAGGCTCTTGTCAGGGAGGCCGACCAGCGCGAAGGCTGCCACTCCCGGTTCCAGGTCCGCCTGGACCTCGACGACCACGCCCTCGACCCCGACCAGCGCGACCGAGCACGTACGGGCGAATCCCATGTCAGGTCACCCCCCGCACGTGCTCAAGGAGCGGCGCGCCGCGTGAGGGCAGCAGCACTCCGACCACGTCGATGCGCACTCCGCCGGGCGGCGGGCCGCCGTGTTCCTCAAGCCAGCGTTCCGCCAGGCGAAGAAGGCGGGCGGCTTTCTCGGGCCGTACGGCTGCCATCGGGTGTTCGTACGAGCCGGCGCGGCGGGCCTTGACCTCGCAGAGCACCAGGGCATCGCCGTCGGCGGCCACGATGTCGACCTCGCCGTCCTGACATCGCCAGTTCCGGTCCAGGATGCGCATACCGACGGAGATCAGGTGCCGTGCCGCCAGGTCTTCCCCGTATCGTCCGAGTGCTCGTCGTGCACCGGTGACGGATGTTGCGGACGTGGCGGATGTTGCGGACGTGACGGATGCAACAGACGTGACAGGCGTAATGGGCATGCCGGGCGCGTCACCGGGAGCGGCGGTCTGTCCGGAGGGATTGCGGAGGCGGCGGGATCTGGCTCGCCGGGAGCCGCTTCGAGGCCCACCCCGGGGGACGGGCAGGCCGCTCCGGCTGCTGGTGATCGTTCGGCCGCCCCGGCGTTCCGCGCCCGGGTTCTCCTGAGGATCCTTCTCGCACGGCTCCGGCCGGCGATTCTTCTCGTTCGTGGCGTTCACTCGGCACCACCTCCGGCACCGACTGTGACGCTTCAGCCACCAACTGTTGGATCTTGGTGGACAACCGAGTGGTTGTGGACAACTTCGTCACTCGGCCCGGTGACCGGCGACAGCCCACGCCCCCGCGAGTCCAGCACCGGCCCCAGCGCACCTCGGCCCCGGTGCGGCACCTCGCTCGGCGCCCTCACCCCAGCGCCCTCAGCTCCCCGGAAGATCCAGATCGCTCTTGTTCAGCTCCTCGATGTTCACGTCCTTGAACGTCAACACTCTTACCTGCTTCACGAAGCGAGCCGGCCGGTACATGTCCCAGACCCAGGCATCGGCCATTGAGACCTCGAAGAAGACCTCACCCTGCACGGAGTGCACCTGCATCTCGTAGTCATTCGTGAGGTAGAAACGGCGCTCAGTCTCGATCACATACTTGAACAGCCCGACGACGTCGCGGTACTCCCGGTAGAGCTTCAGCTCCATCTCGGTCTCGTACTTTTCGAGGTCCTCGGCGCTCATGGCAGATCCCCTTCAGCCGTGCGTCCCCCTATTGTGCGTCAGGCGCTCTCGGTAGCCAGCAGCACCGGCGCGTCAGGGGGCCCTTCGTCGAGCAGCCTGCGCAGCAGCTCGGCGAATCCCGTCGGATACACCGTCTCATGCGACGCGGAAAGATCTTCCGAAGTCCACCACCTCAGTCCCGACACGCTGCGCCGCTCAAGATCTGTCTGCCCCGACATCGCGGTCGCAGTCCGGTCCGTACGGGCCAGGTAGTACCACTCGTCCTGGTCCCAGCGCCGACCGTCGAAGGGGAAGGAGCAGCACCGTTTCCACAGCAGCGGCCCCAGCCGTACGTCGGTGATGCCCGTCTCCTCGACCAGCTCCCTGTGTGCGGCCTCCTCGCGGGTCTCCGCGCCCTCCAGGCCACCGCCCGGCGTGAACCACCAGGTGCGGGTCGGATCGCCCGGTTCGTAGCCGTGCAGCAGCAGGACCCGGTCGTCCGGGTCCAGGAGCACCACCCGTGAGACCTGCCGCACCTCCACCGGCAGGTCGTGAAGCGCCTCACACGCCTCGTCCGTTGTGTCGGCACCCGTTCCGTCAGCCACTCCTGTGCCTCCTGCGTCGTGCCAGCGGCCCGTACGCCGCACCGCCGAGGATCATCACCGCTCCGGCGACGACCGCGATGACGATGACGCGTACCGGGCCGGGCTGCGACGTTCCGCCGGGCATCGCCGCAAAGCTCTCCGGCCGTTCCACCACACCCATGTTGCCGATCGGCCACGCCCTGGCGTCCACCCGCGCGTCCACGGCAGTGCGCGACACGGAGCCGTGGTCAGCGTCCTTGAGGTGCGTCCGGGAGTCCAGGGAGTCGTTGCGGTGATCGCCGAGGAGAAAGAGCTGGCCCACCGGTACCTTCGAGTTGAAGCCGGTCGGCGAGGCCGGGCCCGTGGCATGGAGATACGGTTCTTCGACGGGCTTGCCGTTGATCGTCAGCCGGCCGTCCTTGCTGCAGCAGGCGACCGTGTCGCCGCCCACTCCGACGACCCGCTTGATCATCGGCACATCGCCCCACACCGCGTCCCGGAAGACCACCACGTCACCGCGCCGTACCTCGGAGCCGTCCACCCGCTCGGCCAGTACCCGGTCCCCCACCCCGATCGTCGGGGCCATCGAGTCGGTCGGCACCGTATAGGGGCGGTAGGTCAGCGCTCCCCATACGAAGCCGCCCAGGAAGAGCACACAGCCGACGGCCACGACCAGACCGGACAGCACACTGCCCGTCGTCCGTCCGCGGCCGTCGCCCGTACGTGTCTTGCTGCTGCTCATCCCAGCGCTCCCGCCCCGCGAACGACCCGCGTCGAAGATCTGGGACGGCACCCTACCCGGGGGTACGTCCCCAGTCAGCACCATGAGCCGGGAGAACGGGACACGGCGTAGGTACGCACCTGGTGCTCATCGGGTGGGCATCTGACGTCGTCGGCCTACGGGCCACCGGACGGCGCGGCGGCCCGGACCTTCCGGCTCCCAGGCCTCCGACACCCGTACCCGCCGGGCCGCGTGCCCCGTACGTGCCCCGGCCCCGTGAGCATCCCGCCCCGTACGCGGCCCGACCCCCTACAGGGCGCGGCCCCGTACAGGTCCCCACGCCATCACCCGCTCAGTCCGACGCCCGCTCCACCGGCTGCGCGACCCGCGCGGCCCGCCTGCGGCGCCGCCACAGAACGACCGGTACCGCGCCCGCGAGGCCGAGGGCCGCCGGCGTCGCCGCCATGGCCTTGTTCAGCGCGGGCTGGTCGAAGGTGTCCGGCACCGACAGCCACGACCAGCGGTTGACCGGCCAGGCGATCGTGAAGGCGCGCCCCACGACCTGCTTGACCTCGACCGTGCCGTTGCCCTTGAGGTTGGTGTGGTAGCGCGAGTCGAGGGAGTCCTGGCGGTGGTCACCCATGACCCAGATGCTGCCCTTGGGGACCTTGATCGGTCCGAACGGCTTGTCGCCGCACGGCGTGTTGCCGGGGAAGAGGTACGAGTCCTCCTTCAGGGCGGTGCCGTTGACCTTGACCGGTCCGGTGCCCTGGCACTCCACGGTGTCGCCGCCGACGGCGATGACCCGCTTGATCAGGTCCTTCTCCTCGGCCGACGGCATCAGGCCGATGAAGCTGAGGACCTGCTGGATCGCGTTGGGCTCGGGGGTGGGCACCTCGTTCAGCCAGCCGCCCGGGTCGTGGAAGACGACGACCTCGCCACGTTCCGGTTCGGAGCCGAACCAGGGGGTGAGCTTGTCCACCAGCACCCGGTCCCCGCGCTGCAGGGTGTCCTGCATCGAGTCGGACGGGATGGAGAACGCCTGCACCAGGAATGTCTTGATGATCAGCGCGAGGACCAGCGCGATCCCGATGAGGATCGGCAGCTCTTTCCAGAAGGCACGCGGCTTCTTGCCCTTCTTCACGCTGCCGCTCTCCTCCTCGTCCACCGGCTGTTCCTTGTCCATCGACACGCCCGGGCCCGTCGGTCGCCCGGGGCCGGCCGGCTGTCCCGGGTCCGTCGCCCGCGCCGGGTCCGCCGGTCCTCCCGGTACTCCGGATGCGGCGGGCTGTGAGGACTCACCGTTTCCCGCCGGCTCTTCGGGCTCTTCGGTTCCGGACCGCGCGCCGACCGCCAAGTCCCCCACATCCACTCCTTACGCCACGCCACTGCCTGCCCGATAGCCGGTGCAGGCCCACCACTCCCATAACGAGCGGGAGTTCCGCAGGGGTCGGGAGTTCGGACAAACCGTCGGAGGACACACTATGCGGAGCCTGCCCCGCCGTCGCCCTCGCGCCCGGCGCGTCGCGCACGGTCGCATAGGTGTCAGGCTCCTCCAAGCGGCGCCAGTGTCCCACCGGCCAGGCGATGACCACGGCCCGGCCGACCACGCTGTCCACCGAGATCGTCCCACGGTACGGCTCGTCCAGGTGATACCGCGAATCCGCCGAATTGGAGCGGTGGTCGCCCATCACGAAGATCCGGCCGACCGGAACCTTGACTTCGAACGCGAACTGTGAGGGCGGATTGCCCGGATGTATGTACGGCTCATTCAGGGGCGTTCCGTTGACCGTGACATGCCCCTGCTTGTCGCAGCATTTGACGGTATCGCCCCCGACCCCCACCACTCGCTTGATCAGGTCCTGCTCGTCGGCCGACGGGAGCAGCCCGATGAAGGTCATGAACTCTTTTACCTGTTTGACCACGACCGGGTCGTCGGCGGGCTTGACCTGCTCGCCCTTGAGCCAGCCTCCGGGGTCCTTGAAGACAACCACGTCACCGCGCTCCGGTTCCGAACCGAACCAGGGGGTGAACTTGTCGACCAGGACGCGGTCTCCGATCCGGATGGTCTGCTCCATGGAGCCGGAGGGGATCACGAAGGCCTGGACGAGGAAGGTCTTGAGCACCAGCGCGATGGCCAGGGCCACACCGATGAGGATCGGTATCTCTTTGAGGTAGGAGCGACGCCTGCGACGTTTGATGCGGCGCGCCTGGCGCCGCCGTTCGGCGCGCCCTCCGGTGGCGGGCCTGATCGTCCGCGTACTGACGGGCGCGCTGCCGTCGGCTCTGGGGTCTTCGCCGTACGGCCCATTCCCGTGTCCCGAGCTTCCGTGCGACCCATCCCCATATACCGCGCTTTCGTGCGATCTGCCCCTGTACCCAGCGCTACCGTACGATCCGTCCCCATGTCCCGCGCTCTCATACGGGCTGCCCCCGTACCCTCCGTACGAGTCAGCCCCGTACGTACCTCCCCCGTAAGCCTCTTCCGCGTCCGCCTCACCCGCGCCCGCCCCTGCGACCCCCTGGTGCCCGCGCCTGGGCCGCCCTCGGTTACCCATGGCTGCCTGCCGCGCCCGGTATGCCGTCGAAGCCACGCGGACGGTGCAGGGCCGTCCAGTGGCCCACCGGCCAGGCGATCCAGTCGGCGCGGCCGATCACCTTGCCGACCGGGACGGTGCCGCCGCCCGGTTCGCCGAGGTGGTCCCGTGAGTCACGTGATCTGCCGCGGTGGTCTCCCATGACCCACAGCTTCCCCTCCGGCACCACGATGTCGAACGTGTCGGAGGAGGGTGCGTCCCCCGGAAACAGGTAGCCCTCGTCCACCGGCTCGCCGTTCACCTTGATCCGCCCCCGTTTGTCGCAGCAGGTCACCCGGTCGCCGCCGACGCCGATCACGCGCTTGATGTAGTCGGTGGCCGGGGGCTCGGCCAGCCCCAGCGCCGCGCCCGCTCCCCTGATCAGTCCCGTCACCGGGTTCTCGCTCGGTTCGCTCTGCAGGAACGAACCGGTGCCGTCGAAGACGATCACGTCGCCCCGGCGTGGTGCGCCGCCGAAGCGGTACGCCAGCTTGTTGACCAGCACCCGGTCACCGATCCGCAGGGTGTTCTCCATGGAGGAGCTGGGGATCAGGAACGGCTGGACGACGAAGGCGCTGAGCAGCAGGACGAAGGCCAGGCAGGTCGCGAGCAGCAGGACAGGGCGGTGCCACAGGGCGGACACGCCTGCTCCCAGCCAGGACCCGAACCGCCGGAGGCGGGACGGCTGCCGCCGCGGTGTCGCCTCTTGGGACCGCGCGCACTGGTCCTGGAGGTCATCCGGTCCCTTTGGTGCTTCCGGGGACCGTAGGCTCCGCTCCGCCCGCTCCACAGGCCCGAACTCCTCGGTCCCGACCTGCTCAGGTCCGAGCCGCTCGGCTTCCGCCTCTGCCCCGGAGGGGACCCGCCCGGAAAAACACGCGGAGCGCGACCCCTGCTCCGGCCCCTGCTCGGGGGCGGGAGAGCGGTCGCGCTCCGAAAGCTGTGCGTCGGTGTCCATCGGACCCTGAGCCTATCCGGCCGGTCCAGGACGCCGGACGTCTGTTCAGCTGTCGCGCTTCTCCTTGATCTTCGCGGCCTTGCCGCGCAGCTCACGGAGGTAGTACAGCTTGGCGCGACGCACGTCACCGCGGGTCACCAGCTCGATCTTCTCGACGATCGGGGTGTGCACGGGGAAGGTGCGCTCGACGCCGACGGAGAAGCTGACCTTGCGGACCGTGAAGGTCTCGCGGACGCCCGCGCCCTGGCGGCGGATGACGACGCCCTTGAACTGCTGCACACGGGAGCGGTTGCCCTCGATGACGCGCACGTGGACGTTGACGGTGTCACCCGGGCGGAAGGCCGGGATGTCGCTGCGCAGCGACGCGGAGTCGACGGAGTCGAGAAGGTTCATGACCCACTGCTTTCTTCGCTGATGCCACAGGTCATCAACGGAACTGGAGAATTGCGTTGAGGTTGCCGTTCCGTCGGGCGGGCGTCGTTCCCCCTGTGGCAGGGGCGCGCGCCGGACGCACACAGCAGCGGCCTATTCTTCCACGCCGTCGCTCGTACGCCCAAATCGACCGTCCGTTCCCTCGGCCCATCCGAGGATCGAGAGGGTCTCGCGGTCCTTTTTGTCGAAGGCGGCCGGGTCGGCGCGCTCGATCAGGTCGGGGCGGTTGCGGTCGGTACGGCGGAACGCCTCGTCCCGGCGCCAACGGGCGATCTTGCCGTGGTGGCCGCTGAGCAGCACCTCGGGGATGCCGCGGCCGCGCCACTCGGGAGGCTTCGTGTAGACGGGCCCCTCCAGAAGGTCCGCCATCGCACCGGGGGCGAAGGAGTCGTCCTGGTGGGAAGCCGAGTTGCCCAGCACGCCGGGCAGCAGCCGCGCGATGGCCTCGACCATCACCAGGACGGGAGCCTCGCCGCCGGCCAGGACGTAGTCGCCGATGGAGACCTCGCGTACGTCCACGCGGTCGCCGTACTCCTCGATGACGCGGCGGTCGATGCCCTCGTACCGGGCCGGTGTGAAGATCAGCCAGGGCTTCTCGGAGAGCTCCACGGCGAGCTGCTGGGTGAAGGGCCTGCCGCTCGGCGTGGGGACGACGATGACCGGGTCGCCCTCCTGGGAGGCGAGGACCGAGTCCAGCGCCTCACCCCACGGCTCGGGCTTCATGACCATGCCGGGGCCGCCGCCGTACGGCGTGTCATCGACGGTGTTGTGCTTGTCGTGGGTCCATTCCCGCAGGTCGTGGATGCGTACGTCCAGCTGCCCGCGGGCCCGGGCCTTGCCGACCAGGGAGACGTTCAGCGGTTCCAGGTACTCCGGGAAGATCGTGACGACGTCGAGCCGCATTACGCGTCCTCGCCCGCGTCACGAACCGGGGCAGCACCCTCGACCTTCGGAGACGCGGCCTCACCGGACGCGTCGCGGGCGGAGGCCACCTCGGCCTGGCTGTCGTCGAGCAGGCCGGGCGGCGGGTCGACGACCGCCTTCTGCTCGGCCAGATCGATCTCCGGCACGATCTCGGAGACGAACGGGATCATGATCTCGCTGCCGTCCGGGCGGCGGACGATCAGCAGGTCCTGGTAGGGCAGGTGGGAGATCTCGGTGACGCGGCCGACCTCGGTGCCGTCGCGGGTGACCACGTCGAGGTCGATGAGCTGGTGATCGTAGAACTCCTCGGGGTCCTCGGGGACCTCTTCGGGGTCGACCTCCGCGATCAGCAGCGTGTTGCGCAGCGCTTCGGCGCCCGTACGGTCCCGGACGCCCTCGAAGCGCAGCAGCAGGCGTCCGCTGTGCACCCGGCCTGTCTCGATGGTCAGCGGGCCGACGGCGGGCGGGTCCGTGGCCAGTACGGCGCCGGGTGCGAGCCGCAGCTCCGGCTCGTCGGTACGCACCTCGACGGTGACCTCGCCCTTGATGCCGTGGGCGCGGCCGATCCGCGCGACTACCAGCTGCACAGTGCCCCTCTTCGCGGCCGGCCGCCCGCCGCTCTCGGCGGTGGCGGTCCTCGCCTCGTGTTTCGTTAATCGGTGATAACGGTCATGCGTGCATCGTCGCAGATGCCTACGACAACGGGCCGGGGCGAGCCGTAGCCCGCCCCGGCCCGTGCCGGTACTGCCTGGTCCGGGGAGTACCCGGTGCCCCGGTTCTGCTCAGCGGACCTGGTCCACGTCGACGAGGTCGACCCGGATGCCACGGCCGCCGATGGCGCCTACGACCGTCCGCAGGGCACGCGCGGTGCGGCCGTTGCGGCCGATCACCTTCCCGAGGTCGTCGGGGTGGACCCGGACCTCCAGAACGCGCCCGCGACGCAGGGTGCGCGAGGCGACCTGCACGTCGTCGGGGTTGTCGACGATGCCCTTTACGAGGTGCTCGAGGGCCTCCTCGAGCATGATCAGGACTCGGTCGACTCGGAGGTGGACTCGGCCTCGGCCTCGTCCGCCTTCTTGTCAGCCTTCTTCGCCTTCGGGGTGATCGCCTCACCCTTCGGCTCGTCGCCGTCCTTGGCCAGAGCCTCGAACAGGGCGCTCTTGTCGGCCTTCGGCTCGGCGACCTTCATCGGCGCCGGGGCGGGCAGGCCCTTGAACTTCTGCCAGTCGCCGGTGACCTTGAGGATGGCCATGACGGGCTCGGTCGGCTGCGCGCCGACACCCAGCCAGTACTGGACACGCTCGGAGTCGACCTCGATGCGCGACGGGTTCTGTACCGGGTGGTACAGGCCGATCTCCTCGATGGCCCGGCCGTCACGGCGGGTGCGGGAGTCGGCGATGATGATGCGGTAGTGAGGCGCGCGGATCTTGCCCAGACGCTTCAGCTTGATCTTGACTGCCACGGGAGTGGTGTCTCCTGGTCTTGACGTGGTTGGGCACAACGGGATGCCACGTGGGGTTGCGGTACTCGGGTGCCCGATGGACGCGCCAGCCGGAGGAGAGAGGGGTCCTGTGCGACTGTCGAGTACAGCTGACCATTGTGCCACACCACTCCAGGTCAGCCGACCGCGGCCACCTCGGGGATCTGGAACGGCTTGCCGCAGCCGCCGCAGACGATGGGCGCCTGGGCCAGCACGGACGGAACAACCCGGACATTCCTGCCGCAATCACAGACAGCCTTGACGCGCACACCACCACCGGACGAGCCGTGCCGGGCGGCCGGGCCCCGGAAGCTGCGGGCACTGTCGGTCGTGGTCGCGGCGGAGTGCGCCTTGAGGGCTCTGGCGAGTCGCTCGATGGTGGGGCGGTAGCGCCTTCTGGCCTCGGGGTTGAGTGTGACCAGCGAGAAGCCGCTGCTCGGGTGCGGCTCGTCGACGTGGTCGAGGCCCAACTCCTCGGCGATCGCGAGGAATCGACGGTTGTGGTAGCGGCCGGCGCGCGAGGTGTCGCGGACGCCGCGGGCGGCGGCGATGCCGTGGACTGCCTCGTGCAGCAGCCGTTCGAAGGAGAGCTCGGCCCCACAGGCGGACGAGGACTCTCCGATCAGGGACTCGGGCGCGGCCAGGTCCGGCAGCTCGGGGTGGTGCCGTTGAATGTCGGCCCACGCGAGCGCCAGCTCGGCGGCGAGAACAGGCGGTGTCGTGCTCACGTCGTGACAACGAGCCGGGCCCGCCCAGTGTTCCGATTACGGGGCATCTCAAATAATTTGCACGTACCGGTCAGTTTGTGGTCATGGGTTTCGAGGACGGCGTGTGCGCAGAACTGCGGAGAAGGCGCGCGTCGGGTGGCAAGCCGGGGCGTACCCGCGCGTACGCCCCGGCGCGTAAGAGATGGGTACGCGCCGGGGCAACCGTTGCCCTTGAGTCACGACGTGACACCGGTGGAGCCCGGTGGGGCTCAGTAGGAGCGCGCGACGACCGCGATGCTACCGGGGGCGTCGTCCGCGTCGGGCACCGACCCGTCCTCGGCCACCAGACACCGTACGGTCACCGACCGCTCGGCGAGCCGGGCCTCCCCCTCCGAACCGAGCACCGCCCCCGGGATGCGGACCCAGCCGCCCGCGGTCGCCGCCTCGACGGCCTCCCCCAGGGACGTCACGTCCGAGGTGCGCGTCTGCCGGCGTTCACGGGACCGCCGCAGGAGCAGCGCCTGGTCCTCCTCCAGGAGCGCGGGGAGAAGAGAGGCGAGCACGTCGACCCGGACCGGCTGCTTGCCTCCGAGGGTGCGGCGGACCAGCATCGCGGTGCCATTCTCCAGATCACGCGGGCCGACCTCGACCCGCAGCGGCACGCCCGTCAGTTCCCAGTCCACCGCGCGGCGCCCGAAGGGGATGTCCGTGCGCTCGTCGACCTGGACGCGTACGCCCGCGGCCCTCAGCGCGTCGCCGATCCGCCGGCCCTCGGCCAGTACGCCGTCGTCGCCCTTGACCGCCAGGACTTCGGCCTGGACCGGGGCCGGCCGGGGCGGCACACGCAGGCCGTGATCGTCGCCGTGCGCCATGACCAGCGCGCCGATCATGCGGGTGGTACTGCCCCAGGAGGTCTGCCAGACCAGTTCCTGCTTGCCTTCCTTGGAGAGGTACCGCGTGTCGAAGGCGCGCGCGAAGTTCTGGCCGAGTTCGTGGCTGGCGCCCATCTGCAGGGCCTTGCCGTCGCCCATCATCGCTTCGAGGGTGAGGGTGTTGACGGCCCCGGCGAAGCGTTCCGCCGGGGTCTTGCGCCCGGCCACCGCATCGACGGCCAGGACGTCGGCGTAGACGTCGCGGTAGCTCTGCACCCACTTGGAGAAGTGCTCGTTGACGATGGACTGGGAGGTGAGCCTGATGACGGCCGGCTCCTCCAGTTCCTTGCCGCCACCATGGGTGACCACCGCCAGTTCCGGCGCGAAGCCCTCGACGTGCCCGGCCTCCCTGGTCAGGTACGACTGCGGGATGAGGAGCGGAAAGTAGGCGTTCCGGGCACCGGTCTCCTTGATGCGCGCGCCCATCTCCCGCCGCATCCGTTCCCAGAGCCCATATCCGTACGGCCGGATGGCCATGGTGCCGCGCACCGGCCCGTTGTCGGCCAGCTCGGCCTTGCTGACCAGATCCTGGTACCAGCGGGGAAAGTCGTCCGCCTGGGGCGTGAGAACGGGGGCCTTCGTCATGGCGCGCATGGTTGGGGCGCGACACCCGGCGTCGGCAAACGGAATTGCACCCCGGCGCACCGAGGGGCGCGCGGGAGACAACCCCGGCGCACCCCTGGACTCCGGGCCGGATGGGGGGTTGTCTGGAATGCGGGGGCGCACGACGCGAACACAGGGGCGGGACACGGGGGAGATCGACCACTGACAGCTTCGGGTTCTCGGCGGATTGGGGCGCTTTCGATGACACCCACGCTCGTACGGCATCACCTCCGGCAGTCCGGCTCGCCCGGTTCTCACGGCCCTTCCGCGCCGGCCGACTCCTGTGGGCGCGCCCGCGACTGGGCCGAGATCCAGGAACGGATGCTGGTGCCGCTGTACGAGGCCGTGTACGACCGGGTGGGCGTCGGGCCACACACCCGGCTGCTGGGCCTGGGCTGCGGTTCCGGGCTCGCGCTGCTGATCGCGGCGGCCCGCGGCGCGCAGGTCTGCGGCGTGGACGCGGACGAAGAACGGCTGGGCCTCGCGCGGGAACGACTGACTCCCGACCACGCACGCGAGGCCCGGGACGGTGTGGCCAGCGACACGATGCTGGCGTGCGGCGGTCCTGAGCGGGCGGTCGCTCCGGAGGGCACGTTCAACCTGGTGACGGCCTTTCACCCAGTGGGCTGCGTCAGCAGCATCGAGGGGCTGACGGCTTCACTGGCGACGGCCGCTGGACTCGCGGAGCGCGGCAGCCCTGTGGTGCTGGGCGGCTGGGGGCCGGTGGAGCGGTGCGCCACGGCGAGTGTGCTGCGGGTGGCCCAGCGGCTGGCGGACCCGTTGCGTACGACGGGCGGTTGGCGGCCCAGCGGCCGGGACGACCTTGAGGACCTGGCCGACCGCGCAGGGCTGGGGCCCGACGGGTCGGGGCGTGTGGCCTGCCCGTTCGGATACGGCGACCTGCCGAGCGCGGTGCGCGGGCTGCTGTCCACGGGCCTGTTCGACGCGGCACTGGAGGTCACCGAACCGGCGCAGGTGGAGAAGGAACTCAGCGAGGCGCTGCACCCGCACCAGCGTCCGGACGGCACGGTCTGGATGGCGAACGTGTTCCGCTATCTCATCGCCCGCACGTGATTTTTTCCGACCGTTCGCTGCTTCGGCCCTCCGCTCTTCCACTGCCTCGATCCCCTGCTCCTTTGTCCCATCCGGCGCCCTGACCGCCGGCTCCGATCGTTCACCACCCGGCTTGCTCCGGGGCGCTGTCACTGCGGTGCGCGCCTGGGCCGGGTGCCGATCAGCAACTGGATCGGGCAATCGCCCGTTTCGCATTCCACCCGCCGCTCGCCGGAGCCGGGCGCGCGCGTCAACGTCGAGGCTCCAGGTGTTCACCCGTGCGAGGTATACCCAATATCCAGAATTCTGTTTACTGTCGTTTCCATGAACAGCATCGACGAACGGTTCCTGACCCGCAACGGACACGCCGCCCGGCGGCTCTCCGCCCTTCTGATCAACCGGCCCACCGAGGGCGACGCCGCGCGACTCCCCCGGGTCCGCGACCTCGCCTCGGAGCTCGGAGTGGGCAACGGGACGGTGCAGGCGGCGCTCCAGTTGCTGGAGGAGTCGGGCGCGATAGAGACCGTGGCGCGCGGGCATCTCGGCACCTTCCTGGTGCGCGCGGACCGCACCATACTGTGGCGCCTCGCCGGGCTGGGCACCGTCCTCGCCGCGATGCCGCTGCCCCACTCGCGCCGTTACGAAGGCCTGGCCACCGGGCTGCGGACCGCCTTCGAGGAGGCCGGCGCACCGTTCGCGATCACCTTCATGCGCGGTTCCGCCTCGCGGGTGTCCGCCCTGCTGGACGGCAAGGTCGATCTGGCGGTGCTGTCCCGCTTCGCGGCCGACCGGCTGATGGAGCGGCATCCCGTCGACCTGATCGCCGACCTGGGGCCGGCCACCTACGCCGGCGAGCACGGGCTGCTGCTACGGCACGGGGCCCAACTCGACACCGACGGCCTGCGGGTAGCCGTGGATCCCACGTCGGAGGACCAACGTGCCCTGGCTGAGCGGGCATTCGCCGACCGACAGGACGTCACCTGGCTGGAGAGCTCGTTCATACGGCTCCACGACCTGTTCGCACACGACCGGGCCGACGCCACCGTATGGAGCCTCGACGAGGTGCAGGGGCAGCTGGGTGACGAGGTGGAGGTGCTGCCGCTCGGTGACGGGGACTCCGACGATCTGTCGCTGCGCAATTCCAGTGCGGCACTGATAGCCCGCAGAGAGGGCAGCGAAGCGCTGGCAGCAGTGAGCGGGGCGCTCGATCTGGAAGCCGTCACGAGCCTGCAGGCCGAGGTGCTGCGAGGGGAGCGCGTTCCTTCCTACTGAGCCGGGTGTGGCGGCCGGCGAAGGGCGGCGAGTTGGAGCGCCGCTCCGAACGTGTCATCGGGAGTGCTGTGCGCAGGCCCTCCTCCGAGGCTTCACGTGTATGCGCAAGACACCAGTTTTCGTCTACCGACGACCAGGGGGACGGGCATGGACACTCTGCTCGCGCAACGGATCCGGATCTTCGTGGAGAGCGGTCAGGTGCAGTCCGGGATCGCCGAGTTCGTACGGGCCGAACTGGACGCGCTGGCCGCCGAAGGGTGCGTGGTCACCGAGGAGTCCGCGGGGATGCTCACCAGCCATCTGCTGATGGCGCTGACCCGGTTGCAGAACGGCGAGCCGGTCGAGGAGTTCCGCGCCGACGACATAGCGGCCGCCGAACTGGCCGACCACCCGCAGGCCGCCCGGCGGGCCCGCGCCGTCTCCGTACGGGCCGAGAGCGCCCTCGGCTCTCCGCTCCCCGCGTCCGAGATCAGCTTCCTGGCGATGCATTTCGCCCTCCTGAGAAGGGACACATCATGACGATCATCCTGACCGGCGGTGTCGGCAAGGCCAAGGTCACGGACATGGTGAAGCGGCTGGCGCTGGACGGCGTCGAGGTCGTGGTCAGCAACGACATGGACGCGGCCGCTCGACTGCGGGCCGGCCGGGCGGACTACTTCCTCGGCACCTGCCAGACCGGGGCCGGGGCGTCGCTGGGCGTGCTGGTCGGGCTCATGGGCTCCGCCGTCTGCCACACCTTCGGCCGTTCGGTCCCGTCGGAGGGCGAGATCGACGCCCTGCTGGACCAGGGCAAGAAGGTGTTCGGTTTCGCCGTGGACCAGATCGACGTGATCACGCCCGCGCTGGCAGGAGCCATAGCCGCCCGTAACTGACCCGTGCCGGGCCCGCGACCGGGCCCGATGCCCCGGCCCCCGTGGGCCGTGCCATCCGATGACGTGCCAGGGCGCAAAGGAGTGGCCCCGTGAGCAGCACCGTCTCCACCGCGAGCACCGGTCTCGACTTCCCGCTCGCGCAGCAACTGACCGTCGTGGCCCTGTGCGCGCTGACCGCCGTCCTCTCGCACCTGGCATTGGCCGTCTTCAACGACGGTGTACGCCCCTTCATGCTCGACTTCATCCAGGGCCGTACGACCCGGAGCGCCACCACGGCGGTGTCCTTCGGGCTCTCCGCCGGGTTCATCTTCGGGCTGGGGGCACCGATGGCGCTCTCCTCCGGGGTGCTCAATCCCTGGCTGGTGTTCCTGCCCACCGACGTCCTGGGCATCCTCGCGCCGAAGAAGTGGCTGGCGCCGCTGCTCGGCGGCGCGTGGGGCGCGGTGGTCGTGTTCGGTCTCGCCGGGGCCAACGACCTCGCGCACGATCTGCCGGTCGACTTCCTGACGGCCATGCAGCAGATGGCGACGCCGATTCTCTTCCTCTTCACGCTGTTCCCGGTGCTGGCGATCACCCAGCAGTTCGGGAGGCTGCGCGGTGCTCTGGCCGGCGGGGTGGAGCTGGCGCTCGTGGTGCTGACGATGAAGGTGTGGCCCGATGTGTTCGCGGGGGCGCCGGCCATGGCGGTCGGTGTGCTGCTCCTCATCGGGTTCGCGGTGGCCAAGGACGTACGGCAGCGCCGGACGGAGCGAGCCACGGCGGGCACGGTGACGGCCGCGGAGGGGGCGGGCCCGGGCGACCCGGCCGCCGGTGGGGTGCCGGGCGAAGTGGATCCGTTGGCGTCCCTGTTCGGTGCCAGTGCGGCCCGGTTGCGGCGGCATCTGCCGTTGTTCATGGTGCTGGGTTCCGGTGTCTGTCTGCTGGCCCAGCTGCATGTGTTCGGTGGCGGGGAGGCGACCAGCTTCCTGATCGCCAAGGGGCAGTACGCGGAAGCGGCGCAGGTCGACTTCTACCGGGCCCTCGGATTCATCCCACTGATCGCCACCACGGCTCTGGCCTCGGGCGCGTACGGCATCGTCGGGTTCACCCTCGTCTATCCGGTCGGATATCTGCTGCCGAACCCCTGGCTGGCGGTGGTCTGCGGGGCGCTGGTCTTCGCCGCCGAGGTGCTGGCCCTGAGCTGGATCGGGAAGGTGCTGAGCGGGCTGCCTTCGGTGCGCGACTGCTCCGAGCACCTGCGCGGCGCCATCGGCGACACCCTGCAACTGGCCATCCTCTTCGGCTCCTTGATGGCGGCGAACGCCATGGGTGGCGGGGTGGGGATCCTGATAGCCGGCGGCCTCTACCTGCTGAACGAGTCAGTGGGCCGGGTGGTGGTACGGATGGCCGCCGCTCCCGCCGCGGTCGTCGTCACCGGCATCGTCCTCAATCTCCTCCATTGGCTGCACCTTTTCACCCCGGTCAAGAGCTGAGCCGGCGTACGTGGGACGCCAGGAAGGCAGTGCGTCATGATCTCTCCATTGCGGACCGTCACCGGACCGCTGCCCGTGAGCGCCGTGCGGGGCCCCGTGCTCGCGCACGAGCACCTGGCCCTCGACCTCACGCGGGCCACCGACCGCGCGGCCTCGTTGGGAACCGAGCACGCCACTGCGGTGGCCGGTGAACTGACCGGGCTTCGGGAGCGGTTCGGGTTGTCGCTCGTCGTCGAGCTGACCTGCCGTGGCATGGGCCGGGATCTCGCGGCACTGGCCCGAATCTCCCGGGCTTCGGGGGTGGCGGTTGTCGCGGGTACCGGCTGGTATCACGAGGCGTTCCATCCGGACGAGGTGGAGGGCGCGGGCGTCGAGGAACTGACGCATGTCCTGATCGAAGAGATCACCGGCAGGCCGGGGAGCGGCGGGGTCCTTCCCGGCGTCATCGGGGAAGTCGGCAGCCATGGCCGTGTGCCGAGCGGGCCGGAGGCCCGTACGCTCACCGCGGCCGCCCGTGCCGCCGTGGCGACCGGGCTGTCGCTGGCGACACATGCGCAGCTGGGGCGTGGCGGTTGCGCCCAGTTGGAGTTGCTGACCGCGGCAGGCCTGGCGCCGCACCGGATCAGCATCGGGCACCAGGATCTGCTCGACGATCCCGTGGTCCATCGGGAGCTGACGGCGGCGGGCGCGTACGTCGCGTTCGACACCGTCGGAAAGGAGCGCTACCAGAGCGATGCCACCCGGCTGCGGTTACTGCTCGCGCTGCTTGAGGCCGGGCACGCCGACCGCGTACTGCTCAGCTGCGACATCTCCCGGCATGGCTACCTGGTCGGTGAGGGCGGCCAGGGGTACGGGCACCTGTTCCGGTCGTTTCTGCCGCGCGTGCGGGCGGCAGGAGCCGACGAGGAACTGATCGACCTGCTGACCCGCCGTAACCCGCTGCGTTTTCTCACGAGCGGGGACGGAGCAGCCGGGCAGGGGACGGCGCGGGAGTCGGCCGGGCAGCCGGACACCGTATCGATGTCGGCCCCTGGGCCCGCGCCAAGACACGGCCTGACTCCCGGCACCGAAGGCCGGTCGGGACGGGAGGCGCTGACATGAGTGTGCGGCTGCCCAGGACGTTCCCGTTGCCGACGGTCTCGGTGGAGGACGCGGTGGCGAACCAGTTCCGGCTGGTGGAGTGCGTGGCCCGGCACTTCGAGGGCCGGCAGCTCTTCGAGGCGGACGCTGGAGTGGTGCCGGGCCTGGGCCGTCCACGTACCACCTCGCGGGTCGAGGCCGTCCTCGCGGACTTCTTCGGGGCTCCCACCGCGGCCCTGGTGCAGGGCGCCGGAACGGGCTCCATCCGGGCCGCGCTCGGCGCCGTGCTCAGAGCGGGCGATCCGCTGCTCGTGCACCGCGCACCGGTCTACCGCACCACCGGTGTCACCTTGCGCAGGCTGGGCGTGGAGACCGTCGAAGCGGACCTCGACGACCCCGCCGCGCTGGACCGGGCGTTGTCCTCCGGCCGGTTCCGGTGGGCCTTCGTTCAGCACACCCGGCAGCGGGCGGCGGATTCCCACGACCCGGGCGAGGTGCTCGCCGCCTGCCGCGCCGCCGGCGTGCGCACCATCGTGGACGACAACTACGCGGTCTTCCGTGTCCCGGCGTGCGGCGTGGAACTGGGCGCCAGTGCTTCCTGCTTCTCACTGTTCAAGCTGCACGGTCCGGAGGGGGTGGGAGCGGTCGTCGGGGCGCGCGATCTCGTGGAGCGGGTGCACGACGACAACTACTCGGGCGGCGGCCAGGTGCAGGGGCATCAGGCGTTGGATGCGCTGCGCGCGCTCAGCCATGTCCCGGTGATGTGGGCGGTGCAGTCCAGAACGGCTACGGAGGTCGCCGAGCGGCTGGCGGCCGGGGAGGTGCCCGGTGTTGCCGAGGTGCGGATCGCCAATGTCCAGGACCGTTGTGTGCTGGTGAGGCTGGATCGGCCCGTGGCCGAGGCGTTACCGGCTGCCGCGGCCCGGTACGGCGCCGCACCGTACCCGGTCGGTGCCAACTCCCGGTACGAGATCGCTCCGCTCGTCTACCGGATGTCCGGCTCCACCTTGGAGGACGCACCGGAGCTCGCCGACTGGACGGTACGGGTCAATCCGATGCGGGCCGGTGCGGACCTGGTCATCGACATCCTTCGCCGCGCGCTGCGCGACCTGGGCGTCGTCCGCACCGGTTACGGCGTTCCCGGGCACGGGGAAGGGGGCTGAACCGCCATGTTCCTCGACACCGTTCTCGCGCGTAATCCGCAGCTGATCGACTACGCCGCCGAGCTGCACCGCACCGGTGAGGTGCAGCCGGACACGTACGTCGTGGATCTGGATGCCGTCGAGGCCAATGCCGCGCTGCTGGCGGGAGAAGCGAGACGGTGGGACCTCGGCCTCTGGCCCGTGGTCAAACAGGTCGGCCGCAATCCCGAACTGATCCGCGCCGTGGCCCGGCACCTGCCCCTCTTCGCCGCCATCGACGCGCCGGAAGCCCGTGCCCTCTACGTGGCGGGTGTGCGGGCCGGGAACGTGGGCCACCTGGTGCAGGTTCCGCACCGTGCGCTTCCCGAGGTCCTGGCCCGGCGTCCCGGGGCCGTCACCGTCTTCGATGCGGCCAACGCCCGGGCCGTCTCCGATGCCGCGCGCCGACTGGGCTGCGTCCAGGACCTTCTCGTACGGATCGAGGGTGCGCCCGGATTGGTGTATCCGGGGCAGGAGGGCGGTGTACCACTCGGTGGCCTGGCGGAGTTCGCGGCCGAGGTGGAGCAGTTGCCCGGGGTCCGCATTGCCGGGGTCACCGGTTTTCCCTGCGTCCAGTGTGTTCCTGGTTCAGGGCAGCCGCGCCCCACTGCCACGTTCGCACTCGTCCGCGAGGCCCGTGCGGTGCTGGCCGCGCGCGGGCACGCGGACCTGGTGCTCAGTGCTCCGGGCGCGACCTGCGCGGCCACGCTGCCGCTGATCGCCGGTCTGGGTGCCACGCACGGCGAGCCCGGCCATGCTCTCACCGGCACCACTCCTCTCCATGCCGTCGACCGAGGTCAGCCGGAACAGCCCGCCTACGTCTATGTCACCGAGGTCGCGCACGTCCTCGCCGATGGGCGGCCCGCCCTGCACGGCGGCGGCTTCTACCCCAGGTCCAGGGTCGAGTCGGCGCTGATTCCCCGTACCGGTGCCCGGCTCGCCGTCCAGCGAGCCCCTGCCGAGAACATCGATTACTACCGCTTGCTGGCTCCCGGCGACGCCCGGCCCGGCGACACCGCCGTCCTCGCGTTCCGTACGCAGATCTTCGTCACCCGCAGCACCGTCGCCGTCGTCGCCGGCCTCGCCTCCGGCTCGCCGCGGCTGATCGGCTGCCACGACGCGCTCGGCCGTCCGCTTCCGGAGAGCGCGGACGGCATGGGCAGGGAAGGCGCAGGTGGGCCATGAGCAGGATCGTCATCGTCGTCATCGACGGTTTCGGCATCGGCGCGATGCCTGACGCGGACGCGCAGCGCCCCGGCGACGCCGCCGCCGACACGCTCGGCCATCTCCTCGACCGTCACCGTGCGGCCACGGGCCACCGCCTTGCGCTGCCGACTCTGGAGGCGCTCGGTCTCGGTTTCGTCCACCCACATCCGGACCTCTCACGGGCCCCGGCCCTCCCGGTGGCCGCGGGCCGCGCGGCTCTGGGCTATCCGGGCGCCGACACGTACGCCGGGCACCAGACCATGATGGGGTCCGACTTCAGTCAGGTGACGGTGGCCCGGCTCGCCGGGCATCTCGACGAGGCCGCCGCGGCGCTACGGGAGAACGGGCACGCCACAGGCCTTCTTGACGGGCGGCCGGTGCTGGTGGTGGACGGGCGGATCCTCGTCCACGACAACCTGGAGGCGGACCCGGGCGTCAACTGGAATGTCTCCGGCCGCTTGGAAGACGTCTCGTTCACGAATGTCCTCCGCGTTGCCCGGGTGGTGCGTTCGGTGGCGCCCGTCGCCCGGGTGATCGCCGTGGTCGGCCATGCCGATGCTCCGCTGCACACGTTCGTGCGGGAAGGCGCCCTCGGCACGGTCGGTCTGGACACCCCGGCGAGCGGCTTCTACCGGAACGGCGGGCTGGCGGTGCGGCATCTCGGCGCACCGTTGGACCGGGCCCGCCGGCTGCCGGAGCTGGCGGCGGGCGCGGGTGTCCCCGTCACCCTCGTGGGCAAGGCCGCGGATGTGCTGGCTTGCGACGCGGCGGTGTGCCGCACCGCCGTCGCCACCACCGAGGTCTTCGCGCTCACCCGCGACGCCCTCCGCCGGGCCCGGGATACGGCGCTGATCGTCAGCAATGTCCAGGAGACCGACCTGGCGGGGCACCAGCAGGACGCCGCACGGTACGCCTCCGTGCTCCAGCAGACCGATACGGGTTTGAGCACGCTGCTGCCGCTGCTCTCCTCCCCCGGCGACCGTCTGATCGTCACCGGCGACCACGGCAATGACCCGGTGATCGGCCATGCCTGGCATACGCGGGAGTACGTCCCGTTGCTGATCCACCGCCCCGAGGCCACCCGCCCCGACCGTCTGCAACCAGCTCGCACCCTCGCGGACGTAGGGGCCACGGCGGCGGTCGCACTCGGACTGAGTGCACGTGCGCTCGGCAGCGGCACCCCGTTGCTGCGGCCGGCGGCCGGATCGGCAGGTGTACCGCGATGACCACATGCAAGAGCCCCCGACCGGGGCTCCGGCCAGGGGCTCGCTCACACGCCTACGCGCCGTACACGCCCCCGGGAACGGCGCGTGCCGTCCGGGGGAGGAGGCCGGTGTCAGCCCATGAACTTCTTGAACTCGTCGGGGAGTTCAAATTTCTTCGCGTCATCACCCTGCGGCAGACCCAGCGGGTTGCCGGACTGTGCGGCCTCGCGGCGGGCGGCAGCGGCCTCCTCCTCGGCCTTCCGCTTCATGGGGTTGCCGCTCTTGCGCTTGCCCTTGGCCTGCTTCTGCTGCTTCTTCTTCTTGGCGCCGCCACCCATGCCAGGCATCCCCGGCATGCCGGGCATCCCCGGCATGCCGCCGCCCTGGGCCATCTTCGACATCATCTTGCGGGCGTCGAAGAACCGCTCGACGAGGTTCTTGACCGCGCTGACATCGACACCGGAGCCCTTGGCGATACGGGCACGGCGCGAGCCGTTGATGATGGTCGGGTCCTGGCGTTCGCCGGGCGTCATCGACTTGATGATCGCGGCAGTACGGTCGACCTCGCGCTCGTCGAGGTTGTTGATCTGCTCCTTCATCTGCCCCATACCGGGCAGCATCCCGAGGAGCTTGGAGATGGAGCCCATCTTGCGGACCTGCTCCATCTGGGCCAGGAAGTCGTCGAGCGTGAAGTCCTTGCCCTTGCTGCTCGCCAGCTTGGAGGCCATCTTCTCGGCCTCTTGCTGGCTGAAGGTCTGCTCGGCCTTCTCGATCAGCGTGAGCATGTCGCCCATGCCCAGGATGCGGGACGCCATGCGGTCCGGGTGGAACGCGTCGAAGTCGTCCAGCTTCTCGCCGTTGGAGGCGAACATGATCTGCTTGCCGGTGACGTGCGCGATGGACAGCGCGGCACCACCGCGGGCGTCACCGTCCAGCTTGGAGAGCACCACGCCGTCGAAGCCGACGCCGTCGCGGAACGCCTCAGCGGTGTTGACCGCGTCCTGGCCGATCATCGCGTCGACGACGAAGAGGACCTCGTCCGGCTTGACCGCGTCACGGATGTCCGCGGCCTGCTGCATCAGTTCCTGGTCGATGCCGAGGCGGCCGGCGGTGTCGACGATGACCACGTCGTGCTGCTTGGAGCGGGCGAACTCGATCGAGTCCTGAGCGACCTTGACCGGGTCGCCGACGCCGTTGCCCGGCTCGGGCGCGTAGATGGCGACCCCGGCGCGCTCGGCGACGACCGAGAGCTGGTTGACGGCGTTGGGGCGCTGCAGGTCACAGGCGACGAGCAGCGGCGCGTGGCCCTGCTGCTTGAGCCAGTTGCCGAGCTTTCCGGCGAGGGTCGTCTTACCGGCACCCTGCAGACCGGCCAGCATGATGACGGTCGGCGGGTTCTTGGCGAAGCGCAGCCGACGGGTCTCGCCGCCGAGGATGCCGATGAGCTCCTCGTTGACGATCTTGATGACCTGCTGGGCGGGGTTCAGCGCCTGGGAGACCTCGACGCCGGTCGCCCGCTCCTTGACCTGCTTGATGAAGGCCCGGACGACGGGCAGCGCGACGTCGGCCTCCAGCAGGGCGATCCGGATCTCGCGCGCCGTGGCGTCGATGTCCGCCTCGCTCAAGCGGCCTTTGCCCCGGAGGTTTTTGAAAGTACTCGCCAAGCGGTCGGAAAGCGTATCGAACACGGCGGTCGTCGATCCTCGGGGTCGGGGGCAGGGTCAAGTCGGCTTCTAGGGTATCCGCACGGGCAGGCAACGTGTCCCTGCCCGCCTGGGAGAGCCCACGGGAAGGGGCTCCGTACTGCTGCGGGCGCGGCGCGCACCCAGCGCGGACGCCCGCTGCGCATCCCACCCCCACCGTCTCACGGAGGCGCGGCTCCCGGGGAGCCAGTGCTGTGGGTGGGGACGGTTCGGACTGGGGTGAGGGCCCGGATCGAGGTGAGGGGCCGGGCTGGGGAGACGTACGGGTTCAGGGAGAGGGGCCGGACTGCGGCGGTCCTGCTCGTGACGTGCCCGTCGGCGACATCCTCGCCCGGGACGTCCTCGTCCGGGACGGTCAGGGATGGGACGGCCGTGGCTGGGACGATCATGACTGTGGTGATCTTGGTCAGGGCAGTTCCGGCTGGGGCGGCGGCGTCCGCGCCGCGGCTCTCTCCGGCCTCGAACCCCGGCCCGGCGCCGGGCTCCGCACCCGCACCCGCCCCCGCCCCGGCCCCCGAGCCTGCTCAGCCGGCTCCTCGCCAAGGAGCCACGCCGCGGTCGGGATCTGTTTCGAGGGCAAGGACCCCATCAGCTCGCCGGTCGGCGTGGGCCCGCATGTGGGCGTGGCTGTTTCAAGGCGCTCTCCACTGTCCGTGCCACCTCGGCGGCCGCCGCGTCCGGCAGGGGTCCGCCCTTTTCGTCCGTGACGTAGAACGCATCCACCGCGTTCGATCCCAGCGTGCTGACGTGGGCGCTGCGTACGGTGACCCGCGCGGACTCCAGCGCGCGGCCGATCCGGTGCAGCAGCCCTTGGGCGTCCTGGGCGCGTACCTCGATGACGGTCGCCAGCTGCGAAATCCCGGAGACGACCGTCACCCGGGGCGGCGGGGCCTGCACCCCTCGCGAGCGGCGCGCGTACGCCTGCTCGCGCTCCGCAAGCCTCGCCGGCACGTCCAGCGAACCGTCCAGGGCCCGCACGAGGTCAGCCCGGAGCCGTACGGTCTGCGGGAGGGAGCCGTACTCGGCGGCCACCCGCCAGCTCAGCAGCAGCACCGGCCCCTCGCCAGCGGGGTCGATACTGCGCAGGTCGGCGGCGCGGACGGTCAGGCGGTGCATGGCGAGGACGCCTGCCGCGGCGGGCAGCACGCCGGGCTGTTCCGGTACGGCCATCAGCAGCTCGACGCCCACCGGTTCCGGCTCCGGCTCGGCGCCCGAGCCCGTACCCGCCTCCGTGCCCTTACGCGTATCCACATCCGGCCCCGCGCCGGTGGGGCCGGAGGCGGGGGCCGTTTCGCCGTGGCCCTCCGCCCGGGTGTGCAGGGCGAGCACCGGACCGCCCGTACGCCACGCCTCGACGGCCAGGCGCTCCTGCTCGGCAGTCGGCTCGTCCGCCGGACGTCCTTCCGGTGCGGTCTCCCCCGCCAGCCGCGCCGTGACGCGTTTCACCAGGTCGGCGACGAGCGAACCACGCCAGGCACTCCAGGCCGCGGGGCCGGTCGCCAGCGCGTCGGCCTCGGTGAGGGCGTGCAGCAGTTCCAGCGTCCCGGTGTCGCCCACCGTGTCCGCGACCGCGTCGACCGTCGCCGGATCATCGAGGTCCCGGCGGGTGGCCGTGTCGATGAGCAGCAGGTGGTGCCGTACGAGTGTGGCGATCACCGTCACGTCCCGGGCGTCGAACCCGATCCGGGCCGCCATGTCCCGGGCGATGGTCTCGCCGGAGACGGAGTGGTCGCCGGGCCAGCCCTTGCCGATGTCGTGCAGCAGGGCCGCGATGAGCAGCAGGTCGGGGCGGTGCACGCGCCGGGTGAGCGCCGAGGCGCGGACGGCCGTCTCGATCAGGTGCCGGTCGACGGTCCAGCGGTGCACGGCGTTGCGCTGCGGACGGCAGCGCACCCGCTCCCAGTCGGGCAGCAGCCAGGTGGTGATCCCTTCCGCTTCCAGCGCCTCCCATACGGGTACGGTCTGCGCGCCCGCGCCCAGCAGCGTGACCAGTTGTTCACGCGCCTCGGCCGGCCACGGGGTGGGCAGGGGCCGGGTGGCGGCGGTCGCGCGCAGCCGGCGTACGGCGTGCGGGGACAGCGGCAGTCCGGCCTGGGCGGCGGCAGCAGCGGCGCGCAGCGGAAGCACCGGGTCGCGATCCGGCCGGGCCGTCCGGGCCAGGACGGCTTCACCGTCCAGCTCGACCACGCCCTCGGCGAGCGGAGACCGTTCTCCCCGCCCCGGTCCGCCTCCGGCCGTACGGCCCCTCAGCAGCCCCCGCAGTACGGGCCGTACGGACCGGGATCGCAACACCCGCCCGACTTCGCGCCAGGTGACGTCGCTCGCGTACGAGATGGTGCGCGCGTCTTCGTAGACCTGCCGCAGCAGTACGTCCGCGTCCAGCACGCCGAGTGCCTCGGCCACCTGGTCCTGCTCCTGGAGGGAGAGCCGGTCGGTGGTGCGGCCGGTCGTCAGGTGGAGTGCGTCGCGTACGTCCAGCAGGCGGGTACGGGCTGCGTCCAGCCCCTCGCGCGGTGCGTCGGCCAGCCAGGAGGCGGCGACCGCCCGCAGTGCGGTGGCGTCCCGCAGCCCGCCCCTGGCCTCCTTCAGGTCCGGCTCCAGGAGATACTGCAACTCGCCCTGCCGCGCAGCGCGTTCACGGCAGGTCTCGTGCAGCTCGGGCAGGCGCTTGGGGGCCTGTTCGCGCCAGTCGGCGAGCGCGGTGCCGCGCAGGGCGCCCGTCAGTCCCGGGTCGCCGGCCAGATGGCGCGCGTCCAGAAGACCGAGCTGGACCTTGAGGTCCTCGCGAGCGGCTTTGCGTGCCTCGGCGGGTGTCCGCACCGAGTGGTCCAGGGCGAGGCCCAGATCCCAGACCGGGTACCAGAGCTGATCGGCGAGCTCGGCGACCGTACGGGCGCCGGCTTTGCCGTTGTGGAGCAGGAGCAGGTCCAGGTCACTGCGGGGGGAGAGTTCGCCGCGGCCGTAACCGCCGACGGCGACAAGCGCGACGCCGGAGCCGGAGCCGACTCCACCGGTGGCACGCTCGAACAGATCGGCCAGCCAGGCGTCGGTGAGACGGGCGAGGCCGGCCCGGCGCGCGGGTCCGTCCTGGCCCGTGTCTTGCAGGAGCCGCAGCCGGTCCGCGGCGTAGCGATCTTCGGCCGCGGAGGTCGGAGGTGGCTCCTCCGGAGTGACCGGAGTGTCGGGAGTGGCGAGGGTGTCCGCGGCTCCCGTACGGGCGGCACCGGTCACATCCGCCGCCCGGCTCGCGGCAGCGTTCGCCCCGGCCGCCTCCTGGTCGCCGTCCTCCGCCGTCTTCCGCACGCTCTCGGTCACCTCAGGTGCTCCTTGGTCATGTCGGCCCCCAGGTACCGGTCCTGGCGAGGCCCCGCCCTCGCGCTCCGTCGCCTGCGGCGGGTCGGGCTGCGTCACCTGCGGAAGTGGTGGCTCCACACCGTCGCCGCCGTACCGCTCCGGCCCTCACTCGGGCTCTCACTCCGGTCCCGTTCAGGAGCCCGCTCCGTACCTGGAGCGGGAGCTGGAGCGGGACCGGAAGCAGAAGCCGAACCTGGAGCAGAAGCTGGACCGGGAACAGAAGCCGTGCCTGGAGCAGAAACCGGACCGGGAGACGAAAGCCTCCGGCCCCGGGTACCGCTCCGGGCCTCCACATCCGCATCCGTACAAGCAGGACCCGCCGGACCGGACGGCGCTGCGCCCTCGGCCCGGACGACGCCGTACCGCCGGCCGGCCGAACGCCGCCGCGCCCCGGCCCCACCCCGCGCCTACAACGCGTCCGGTCCCCGCTCACCCGTGCGGACGCGCACCGCCTCCTCGACCGGGAGGCTCCAGACCTTGCCGTCGCCGATCTTGCCGGTGCGGGCCGCCTTCACCACGATGTCGATCAGCTCCGCGGCGTCCGCGTCGTCCACGAGCACCTCGATGCGGACCTTCGGCACCAGGTCGACGGTGTACTCCGCGCCCCGGTACACCTCCGTGTGCCCGCGCTGCCTGCCGTATCCGCTGGCCTCGGTGACGGTCAGGCCGTGTACGCCGAACGACTGGAGGGCCTCCTTCACCTCGTCGAGCCGGTACGGCTTGATCACTGCCGTGATGAGCTTCACGCGTCCACCTTCTTCTCACTGCCGGAAGCCGGGGCCGCGCCCTGGCCCTTCCCTCGGCCCTCTCCTCGGCCCTTCCCCTGGCCCTTTTCCGGCGACGGACCGTCGCCACGAGCCGGTACGGCGGCCGAGGCCGCCCCCGCGCCCGCCCCGGTCCGTGCCACCACGCCCCCGCCCGCACCGCCGAAGTCGTACGCCGTCTCCGCGTGCGCGGCCTGGTCGACGCCCGCGACCTCTTCGTCCTCGGAGACCCGGAAGCCCATCAGCACGTCGATGACCTTGGCAAGGAGGAAGGAGACGACCAGGGAGTACAGGAGCACACACACGACACCGACGGCCTGCTTGCCGAGCTGTTCCAGGCCGCCGCCGTAGAAGAGGCCCTTGGCGTCGCTCTGGACGCCGCCGGTGGCGAACAGGCCCACCAGCAGGGATCCGGCGATGCCGCCGACGAGGTGGACACCGACCACGTCGAGGGAGTCGTCGTACCCGAACCGGTACTTCAGCCCGACCGCCATCGCACACAGCACGCCGGCGATGACGCCCACCGCGATCGCGCCCAGCGGGCTGACCGCGCCGCACGCCGGGGTGATCGCGACCAGGCCGGCCACCGCGCCGGAGGCCGCGCCCAGGGTGGTGAAGGAGCCGTGCCGGATCTTCTCGTACGCGAGCCAGCCGAGCATCGCGGCGGCCGTGGCGACCTGGGTGTTGACGAAGGCGACGGCGCCCACCCCGTCGTCGTTGTTCAGCCAGGAGCCCGCGTTGAAGCCGAACCAGCCGAACCACAGCAGCCCGGCGCCGAGCATCACCAGCGGCAGGCTGTGCGGCCGCATCGGGTCCTTCTTGAAGCCGATGCGCTTGCCGACGACGAAGATCACGCCGAGGGCCGCGGCGCCCGCGTTGATGTGCACGGCCGTACCGCCGGCGAAGTCGATGACCCCCAGGTCGAAGAGCCAGCCGCCCTCGGCCCACACCCAGTGCGCGACGGGGAAGTAGACGACGGTGGCCCACAGGGCGATGAACAGGGCCCACGCGGTGAACTTCACCCGGTCCGCGAGGGCGCCACTGATCAGCGCGGGTGTGATCACCGCGAACATCAGCTGGAAGGCCGCGAAGACGTAGACCGGGATGGAGGTGGTGCCCCACAGTTCGGTCAGGCCGATGCCGCTGAGGCCGGCGAAGTCGCCGGGCCGGCCGAGGAAGCCGCCGCTGTCCTGGCCGAAGGCGATCCCGAAGCCGTACAGCACCCACAGGACGGTGACGATCCCCAGGCTGATGAAGCTCATCATCAGCATGTTCAGCACGCTCTTGACCCGGACCATGCCGCCGTAGAAGAAGGCGAGTGCGGGGGTCATGAGCATCACCAGAGCGGTGCAGATCAGCATGAAACCGGTATTGGCCGGGCTCAATGTGGCCTCGTCTGCCGCGAGCGTCATGATGCCTGGGGGCATCGGCGTCTCCTGTCGTCGATGCGGCCCGTGCGGGCGTGGTTCCGGGTGGGCCGACTTTCGCCACGAGGTTGTCGCAGTACCGTTTCGGCCATGACCCGTCGGTGTTTCCCCACGGTGACGAAGCCCTCGTCAGTGTTACGCCCCTATGAACTCCGGGATCAGCCCGCCACGCCCGGTACCTGCCGCAACCCACCGAAACGACCACGCCCACACCGTGCCCACGGCGCCCCCACCACTCCCGGACGCCACACCCGCACCACCCCCGCCAGGCTCCCCCGCGGGCCCCGCACACAAAGCCGACCGCGGCTGTCACCCGTATGACCTGGCGTGGGGGAGCCGAGTCGAGCTGTACGGGGTGACGGGCCGCGGCCGGGGCCTATGGGGACCTGCCAATCGGGCAGTGCCGTCGGAAGCGCTGTCAGGAAGTGGGTCAGACGGCCTCCGCGCCGGTCTCCGGCAGTTGCTGGGCCAGTTCGTCGCTGAGCTGGATCACGTCGGCGACGCCCTCGAAGGTACGCGCCGCGGTGTCCACGGTCTTGCGCAGCCGGGTGTTGACCCGCTCCGAGCGGACCTTCTTCGCCAGCGGTATGGCCTGGTGCGCCAGTACGGCGCACTGCTCCGGCTCCTTCTGGAGCAGGTGCACCGTCGCCATCCCGATCAGGTTCAGCGCGTACGAACGCTGGTGCTCCGCGTCCTGCGAGAAGAGTTCGACCGCCCGCTGCATCACGGGGTTGGCGAGGGAGGCGTACGTCGGGCTGCGCCCGGCCACGTAGGCGAGGTCGCGGTAGGAGTGGGCGTTCTCCGCGTTCAGCTCGGCCTCCGAGAAGAAGCGGATCCAGTCCGGCTCGGGGTCGCCGGCCGACACGTCGCTGAAGGTGTCCTCGGCCATCCGCACGGCGCGCTTGACCTTGCTCGGCTGGCCCATGCTGGCGTACGCCCGCGCCTCCATCGCATACAACATCGCCTGCGTACGGGCCGTAGCCGATTCGCGGCTGCCGTACTGCGCGAGGTGGATGAGTTCCAGCGCGTCGTCCGGGCGGTCCAGGTGGATCATCTGGCGGCTCATGCTGGAGAGGATGTACGAGCCCAGCGGGCGGTCGCCGGCCTCCTTGGAGGCGTGCAGGGCGAGCACGAAGTACTTCTGCGCGGTGGGCTGCAGGCCGATGTCGTAGCTCATCCACCCGGCCAGCTCGGCGAGTTCCGCGGCGACCTTGAACAGCCGCTTGGCGACCTCTTCGCTCTGCGGTTCCTGCAGCAGGTCGGTGACCTCGTGGAGCTGGCCGACCACCGCCTTGCGGCGCAGTCCGCCACCGCACTGGGCGTCCCACTGGCGGAACATCACGGTCGTCGACTCCAGCAGGTCCAGCTCGGGCGCGGACAGCCGGTTGGAGCGCCGCGCACGTTCCTGGGACGCCTGTTGGGCGGCGGTCGCCTGGCCCGGTGAGACCGGCACCAGCCAGCGCTGCATCGGCTCGATGAGAGCGGGCCCGGCGGCCAGCGCCAGGGAGGTGCCGAGGAAGCCACGGCGCGCCAGCATCAGGTCGCTGCGGGAGAACTCACTGATCAGCGAGACGGTCTGGGGACCGGCCCAGGGCAGGTCGACGCCGGACACGGACGGGGACTGGTGCGCGGAACGCAGGCCGAGGTCCTCGATGCCGACCACACACCCGAACCGCTCCGAGAACAGCTCGGAGAGGATGCGCGGGATGGGCTCGCGCGGCTGCTCGCCGTCGAGCCAGCGCCGTACTCGCGAGGTGTCGGTGCTGATGTGGTGCGCGCCCATCTGGCGTGCGCGCCGGTTGACCTGTCGTGCCAGCTCGCCTTTCGACCAGCCGCTGCGCACGAACCATGAGCCCAACGGTTCGTTGGGGCGCTTGTCGGCGCCGGTGCCGCCACTGCCGCCCACTGGAACGCCCCCATTCCGATTGCTGCCTTGCTTCACCGCGCCGCGCCATCGCTTCGCATCGCCGCTCTTCGCCGCTTCCGAGTTTCTTTTCCATACGTCCGCTACATACGGTCCGGACCGCCCCGGCGCCTCACTGCGCCGGCGTGGTATCTGCCGCGGCCGCCGTTCCTGTCCGGTGCGGTACGTGATGTGCCGCCCCGCTCGGTGCCCGGCCGCGCTGTGGTCGCTGCGGCCTGCTGCTGCCGCGGCGCCCGTGTCGTGATGCTGTTGTTTTTCCCTGCGGTATTGCGGTACTGCTTCATCTGCCGGCCCTGAGGGACCGCTCGCCCTGCGGGACCGCTCGCTGCACGGAACTTCCGGTCCTGCGGGGTGCACTCCCGGTCCTGCGGGTTGCGCCAGTTCGTCCCTGCCCGCCGGTGCTTCGGGTCCGGTACTTCGCGTTCTGCTGCTTCCTGCACTTCTGGTGCCGCGTGTCCTGCCCCTCGCGCTCCCGGTCCCGCTCGTCCGGTCGGGCCTGCATGTTCCGTACCGCTCGTCCTGCCGCCGCTTCTCTTCGCGTCCGCTGTTCTCGTCGCCATTTCGCGCCGGCACCGCGCCGCCGTGCTTTTCGCGCACCGGGCCGCCGCACCGCTCCGCACCGCCATCCTGCCGCTGTGCGTCGCGGCCGCCCCCGTGAACCTCCCACAGGATGCCGTCTGTTGCGACGACCGGTACGGGGTGGACCTACCCGGCCGCGGAATCCGGCCAACCCGATTCGGGAGGGTTCACCCGCCGGTGCGTTGCCTCCGGCATACCCAGGCCCGTGGCGCTTCACCTCAGGTAGTGCACCGAAAGTAATCCTACGATCACGCCCGCGGGGAGAGCGATCCGCTAAACGCCACCATTCGCCACCCCTTTGAATGAACTCCCCGACCGGTCCTCGCGATTGACTTGACACAGGTCGAGAGGAGACGGACGGAAAGGAGTGCGCATGGGCGCGCGCCACGCGACGCACCACCCCCCGCACCACGACGCACCACGGACACCGACTCCTCCTGACGCAGTGTCACAAGCGCGTTCCGGCACGTAACCACTGGCACACACCACCCGTTGGAGGAGGCATGGGCTTCACGATCGGCGGCATCCGCGACATCCGGTCCGTTTCACGGCGTCGCGCCCGCTCGACCGAGATCACGGCGGTGGCGGAGTACACGGGACTGTGGGGCTGGGACGTGGTGCCCGGCGCCCGCGCGGCCCGCGGCGGGAACGGACGCACGGTCTGCTCGTGCGGCGCGGACGACTGCGCCTCCCCCGGCGCCCATCCGCTGGCCTTCGCGGACGGGCTGACGGCCGGCGCGACGCTGGAGGACGCCGCCGACACGTGGGCCAGGACGCCCGGCGCGGCCGTCCTGCTCCCGGTGGGCCGCACCTTCGACGTCCTCGACGTGCCGGAGGCGGCGGGGCGCAGCGCGCTCGTACGGCTGGAACGGATGGGCCTGCCGCTCGGTCCGGTGGCCGCCACGCCGACGGGCCGCGCCCTGTTCTTCGTGGCGCCCGGCGCCGCCGCCGGGCTGCCCGGCCTGCTCTACCGGATGGGCTGGGACGACGCCGCCCTCGACCTGCGTTCCCGCGGCCCCGGCGACCACGTCACGGCCCCGCCCTGCGACCTCGGCGGGCTCGGCCCGATGCGGTGGCTGCGGCCGCCCACCCTGGACACGGCCGGGCAGCCCCCGCAGGCCCGGCTGCTGCTGGGCACACTCGCGTACGTGTGCCACCGGTCGGCGGCGTGACCGGGAGCCCATGACCGGAACGCAAGACCGGGACGCGTAACCGGAGACGTAACCCGGGACGCGTAACCGGGAGACGTGCCGAGACACGTAACCGAGGACGCGCACGGAACTCCGCCGCACCCACCGCACCCAGCGCCCCGTCGATCACCCCTCACCCCTCTCATCAGCCCCTCACCGCCCCACCCACCAAAAAGCCCCGCAGCGTGTCCATCCGCTGCGGGGCTCTTCGCACCGTCCGTGCCCGTAAGGCCATGTCCGTGTCCTAGTCGCCGATCAGGGCGTCCACGAAGGCCTCCGGCTCGAACGGCGCCAGGTCGTCCGCGCCCTCGCCGAGGCCGACGAGCTTGACCGGTACGCCCAGCTCGCGCTGGACCGCGACGATGATGCCGCCCTTGGCCGTGCCGTCCAGCTTGGTCAGCACGACGCCGGTGATGTCCACGACCTCCGCGAAGACGCGGGCCTGCACCAGGCCGTTCTGGCCGGTGGTGGCGTCCAGGACGAGGAGGACCTCGCCGACCGGGCCGTGCTTCTCCACGACGCGCTTGACCTTGCCGAGCTCGTCCATCAGGCCGGTCTTGGTGTGCAGCCGGCCCGCGGTGTCGATGAGGACCACGTCGGCGCTCTCGGCGATACCTTCCTTCACCGCGTCGAAGGCGATCGAGGCCGGGTCACCGCCCTCCGGACCG
Organism: Streptomyces sp. NPDC030165; assembly: GCF_055573595.1. Lineage (NCBI taxonomy): Bacteria > Bacillati > Actinomycetota > Actinomycetes > Kitasatosporales > Streptomycetaceae > Streptomyces > Streptomyces sp. NPDC030165. The sequence goes on along the minus strand of NZ_JBVIBD010000023.1, from coordinate 46,530 downwards.
CGGACCGTACGGGCACCGACCCGCTCGCCCCAGGTCTGGAGCTGGTCGGCGGCGGCGGCGCGGAAGGTGTCGGCGGCGCCCAGGACGACCGACTTGCCGTCGGCGACCAGGACGCGGGCCAGCTTGCCGGTGGTGGTGGTCTTGCCGGTGCCGTTGACGCCGACGACCATGACGACGCCGGGGATCTCCTGGCCGTCCTTGCCCACGGCGTTGTCGGTGGCGACCGCGCGCTCCTGGTCCGTACCGATCAGCTTGAGCAGTTCCTCGCGCAGCAGGCCGCGCAGCTCTTCGGGGGTGCGGGTGCCGAGCACCTTCACGCGCTCGCGCAGCCGCTCCACCAGCTCCTGCGTGGGCGCGACGCCCACGTCGGCGGTGAGCAGCGTGTCCTCGATCTCCTCCCAGGTGTCCTCGTCGAGGTGCTCGCGGGAGAGCAGCGTGAGCAGGCCCTTGCCCAGCGAGTTCTGGGAGCGGGAGAGGCGGGCGCGCAGCCGCACGAGCCGGCCGGCGGTCGGCTCGGGGACCTCGACCTCGGGGGCGGCGGGGGCGGGCGGCGCCTCGGCCACCGGCTCTTCGGCGGGGGCTTCGGCCGGCGCGGCCTCGGCCGGCGGCAGGTCGACTTCTTCTATGGTGCGACGGGTTTCGTCGCGGGGGGTCTCGGCGTCCTCACCGACCTGCGGCTCCGCAGGGGGCGCGGTGACGGACGGGGTGGTCGGCGGGGCCGGCGGCAGCTGCTGCTTCTTCCTGCGGCTGCTGACGACGAGCCCGCTGATCGCGCCGAGCGCGACCACAGCGATGACTACAGCAAGGATGACGATTTCCATAACTCACCCAGTATCGGTCACGCCCCGCCGTGCGGGACCGCACACGCCGAACCTGGACCTCGCCTGTCCGGGTTCACCCGGTGCGGGTCCCGCTCACGATCCGCCGGGGGAAAAGTCCGGACATCGCGCATCACGGCCCGGAGCACGGGGTCACCGGCGCAGGAAGGCCGCCCGGCGCCACCCGACGGCACCCTGCATACGCCTCCACACCGACCGCGCCTCCGGATTTCCCCGCGTCGGCCGGGCGCCGAACACCGCCGCGCCGCTCCTCCGGCGCCCCGTCTGACCTGCACCTCAACCGACCGGGCGGGAGGCTCGGACGAGTTCGAAGGCCCTCACCGGTCGTCGTTGGACACAACAAGGCGCATGAACCGAAGTTGGATCAAAGTACGATAGCTCTCGGCTGCGCAACGCGCGTAGAGTCCTGGCAACCCCCTCCCCTTCGCCAGGCATCACAGCCGCTGCCTGAACCCGCACGGAGACACCTGCACCATGGGCACCACGTCCACGGACACCATGTCCGCTCCTGAAACCGAAGGCGCCGTCGAGCAACGAGGCATCGAGCCCGTCCCCGACCACGAACGCCACGGCCGCGTCCGCGAACTCTTCCCGACCTGGGTCGCCGCCAACATCAGCGTGCTGCTGCTCACCATGGGTGCCTCCCTGGTGATCACCAACGGCCTGAACTTCTGGCAGGTCCTGATCGTGGCCGCCATCGCCTCCGTCGTCTCCTTCGGCATGGTCGGCGTGCTGTCGGTCTCCGGCAAGTGGGGCGGCGCGCCCGGCGCGATGCTCTCCCGCGCCGCCTTCGGCGTGCGGGGCAACTACTTCCCCGGCGCGATCCTGTGGGTGGCCCGGTTCGGCTGGGAGACGATCAACGCGGTCAGCGGCGCGTACGCGGTGCTCACCGTGCTGAAGCTGCTGTTCGGCATCGAGGCCAACAACGTCCTCACCGTCATCACGCTGCTGCTCTTCGTCGCGACGACGTTCCTGGTCAGCGGCATGGGCCGGAAAGCCCTCAACGTCTGCAACAAGTACTCGACGTACCTGTTCAGCGTTTTCAGCGTCATGGTGCTGGTGTACCTGGTCGCCGAGATGCCGTGGGGGAAGATCTTCTCCCAGTCGGCGGGCAGCACCGCGCTGATGATCGCCGGTATCGGCACCATCGCGGCGGGCGGCATCAGCTGGGTGCCCACCGGTCCGGACTTCGCGCGCTACCTGCCGCACTCCGCCTCCGGCAAGAAGATCGTCGGTACCACCATCTCCGGCGCGGCCCTGGTGCTCGTACCGATGGTGCTGATGGGCGGCATCATGGCCGTCTCCAAGCCGGACCTGGCCAACCAGAACACCGACCCGATGTCGTTCCTCGGCTCGGTGCTGCCGACCTGGCTGGCGGTGCCGTACCTGATCACCGCGCTGGTCGGGATGCTGCTGATCAACAGCCTGTCGATGTACTCGGCCGGCTTCACGGCGCAGACCATGGGCGTCAAGCTGCCGCGTGCCCTGGCGGTGAGCATCAACGCGATCATCAGCCTGGTCGGCGGCGCGTTCATGATGTTGGTGGCCAAGGACTTCATCGGCCAGTTCATCACCTTCCTGACCCTGCTGGCGGTGTCCTTCTCCGCCTGGATCGGTGTGTACGCCGTCGACATGGCGCGCCGCCGGAACATGGCGGTCCGCTACGACGGCGACAGCCTGATGAACACCGGACGCACCAGCCGCTACTGGTACGCGGGCGGCTTCTGCTGGCAGGCGCTGACGGCCTGGGCCGCGGCGCTGGTGGTGGGGCTGTGCCTGACCAAGGTCACCTGGTTCACCGGCCCGCTGGCCGAGACCTGGCCGGGCCGGCACGGCCTGGGCTGGGCGGCCACGATCCTGATCGCCGCGGTGGTCTTCGCGGTGCTGCCGAAGCCGAAGGAGACGGTGCCCGCGGGTGCCGCCGCCCCCGCCGAGAAGCCGGCGCCGGTCGGCTGATTCGACTCCCGCACCCTTCTCACCTGATGTGACGTCAGCTAGCGTCCCCTTCGCCAACCGGGCCCACCGCCTCGGTGAAGGGGACGTTCGCCATGCCCGTAACGGTCCTGCGCTTCAACCTCGCCGACCCCTCCCCCGCCCCCGCCCCGCTCAGCGCGCGCTACCGGGCGGCCGTCGAGATGGCGGCCTTCGCCGACGACAGGGGCCTGACCACGGTCCAGACCGAGGAGCACCACGCCACGGACAACGGCTGGATGCCCGCGCCGCTGGCCTTCGCCGGCGCCGTGCTGGGCGCCACCCGGCGGATCACGGTCACCGTCTCCGCGCTGATCACTCCGCTGCACGACCCGCTGCGGCTGGCCGAGGAGATCGCCGTACTGGATCTGCTGAGCGGCGGCCGGCTGGTCACGGTGGCGGGCATCGGCTACCGGCCCGAGGAGTACGCGGCCCACGGCCGGGACTGGCACTGGCGCGGCAAGCTCCAGGACGAGGCGCTGGAGACGCTGCTCGCCGCCTGGAAGGGCGAACCGTTCCGCTACCGGGGCCGTACGGTGCGGATCACCCCGCGCCCGTACACGCAGCCCCATCCGCTGCTGCTGGTCGGCGGGAGTTCCCGGGCCGCCGCGCGCCGGGCCGCTCGGCTGGGGCTGCCGCTGTTCCCCAGCGCGCATCTGCCCGGGCTGGAGGCGTACTACCACGCGCGGCGCGCCGAGTACGGGACCGAGGGATGGGTGCTCCAGCCCGCTGCCCGTACCTGTCTGCTGCATGTGTCAGAGGATCCGGACCGGGCCTGGGCCGAGTACGGCGGGCATCTGCTGCATGAGGCGCGTACGTACGCGTCGTGGCAGTCCCCCGGTGTGGAGTCGGCCGTACGGTCCGCCGCCGACGACGTCGGGGCGCTGCGCCGGGAGGGGGTCTACCGGATCGTGACGCCCGAGGAGTGTGTGCGGCTGGCCGGGGAGGCGGGGCCCGCGGGGTCGCTGATCCTGCATCCGCTGTGCGGCGGGATGCCGGTGGACGAAGGCTGGCGTTCCGTACATCTGTTCGCGGAGCGGGTCGTTCCGCACCTCAAGGAGGCGTGAGGCGTCGGCCCGCTCCGCATCTCCGGGAGGCCCGAACCCCCGGCCCGCTCCTTTGCTTCAACGGAAAACCATTCGCGAGGAAAGGAACTGCCCCGACTTCCGGCCCGGAATGCAGGAGCTGCCCCGGTCCGTCCGACGGGCCGGGGCAGCTGCCCACAACTGAGGAGAAGAGCTGGCGGGGGGGTGTTAGCCCATCTCCTCCAACGCCTTGCCCTTGGTCTCCTTCACGAATTTCAGCACGAAGGGGATCGAGAGCAGAGCGAAGATCATATAGATCACGTAGGTACCCGAAAGGTTCCAGTCGGAAAGGCTCGGGAAGCTGGCCGTGATGGCCCAGTTGGCGATCCACTGCGCACACGCCGCGACACCGAGCGCAGCGGCACGGATCTTGTTCGGGAACATCTCACCGAGGAAGACCCAGACCACGACGCCCCAGGACAGCGCGAAGAAGAGCACGAAGCCGTGGGCCGCGACCAGGGCGACCGTGCCCTCGGCGGTCGGCAGCGTGCCGGCCGAGGTCTTGGAGGCGAAGGCCCACGCCTCCAGGGCGAGGGCGACGGCCATACCGGCGGAGCCGATCAGCGCCAGCGGCCGGCGGCCGATCCGGTCCACGAAGACCATCGCGATCACGGTGCCGATGATGTTGATGATCGACGTGGTGAAGCTGTAGAAGAACGAGCTGCTCGGGTCGATGCCGACGGACTGCCACAGCGTCGAGGAGTAGTAGAACGCCACGTTGATGCCGACGAGCTGCTGGAAGACCGACAGGCCGATGCCGATCCACACGATCGGCAGGAAGCCGGCCTTGCCGCCCAGCAGGTCCTTGAAGCTGGACTTGTGCTCCCGGCGCATCGCCTCCTTGATCTCCGAGACGCGCGTGTCCAGGTCGACACCCTGTCCCTCGACCTCGGCCAGCACCTCCTTGGCCTTGTCGGTCTTGCCGACGGAGATCAGGAAGCGGGGCGACTCGGGGATCGCGAAGGAGAGCAGGCCGTAGAGCACGGCCGGGACGACCATCACGCCGAGCATCCACTGCCAGGCCTCCAGGCCCGCCAGCTTGCCGCGCTGGTCGCCGCCGGCGAGGTTGAGGATGCCCCAGTTCACCAGCTGCGAGATCGCGATGCCGATGACGATGGCGGCCTGCTGGAAGGAGCCCAGGCGCCCCCGGTACGCGGGCGGCGCGACCTCGGCGATGTAGGCCGGGCCGATGACCGAGGCCATACCGATCGCGATGCCGCCCAGGACGCGCCACATGGCCAGGTCCCACAGGGCGAACGGCAGTGCCGAGCCGACCGCGCTGATCGTGAAGAGCGCCGCGGCGATCTGCATGACGCGGATGCGGCCGATGCGGTCGGCGATCCGGCCGGCCGTGGCGGCTCCGATGGCGCAGCCGATCAGCGCGATGGCGATCACCTGGGCGAGCCCCGCGGAGCCCACCTCGTAGCGGCCGCGGATCGCCTCGACGGCGCCGTTGATCACGGAACTGTCGTAGCCGAAGAGGAAGCCGCCCATCGCGGCAGCCGCGGTGATGAAGATGACATGGCCGAGGTGGTCCGGCTGGGCCTTGCGGCCCTCCGGCATCGTCGGCTGCGCGGTGCTGGTCAACGTGTACTCCAGTGCCCGGCTGCGCTGCCGGGCGTAGGGGGCTGGCCCTTCCAGTGGCGCATAGGTTGGGGGTACCCACCACTTGAAGGTAAAAGCAACGTTGCAGACCCTATGCCTTCAAGTTTCGAAGTCAATAGGTCGTGATGAATTTGTTTCGGCGGAGCTTCGCGGGCAATGCGTTCAAGTTATGAACCGTGCCGGTGGTGTGCCGGGACCACGCCACCGCCTCGCCCGGTGCCGTCGGGAAGGGTGTACGGCACACCGGTACCCCGTTCGCAGTCAGTGAAGCCGCTGGCTGATGACCTTCGAGACGCCGTCGCCCTGCATCGACACCCCGTACAGCGCGTCCGCGACCTCCATCGTCCGCTTCTGGTGCGTGATCACGATCAGCTGGGAGCTCTCCTGGAGCTCTTCCATGATCCCGATCAGCCGCTGCAGGTTGGTGTCGTCCAGCGCCGCCTCGACCTCGTCCATCACGTAGAACGGGCTGGGGCGCGCCTTGAAGATCGAGACCAGCAGGGCGACCGCGGTCAGCGAACGCTCACCGCCCGACAGCAGCGACAGCCGCTTGACCTTCTTGCCCGGCGGGCGGGCCTCCACGTCCAGACCCGTGGTGAGCATGTTGTCCGGGTCGGTCAGCACCAGCCGCCCCTCACCGCCGGGGAACAGCCGCGCGAAGACGCCCTCGAACTCCCTGGCGGTGTCGTGGAACGCCTCGGTGAAGACCTGCTCCACGCGCTCGTCGACCTCCTTGACCACCCGCAGCAGGTCGGACCGGGTCTTCTTCAAGTCTTCAAGCTGCTCGCTGAGGAACTGGTGCCGCTCCTCCAGCGCGGCGAACTCCTCCAGCGCCAGCGGGTTCACCTTCCCGAGCTGCTGATACGCCCGCTCGGCGGCCTTGAGCCGCTTCTCCTGCTCGGCCCGTACGTAGGCCACCGGCCGGTTGCGCGGGTGCTCCGGGTCCTGCGGCAGCTCCTCGCCCTGCGCGGCGGGGGACGGCGGTACGGGCTGGTCGGGGCCGTACTCGGCCACCAGGGCCGCGGGCTCGACGCCCAGCTCCTCCAGGGCCTTGGCCTCCAGCTGCTCGATACGCAGCCGCTTCTCGGCGCCCAGCACCTCACCGCGGTGCACCGAGTCCGTCAGCTTGTCCAGCTCGCCCTTCAGCTCCCGGCTCGCGTTGCGCTCGGCCACCAGCGCCTGCTCGCGCTCCTGCTTGGCCAGCTCGGCAGCGAGCCGCTCCTCCTCGGCCCGGACGACCGAGACCTCGACGTGCGCCAGCAGCTGCCGCGCCCCGGAGGCCACCGCGGACGCCACCGCCGCCTCGTGACGGGCCCGGGCGCGGCGCTGCTCGGCGCGGGCCCGCGCCTCGCGTTCGGCCCGCGCCGCGCGGTCCAGACCGTCGGCCCGGCCCGCGAGCCCCTTGACCCGCTCCTCGTGCGTACGGACCTGGAGGCGGGCCTCCATCTCCGTCTGGCGCGCGTTGGCGCCGTCCGCGGCCAGCCGGTCCCGTACGGAGGTGTCGGGCTCCTCGTCGCCCGGCTCCTCCTCTGCCACCGCCAGCCGCGCGGCCAGCTCCTCGGCCTCCTCGGTCGCCCGTTCGAGTGCTTCCTCGGCCTTCGCGGCGGCGGCTGCCGAGCGCTCCGCCTCGTCGGCGGCGCCGCGTGCCTGGCCACCGAGGCGGCCCAGGTCCCCCGCGACACGGGACTTCTCGCGGTCGGCGGCGCGCCGCCGCTCCCCCGCCTCCTCGGCCAGGCGTGCGCAGGTGTCCCGCCGTTGGCGCGCGGCCTCTTGAGCGGCGGTCAGCTGCTCGCAGCGTTCGCCCAGTTCGGCGGCTTCGGCCGCGGCCTGGTCGACGGACGCCTGCACCTCCAGCAGGCTCGGCGCGCCGGCCGAACCGCCCTGCGCGAAGTGCGCCCCGAGGACGTCGCCTTCGGCGGTCACCGCCGTCAGCTCCGGCCGGGACGCCACCAGTTCCTCGGCGTCCTCCAACGTGCCGACGACCACGACGCCGCGCAGCAGCCACCGCACGGAGCGCATCAACTCGTCCGGGCCCTGGACCAGTTCGGCCGCGAGCGGCAAACCCGCGGAGTCCACGGCGCGGGCCGGCTCCGGGCCCGCGCCCAGCACCATCGCCGCACGCCCCGCGTCCTCCTTGCGCAAGAGGCGAATCGCTTCGGCGGCGGTGGCCGGGTCGGCCACCGCCACGGCGTCCGCCGCCGCGCCGAGCGCCGCCGCCACCGGCACCTCGTGGCCCGGGGCGACGGTCAGCACTTCGGCGGCCGGGCCGAGGAGGCCGGTCAGCCGGTCGGCCGCGCCGAGCAGTGCGTCGGTCCCGTCCTTGCGGCGCAGCCCGAGGGCGAGCGCTTCGTGGCGGGCGGAGACCGCCGCGCGCTGCCGTTCCGCGGCCGTCAGCGCGTCGCGCGCGGCGCTCAGCGCGGCCTCCGCGTCGGCCAGATCCTGCTTCGCGGTCTCGTGCTGCCGCGCCAGGTCGACGTCGTCCGCGTCCAGCCCGTCCACCTCGGCCTTGAGCGTTTCGTACTGCTCCTGGGCGTCGGCCGCGCGCTGCCGCGCCTCGTCCCTGGCCACGGCCAGCCGCCCGATCTCGGCCTGGGCCGACGCCGCCCGGCCGCGCGCGGCGGTGACCTGCCCGTGCAGCCGGGCCAGGCCCTCCCGCCGGTCCGCCATGGCGCGCGCCGCGTCCCGCAACCGCCGCTCCTCGTCCGCCAACCGGCGTTCCAGTTCGGCGCGGTGTTCGGCGGTGTCCTCCAGCGCCCGGCTCGCCGCCTCCAGCGCGGCTTCCAGCTCGGCCTCCTGCTCACGGACCCGGGCCGCCTCCCGTTCCAGGTCCTCCGGGTCGCGGCCGCGGCGCTCCTCCGGCGGGGCGGCCGTCGCGCTCTTGACGCGCGCGTCGGCCAGCGAAATCGTGCCGCGCACCCGCTCGGCGAGCTGTGACAGCTCGTAGTACGTCTGCTGGACCCGCTGGAGGCGTGGCGTCAGCGTCCGTACCTCTTCCTCCAGGGCTGCCTCGCGCCGGGTCGCCTCCTTCAGGCGCTGCTCGGCGGTCTCCTTGCGCTGCTTGAGCGCCGCCTCGTCGGCGATCTCCGCACGCAGCGCCGCGCGCAGCGCCACGAGGTCGTCGGCGAGCAGCCGCAGCCGGGCGTCGCGCAGGTCGGCCTGGATGACGGCGGCCCGGCGGGCGACGGCGGCCTGCCGGCCCAGCGGCTTGAGCTGCCGCCGCAGCTCGTCGGTGAGGTCCTGGACGCGCGCCAGGTTCGCCTTCATCGCCTCCAGCTTCCGCAGCGCCTTCTCCTTGCGCTTGCGGTGCTTGAGGACGCCGGCGGCCTCCTCGATGAAGGCGCGGCGCCCCATGGGGTCGGCGTGCAGGACGGAGTCGAGCTGGCCCTGCCCGACGATGACGTGCATCTCCCGGCCGATGCCGGAGTCCGACAGCAGTTCCTGGATGTCCAGGAGGCGGCAGGTGTCACCGTTGAGCTGGTACTCGCTGCCGCCGTTGCGGAACATCGTCCGCGTGATGGTGACCTCGGCGTACTCGATGGGCAGCGCGCCGTCGGTGTTGTCGATGGTCAGCGAGACCTCGGCCCGGCCCAGTGGCGGCCGGCCGGTCGTCCCGGCGAAGATCACGTCCTCCATCTTGCCGCCGCGCAGCGACTTGGCGCCCTGCTCGCCCATGACCCAGGACAGGGCGTCGACGACGTTGGACTTGCCCGACCCGTTGGGGCCCACGACACAGGTGATGCCGGGTTCGAAGCGCAGTGTCGTGGCGGAGGCGAAGGATTTGAATCCTCGCAGTGTCAGGCTCTTGAGATGCACGCCGTTGGACTCTACCGCCCGGCCCCCGCCGGGGACCGCCCCGGCACGAGAGGCCCGGCCGGGTGCGGGCGGGACGGCCGTGTCCCCGTCGTCCGCTCCCCTGGCGGCCGGACGATTTCGGTTTCGTGGCTGAAGGTGCAGGGCACATCAGACGGTGAGGGACACCCGGGGACCGAAGAGAAAAGCGACGGAAACGACGAAGGGACGCCGAAGCGTCCCTTGAAGATCTTGCTAGCGGTGCCTCAAGCGGCTGGCGATACAGCCCGTCGGCCCCGGGGGATGGGGTCAGGTGAGCGCGGGCTCCGCCTGGGGTACGTCGATGCCCTCAAGCATCGAGTCGTCGTGACGTGCGGCAGCGGACAGCATGTCGTTTTCGGCCTGCATCCGGATGAGTTCGGATTCGAGGTCCTGGACGCGCTGCTGAAGCCGTCGCATCTCGGAGAGGACTCGGGGGTCGGAGCCGCCGACGTAACCGAGAAGCGCCTTTGCCATGATGGATGGTCCTCCACACTGAGTGACCGACCGAAGCGGTGTGGGTCGTGAGGGATTCGCACCCGCGGTGCTTGCCATTGTCCTGCGAACTCAATGCCAAACAGCTAAGGTGCGCGGGGCTTCCAGAGTCTCACCAAAAGGTTTGAGGGTCAACACGATCACGCCCCGTATCCTTAGGGCGCCCAGGAGCCCAAGGCCGCGGCAACGCCGGACCGGCTCCCCAGAAAAGCGCCTCGGGGGCGTGGAGATCATCCCTACAGCGGCAGCCTTCCACGGGTCGGCCGAGTTGGCAACCACCAGGTCATGACTGCACTGTGCATCTGACGAGGACACGCGGAACCGGCCCGCCGTCCGGTTCCCGGATGCCGCCCACCGCACGGGTCAGCGGATCGCGAACCCGTCGTAACCGCCGCGCGGAGTGTCCCAGATCTCACCCACACCCTCGACCCGTCCGGGCGTGTCGCCGGTACGCAGCCACTCCAGCAGCTCCTCGCACCGGTCGCGGGGCCCCTCGGCGACGACCTGGACACGGCCGTCCTCCAGATTGAGGGCGAAACCCACGAGGCCGCCGATCCGCAGGGCGTTGGCCCGCGTGAACCACCGGAAGCCGACCCCTTGGACCCGGCCGCGCACCCAGGCGGTCAGGCGGACATCTTCATTCATGTCTGCACGCTAACCGGCCAATTGCTCGTCGGGCACATCGGCCCCACACGTCATGGCGTACAGTCGCCCGGCAACGAGACTCACCCTTACGAGTGAGGCACGTTGACGCTCGTGTGGACAGAAGGAAGGCAGTGGATGGGCCGCCATCGACGCTCCGCTCCCGCATCGCCCGCAGCCGCCGGAGCCACGGACCAGGCCGGAAACCCGGCCCCCGCACCTCCCGCGCACTCCGGCCGCCACCGCGGCCACCGCCCCGCGCGCGAACGCCGCAACGCACCGGTCCGCACCGGACTGCTCGGCGCTTCGGCCGCCGTGGCGATGGGCGCGGTCGCCGTCGCCTCGGGCCTGCTGCCCGGCGGCGGCCAGTACGACTGGGGCGGCAGCGGCGGCTCCGGCGAGCGGGTACGCGCCGACTCCCTGCCCCGCACGCCGGCGCGGGACGCGGCCTCCGTGACGCCCACGGACCGCGGCACCGGCCAGGCCAGCCGCGGCGAGACCCGGCCGGGCATTCCGGACCGGTCGCGCCCCACGTCGTCCGCGGCCCCTTCGGCCACGCCGGTCCCCCGGCAGCCGTCCACGCCCGCAGGCGACACCGGCACCGGCTCCGACGCCGGCCCCGACCGGGACCGTACGCAGCGGCCGGACCGTACGACCACCACCCCCGCGCCCCCGAAGAGCACGCCGGCCGCCTCCGCCGCACCCGCGGACACCGCGCCCTCGGACGCCGAGGCGCAGGTGGTGACCCTGGTCAACCAGGAACGCTCGAAGGCGGGCTGCTCACCGGTGACCGCCGATCGCGAACTGGGCGGGCTGGCCCGGGACTTCAGCGACGACATGGCGCGCCGCGGCTTCTTCGACCACACCGACCCGGACGGCCGCAGCCCCTGGGACCGGGCCGAGGAAGCGGGCATGGACAACCTCGGCGGCGAGAACATAGCCCGTGGCCAGGCCGACGCCCGAGCCGTGATGGAGACCTGGATGCACAGCCCCGGGCACCGCGCCAACATCCTCAACTGCGAGTACAAGACCCTGGGGGTCGGAGCGCACTTCGGCCCGGGCGGCCCCTGGTGGACGCAGGACTTCGGGTTCTGAACCGGACCGCGCCACCACCGGCTCAGCCTTCCCCGTTCTCCTCCGGGAGGCTGTCCCACTCCTCGCCGTCGCGGTAGAGCTCGTAGTCGTGCTCGGCGGCGATCTCCTCCGCGTGGGCGCGGCTGCGGACCGTGACCTCGTGCCGCTCGCTGACGACCTCGCCGTGTACGCCGCCCTCTTCGACCACCTCGATCGCGTGTGTCTCGTACACGACGCTGCCGGGCGCCGCCGAGCTCCAGACCAGATGCATACTCGTCGCCATCGGATCCCAACCTCCGAAGGTATGGCCCCCTGGCTACAGGGTCGCATCTCCATCCGTACGAAAGCACGCGTATGCGGGTGGGTCGGCGTGTACGTGTCCCCGCGTACGGACGCCAGGCCCGGGACAGGGCGCGCGGGGCGGGCGCGCGCCGCACCTGCGAGCGCCCGGCTCCGAGAGCCCGGTCAGGCGCCGACGGTGGCGCGGCCGGCGGCGAAGACCGCGGCCTGTTCCGCGACGCGGCGACCGAGGTGTCCGGCGGGTCCGGGACCTGGCGCCCCAGGAGCGCTACGACGCGGCGCGCGCGGAAGCCGGCCGGCCAGGATCACGGTCGCGGCGGCCGCTGGCAGCGCGGGCAGAAGTAGCTGGAACGGTTCATCCAGGGGCGGCGGCGCATGGCCGTACCGCACCGCCGGCACGGCTCGTCCTCGCGCCCGTACGCGTCCAGGGACCGCTCGAAGTAGCCCGACTCGCCGTTGACGTTGACGTAGAGGCTGTCGAAGCTGGTGCCGCCGACGGCGAGCGCGGCGGTCATCACGTCGCGGATGTGGCCGAGGAGTTCGGCGGTGCGGGGGCGGGTCAGGGTGGCGGTCGGGCGGTCGTAGTGCAGCCGGGAGCGCCACAGCGCCTCGTCGGCGTAGATGTTGCCGACGCCGCTGATCAGCGACTGGTCCAGCAGGGCGCGCTTGACGGTGGTGCGGCGGCGACGCAGCGCGTCGTGGAAGGCGGCGTCGTCGAAGGCCGGGTCGAGCGGGTCGCGGGCGATGTGTGCGATGACGTCGGGGAGCCCTTCGAGGTCGCCGGGCACAGCGTCGTGCAGCGACAGCCCGCCGAAGGTGCGCTGGTCGACGAAGCGCAGTTCGGTGCCGGCCTCGTCGGCGAAGGTGAAGCGGACCCGCAGGTGCTTCTCGTCGGGGGCGTCCTGCGGCTGGACCAGGAGCTGCCCGCTCATGCCCAGGTGGGCGAGGACGGACAGGCCGTCGGTGACCGGGAGCCACAGGTACTTGCCGCGGCGCCGGGCCTCGCCGACGCGCTGTCCCTTCAGGCGCGTGGCGAAGTCGACGGCTCCGGCGGTGTGCCGGCGGACCGCCCGGGGGTGCAGGACCTCGACGGCGGCGACGGTACGGCCCCGTACCCACCGCTGAAGTCCGCGGCGTACGACCTCGACCTCGGGCAGCTCGGGCACGGCTCTCCTCGTCATGGGACGTCCGCCGCGAGGGGGGGGCGGGGGACGCGGTACGGATGGTGCGGACGGGACGCGCGGTACGGGATGGAGCAGGCCGCACGCGGTACGGGACGGCACAGCGGGCCTCGCACGCGGCACTCCCCCGCAAAGCACTGCCCGGCCGCCCTCCCCTGTGCGGGGCGGACGGCCGGGAGTGACGAGCTCGGCAGCTCAGCCGGAGACGGGCGGCTCCCCGGCCGGGGGAACCACGGGCTCCCCGGCCGGCGAGGCCGGGGGAACCACGGGCTCCCCGGCCGGCGGCGCGTCCGCGGCCCGCTCGGCCGCTTCGTCCGCCGCCGCGCGGATCGCCCGCCAGGCGGACTCCGCCGCCTGCTGCTCGGCTTCCTTCTTGCTGCGGCCGGTGCCGGTGCCGTACGAGACACCACCGACGCGGGCAGCAGCAGTGAAGGTCTTCTCGTGGTCCGGACCGGTCTCGCTGACCAGGTACTCCGGGACGCCGAGACCTTCGGTCGCGGTCAGTTCCTGGAGGCTGGTCTTCCAGTCCAGGCCGGCGCCCAGGCCGGCGGACTTCTCGATGAGCGGGTCGAAGAGCCGGTGCACCAGCTCGCCCGCCGCGTCGAGGCCCTGGTCGAGATAGACCGCGCCGATCACCGCTTCCAGGGTGTCGGCCAGGATGGAGGCCTTGTTCCGGCCGCCGGTGCCTTCTTCGCCCCGGCCGAGGCGGATGAAGGCGCCGAGGTCGAGGCCGCGGCCCACCTCGGCGAGCGCGCGCGAGTTGACCACCGCGGCCCGCAGCTTGGCCAGCTGGCCTTCGGGCAGGTCGGGGTGGGTGCGGTACAGCGTGTCCGTGACCACCAGGCCGAGCACCGAGTCCCCGAGGAACTCCAGCCGCTCGTTGGTGGGCAGGCCGCCGTTCTCGTACGCGTACGAGCGGTGCGTCAGCGCACGCACCAGAAGGGCGGACTCGAGGTGGTACCCGAGCCGCCCTTCCAGAAGCGTGTGGGACGAGGCCGTGTCCGCCGTTGCCGTGTCGGCCCCGCGCTTGCGGGGTGACGTAGGGGCGTCTGACATAGAGCCTGTCACCAGCCGATCAGACCTCGAGGACCTGTCGCTTGTTGTAGGTGCCGCAGCTCGGGCACGCGATGTGCTGCTGCTTCGGCTCGTGGCAGCGCTCGCACGCCACCAGGGTGGGGACCGCAGCCTTCCACTGCGACCGGCGGTGGCGCGTGTTGCTGCGCGACATCTTCCGCTTCGGAACAGCCACGGCTACTTCTCCTGCTTCTCGGCGGCGCGCGCTGATTCAGGCCCGTCGCCGCTCATGTTTTCGTCCTTCTCGCCGTCCAGGTCGGTGGCGAGTCCCTGCAGTGCCGCCCAACGGATGTCGACGGCGTCGTGGTGGTGGTCCGGGTCGTCCGCGAGCCGCTCTCCGCACTGGGAGCACAGGCCCGGGCAGTCGTCCTGGCACACCGGCTGCATCGGCAGTGCGAGCACCACCGCATCCCGCAGCACGGGTTCGAGGTCGAACAGGTCGTCCTCGAGGAAGAGAGTGTCCTCCTCTTCCTCGGCGTCGTCGCCGGGCTCCGCGGTGCGGTTCCTGGCGTCGGCGTCGGGGTAGGCGAACATCTCCTGGAAGTCCGCTGCGAGCTCACGCTTCAGCGGCTCCAGACACCTTACGCACTCCCCCTGGAGCGATGCACGGGCGGTACCGGTGACAAGCACCCCGTCCATGACGGACTCCAGGCGGAAGTCGAGTTCCACCGGCGCGCCCTCGGGCACGCCGATGACCTCGTTGCCGAGGTCCCGGGGGGCCTCGACGGTGCGGGAGAGCCGCTGCAGCGCGCCGGGACGACGTCCCAGATCGCGCGTGTCGAACACGAGCGGGGAACGGTGGTCGAGGCGGGCGTTGATGGCTTCCTGCTTTCTACGCTGACGTACGAGCCGCCCCGTCACCGACAGGCGACCGGGCAGCAGAGATCGCGGACGTACACGCGACCGAAGAGCCAGGATACTGGAACGGTCCCGATAGGCCCAATCCGCTACTGGCGCCCCTCCTCGTACTGCCGCAGCCGCTCCAGGTCGATCATGCTCGTGTCGAAGAGGCTGGTCTCGTCCAGCGCGGCGGGCTGCGCCGCCCGCCCGGCGGGGTCCTGTCCGGGGAGCTGGGCCTGCTGCGGTGGGAGGTAGGCCGCGTTCGGGTCGTAGGGCTGCTGGTGCGGGTGCTGCTGCGCCTGCGGGTCCTGCCAGCCGTAGCCGTACGGGTCCTGCTGCGGGTACGGGGCCTGCGGGTAGCCGTAGGCGTCCTGCTGCTGGTAGGCCGGGGCGGTGTAGTAGTCCTGGTGGACCTCGGGCTGCGCCTGGGGCGGCACGGTGGGCTGCGGCGGGGTCTGCGGCTGCGGCGGTACGGGGTCGGCCAGCTCGGCGAGGCCCGCGAGGTACTCGGCGTCGCCGGTGTGCACCGGGTGGCGGCCGTCCGGCTGCTCGGCGAGGCCGCCCAGCTCGTCCGTCGGGCGGACCCCCTGGAGTTTCTGCCGCCCGCGGCCGACGGCCTCCAGCGTCTTGGTCAGCACGGCCTCGAAGGCGCCGAACTTGGCGTCCACGTACCGGTCGGCGCGCTCCTTGAGCGTCTGCGGGTCGGCGCTGCGCTCGGGGGCCTGGACGCCGTCCTCGTCCGCGTGGCCGTCCTCGCCCGGCGCGCGGCCGAGCAGCTTCTCGCGGCCGCGGTCGACCGAGCCGATGGTCTTGGTGAGGACGACCTCGAAGTTGGCCAGTTTGCTGTCGACGTAGTCGTCGGCCTCGGCGCGGATCTCCTCGGCCTCGCGGCGGGCCTCGGCCAGGATCCGGTCGGCCTCGGCCTGGGACTGCCGGGCGACCTCGGTGTCGGAGATCAGCGAGCCGCGGTGGGCGTTGGCGGACTTGATGATCCGCTCTGCCTCGGCACGGGCCTCCTCGACCATCTGCGCCCGGTCGCCGAGCACCTCCTGGGCCTGCGCGAGCGACCCGGGCAGGGCGGCGCGCACCTCCTCCAGCATGGCGAGCAGCTCGGCGCGGTTGACCACGCACGAGGCCGACATGGGCATGGACCGGGCGCTGCCGACGGTCCGGACGATCTCGTCGAGCTTCTTCTGCACGTCCACCTTGGACTCGCCACTTTCCGGGTCGGTACGACGGAACGGGGACGACTGTACGTCCACAGAGCCCGGCACCGACACCTGCTGACGGGTGGTCAGCAGGTCACTTGGTGCCGAGTCGTTTCGTCAGCTCTTCCAGGACGAAGGGCGGGACGAGGTGGGAGACGTCGCCGCCCCAGGCCGCGACCTCCTTGACCAGGCTGGACGAGAGGAAGCTGTAGGTGGGGCTGGTGGGGATGAAGAGGGTCTCGATGCCGGAGAGACCGTTGTTCATCTGGGCCATCTGCAGCTCGTAGTCGAAGTCGCTGACCGCCCGCAGCCCCTTGACGATGGCGGGGATGTCGCGTTGCTTGCAGAAGTCGACGAGCAGGCCGTGGAAGGACTCGACCTGGACGTTGCCGTACTCGGCGGTGGCCTGGCGGATCAGGTCGATCCGCTCGTCGACCGAGAACAGGCCCTTCTTGGCCTGGTTGATCATCACGGTGACGTGGACGACGTCGTAGAGCCGGGAGGCCCGGGCAATGATGTCCAGGTGCCCGTTGGTGATGGGGTCGAACGACCCCGGACAGACTGCGCGGCGCAACTGAGGTTCCTCGCTCTCCGGTCCGGTCATGACGCGTTGTCGCACGTCGAAGCGGCGCGACCGTACCAAAGCGTTCCCTCGCCGTAGCGCCGGGACCGGACGGCCTCGAACCCGGCAGGCCAGGGGAACGGACCGCCTCTGGTGCTCCGCTCCACGGTGACGAGTGCCCCCTCGGCACACCAGCCCCGTCCGCGGAGTGTGAGCAGGATCTCCCCAAGATCGCCATCGGTGACGGCGTACGGCGGGTCGAGGAAGAGCACGTCGTACGGCTCGTCCGGGGCCGGGCCCGCGACCACCTGCTCGGCCTTGCCGGCGCGCACCTCGGCGCCCGGCAGGCCGAGGGTGCGGACGTTGTCGCGGATGGTGCGGACGGCGCGGGCGTCCGCCTCGACCAGCAGGACGTGCGCGGCGCCGCGGGACAGCGCCTCCAGGCCCACGGCGCCGGAGCCGCCGTACAGGTCGAGCACCCGGGCGCCGGCCAGCGGGCCGTCCAGCGACTCCCAGGTGGAGAACAGGCCCTCGCGCGCCCGGTCGGAGGTCGGGCGGGTGCCGTTGCCGGGGGGCACGGCCAGGCGCCGGCCGCCGGCCGTGCCGGCGATCACGCGGGTCATGGGTCTCGGTCCTTCGCGCTGCGGATGGGGCGGCCCGCCTGCGCGGACCACTCCCCACGATATGGCGTCGGGCGGCACGGGGCCGCGCGGCCCGGCCCCGCCTCCCGTCCGGCCCTCGTCAGCCCTTACCAGTCCTTGTCAGCCCTCGTCGCCCTCGTCGCCCTCGTCAACCCTTGTCGAGGTACTGCTCGCGCTCCGCGTCCAGCAGCGCCTGGAGGGCGATCCGCAGCTCCGGATAGCCGGTCAGCTCCGGGTCGGCGGCGACCACCGAGGTGGCCTCCTCCCGGGCGGCCTCG
Organism: Streptomyces sp. NPDC030165; assembly: GCF_055573595.1. Taxonomy (NCBI): domain Bacteria; kingdom Bacillati; phylum Actinomycetota; class Actinomycetes; order Kitasatosporales; family Streptomycetaceae; genus Streptomyces; species Streptomyces sp. NPDC030165. The sequence goes on along the minus strand of NZ_JBVIBD010000023.1, from coordinate 28,907 downwards.
ATGACCTGCTCGTCCTCGATGACGGCGAGCATCCGCAGGGACGTACGGGCGCCGGACTGGGCCTGGCCGAGGACGTCGCCCTCGCGGCGCTGCTCCAGGTCGATACGGGACAGCTCGAAGCCGTCGAGGGTGCCGGCCACCGCGGCGAGCCGGGCCCGCGCGGGGCTGGCTTCGGGCATCTCGCTGACCAGCAGGCACAGGCCCGGGGCGGAGCCGCGGCCGACGCGGCCGCGCAGCTGGTGCAGCTGGGAGACGCCGAACCGGTCCGCGTCCATGATCACCATGGCGGTGGCGTTGGGCACGTTCACCCCGACCTCGATGACGGTGGTCGCCACCAGCGCGTCCACCGCGCCGGCCGCGAACCGGCGCATCACCGCGTCCTTGTCGTCCGGATGCATCCGGCCGTGCAGCGCCTCGACGCGCAGTCCGGCGAGCGGGCCCTTGGCGAGCTGGTCGGCGACCTCCAGAACGGCCAGCGGCGGCCGCTTGTCCTCACCCGCGGCACCCTCGGCGGCCTCCTCCCCGTCCTTCTTCTTCGCTCCCTTGCCTTTCGGCGCGTCCTCCTCGTCGCCGATGCGGGGGCAGACCACGTACGCCTGGTGGCCGGACTCGACCTCCTCGCGCACCCGCTCCCAGGCCCGCGCGAGGAAGTGCGGCTTGTCCTTGGCGGGCACGACATGGCTGGCGATCGGCGAGCGCCCGGCGGGGAGTTGGTCCAGTACGGAGGTCTCCAGGTCGCCGAAGACGGTCATCGCGACCGTACGGGGAATGGGGGTCGCCGTCATGACGAGGAGGTGCGGCGGCTGCTTGCCCTTGCCGCGCAGGGCGTCGCGCTGCTCCACGCCGAAGCGGTGCTGTTCGTCGACGACGACCAGGCCCAGGTCGTGGAACCGGACCTTGTCCTCGATCAGCGCGTGGGTGCCGATGACGATGCCGGCCTCGCCCGTGACGAGGTCCAGCAGGGCCTGGCGGCGGGCCGCGGCACCCATCGACCCCGTCAGCAGCACCACCTTCGTGCCGTGCTCGGCACCGCCGAGCATTCCGCCCTCCCGTCGCCCACCACCGCCCTTGGTGGACTGCGCTTCGCGCAGGCCCCATTGATCGGCCAGCTCCCCCATCATTTCGGTGATGGACCGGTGGTGCTGTTGAGCCAGCACTTCGGTCGGCGCGAGCATCGCCGCCTGACCGCCGGTGTCCACGACGGCGAGCATGGCGCGCAGGGCGACCATGGTCTTCCCGCTGCCCACTTCCCCCTGAAGGAGCCGGTGCATCGGGTGGTCGGTGGCCAGGTCGTCGAAGATTTCGCGGCTGACCTTCTGCTGGCCTTCGGTGAGGGTGAAGGGGAGTTTCGCGTCGAAGGCGTCGAGCAGGCCGCCGGGGGTCAACGGGCGCGGGGTGGCGGGGAGTTGGGTTTCCGCCATGCGGCGGCGGGCCAGGGCGACCTGGAGGACGAACGCCTCGTCCCACTTCAGGCGGGAGCGGGCGTCCTCGATGTCGGCCTTCGTGCGCGGGCGGTGGACCTTCTCCAGGGCGTCCGGGAGGGGCAGCAGGGCGCGGCCCTCACGCAGCGCCTCCGGCAGCGGGTCGAGCGCCTCACGGGCGCTGGGCAGCACCGCGTCGACGGCCTTGGCGATCTTCCAGGAGGCCATCTGCTGGCAGGCCGGGTAGATCGGCATGAGGCGGCCCGCGAAGGCGTCCACGGCCTCCTCGCCGTCCTCGCCGTCCAGCAGGGCGTATTCGGGGTGGGCCAGCTGGAGCTTGCGGTTGAAGACCGAGACCTTGCCCGCGAACATCGCGCGGCGGCCGGGCAGCAGGTCCTTGTGCGGTTTGTGGATTCCCTTGCCGAAGAAGACGAGCTGGAGCCGGCCGCTGCCGTCGGTGAGGGTCACTTCCAGGCGCTGGCCGCGGCCGTTGTTGAACTTCAGTACGCGGGCGTCCGCGACCCGCGCGACGACCGTGACGTGTTCGTCCAGCGGCAGGTCGGAGAGCCGGGTCAGCTCACCGCGCTCCGCGTATTTGCGCGGATAGTGGTGGAGCAGGTCGCCGACCGTGTGCAGACCGAGATGCTCGGCCATCACCTTGGCGGTGGTGCCACCGAGGATCTTCTTCAGGGGTTCGTCGAGCGCGGACACGCAGACCATTGCACACCACGCCACTGACAACCGGCGGCAGGCCCCGGAATTCCGCCGGTGCGGTACGGCTTTCCGCGCCGCCCCGGCATCGCTATTCGACGCCGATGAGCAGGGGGGCGCCGCGCTGCCCGCCTTCGTAGACGACGGTGTCCACGGCCAGATGGTGCTCCCGTACGTGCTTTTCCAGGCGCTCCGCGACGGAATCGGGGAAATCCGCGCCCAGGACGAGCGTCACCATTTCCCCGCCGGCGGAGAGCATCCGGTCCAGTACGGTCACCGCGGTCGCGGCCAGGCCGGAGCCGATCACCACCACGTCGCCGTCGATCAGGCCGAGGACGTCCCCGGCCTGGCAGACGCCGGCCATCGTCCAGGACTGCCGTTCGGCGACGGCCAGCTCCGCGTAGCGGGTGGCGCCCGCGGCCGAGGTCATGGCCACCACGTCCTCGTCGAAGCTGCGGGCGGGCTCGTGCACGGCCAGCGCGGCGATGCCCTGGACGGCGGCGCGGGTGGGGATGAGGGCGACCCGTACGCCTTCGGTGCGGGCCTGCTCGGCCGCGGCCGCCGCGGTGTGCCGCAGATCGGGGTCGTTGGGCAGCAGCATCACCTCGCGGGCGTTCGCCTGCCGGATGGCCTGCACCAGCTCGCCGCTGGCGGGCGGCTCTCCGGGGCGTACGGTCACCGCGGTCGCGCCGGCCTCCGTACACAGTCCGGCGAGCCCGTCGCCGGGCACCACGGCCACCACGGCGCGCGCCGCCGGCTCCGGCTCGCGGCGGAGGGGGGCCCGGCCGCCTTCGGCCGCCCCGAAGTGGGTGATGCGGATGCGGTACGGGCGGCCCGCCTCGATGCCCGCCTCGACGGCGGCGCCCGCGTCGTCCACGTGGACGTGAACGTTCCACAGCCCGTCCCCGCCGACGACGACCAGGGAGTCGCCGAGGCCGTCCAGCCGGGTGCGCAGCCGGGCCACGGCGGCGTCGTCGGCCTCCAGGAGGTAGATCACTTCGAAGGCCGGTCCGTCCGGGTCCGCGTCGCCCGGGTGCTGCCCTTCGGGGGCCTGCCCGTCCGCCGCCGGGCAGCCGCCTGCCGCCGGGGCGGGGGCGTCCGGCCGTACAGTGATCGCCGTCGTCGGCACCTCCCCGGAGAGGGCCCCGGCCAGCGCCCCCAGCAGGGCGACCAGGCCGCAGCCTCCCGCGTCCACGACGCCCGCCCGGCCCAGTACCGCCAGCTGCCCCGGTGTCGCCTCCAGGGCGGCTCGTGCGCCTTCGTACGCGGCCCGTGCGACTGCCGCCGGGGTCCCGTCCGCCCGCTCCGCCGCCTGTGCGGCCACGGTGGCGACCGTGAGCACCGTGCCCTCCACGGGGTGTGCCACCGCCTCGTACGTCGACTCGGCCGCCCGCCGCAGTGCCCGCTTCAGCGCCGCCGCCGAGCCAGGGGCGCCGTCCGTCGCCGGGCCGCCGGGCTCAGCCTCGTACGCGTCCCCGGCCCCGGCTCCGTCCCCGCTCCCGTCGCCCCCCAGGACCTCCGCCATGCCGCGCAGCAGCTGCGCGAGGATCGTCCCGGAATTGCCGCGTGCGCCGATCAGGGCCCCGTGCGCCATGGCGCCGACGGCGTCAGCCAGGCCCGGTGCGGTGCCCGAGGCGCCGTGGCCGTCGAAGGCGGCCTCGACCGCGCGGGCCGCGGACTCCACGGTCAGGTAGAGGTTGGTGCCGGTGTCCCCGTCGGCCACCGGGTAGACGTTGATCGCGTCGATCCGCTCGCGATCGCGGCCCAGGGCCGTCAGCGCGAGGGCGCACCAGGTACGTACCGCATCGGCGTCGAGCGGGTGCGGCACCGTTCGTCCTCCTCGGCCAGCGGCCCGTCGCGGGCTCGGCTCGGTCTGCGATCCACCGCACAGTAGTCGCGCGGGGGCCCGGCGGCCGGGGCGGGGGCCGGGGCGCTCATGGTAGTTTCGTTCTACGGGAGCGGTCGTTGTATGCTGCTCCGGTTGCCCGATGCGAATCGGGCCATTCCTCTCCTGACGAATCGGGTCGGTTCAATGCACTCCGCTCGTCGGGATTCACCGTAAGTGCATCTGAAGTCTTTGGAGTGACCCGTGGCTGCCAACTGCGACGTCTGCGGCAAGGGGCCGGGCTTCGGCAAGAGCGTTTCCCACTCGCACCGCCGTACCAACCGTCGTTGGAACCCCAACATCCAGACGGTGCGCGCGGTCATCGGGCGCACGCCGAAGCGGCTCAACGTCTGCACCTCGTGCATCAAGGCCGGCAAGGTCTCGCGCTGACGTCCTAGTCGTAGCGCCGCCCCGCCGGTTGCCTGAAAGCCGGTCCACTTCGGTGGACCGGCTTTTTGCCGTACGCGGCGCGCGACGCCCCGGGCGACAGGCACCGGGCCTCCTCGCCCTACCCCCGCATCCGCCACCCGTGATCCACCGGCCCGATCCCCGCCCCCAGCCGGAATCCACCCGCGATGGCGCCGGTGACGTACTCCTTGGCCGCCGCCACGGCCTCCGGGACGGTGTCCCCCAGCGCGAGCCGGGCGGCGACGGCGCTGGCGAGGGTGCAGCCGGTGCCGTGGGTGTGCCGGTTGTCGTGCCGAGGCGCGCGGAGCCAGTGTTCCTCGGTGCCGTCGGTGAGCAGGTCGACGGCGTCGCCCGCCAGGTGGCCGCCCTTGATCAGTGCCCATCGCGGCCCGAGGCCGAGGACCGCGGCGGCAGCACGGTGCATGTCGGCCTCCTCCCGTACCCGTACGCCCGTGAGCTGGGCGACCTCGTCGAGGTTGGGGGTGGCGAGGGTGGCCGTGGGCAGCAGCTTCGTACGGACCGCGTCCAGCGCGGAGGCGGCGAGCAGCGCGTCGCCGTGCTTGGAGACGCCCACCGGGTCGATCACGACCGGCGCGGACACGCCGGCGAGCAGGCCGGCGACGGTCTCGACCAGTTCCGGTGAGGAGAGCATCCCGGTCTTGACGGCCTGGACGCCGATGTCGTCCACGACGCTGCGGAACTGGGCCCGTACGGCCTCGGCGGGCAGCTCCCACGCGCCCTGGACGCCCAGCGAGTTCTGCGCGGTGACGGCGGTCAGCACGCTCATGCCGTGCGTGCCGAGCGCCAGCATCGTCTTCAGGTCGGCCTGGATGCCCGCGCCGCCGCCGGAATCGGACCCGGCGACGGTCAGGACGCGTGGAGGTGTGCGCATACCGGCGAATCTACCGGGGCCCCTCCCGGGCCCCGCCCGCGGTCCCTCAGGCGCCGGCCGGATCGCCGTCCGGGTCCTCGCCGAAGTGGTCCCAGCCCGCGTGCGCCCACGGCGCCCCGTCCACCGTGACCTGCGGCAGCGCCGACGGGTTCAGCACCTCGCCGATCACCTTCCAGCGGGCGGGCAGCTTCACGTCCGGCGGGAACGTCGCCACGATGGCGTGGTCCTCGCCCCCGTTGAGCACCCACTGCATCGGGTCCACGCCGACCGCCGTACCGATGTCGGACATCTGCGAGGGGATGTCGATCTGGCCCGAGCGCAGGTCGATCCGGACCTTGCTGGCCTCGGCGATGTGGCCGAGGTCGGCGACCAGGCCGTCGCTGACGTCCGTCATGGCGGTGGCGCCGAGACCGGCCGCCGCCGGGCCCGCGTGGTACGGGGGTTCGGGGCGGCGGTGCGCCTCCACGAAGGCACGCGGGGAGCGGAAGCCGCGGGAGAGGACCGCGTGGCCGGCCGCCGACCAGCCCAGCCAGCCGGTGACGGCGACGACGTCGCCGGGCTGGGCACCGGATCGGGTGACCGGTTCCTGGTTGCGCAGGTCACCCAGTGCGGTGATCGCGACGGTGATGGTGTCGCCGCGTACGACGTCGCCGCCGACCACGGCGGCGCCCGCCACGTGGCACTCGTCGCGCAGCCCGTCCATCAGCTCGGTGGCCCAGGTCGCGGGCAGTTCGGCGGGCACGACCAAGCCCAGCAGGATGGCGGTGGGCACCGCGCCCATGGCGGCGATGTCGGCCAGGTTCTGCGCGGCGGCCTTGCGGCCCACGTCGTAGGCGGTGGACCAGTCGCGGCGGAAGTGCCGCCCTTCGAGGAGTACGTCGGTGCTGGCCACGACCCTGCGGTCCGGCGCGGTGACCACCGCGGCGTCGTCGCCCGGACCGATCCGTACGGCCGGGGTGGCGGTGAGCCGGGAGGTCAGCTCCCTGATCAGCCCGAACTCTCCCAGCTCGCCCACGGTGCCCTTCATGCTGCTGCCCTTCCGATGCGTACGGACGATCCGTACTGCGCTGCCGATCCGTACTGCGCCACCGCGCGCCCGGCCCCCGCTCCCCCGGAGTGGCCGGCCCCCGCGCCGCGCGTCGCGTTCCCCGCGCGGGTCTCCCCGGCGCGCGCACCGACGCGGTACCGTGGCGTCCCTTCTTCCCACATGATCCTCGAAGCCGCCCTGGAGGTCCCGTGGTACAGGCGTACATCCTGATCCAGACCGAGGTGGGCAAGGCGTCGGCCGTGGCGGAAGTGATCGCCAAGATCCCCGGCGTGATCCAGGCCGAGGACGTCACCGGCCCGTACGACGTGATCGTGCGGGCCCAGGCCGACACGGTCGACGAGCTCGGCCGCATGGTGGTCGCCAAGGTCCAGCAGGTGGACGGCATCACCCGCACCCTGACCTGCCCGGTGGTCCATCTCTAGCTCCCCGTATGCTCGGCCGGGTGATCTCCTCGTCGCGCCGGCTGCTGGCTCCGGCCCTGCTCACCGTGGCGTTCGCCGCGGTGGGCTGCTCGTCCTCGGTCCCCGTCTCCGCTCCCTCGCCCGAGGGCGACTCCGCGCGGCAGTGCCGGTCGCTCCACGAGGAGTTGCCGCGGACCGTGGACGGGCTGGAGCGGGGCACCGCCGACCCGGTCTCGGACTTCACCGCCGTCTGGGGCGATCCCGCCGTCCGGTTGCGCTGCGGGGTACGCAAGCCCGCCGTGCTGACGCCTGGGAGTGAACATTACAACCCCGGTGCGGACGCGGCGGAAGTCAACGGTGTCGAGTGGCTCTTCGAGAAGCAGGACGACGGGTACCGCTTCACGACCGTGCTGCGCAAGACGTACGTCGAGGTGAGCGTGCCGGGGAAGTACGCCCCGGAGGTCGATGTGCTCACCGACCTCGCGAACGCCGTCAGGAAGACGGTGCCGGCCGGGATCTGAGAACGCCGGCCGGCCGCCTCAGCGCAGTCCGGTGGAGCGCCGCAGCGCCGCCTGGATGAGCCGGTCGATCAGCTCCGGGTAGCTCACGCCGCTCTCCTGCCACATCCGCGGGTACATCGAGATGGGCGTGAAGCCGGGCATCGTGTTGATCTCGTTGATCACGAACTCGCCGTTCTCCTGCAGGAAGAAGTCGGCACGCACCAGACCCTCGCAGGAAGCCGCCTCGAAGGCCGCCACAGCCAGCTCCTGGACGCGTGCGGTCTGCTCCGCGGTGAGCGGCGCGGGCACCAGGCCGGTGGCCGAGTCGATGTACTTGGCCTCGAAGTCGTAGAAGTCGTGCGCGGTGACCGGCGGGATCTCGGCCGGGACGCTGGCACGCGGACCGTCCTCGAACTCCAGGACGCCGCACTCGATCTCCCGGCCGCTCAGCAGCGACTCCACAATGATCTTGGGGTCGTGGCGGCGTGCCTCCTCGACGGCCGCGTCCAGTCCGTGAAGGTCGTCCACCTTGGAGATGCCCATGGAGGAGCCGGCCCTGGCGGGCTTCACGAACAGCGGCCAGCCGTGCTCGCCGGCGAAATCCACGATCCTCTTGCGGGCAGCTGCGGGGTCCTGCTCCCACTCGCGGGGGCGGATGACCTCGTACGGACCGACCGGCAGCCCGAAGGAGGCGAACACCCGCTTCATGTAGTCCTTGTCCTGGCCGACGGCCGAGGCGAGCACCCCGGAGCCCACATAGGGCACGCCGGACAGCTCCAGGAGGCCCTGGAGGGTGCCGTCCTCACCGTACGGGCCGTGCAGCACCGGGAAGACGACGTCGACCTCGCCGAGCGCCTTGGGCGCCGAGCCCGGCTCGCTGTAGACGACCTCGCGGCTGGTCGGGTCCACCGGCAGGACGACGGCGCCGTCGGCGGACTCGCTCAGCTCCGCCACGCTCGGCAGCTTCCGGTCCGTGATGGCCATCCGCTCCGGGGCGTCGGCGGTCAGCGCCCACCGGCCGTCGGCCGTGATGCCGATGGGCAGCACGTCGTACTTCTCACGGTCGATGGCGGCCAGCACAGCGCCCGCGGTGACCACGGAGATGGCGTGCTCGGAGCTGCGCCCGCCGAACACGACGGCGACGCGGGGCTTCTGGGAAGGAGTCTCACTGCTCATATCGCGTTGAGCGTACCTGCTGCCCCAGGAGGAGTCGGTGCCGCGGCCCCGGGAGCGGGCGCGGGCCCGGGGCCGGGCGGGGCCCGGGGGCGCGACCGGCCCCGGGGGCGGCTGCCCGTACGCCTCCCGGGCGCGCCCCGGTGCCGTCAGTGCCGCTCGGGCTTGGCGCTGCGCGACATCAGCTCCTTGAGGGCCACCAGCGGGGGCTTGCCCTCGTGGACGATGTCCACGACCGTCTCGGTGATCGGCATGTCGACGCCGTGCCGGCGGGCGAGATCCAGTACCGACTCGCAGGACTTGACGCCCTCCGCGGTCTGCTTGGTGACCGCGATGGTCTCCTCCAGCGTCATGCCGCGGCCGAGGTTGGCGCCGAAGGTGTTGTTGCGGGAGAGCGGCGAGGAGCAGGTGGCGACCAGGTCACCCATTCCGGCGAGGCCGGCGAAGGTGTGCTCGTCGGCGCCCATCGCCAGGCCCAGCCGGGTGGTTTCGGCGAGGCCGCGGGTGATCAGGGAGGCCTTGGCGTTGTCGCCCAGGCCCATGCCGCCGGCCATGCCGACCGCCAGCGCGATGACGTTCTTGACCGCGCCGCCCAGCTCCGCGCCGACCACGTCGGTGTTGGTGTACGGGCGGAAGTACGGGGTGTGGCAGGCGGTCTGGAGGCGCCGGGCCACGGTTTCGTCCGCGCAGGCGACGACCGCGGCGGCGGGCTGCCGGGCGGCGATCTCCTTGGCCAGGTTGGGGCCGGTGAGCACCGCGACACGCTCGGCGGAGGCCTTGGCGACCTCTTCGATGACCTCGCTCATCCGCTTGGCGGTGCCCAGTTCGACGCCCTTCATCAGGGAGACCAGGACGGTGTCGGCGGGCAGCAGCGGCGCCCAGGTGGCGAGGTTGTCGCGCAGCGTCTGCGAGGGGACGGCCAGGACGGTGAAATCGGCGCCGTGTGCGGCTTCGGCGGGGTCGGTGGTGGCCCGTACCGACTCCGGCAGCTGAGCGTCCGGCAGGTAGTCGGGGTTGGTCCGGCCGGTGTTGATGGCGTCGACCAGGCCCGCTCTGCGGCCCCACATCGTCACCTCGCAGCCCGCGTCACCGAGCACCATCGCGAATGCGGTACCCCAGGACCCCGTGCCGTAGACGGCGCAGCGCGTCACTTGCCTTCATCCTCCTGTGTCTTCGGTGCCTGGTCGTCCAGTTTCACGCCCTGCTCGTCCAGTTTCCGCACCCGCTCCCCGGCCGCGTCGGCGGTCTGCCGGTTCCGGGCGCGCCGGGCGGCGACGGCCTTCTTGTGGTCGTACGGCTCGGCGGGCACCGGCTCGTCGCGTACCTCGGCGAGGATCTGGGTGACGGCGGCCATGACCTTGTCGGTCACCTCGCGCAACACCTCGGCGGTCGGCTCCTTGCCGTAGAACTCGCTCAGGTCGACCGGCGGCCCCGCCTTGACCCGCAGGGTCTTGCGCGGGAACAGGCGCAGCTTCTTCTCCTTGGCGTACGGCGGCATCACCTCGTTGGCGCCCCACTGCGCCACCGGGATGACCGGTGCCTTGGTGAGCAACGCCACGCGGGCGGCCCCGGTCTTGCCCTGCATGGGCCACATGTCGGGGTCCCGGGTGAGGGTGCCCTCCGGGTAGAAGGCGACGCATTCGCCCTTGTTGATGGCGGCCACGGCGGCGCGGAAGGCCACCGCGGCGTCGGCGGATTCCCGGTAGACCGGGATCTGGCCGGTACCGCGCATCATCAGGCCGACGAAGCCGCCCTTGAAGAGCCCGGACTTGGCGAGGAATCGCGGGACCCGTCCGGTGTTGTACTGGTAGTGCGCGTACGAGAGCGGGTCCAGATACGAGTTGTGGTTGACCGCGGTGATAAATCCGCCGTCGGCGGGAATGTGCTCCATTCCCTGCCAGTCCCGCTTGAACAGAACCAGGAGCGGCGGTTTGCAGATGACCGCGGCCAAGCGGTACCAGAAGCCGATTCTGCGGCGGGACACTGGGACACCCTCCTTGTGGGATCTGCTGAGCTGCTGCGACCCGGCAGCCGCACAAGTGTCGCCCCAGGTACCCGCTATGTCGAGAACACCGTAACCCCGCCGCTCACGGATGGCGGTGACGGCAGGTGAGAATGAGGGCGATGCGAAGAGACGGATCGGACGTGGGCTGGAGCCTGGTCGTACCGCTGAAACCCCTGGTACGGGCGAAGAGCAGGCTGTCCCGGGCGGCGGGGGAACAGCTCCGGCCCCAGTTGGCACTGGCGTTCGCGCTGGACACCGTGACGGCCGCGCTGGCCTGCGAAGACGTCCTGGATGTGGCGGTTGTCACGGACGACCCGGTGGCCGGGGAGCGGTTGGCGGCCCTCGGAGCGCGCATCGTCGCGGACCTGCCGGCCCGTGGTCTCAACGCGGCGCTGGCGTACGGAGCGGGGCTGGTACGGCAGCGGCGCGCCGCCGCGGCCGTGGCGGCGCTCAACGCGGATCTCCCGGCGTTGCGGCCCGCGGAACTGGGGCGGGTGCTGTCGACGGCCGCCGCATTTCCCCGGGCATTTCTCGCGGATGCGGCGGAAATCGGGACGACGCTGCTGTGCGCGGCTCCGGGAGTGGAATTGGCACCCGCTTTCGGGGGGCCGTCCCGGGCGCGTCACCGCGAATCGGGGGCGCACGAGATCGTGCTGGCGGACACCGAATCCGTACGCCGGGACGTGGACACCGGGGAGGATCTGCGGGCCGCGCTGGCACTGGGTGTGGGGCAGCACACCGCCCGCTGTGTGCCGCGGATACGGGACCGCGCGGCGGCGGAAGGCGTCACGGCGCCCGGAGGGTGACGAAAGGCGCCGGACCCTCTGGAGAGCGGCGAAAAGCCGCCGGAACGCCAGGAAAGTGCCGCAGAGCCGTCAGAATGTCTGAAGAGTGACGAGCACGATGCGGCGCCCGTCCGTCTCCTGGCCGCTGCCGGCCTCGCCCTCGACGTCGATACGGACCCGCTGGCCGGGCCGCAGCAGCCGCAGGCCGCCCGCGTCGAAGGCCGCCGCGTCGAAGGGCAGCGGCGTGCCGTCGTCGAGCAGCACGCTGCCGGAACGGGTCTGGGCGTCGTAGGTGTACGCGGTGGCCTGCATGGCGACCAGCCTAGACGGGGCCGGGGCCGGGCCGCGCCGGACACCGGGCGGACGGCGCGCGACGCACCGCGGGCCGGGCTCCCCGGGGGGAGTCCGGCCCGACGCGTGGCGTCGCCGCTGCTGATTACCGCTTGCGGGCGGTGGTCTTCTTGGCGGTGGTCTTGCGGGCCGTGGTCTTCTTGGCCGGGGCCTTCTTGGCCGTCGCCTTGGTCGCGGGCGCGGTCTTCTTGGCCGTCGCCTTCTTGGCGGTGGTGGCGGTCTTCTTCGCCGGGGTCGCCTTCTTGGCGGTGGCCGTGGTCTTCTTGGCCGCCGACTTCTTCGCCGTGGCGGTGGTCTTCTTCGCCGGCGTGGCCTTCTTCGCCGCGGCCGTGGTCTTCTTGGCCGTGGTGGTCTTCTTCGCCGGGGTCGCCTTCTTGGCGGTGGCCGTGGTCTTCTTCGCGGCCGACGACTTCTTGGCGGTGGCCTTCTTGGCGGCGGCCTTGGCCGTCGTACGGGTGGATCCGCCCGAAAGGCTGCCCTTGGGTGCCTTCTTGACCGCCACGTCGTTCTTCGGGAGCTTCTTCGAGCCGCTGACCAGGTCCTTGAAGCCCTGACCGGCGCGGAAACGGGGCACCGAGGTCTTCTTGACCCGGACCCGCTCACCCGTCTGCGGGTTGCGGGCGTAGCGGGCCGGACGGTCCACCTTCTCGAACGAACCGAATCCGGTGACCGATACGCGGTCGCCGGAGACAACTGCACGGACGATTGCGTCCAGTACCGCGTCCACCGCGTCCGCGGCGTTCTGACGGCCGCCGAGCTTGTCGGCAATGGCTTCTACGAGCTGCGCCTTGTTCACGTCTTCCCCTTCGGAGACATTGCTGGAACGAAAGTGTTCAAGCCTTTTCGCACGTTAGGCAGATATATACCGCAAATCAAACACGAAACGGGCTAATCACCCTTGTGCCGCAACGAACTCGACCTTCACGGAGTTCCGTCGGCGTGCACGTCTTCGGGAAAACGACCCTCGTCGAGGTCGTTCGTGAACCGCTCCAGACGCCTTGCCGCGTCCGCCAGATCGTGTTTCGCCGCCGCCGTGATGACGAGCAGCTTCCGGGTCAGCGCCATGCGTACGCCCTCCGGGACTTGCAGTGTCCGCACTCGTGTGTGTGCGTCCTTGAGTCGGTCGGCGACGAGACCGTAGAGCTCGAGTTGGTCGTCGCGTTCCATGCGCTAATTGTGCCATCTGCGGCGAGTTGTCGCTTCACGGGGCCTCAACAGCAGCCTTCACACGCCGATGCGCCCCCTGCCAACTAGCAAGGGGCGCATCGTACGCAATAAGGCTTTGAGCCAAAAAACCCGAGGTCAGACTACTACCGTACGCGGTTTGAACGACGGCCTGTTCGCCTCGTACGTGGCGATGGCCTCCTCCTCCCGAAGAGTGAGGCTGATGTCGTCCAGACCCTCCAGCAGCCGCCAACGCGCGTTCTCGTCCAGCTCGAACCCGGCGGTGATGCCCGGTGCCCGGACCTGCCGGCCGACGAGGTCGACGGTGACCTCGGCCGCGGGGTCCGCCTCGGCGAGCTGCTGCAGCGCCTCGACGGTCTCCTGCGGGAGCACCACGGTCAGCAGTCCGTTCTTCAGCGAGTTGCCCCGGAAGATGTCGGCGAAACGCGAGGAGATGACGGCTTTGAAGCCGTAGTTCTGCAGGGCCCACACCGCGTGCTCGCGCGAGGAGCCGGTGCCGAAGTCCGGTCCGGCCACCAGAACGGTCGCTCCCCGGTAGGCCTCCTGGTTCAGGACGAACCGCGGATCCTTGCGCCAGGCCTCGAAGAGTCCGTCCTCGAAGCCGTCGCGGGTGACCTTCTTGAGCCAGTGGGCCGGGATGATCTGGTCGGTGTCGACGTTGCTGCGGCGCAGCGGGACGGCCCGGCCGGTGTGCGTGGTGAAAGCTTCCATGGTGGTTCAGACTCCCGCGGGCGTGCGAACGTCGGCGTCGGACAGGTCGGCCGGTGATGCCAGGTGGCCGAGAACCGCCGTTGCGGCGGCGACCTGGGGCGAGACCAGGTGGGTGCGGCCGCCCTTGCCCTGCCGTCCCTCGAAATTGCGGTTGGAGGTGGAGGCGGAGCGCTCGCCGGGGGCCAGCTGGTCCGGGTTCATGCCCAGGCACATCGAGCAGCCGGCGTGCCGCCACTCGGCACCGGCGCCGGTGAACACCTTGTCGAGCCCCTCTTCGACCGCCTGGAGGGCGACCCGCACGGAGCCCGGCACGACGAGCATGCGTACGCCGTCGGCGATCCGGCGGCCCCGTACGACCTCGGCGGCCGAGCGCAGATCCTCGATCCGCCCGTTGGTGCACGAACCTACGAAGACGGTGTCCACACGGATGTCGCGCAGCGGCTGACCGGCCGTCAACCCCATGTATTCCAGGGCCTTTTCGGCGGCGAAGCGCTCCGATGCGTCTTCGTACGAAGCGGGGTCGGGGACGGCCGACGAAAGCGGCGCACCCTGGCCCGGGTTGGTGCCCCAGGTGACGAACGGGGCCAGCTCGGAGGCGTCGACGACGACCTCGTGGTCGAAGACCGCGTCGTCGTCGGTGCGCAGCGTCTTCCAGTACGCGACGGCGGCGTCCCAGTCGTCGCCCTGGGGCGCGTGGTCGCGGCCCTGGAGGTAGGCGAAGGTGGTCGCGTCGGGGGCGATCATGCCGGCCCGGGCACCCGCCTCGATGGACATGTTGCAGATGGTCATCCGGGCCTCCATCGAGAGCTTCTCGATGGCCGGGCCGCGGTACTCGATGACGTAGCCCTGGCCGCCGCCGGTGCCGATCCGGGCGATGACGGCGAGGATCAGGTCCTTGGCGGTGACGCCGTCGGGCAGCTCGCCCTCGACGGTCACGGCCATGGTCCGGAAGGGCGCCATCGGCAGCGTCTGGGTGGCCAGCACGTGCTCGACCTGGCTGGTGCCGATGCCGAAGGCCAGCGCGCCGAAGGCGCCGTGGGTGGAGGTGTGGCTGTCACCGCAGACCACGGTGGTGCCCGGCTGGGTCAGTCCCAACTGGGGTCCCACCACGTGGACGACTCCCTGCTCGACGTCGCCCAGCGGGTGCAGCCGGACGCCGAACTCCGCGCAGTTCTTGCGCAGCGTCTCCAGCTGGGTGCGCGAGACGGGGTCGGCGATGGGCTTGTCGATGTCGAGGGTGGGGGTGTTGTGGTCCTCGGTGGCGATGGTGAGGTCGGTGCGCCGCACCTGTCGGCCGGCCTTGCGCAGACCGTCGAACGCCTGCGGGCTGGTCACCTCGTGCAGCAGGTGCAGGTCGATGAAGAGGAGGTCGGGCTCGCCTTCGGCGCGCCGGACGACGTGGTCGTCCCAGACCTTCTCCGCGAGTGTCCGTCCCATCGCTTTCCCTCCGGCCGGCCGCATTGCCGGCCCAACTCGACTGTGTGCGCAGCGCCCGTCCCCCGGTTCCGGGCGTCCTGCCGGGCCCTGGTCGGGGGCCGTGCCTACAGATTGGCGGCTTCCCCGGAAAATTGAACTTGCGTTTCACACTGTGAGACGTGAGTATCGTTGCATGGACAACTCTAGCGGCGTCGGCGTTCTCGACAAGGCAGCTCTGGTACTGAGCGCTCTGGAGTCCGGTCCGGCCACCCTCGCCGGGCTGGTCACGGCGACCGGGCTCGCACGGCCCACGGCCCACCGGCTGGCCGTGGCACTGGAACACCACCGGATGGTGGCGAGGGACATGCAGGGCCGGTTCATCCTCGGCCCGCGGCTGTCGGAACTGGCCGCGGCGGCCGGCGAGGACCGCCTGCTGGCCACGGCCGGACCGGTGCTCACGCATCTGCGCGACGTGACGGGCGAGAGCGCGCAGCTCTACCGGCGCCAGGGCGACATGCGGATCTGCGTGGCCGCGGCGGAACGGCTGTCCGGACTGCGGGACACCGTGCCGGTCGGCTCCACGCTCCCCATGAAGGCCGGCTCGGCCGCCCAGATCCTGATGGCCTGGGAGGAGCCGGAGCGCCTGCACCGCGGCCTCCAGGGCGCCCGCTTCACGGCCACCGCGCTGTCCGGCGTACGGCGCCGGGGCTGGGCGCAGTCGATCGGCGAGCGGGAGCCGGGCGTGGCCTCGGTCTCGGCCCCCGTACGCGGCCCCTCGAACCGTGTGGTCGCCGCCGTCTCGGTCTCCGGACCGATCGAGCGGCTGACCCGCCACCCGGGCCGGATGCACGCCCAGGCGGTCATCGACGCGGCCGCCCGGCTCAGCGAGGCACTGCGGCGTACTGGCTGACCAGCGAGAACGCCGACCGGCCGGGGCGGCACCGACGCCCGCACCGACCGGTCGGCCGTACCAGGGCGCGTCCTACGCCGCACTCACGGGCGCACTCCGCGCGCCACGCCGGCCGGACTCCCCGAGGCCGTACGCGGCGCCGAGCCCGGTCGGCGGCATCGAGCTGTAGAACGTGCTGCACGCGCCCGCCGGTACGACGTACGTCTCGTGCCAGATCCCCACTCCCCCTGCGCCGCTCCGCGCGCGGCGGTTGAACGCCGTCCACGCGGGGCGGTGCCGCATGTCCGGGTTGGCCGCGTAGGCGTACAACTTCTCCCGCGACTCCCAGTATTGGACGACGGTGAAGTGGCGCGGCCCGCCGTTCAGCACCCGGTAGCCGAGCATTCCCGCGTCCCGCTCGCGCGCCAACTCCTTGATCATTCGCGGCATCGCGAGCAGCACCGGCAGCCAACTGCGCACCGCCAGAAGCCGGTTGACGCGCATCCCGATCAGAAAGACGACCACTTCCCCGTCGGTGTCCGCCACCATGCGCCCCGGTACGACTTTCTCCCCCATGACAGTCTCCCACCTCTCCAGTCTTTGGATAGCGCCACTATCCATGCTTGGATAGTGGCACTCTCCAAGGAAGGGCGCAAGCGGTATGCGACTGGCGGAACTGAGTGAACGCAGCGGAGTCCCCACCGCCACGATCAAGTACTACCTCCGGGAGCGACTGCTGCCGCCCGGCGAACGGATCACCACCACCACCGCCGAATACAGCGCCGCCCACCTGCGCCGGCTGCGCCTGGTGCGGGCGCTGGTCCAGGTCGGAAAGATGCCGGTGGCCACCGCGCGCGAGGTACTGGCCGCCGTCGAGGACGATTCACTGGATCACCACATGCGCCTCGGCGCGGCCGTGTGGGCCCTGCCCCACGACCCCGGGCCCGAGGAGGACACCCCGGAGACCACCGCCGCGCGCCGGACGGCCGACGAACTGCTGCGCCGCCTGGACTGGCAGTACGGGCTGGAGCTGGGGCCGGCCTCCCCCGCTTACGGCATGCTGGTGAACGCCCTGGCCGCGCTCGCCCGGCTCGGCTATCCGCACGCCGTCGAGAACGTGCTGCCGTACGCCCGGCTCGCCGGTGAACTGGCCGTCGCCGACCTGGACTTGGTGGAGGGGTTCGAGACGCCCGCCGAACAGGTGGAGGCCGCGGTGGCGCTGACCGTACTGCTCGAACCGGTCCTGCTGAGCCTGCGGCGGCTCGCGGAGGCCGAGGAGTCGCACCGCCGGTTCCAGGGCGGCGCCTGAGGGCCCGGTGGCCCGCACCTCGCGGCGCGGGCCCGTCCGCCATGCGAAGAGGCCCTCCCCCATTGGGGAAGGGCCTCTTCGTCGCGTACCCCCGACCGGATTCGAACCGGCGCTACCGCCTTGAGAGGGCGGCGTGCTAGGCCGCTACACAACGGGGGCTTGCTCTGCAGAACCGCAGTTGACCTGCGATTTCGCGCTGGGCTACCAGGACTCGAACCTAGACTAAATGAACCAGAATCACTCGTGCTGCCAATTACACCATAGCCCATGGTGGTATAGACCAGTACCCCCGACCGGATTCGAACCGGCGCTACCGCCTTGAGAGGGCGGCGTGCTAGGCCGCTACACAACGGGGGCCCTAGCGATCCTTGCGTCGTCGCATCCGGGAGCGACCCGAAGGTGACGGTGAGAAAGGATCTGTACCCCCGACCGGATTCGAACCGGCGCTACCGCCTTGAGAGGGCGGCGTGCTAGGCCGCTACACAACGGGGGCCTGGTACTGCTTGATCAAGAGAGCTTCAGAAGATCTCTTGCTGGGCTACCAGGACTCGAACCTAGACTAACTGAACCAGAATCAGTCGTGCTGCCAATTACACCATAGCCCACCAGAACGCAACCCCTTGCCGGAGTCTTGTTCGGCTTGCGCTTCCCGGCCCGGCCTTTCGGCCCGCCCGGGCGGCGCAGAAAGAACATTACCCGAAGGTGGACGACGCTCCAAAACCGATAAGGCCACGCACCAGCCCGGGCAGCTCGGCGAGCCCACCGATCCGCGTCACCCCGTCCGGCACCGCGCCCCGCGCGCCGGTCCCGGCCCGGTCCACCCACACCGCCCCCAGCCCGGCGTCCCGCGCGCCGATCGCGTCCACGTCCAGCTTGTCCCCGACGTAGACGACCCGCTCAGGCGCCAGCCCCATGGCGTCACAGGCCGCCAAGAACGCCTCCGCCGCCGGCTTCGCGTGCCCCACCTCGTCGGCACAGAGCACCACCTCGAAGTGCTCGCGTATACCCAGCGCCCGCAGCTTGCGGTCCTGATTACGGACGGACGAGTTCGACAACACACCCTGCCGGGCCAGCGGCGCCAGGTCTGTGAGCGCCTGGACGGAGTCCGGAAAGAGTGTCCAGGCCGCCTCGTAGTGCGCGACGTACCGCCCGAACCAGGCGTCCGCCTCGTCATCACTCAGCACCGTCCCGAGGAAGGACCGCGCCCGCTCCCTACGGTGCTCCAGGAAACCCACCTCCCCGGCCAGAAACCGGCCGAAGGCGGCCTCCATGCACTCCCGCCACCGCCCGAGCGCACACTCGGCGTCCCCGTACCGCGCGAGCAGCCCCTCGGCCTCGATATGCCGCAGCGCTCCCGCACGGTCGGACCCCGTGTAGTCGAAGAGGGTGTCGTCCACGTCCCAGAGGACGGCGTCTATGGTCACGGACCGACCGTACCCGGGTGGGCCGCCCGAGGGCCCAGGGTTTTGCCCTGCGCACGTCAAGGTCCATGCTGTCGCCCTGCCGGGGCGCCCTCCGCGCCCCGGCCGTAATCCAACGGGGAGTTGAACGCCATGAAGCGTGCCGTCGTGGTGGGCCTGGCCGTGGCCGGGCTAGGGCTCGGAAGCCTGGTGACCGCCGCATCGGCGTCCGCCAACGCTACCGGGAAGCGCGCGTCGAGGTCTGCTGAGGCGCGCTCGCGCGCCGAAGGTGACGTGGGGGTTCGGGGGCCGGGGTTCGGCCCGCCGGGCCCGCGCGCTTAGCGGTTACGTACGGGCGGGTGTGCCCCGTGCCCTTTGATCGCGGCGAGGAACGCGGCGAGGCCGTCGCGGGTGGCCGTGAGGGTTGCCTCGGGGACGTCGCTCTCGCGGATGTGGAGGGTGCCGTCGGGGGCGGCGGCGACGTTCACGCAGTTCACGCCCTCGTTGCTGTACGAGGACTTCTGCCACTGGTAGTCGTGCATCGTCAATGCCTCACAGGCTCTTCGCGATCTTGTGGATGAAGTCACGGCTCTCGGCGGGATCGAGTGCGCACCGCTGCATACGGTCCAGCACCGCCCGGTAGCGCACCAGATGGGCCTCCGCGTAGAAGATTTCGCAGCCGTGGTCGGTGTCCAACAGCACGGTGTCAAGCTGCGGCAGGGGTCCACACGTGTAGGTGATCGGCTGGCCTGCTGCGGGAAAATCCGCCCGCCCGAACGGGACGACCTGGATCGTGACGTGCTCGTGCTCGCTCATCTCCACGAGGTGCCGAAGCTGCGTGCGCACGACGGCCCTCCCGCCGATCCCCATCCGTAGCGCAGCTTCGTGGATGATCGCTGTGTAGGGCAACGGTGCTTCCCTGTACAGGACGCCTTGGCGCCTGATGCGGAACGCCGTGCGGTGTTCGACCTCGAACGGGCGAAGCGCAGGCACGCTCTGGTTGTACGCGGCGCGGATGTGTTCAGGGGTCTGTAGAAGACCGGGCATGGCCACGAGCACAGCGACCCGCAGCGCCGTGGCCTCGTGTTCGAACTCGGCGACCTCTACCATCGGCGTAGGCAGCAACTCGCGATACTCGTCCCACCAGCCACGCGTACGGCCACCGGTCATCGCGGTCAGCGCCTGGACGAGGACCTCGTCCGAGCACTCGTAGAGCCGGGCCAGCGCCCTGACACGGTCCGCGCTGACCGCGTAGTTGCCCGCCTCGATGTTGCTGATGCGCGACTGCGGCGCACCGAACAGTTCCCCGGCGCGCGTCGCGGACAGGTCCGCACGTTCCCGAAGGCGGCGCAGCTCGGCCCCCAGACGCCGTTGCCTGACCGTCGGTGGAAACTTTGCACGGGCCATGTCATCTGCCTTTCACTCACAGGAGTGGAAGCGGTACGGAATCTAGCCAAACGTTGGCCTACATACCAGCAACCGCCCTAGCCTCCTCACCATCAGCCCCCTCAACTTGGGCTACAGGCAGGAGACTTCACATGGCCACCGTATCCCCACCCCCACCCCTCCCCGACCCTCCCGACGGCTTCGCCCAAGAGATCCAGGAGCTGGTCGACGCCACCGCGCCCCGCCTCTTCGCCGTCGTCGAGGAGTACGCCGTCGGCGGGCTGCGGGACGCGCAGGTCGCCGCCTGGGGGCTCGCCTACGAGGACGGGCGGGCGGATGTCGCCGCCGTGGAGGGCGGCTTCCGTATGTCGGTGACGGCGCCGGAGCGCGCGGCCCGGTTCGTCTCGTTGCGGCCGGGCGTTCTGGGGAGCGTCGTCTGGCCGTCGGGATGAGGGCCGGGCAGAACGAACCGATTCGACCGTCGGCGGACATGACGCGTCCGCCGGAGCGCAGAAGCCCGGATCTCCTGGATGCGTGCCCCACCGCCGCCTACGGTGGGCCCCGCCCTGCCTACACGTACCGGAGGTCGCCGGCCGTGGACAGAGAGATCAAGTGGATCGGGACGCCTGCGAGCGGCCTCCGGACGCGATCCGTACGGCGTTGCAGCGGCGCCCGGACTGGTTGCGGTACTTCGAGCAGGACTGGCTCAGCGCGGCGGCGGAGTTCGACCGGGCGGAGCTGGACCGGGTGGTCGACAAGTGGTTCCCCTTCGCCTGTGCGTGCGCGACGCCCGGCTACCTGGATCACGTGGAGCGGCTGGCCAAGCGCCTGGCGGAGGGGGACACGGAGGGCATGGTCTTCCGGGACGCCGCGGGCAATGCGTACGACGCCGAGAACATTCCCGTCGATCCGGCGACTGCCTGGCCCGGGCCCGGCATGCACGAAGGGGCGGCCACCGGCACCCGGTGGCAGCCCCTTCGGCGTACGGCGTCAAGCCTTCTCGTTACGCGCCCAGCTTCGCCAGCGCCGCGTCGATGCGGGCCAGGGTCCGCTCCTTGCCCAGGATTTCCAGGGACTCGAAGAGGGGCAGGCCGACCGTGCGGCCGGTCACGGCGACGCGGACCGGGGCCTGGGCCTTGCCGAGCTTGAGGCCGTGGGCCTCGCCGGCGGCCAGGACGGCTTCCTTGAGGGAGTCGGCGCTGGACCAGTCGGCGCCGGTCAGCTTCTCGCGGGCGGTGGTGAGCAGGGCCACCGGGTCGCCCTTCATCGCCTTGGTCCAGGACGCCTCGTCCTCGACCGGCTCCTTGCGGAAGAGGAAGTCGACGTTGGCGGTGATGTCGGAGAGGACCGTCAGGCGGGTCTGGGCGTGGGGGGCGATGGCCTGCCAGGCCGCCTCGTCGAAGTCGGCCGGGTCCCAGTTGGCGTGCGGGGCCTGGAGCCAGGGGCGGCAGGCTTCTGCGAAGGCCTTGGGGTCCAGGCGGCGGATGTGGTCGGCGTTGATCGCCTCGGCCTTCTTCAGGTCGAAGCGGGCCGGGTTGGCGTTGACATCCGCGATGTCGAAGGCCGCGACCATCTCCTCGATGGAGAAGACGTCCTGGTCGGCGGAGAAGGACCAGCCGAGGAGGGAGAGGTAGTTCAGGAGGCCCTCGGGGAGGAAACCGCGCTCGCGGTAGAGGTTGAGGGACGCCTGCGGGTCGCGCTTGGAGAGCTTCTTGTTGCCCTCGCCCATGACGTAGGGGAGGTGGCCGAAGGCGGGGATGGCCTTGGCCACGCCCAGGTCGATCAGGGCCTTGTAGAGGGCCACCTGGCGGGGGGTGGAGGAGAGCAGGTCCTCGCCGCGCAGGACGTGGGTGATCTCCATCAGGGCGTCGTCGACCGGGTTGACGAGCGTGTAGAGGGGGGCTCCGTTGGCGCGGAGGATGCCGTAGTCGGGCACGTTCTCCGGGGTGAAGGTCAGTTCGCCGCGGACCAGGTCGGTGAAGGTGATCGGCTCGTCGGGCATCCGGAAGCGGACGATCGGCTCGCGGCCCTCGGCCTCGTACGCGGTGATCTCGTCGGCCGTCAGGACGCGGCACTTGCCGTCGTAGCCGGAGGGCTTGCCGGCGGCGCGGGCGGCCTCGCGGCGGGCGTCCAGCTCCTCGGTGGAGCAGTAGCACTTGTAGGCGTGGCCGGCGTCGAGCAGCTTCTGGGCGATCTCCTTGTAGAGGTCCATGCGCTGGGACTGCCGGTACGGCGCGTGGGGGCCGCCGATCTCGGGGCCCTCGTCCCAGTCCAGGCCCAGCCAGCGCATCGAGTCGAGCAGCTGGTTGTAGGACTCCTCGGAGTCGCGGGCCGCGTCGGTGTCCTCGATGCGGAAGACCATGGTGCCCTGGGTGTGCCGGGCGAAGGCCCAGTTGAACAGGGCGGTGCGGACCAGGCCCACGTGGGGGTTGCCGGTCGGGGAGGGACAGAAACGGACGCGGACGGGGGTCGCGTTAGCCACGCTTGATCACCTTGTTGGTGAGAGTGCCGATGCCTTCGATGATGACGGAGACCTCGTCGCCGTCATGGAGGGGGCCGACCCCGGCCGGGGTGCCCGTGAGGACGACGTCGCCGGGGAGCAGCGTCATCGCCTCGGTGATGTGCACGATCAGGTCCTCGACGGAGCGGATCATCTCGCTCGTGCGGCCGAGCTGGCGCTGTTCGCCGTTGACGGTGCACATGATCGTCAGGTCGCCCGGGTCCAGCTCGGTCTCGACCCAGGGGCCGAGCGGGCAGGAGGTGTCGAAGCCCTTGGCCCGCGCCCACTGCGTCTCGCGCTGCTGCACGTCGCGCGCGGTGATGTCGTTGGCGCAGGTGTAGCCGAGGACGACGTCCTTGACGCGCTCGCGGGGGACCTCGCGGCACATGCGGCCGATGACGACGGCGAGCTCCGCCTCGTGGTGGACCTCCTGGGAGAAGGAGGGGTACAGGACGGGGTCGCCGGGGCCGACCACCGAGGTGGAGGGCTTGAAGAAGGTGACCGGCACGTCCGGGACCTCGTTGCCCAGCTCGCGCGCGTGTTCGGTGTAGTTGCGGCCGACCGCGACGACCTTGTTGGGCAGGACCGGGGGCAGCAGGCGGACCTTGTCGAGGGGGACCTTGTGACCCGAGCGCTCGAATTCCGCGAAGGGGTGTCCCTTGATGACGTCGATGTCGTCGCCGTCGAGGACGCCGAAGCCGACGTTGCCGTCGATGGAGAATCTGGCGATGCGCACGGGTTGCCGCTGCCCCTCATTGATCACTGGCCGGAGTTGACACTCCAGGCTATCGCGGGGGCGCGGCCGGCCCGCTTCCCCTTGCTTATACGGCCGCGTCCGTGGCGTCGGCCTGCGCCGGAACGGTCTGCGGCGCGGGGGCGTCCATCAGGACGGTGCGGCGGGGGTTGGCGGTCTGGGTGGGCAGCTCGACGGCGTGCTCCGGTGCCTCGGCCGCGGCGTTCTGGAGGTCTTCGGCATCCTTGAGGTGCGCGAGGGTGGTGCGGCGCGGGTTGGCTATGTTGCGGAACATCATCGTGGTCTTCACTGCTTGTGCCTCGCGTAAGGACGTCGGAAAACAAGGCCGCTTCCCGCACGCGCGGGATTGCGGTCTTGTCATTTCGGGCAACTGTGTAAAGCGTCAGGCTATGCGCGCTATTCCCCGCGCGGCTTCGGGAAAGTCGACCGGGAGCCTGTGAGTTTGCTCACGAAGTGTGTGACAAATGCCGCATTTCCCATGATCAACATCCAAGGGCGAAACGGACATTGCTGGATCGAAGCCCATGTTCCGCTCCCGATCACCGCACCTGGGACAGGGGGCACGCGCGAGCGACTCGCGGGTATAAGTCCGTTATCGTCAGCGCCACTCTCTACGCTTTGTGACGCGTTCCGTACATTGCGTCACGCATGTCACAGGGGGCGGCACCGCCCTTGTTGGAGATCCGGCACTGTGCTGGAATTCCACGGACCGCCGCAGGTTTCAGCCGGACGGCGCGCAGAGGGCGCAGCGAAGCGCCGCGCGGTGGTGCCGCTCTCTCGGCCAGAGAGAGCAGCTCGCCGGTCACTCACGACCGCCACACGGGGGCCCCGGTCCCCTACGACTCGACAACCGTCCCCCCGTTCACGCGGAGGGACGCCTGGTCCAGAGGTTGCGACGCTAGTGCAGGGACGTTTCAAGAGGGATGGCATGGGGTCTCCCCAGGCCCGCCAGGGCCAAGGGGAAGCTACGGCGGACCCGGAGCTGCGCGGCGGGAGCGACCGCGCCTCCTCGCCCCAGCATGGCCCGGGCTCCGGCCCGGCGGCCGGGGGTGACTCCGCCGACGGCGCCTCGCCCAAGCCGTCGAAGGGCGCCAAGGAGCCGAGCGGCCCCGGCGCGCGAATAGCCATGCGCAACTGGCGCATCAGCACCCGCCTGGTCTCCCTGCTGGCGCTCCCCGTCATCGCCGCGACCACGCTGGGCGGCATGCGCATCAACACGTCGCTGGAGAACATCGACCAGCTCGACAAGATGCAGCTGCTCACCGAGATGACGCGGCAGGCCACCGAGCTGGCCGACGCGCTCCAGGTCGAGCGGGACAAGTCGGCGGGCCCGATCGCCGGCACCGGCAACGTCAAGGACGACGCCAGTGTCGTCGCGCCCCGTGAGGCGACCGACCGGGCCAAGCAGGCGTTCAACAAGGCCACCGGTGACGTCCAGCGCGACGACCCGACGATGGCCGGTGTGCAGGCGACCCTGCTGGACATCGGGCGTCAGCTCAACACGCTCAACGAGATCCGCAACAACGCGTACAAGGACCCCGACAACGCCAGCCGTACGGTCAGCAGCTACAACGAGCTGATCAAGTCGCTGCTCGCGCTGTCCCAGGACATGGCGCAGGCGACCAGCAACCCGGAGATGATCCGCAGCACCCGTGCGCTGGCGGCGTTCTCCTCCGCCAAGGAGTTCGCGTCCATGCAGCGGGCGCTGGTCAGCGCCGGCCTCGCGCACAAGGGCGGCCCGCAGCTGTCCGCCAACGACCGGCAGTCCGGCCGTACCGCCGAGGACAGCGAGAAGGCGGCCCGCGACCGCTTCTCGCAGATCTACACCGGCGCCACCGACCTGACCAAGGGTCTGGACGGCAACAACGACGACATCAAGGCGGCCGTCGCCTTCGCGCACCGGGCCTTCGCCAGCGACGGCGGTATCCACAGCGAGGACTACAAGTACCTCGACTGGTACGACACCGACACCGTCAAGATCGACGAGATGGGCCGTATCGAGAGCTCGCTGCTCTCGCAGATGGAGCAGAAGTCCCGCGAGCTGCGCAACGAGGCGACCCAGGAAGCGATCCTCAGCGGTGCGCTGATCCTGCTGGTCCTCGGCATCTCGCTGGTCGGCGCGTTCGTCGTCTCCCGGTCCATGGTGCGTTCGCTGCGCCGTCTGCAGGACACCGCGCAGAAGGTCTCCCAGGAGCGCCTGCCCGAGCTGGTCAAGCAGCTGTCCGAGGCGGACCCGCAGGACGTGGACACCTCCGTGGAGTCCGTCGGCGTGCACAGCCGGGACGAGATCGGCAAGGTGGCCGCGGCCTTCGACGACGTGCACCGCGAAGCCGTCCGGCTGGCGTCCGAGCAGGCGCTGCTGCGGGGCAACGTCAACGCGATGTTCACCAACCTCTCGCGCCGCAGCCAGGGCCTCATCCAGCGTCAGCTCTCGCTCATCTCCGAGCTGGAGTCCCGCGAGGCCGACCCGGACCAGCTGTCCTCGCTGTTCAAGCTGGACCACCTCGCGACCCGTATGCGCCGTAACGGTGAGAACCTCCTCGTCCTCGCGGGCGAGGAGCCGGGCCGCCGCTGGACGCGCCCGGTGCCGCTGGTCGACGTGCTGCGCGCCGCCGCCTCCGAGGTGGAGCAGTACGAGCGCATCGAACTGAGCGCCGTCCCGCAGACCGAGGTCGCCGGCCGCGTCGTCAACGACCTCGTGCACCTGCTCGCCGAGCTGCTGGAGAACGCCACCTCGTTCTCCTCCCCGCAGACCAAGGTCAAGGTGACCGGTCACGCGCTGCCCGACGGCCGCGTGCTGGTCGAGATCCACGACACCGGAATCGGCCTGTCGCCCGAGGACCTGTCCGCGATCAACGAGCGGCTGGCCAGCCCGCCGACGGTGGACGTCTCGGTCTCCCGCCGCATGGGTCTGTTCGTGGTCGGCCGCCTGTCGCTGCGGCACGGCATCCGTATCCAGCTGCGGCCGTCCGACTCGGGCGGTACGACGGCGCTGGTCATGCTGCCGGTCGACGTCGCCCAGGGCGGCAAGAAGCCCCAGCCGGGCGGCAAGGGCGGGCCGGGCGCCGGCCCCGTCGAGGGCGCCCCCGCACCCCACACCCCGAACGCCTCCGCCAACCGCCTCGCCGGCCTGCAGCCGCGCGGCCAGGTCGGCGCGGGCGGCGGGCGTCCGGCGCTGCCGGGCCGCGGTGGTCCGGGCAGCCAGGGCGGTCCGGGTGCCGGTGCGTTCGGCGTGCCGGGCGGCCGTTCGGGCAACGCGCCCGCCGGGCCGCCCGCGAGGAGCGGTGGTCCCGGTGCCGGTCAGCTGAGCGACGGGCGTCCGGCGCTGCCGACCCGTGGCGGGCCGGCCGGTGCGGACACGGGTCCCGGTACGGGCGCCGGTGCCGGTGACACCTCGCAGATGCCGACGGTCGCGCCCCCGACGGGCGCGCCCCGCCGTGAGGAGCGCCCGCAGCTTTCGCAGCGCGGCCCGGCCGGTGAGCTGACCGGCGGCGCGGACGCCGCCGGCGGCCCGTCGCAGCCCGGCACCACGAGCTGGGGTGCCCGCCGTGAGCGCGGCGCCTCGGACGACTGGCCGATGACGCCCCGCCAGGCGCAGGACCGGCCGCGCGGCCACGAGGAGCCGGAGACCACCGGCACCTTCGCCGCTCCGGCGGCCGGCGGCCCCGGTGACACGGCCGAGTTCGCCCGTCCCGACTTCGACGCCCCGCCGCCCGGCGCGGACCGCGCCCAGGCCGGCGGCCCCGGCGACACCGGCGAGTTCGCCCGCCCGGACGCCTTCGGTGCCGGCGCGCCGCAGCGCGACGACCAGGCCACCGGCCAGTACGAGCTGCCCGCCGACCTGCGCGGTGAGCCGTCGCAGGGCCCCGGTGACACCGGGCAGTTCGCCCGTCCGGCCACCGAGCACGGCGGCTTCGGCGAGTACGGCGACACGGCGTACGAGAGCAACGGCTACGACGCGAACGCGGGCAGCGCCTTCGAGGGCGGCAGCGTCTTCGGCGGCGGCGCGCCGCAGCAGGGTGCAGGCACCACCGGCGAGTTCGCGCTGCCCGCCGACCTGAAGAACGGGTCGCAGCAGGGCACCGGCGAGTTCGCGCTGCCGGCGCAGGACCGGCAGCGCCAGGACGGCGGCTCCGAGGACCTGCTCGGCGGCGGTTCGCCGGCCGGCCCCGGTGACGGCCGTACGCCGATCTTCGACACGATCGAGTCCAACTGGTTCAGCCACCCGGCGTCCGGCGCGGGCTCCGTGCCACAGCAGGCCGCCGACGAGCCCCCGGCCCCGTCGGCGGAGCGCTCCGAGGCGCCGCCGCTGCCGCGCCGCGAGCCCGGCGCCGCCACGGGCGGTACGTCCGGCGCGGGTCTGAACGGCGCCGCCGCCGACGGCGGTGCCCAGAGCCAGCAGGGCCAGTGGCGGGCCTCGCCCAACGACGAGCGCTGGCGGCAGGCGGAGCAGATCCGCCAGCCCGCCGCGGGCGGCGTCACCACTTCCGGACTGCCCCGCCGGGTGCCGCGCGCCAATCTGGTCGCCGGCACCGCGCAGCAGCAGTCCCACCAGACCGGTCCGCAGGTCTCGCGTGCGCCCGATGACGTGCGCGGCCGTCTGACCAATCTTCGTCGGGGTATCCAGCAAGGCCGTTACCGGGCCGAGGAGAACGCCTCCACCGGCAACCACGGCATTGTCGACCCCACTCACCAGCAGGAGCGTTAGTTGAGTCCGATGAGCCAGGCGGCGCAGAATCTGAACTGGTTGATCACCAACTTCGTGGACAACACACCCGGTGTGTCCCACACGGTGGTGGTCTCCGCGGACGGACTGCTCCTCGCCATGTCCGAGGGCTTCCCGCGCGACCGTGCCGATCAGCTGGCAGCGGTGGCGTCGGGGCTGACCTCGCTGACCTCGGGTGCCTCGCGCATCTTCGAGGGCGGCATGGTCAACCAGACCGTGGTGGAGATGGAGCGCGGCTTCCTCTTCATCATGTCCGTCTCCGACGGATCGTCGCTGGCCGTACTGGCGCACCCCGAGTGCGACATCGGCCTCGTCGGTTACGAGATGGCCCTGCTGGTCGACCGCGCGGGCACCGTGCTGACGCCCGACCTGCGCGCCGAGCTCCAGGGCAGCCTGCTGCACTGAGTCCCGCCGAACGTCACGACCCGACCCACCGACCACCGTGCCGCACCCCCCACCGGCCCAACCCGACGACAGTCAGTTGTCCCGTCCGGAGGACCCCATGACCCCGCCACCTGCCTCGCCCGGCCCGTACGGCGCCTACAGCCAAGCGCCGTACGGGGGCGAAGGTGACCAGCCGCTGGTCCGCCCGTACGCCATGACCGGGGGACGGACCCGGCCGCGCTACCAGCTCGCCATCGAGGCGCTGGTCAGCACGACCGCCGACCCGTCCCAGCTGCCCGGTCTGCTGCCGGAGCACCAGCGCATCTGCCACCTGACCCGCGAGGTGAAGTCGGTCGCCGAGGTCTCGGCGCTGCTGCACATCCCGCTGGGTGTGGCCCGGATCCTGGTCGCGGACCTGGCGGAGGCCGGCATGGTGGCGATCCACCAGCCGGGCGGCAGCACCGAGGCCGGGGGTACGCCCGATGTGACGCTGCTGGAAAGGGTGCTCAGTGGACTTCGCAAGCTCTGACGGCGCCGGGCCCGCCGCGGGTCAGGGCGGCGGGTCCACCACGTCCGCGAAGATCGTGGTGGCGGGCGGCTTCGGCGTGGGCAAGACCACGTTCGTCGGGGCCGTCTCAGAGATCAACCCGCTGCGCACCGAAGCCGT
>NZ_JBVIBD010000022.1:0-150866 GCF_055573595.1 Streptomyces sp. NPDC030165 | reverse complement strand
CGCTGGCAAGGCCCCGCCACCGGCCTCCTGGCCGCCGCACTGCTCACCCTCACCCCCGTCACCGCCTCCCTGTTCGGCCACGCCATCCCCGACGCAGCACTGATCATGTGCCTGGTCCTCGCGGTGGATCAGGGGCAACGGGCCATGCTGAGCGGTCGGTTGGCCCCGCTACTGCTCGCCGGGGTATGGGTGGGCCTGGGGTTCCAGGCCAAGATGATGCAGGCGTGGCTCATCGTCCCCGCCCTCGCCATCGGCTACCTGATCGCCGCGCCGGTCACCCTCCGCAGGCGGCTGGGCCATGTGCTGACCGCAGGCGCGGTCATGGGGGCGGTGTCGCTGTCCTGGGTGCTGATGATGACGTTCACACCGAAGGACGTACGCCCGTACGCGGACGGCACCACGGACAACAGCGCCTTCTCGCTGGTCTTCGACCACAACGGTTTCGGCCGGCTCGCGAAGTCGGACGGCGCTCCGGCACGAACGAGCGCGGCAGCCGGCCAGGCCTCTGGCGCGAAGACCGGCGGCAGCAACGGTACGAAGACCGGTGGGCCCAACGGCGCAAAGACCGGTGCCACCGGCGGCCCGAAGACCACCGGCGAGCGCAGGACCGTCTCCGGCTCGGACGCGGGAAACAACGCCTGGTACAAGCTGCTCAGTACCCGCCTGGCGGCGCAGACCGGCTGGCTCTACCCGCTCGCGGTCATCGCTCTCGCCTTCGGTCTCCTCCAGCGCCGCGAGCGCCCCCGTACGGACCGTACG
This sequence comes from Streptomyces sp. NPDC030165, assembly GCF_055573595.1. Taxonomy (NCBI): domain Bacteria; kingdom Bacillati; phylum Actinomycetota; class Actinomycetes; order Kitasatosporales; family Streptomycetaceae; genus Streptomyces; species Streptomyces sp. NPDC030165. Next base: position 150,107 of record NZ_JBVIBD010000022.1, on the reverse strand, counting down.
CGTGCCGGTTACGTGTTGTGGGGTGCGTGGCTGCTGACCACGGCGGCGGTGCTGAGCGCCACGCCCGTACCGCACACGGCGTACGTGGCAGCTCTCGCCCCTTCCCTCGCAGCCCTGTCCGCCGCCGGTGTCGTCACTCTCTGGCGCACCCGGTTCGGCAGCAGCCGTCTCGCGCGTGCCGCGCTTCCCGCCGCCATCGCCCTCCAGGCCGCCTGGGCGGCCTTCCTCGCGCTCCGCCACCCGGACTTCGCACCGTGGCTTCCGCCGCTCATCGCGGCGGCGGCGCTGCTCGGGATCACGGCGCTCGCCCTCAAGCCCGGGTCCCGCCGTCTCCCCGTCATCGGTCTCGCCGCCGGCTGCCTCGCCATGCTCGCCGCCCCGGCCACCTGGTCACTGTCCGTACTGGACACGCGGTACGCGGGGTCGTCGTTCGACGCCCACGCGGGACCGGACGGTCCCGGTTCGTTCAGCCACATCGCGCTGTCCGACGGCCCTGCGCAGCGCTCCACGCCCAGCAGCAGCCGTCAGGACCTGTCCCCCGTCGAGCGGCGTCTCCTTGATTACGTGCGGCAGCGCAACGGCCGGGCCGAGTACACCCTGTCCTCGGGCCCCGGCTGGGCCCGGTCCCGGGGCGTCCTGGCGACGGGCCTGCCCGTCCTGCCCCTCGGCGGGGCCTCGGGCCGGGTCCCCTCGGTCACCCTCGCCGCGTACCGGCACCTCGTCGCTTCGGGCGCGTTGCGCTTCGCGCTGCTCGACGCACCGGACGCGAGCGGTCGCGGCACTACGGACGCGGGCGCTCCCGTCTCCGAGAACGAGAAGATCGACGCCTGGGTGCGTGCCCACTGCGCGGAGGTCGACCCACGGGAGTACGGCGGCGAACCGGTCACCTCCGACTCCGACTCCAACTCCACCTCCGACTCGTCCGGAGACGCTTCGGCCGCCGGTCCCGGTTCTCTCTACGACTGTGCACCGCAGGCGAGTTGACCCATCCGTGCGGCCCGGCCCGACGTCACCACCGGCCCCCGTCCCGACAGCGCCTTGTACCCTGGGCACCTGTCCGACGCCGGTACGGAGTCCCCCGCGCGGGGCCCACCCAGGGGGCGATGTGAAGCACCTCGGACCCATCACCGGCCAGGAGCGGTTGCGCGACCGGGCCGCGCACGCCCTGCGCGCCGCGCTGATCGCCGGTGAACTGCGTCCCGGCACCGTGCATTCCGCCCCCACGCTCGCGGCCGGATTCGGCATCTCGGCGACACCCGTACGGGAAGCCATGCTCGACCTGGCGCGTGAGGGGCTGGTCGAGCCGGTGCGCAACAAGGGATTCCGGGTCACCGAGGTGAGCGAGCGCGACCTCGACCAGTTCGCGGAGATCCGCGCCCTGATCGAGGTGCCGACCGTGGGCCGGGTGGTCCGGCTGGCCTCCCGCGACGAGCTGGCCGCCCTGCGTCCGCTCGCCGAGGAGATCGTCTCCGCCGCGCGCGACCACGACCTCATCGGTTATCTGGAGGCGGACCGCCGCTTCCACCTGGGCTTTCTGGCGCTCTCGGGCAACGCGCGGCTCGTGGAGACCGTCGGCGACCTGCGCAAGCGGTCCCGCCTGTACGGGCTGACCGGCCTCGACGAGCGCGGTGAGCTGCTGCCGTCGGCGCAGGAGCACCTGGAACTGCTGGACCTGGCGCTGGCGGGCGACGCCACAGGGGCGGAAGCGTGCATCGCGCGCCATCTGGGTCACGTGAGGTCGCTGTGGGCGCGGCACGGGGAGGAGCCCGCCACGCGGCGGACCGTACGGGACGGCCGGAAGACGGCCCCGGCCCGGGCCCGTACGGCTTCGGGGCGCTGAGCAGCCGGGGAACCGAAAGGCTTACCCGACGGGTTGTCAGTGCAATGTCACATTACTAGGTTACGGGGCGCGCAGCGGCTGGATACGTCACCAACTCGCCTGTGCTGTCGGCCAGTTGGGCGGCCGTGCGCGTACGTGCCCTACACGCCTCTACACAGGAGCAGCCGGTGTTTCCGTTACGCACTGTGCGCAAGGGCCTGCTCGGCGCCGTCCTGTCACTGGGACTCGTACTCCCCGCGGCCCAGGCCGCCCAAGGCGCTGCGCCCGCCCGGCCGTCGGCCGTCCCGGCGGCGGCCCCCACCCCCGAGGCCGGCGACACCGACCGGGCCGACAGATTCGCCGACGCCCCCGAGCCGACGGCGCGGGACCTGCCACCCGGCAACGGCCTCACCCCCCGGGGCCGCATCCCCGGCGACCTGGTACGGGACGCTTCCGGTACCGCCCACCGCCCGGGCGCCGCGGCCCCCTGCACCCTCGACACGCTGACCCGCCTCGGCCCGGAGGCCCTCGCGGACTTCCTCACCGACCCGGCCGTCACCGTCGAAGGCTGTCTGCGCGGCCTGATCTGGAAGTGGGACGCGCGGCTGGCCCCCGTGATGTCGCGGGCGCACGTCCAGGCCGTGTCCCGCCGGGCCGGCGCGCTCGCACCAGGGCACGACGGGACGGACGCCACCCACCTGTACGAGCTGTTCACCTACCTGCACGCCGTCGTGTACCACGACTTCTCGCGTGACGAGATCGACGTGACGGACGCGCCCACGGTCGGGGCGATACGGGCGGCCGTCGCCGCGTACGGGACCGCGGCCCGCACCTTCGAGCCCACCCGGCACAACGCCGAGACGCTGCGCGAAGCCCTCACCACGGCGAGCGCGCCGGGGCTGCGCCAGCACCAACTCCCGCTGGTGAGACGGGTGCTGGGCACCATGGGGCCCGCCACGCCGACCGCCACGGACCCGATGTGGGGCGGCGCCGCCCTCGCCGCGCTCACCGTCAACTACCTCGGCGTGTACCCGGGCAACCACGACACCGCCTTCCGGGCCGCCGTCACCGCCGACGCCCCGTACCGCGCCGCTTTCCGCGCCTTCTCCGGACACACGCACCTGAAGGGGACGGCGAACGCCTGGGCGGTGCGCGACGCGCTGGGTGAGTACGGCCGCTTCGGGCAGATCGACGCCCTCAAGCCCGCAGTCGTCAGTGACCTCGGCACCCTGCTGGCCGTCGCGGAGGCCAACTTCGGGCGTCGCAGCGCGCCGTGGGCCGGCGTGGCGGGCTGGCTCAACCATTACGGCGTCTGCGCGCGCTACAACGTCTGTCTCCAGCAGATCGAGAAAGAGATCTTCCCCCACACCTACACCTACGACCGGGGCGCCCTCGAAGTCCGTACCGCACTCGACCGGACCACCGTCGACCAGCTCTACTACGCGAGCAAGAAGGTCAGGGCCCAGTTCTTCCGGGTGCTCGGCACCGACCGGCCGCTGGCCGGCGACACCAACACCACGCTGCACGTCCACCTGTACGCGTCCCGCGCCGAGTACGAGATCATGCACCCGCTGCTGACCGGCATGGGCACCGACAACGGCGGCGTCTACATCGAGAACGGCGCGACCTTCTACACCTATCAGCGGCGCGTGCCGCAGGATTCTTCGCTGACCCTCGAAGAGCTGTTCCGGCACGAGTACACCCACTACCTCAACGGCCGCTGGGCGGTGCCGGGCAGCTTCGGTGAGGCGCCCTGGTACACCGGCGACCTGACCACGGCCATGGACGAGGGCACCGCCGAGTTCTTCGCCGGCGGCACTCGCGACGACGGGGTCAAGGTGCGCAAATCGCTGGTCAAGGGCGTCATCGCGGACACGGCTGGCGGCGGCCCGCGGATGAGCGTCAACCGGCTGCTGCACGCCACGTACTCCGGCGACGGCTTCCGCTTCTACCACTACGCCGGCACCTTCTTCGAGTTCCTGTGGCAGCGGCGGCCGTCGCTGCTCCGGGAGATGTACGGCTACCAGCGCGCCGACGACCCGAAGGGGTTCGACGCATGGCGGAGCAGGCTGGGCGCGGACGGAGCGTTGCAGCGGGCGTACGACGCGTTCCTCGACGCGCAGATCGCCAAGGTCGACGACCTGTACGTACCCCGCACCACCTTCCACCCGGTCGCCTCGCTGCGCTTCGCCGCGGCGTCCGAGGTCCGGTCGGCCCTCGCCGCGGCCACGTACCTCACGCCGGCCTGCACGGGCAGCGGCGAGACGGCCGGCCGGGCCCGCTTCACCTGCACCGGCCGGATCACCGCCAACCTCTCCGACGCCCGCGACGCGGACCGGGTCTTCGCCGACATGTCGGAGGCCGTCGACTACTTCCTGCTGGACCGCGCGGCTCCCGCGGCCGACAACCTCGCCGACATGGACTGCTTCTTCGGGGCCGTGGACGTCTGGTCCGACGGCCGGGCCGGCAGCGCGTCCTACACGTGTGAGGGTCCGCTGCGCAGCTGACCGGCCGAATCGGGACGATTCGAACGTCCGGTCGCAGATTTCACACAGCCGTAATCTCCCTCCCTCCCGGCAGGCGTGCCACCGCGGTTGCCGCCGGACTCCCTCCACCATGACCGGGCAATTCGGACACCGGATGCCCGGTCATGCGTGGTGACGTGCGTCTTCACCGCCACGGAACGGCAGAATCCGCATGTGCACGTCCGGCATCTGCGGCGGACGGTGTGACTGCAGAGGAATCTGTGCGGTCGGTGACTGTTGTGGTGATGCATGCGCGGTGCACGCCGCGCGCGGGCGGCGGCCGCCGTCGGCAGGAACATCAGGGAGGAAGTTCGGTGTCGGAACGTCAGGTGACGGGTGAGGTCGACGAGGCCGGTGCGCCCGTGGTGGCGCAGGAGCGCCGATTGCGCCGGGACCTGGGGTTCTGGGGGCTCACCGCGATCGGGTTCTCGAACATCGTGGGATCCGGCTGGCTGTTCGCCGCCCTGTACGCGGCCCAGACGGCCGGACCCGCGTCCCTGCTGTCCTGGATCGGTGCGGGCCTGCTGTGCGGTCTGGTCGCGCTGGTCATGATCGAGCTGGGCGCGTCCCGGCCCGAGGGCGGCGGTACGGTCCGCTGGCCGCTGTTCGCCAACGGCCGGCTGGTCGGCACCCTGGTGGGCTGGTCGGTGCTGCTCTCGGTGGGCGGCACCGCGGCCGAGATCAGCGCGATCATGCAGTACGCCGCGCACTACGTACCCGGTCTGTACAGCGGCCACACCCTGACCCTGACCGGCGTGGGCGTCGCCGCCGCGCTCAGTGTGGTGCTGACGGCGCTGAACTGGTTCGCGGTGCGGATGTTCGCACGGCTGAACAACCTGGTCTCGGTGTTCAAGATCGCGGTCCCGGTGGTCACCGTCGTCGCCCTGATCGCCTCCGGCTGGCACGAGGGCCGTCTGACCGACCACGGCGGCTTCGCGCCGTACGGGTACGCCGCCTGCCTGACCGCGCTGGCCGGCGGCGGCATCGTCTACTCGGTCAACGGCTTCCAGGCGCCGCTGGACTTCTCCGGCGAGGCCCGCAACCCCCGCAAGACCATCCCCGCCGCCGTCCTCACCGGCATCGCCCTGGCCGTCGCCATGTACCTGGCCCTCCAGGTGGCGTTCCTGTTCACCGTCCCCGAGAGTGTGCTCGGCGGCGGCTGGAAGGGCGTCTCCTTCGAGTCCCCGTTCGGGCAGCTGGCGCTGATCCTCAACCTGCACTGGCTGTCCAGCCTGCTGTACGCGGACGCGGTGATCTCCCCCGGCGGCTCTGCGTACGTGGGCGTGGCCATCAACGCCCGGCACACCTACGCGCTCGCCAAGAACCGTACGATCCCCCGGTTCTTCATGAAGGTCAACGCGCGGTTCGGCGTGCCGCGCCGGGCACTGGCCATCAACCTCGCGGTGATCGTGATCTTCCTGCTGCCGTTCGGCGGCTGGCAGGACATCGTCAGTGTCATGGGCAACATGTACCTGCTGATCTACGGGGCCTCAGCGGTCGCCGCCGCGGTCTTCCTCGCCGACCCGGGAAGCAGCACGACCGGCTGGGTGCCGGGACTGCGCTGGATCGCGCCGGTCAGCTTCGTGGTGGCGAGCGAGTTCGTGTACTGGTCGGGCTGGCACACCCTGCGCCTGGCCCTGCCGCTGGTCCTCGCCGGACTGCTGATCTTCCTGGCCATGCGGCGCTCCGGGAAGGGTGCGGCGGACGCCGTCGGCGACCGGGACGGGGCCGGGCGGCGCCTGCCGCTCCGTGCCGAACTGCGCACCGGGGCCTGGCTGGTGACATACCTGACGGTACTGACCGTCCTGTCGTGGCTGGGCAGCTTCGGGGGCTCCACCCGGCTGCCGGCCCCCTACGACTCGCTGGTCGTGGCGGCCTTCGCGCTCGCGGTCTTCTTCTGGGCCGTACGGTCGGGCGTGCGGCACCTGGCGGAGTCCCGTACCGCCACCGTGTGACCGCCGTGGGCCGGCCGCGCCCGCGGCCGGTCCGCCCCGTCCGTTTCCGCGGATGAGGTGGCCTGGGGTCCGTACCGGGGGAAGTATTGCGTATGGACGTTCCGTTGTACCTCGAACCCCGGTTGGAGCCCCGGCTGGCGTCCCTGCTGCGCGCAAGGACGTTTCTCCATACGCTCGCCGGCGGGCTCGGGTCGCCGCTGAACGTGGTGTTACCGGACCGGACGGCCGAGAACCTGGCCGCCTTCCGGGCCGTCTACAGAAGACACCACCTCAGCGGCGGCATCTTCTTCGCGCACAAGGCGAACCGCTCCAGCGCCCTGGTCCGCCGGCTCGCCGCCACCGAGGCGGCCGTGGACGTCGCCTCCCTCGGCGAACTCCAGCATGCCCTGGGGTCCGGCTTCGTACCAGAGCGCATCATGGCGACCGGGCCGAAGAACCCGGAGTTCCTGTGGCTGGCGGCCCGTTCGGGCACCACCGTGAACATCGACAGCCCGGCCGAGCTGGACGAACTCGCCGCGCTGGTACGGGACTACGGCCTCCCCCGCGCCCGCATCCTGCTGCGGCTCTCCGGCTTCTGTGCCCCCGGTGTCAAGCTGCTGACCCGGCAGAGCCGCTTCGGCACGGCGGAAGCGGAGCTGGACGGCCTGCTGAAGTCGGTGGAACGGCACCGCGGCGCGGTGGAGCTGACCGGAGTGGGCTACCACCTCGACACGACCAGCCCGGCCGAGAAGGCGGTGGCGCTCGAAGGGTGCGTCAAGGCCCTGGACGTCTGCCGCGCCCGGGGCTTCACGCCGCGCGCCGTCGACATCGGCGGCGGCTTCGGCACCGACTACCTCGCCGACGGCGCCCAGTGGCAGCGGTACACGACCGAGCTGACCAACGCCGCGCTGGGCACCCGCCCGCCCATGACCTGGCGCCGGCACACCTACGGCCTGCGCAACGAGAACGGCACCCTGCGCGGCGCGCTGGCGCTGTACCCGGCGCACCGTCCGACCGCCGGCGCCCAATACCTGGACGCGCTCCTCTCGCTCCCGGCCCCCTCCCTGGGCCGTCCGCTGGCCACCCTGCTGCTGGAGAACCTGTACGAGCTGCACACGGAGCCCGGGCGCGCGCTGCTGGACCAGTGCGGGGTCACCCTGGCGCGGGTGCTGGAGGTGCGCCGTACGGAAGCCGCGGACCGCGTGGAAGCCGCTGACCGTACGGGAGCCACCGGTGAGCCCGCGGGCCCCGGAAGCCGTACGGGCCCCGGCCACCTCCTGGTGCGCCTGGACGCGAACGCCGACGACATCGGCCTGGAGGAGCACGGCGTCCTCGTCGATCCGGTCCTCGTCCCGCGGGCCGCGCCGGGAGGCGCCCCGGACGCCGGTCCGGTGGCGTGCTACCTCGCGGGCAACCTCTGCCTGGAGGCCGACATGATCACCCGGCGCGCGGTCCACCTGCCGCGCGCGCCGCGCCCCGGTGACCTGCTGGCCTTCGCGAACACCGCCGGCTACTGCATGGACTTCAGCGCCGACGAGGCCCAGCAGCAGCCCGTCGCCCGCAAGGTCGCCGTATGGCAGGAGGGCCCCGCGGACGACGCGGACGGGGAGGAGACCTCCTGGCACTGGTGCCTGGACGAACAGTACTGGCCGCACGTGAACCGCCGGAGGAAAGGGTCTGCATGAGGTTCGAGCGCATCACCGACGCCATCGGCAACACCCCGCTCGTACGCATCGATCCGTCCGTGCACGGCCTGCGCACCATCGATCTGTACGCCAAGCTGGAGATGCTCAACCCGTTCGGCTCGGTCAAGGACCGGGCGGCCTGGAACATGGTGCGGGCCGGGCTGCCCGCCGCCGTGGACGAGGACCGTACCGTCATCGAGCTGTCCAGCGGCAACACCGCCAAGGCGCTGGCCGTGCTCGCCGGGATGCACGGGGTGCCGTTCAAGAGCGTCACGAACCGGATGCGAATACCGGAGGTCAAGGACCTCCTCCTGCTGCTGGGCGCGGAGGTCGAGGAGCTGCCGGGACAGACCGAATGTCTCGACCCGACCAACACCGACGACCCGCTCACCCATTTCCACCAGACGCTCACCGAGCCGGGCAGCGCTTATCTGTACACGGACCAGTACTACAACGACCGCAACACGCAGGCCCACATGGAGGGCACCGGCCCGGAGATCGTCAAGGACCTGGACGGCCGGGCGCCGGACTGGTTCATCGCCTGTGTCGGCACGGCCGGCTCGTCCACCGGGGTCGCCCGGGTGCTGCGGGAGCACGACCCCGGGGTGGACGTGGTCGGGCTGGTCTCGCACAAGGCGGATTTCGTGCCCGGTATCCGCACCATCGACGAGGTGCAGGAGGTCGGCCTGTTCGACCCGGGGACGTACGACACGATCGCCTCCGTCACCGCCGACGAGGCGATCGACGGAATGCTGACCCTGGCCCGGCGGTGCGGCATCCTGGCCGGTCCGACCAGCGGAGCCGCGTACTTCGGTGCCGTGCGGCACCTGCGCGAGGTGGACACCGACCCGGCACCGGGGGCGGACCCGGACGGCCCGGACGGACGCCGGACCGCCGTATTCATCGTGTGCGACCGCATCGAGAGCTACCTCGGCTACGTACGGCAGCGGCGGCCCGAGCTGCTGGGCCGGCCGCCGCAGCCGAACTCCGTCGCCACCCTCTCCGACACCGAGGTACGCCGGGCACCGGACATCGGCGTCGAGGACGCCGTACGGTGGATCGAGCGCGACCGGCCGCTCGTCGTGGACCTGCGCAGCCCGTTCGCCTACACCGCGCTGCACATCGCCGGTTCGGTCAACATCGTCGACGAGCTCTTCGGTGAACTGGTGAGAGGCGGCCTGCCGTTCAGCAAGAGCCGCCCGGTCCTGCTGGCCTGTCCGGTCGGCGAGCAGTCCGCCAGGTACGCCGCGCTGCTGGCCCGCATGGGCCACCCCGACATCCGCAGTCTGCGTGGCGGAATCATCGCCTGGCGCGACGCGGGCGCCCCGCTGGTACGGGAGTGACAGCCGATGACCACGACGAACGCACCCGCCACCGCGGCCCTGGACGAACTGCGCGCGTGGCACACCGGCGTACGCGCCCAGTTCCCCATCATCACCGGCGCCCCGCAGCTCGCCTACCTGGACAGCGCCGCCACGACACAGAAGCCGCAGGCCGTCCTGGACGCCGTGCTGCACTACCTCACCACCGGCAACGCCAACGCCGGGCGCGGCACGTACACCTGGGCCAACCGCACCACGGCGCTGGTCGAGGAGACCCGTCAGCGGATCAAGGAGTTCCTCGGCGATCCGGAGCCGGAGCGCTCCGGGGTGCACTTCGTCAGCGGGGCGACGGCGGGGCTGCGCGCCGTCGCGCACGACTGGCTGGCCGGCCGTCTGGGCGACGGCGACGAGATCGTGGTGCCGCTCGCCGACCACCAGGCGAACATCGTGCCGTGGCTGGAGGTCCGGGACCTGCTCGCCCGGCAGGGCCTGCGGATCCGGGTCCGCCCGATGCCGTACCAGGCGGGTTCCGGCGACTACGATCCGGCGGCGCTGGCCTCCCTGACCGGGCCGCGGACCCGCTTCGTGGCGGTCACCCACGTGCATCACGTGTACGGCGGCGACATGAACGTGCACCGCATCCGGCAGGCGGTGGGCCCCGACGTGCCGATCTGCCTGGACGCGGCCCAGAGTGTGGGGCACATCCCGGTGTCGCTGGCGGACCTGGACGTGGACTTCGCCGTCTTCTCCGGGCACAAGGCGCTGGCGCTGCCCGGCTCGGGTGCCGTGTGGGCCCGTAACGCGCGGGGCCCGGCGTTCGTGCCCGGCGGGTGGGACGGCAGCCCCAACACCACCGGCATCCGAAGCCTGCTGGCCGCGTTCGACTGGCTGGACTCGGTGGGCACCGGCCGCGTCGAGCGGTGGACCACCGCGCTGGCCGCGCGGCTGACCGAGGGCCTGCGCCGGCTGCCCGCGTACGAGGTCCTGGGCTGCCGGCGCAGCCTGGCGGCCGACGCGGACGTACAGCGGCGGCAGGGCATCGTGACCTTCCGGCACCACGGCATCGACTCGGGCGATCTGGGCTTCGCGCTGTTCGACCACGGCTTCATGGTCCGTTCGGACAGCCTGTGCCAGGGCAGCGGGGGCGAGCGGCAGCACTCGGTCCGGGTGAGTCTGCACGCGTACAACTCCCCGGAGGAGATCGACCGGCTGCTGGACGTGCTGGGGGCGTGCGCCTGAGGGGAGCGCGCGCCCTGGCCGGGGCGTGCGCCTGCCCCCTTTGGAGTGACAGCACGCCATTGGAAACCGTTTTCACCTGTAGGTTGAAAGCCACCGGGCGGACAGGTGCGAGACGGCTGAGGTGGCGCGACCGGATGGGACTGAGTACGGCTACGGCCGCCGTGTGGGTACGGCGGTGGGAACGGCAGCAGCAGCGGTACGCGATCGACCGTGAGGAGCGCTTCACGGTCGTCGCCGACGCCGTCGAGAAGGTGACCGGCCGGCAGGAGCGGTCGCTGGTCCTCGACCTCGGGTGCGGGCCCGGGTCGCTGGCCGCGCGGCTGGCCCGGCGGCTGCCCGGCGCGGACGTCGTGGCCGTCGACAAGGACCCCGTACTGCTGGCCCTGGGAGAGGCCCACTACGGCGACACGGTGCGGTTCGTCGAGGCGCCGGTGGGCGTGCCCGGCTGGACGGACGCCCTGGGCCTGGAGCGTCCGCTGGACGCGGCGGTCTCGTCGACGGCGCTGCACTGCCTCGCGCCGGACGCGCTGCGCCGGGCGTACGAGGACCTCGCCCGCCTCGTCCGGCCCGGCGGCGTACTCGTCAACAGCGACCGGTTCCGCAGCCCGCGGGGGGACCGGGCCGCGGAGGTGGCCGCGCAGGTGGGCCTGCGGCGGGCCGAACGGCAGCGGCCGCCCGGCCGCGAGGACTGGGCGTCCTGGTGGGCCGCTGCCGCCGCCGACCCGGAGCTGGCCGACCCGTTCACCGCCCGCCGGGCCCGGCACACCCCGCACCGGGTCCACAACGGAATGCCCCTGTCCCACCACGTACGGCTGCTGCGCCGGGCCGGGTTCCGGCACGCCGCACCGGTCTGGCAGTTCGGCGAGGACGCGGTGCTGGTCGCGGTGCGGTAGCCCCGGCGGGCGGGCTGCGGGCGGGCTGCGGCGGGCTCAGGAGAGGGCGATGATGTGGAAGAGGGTGCCTTCCGGGTCGCGCAGTTCGGCCACGGGGCCGTGCGAGGTGCGTTCGGCCTGGGACTCCACCCGGCCACCGAGCTTCTTCGCGGTCTCCACAGCCTCCTCGACGCTCGGCACCTGGAAGTGGATGTTCCAGCGCGGCCGCACCTGAGGGTCGGCCGCCGCCTCGATCGCGCCGCCGTAGAGGCCCACCGCGTCCCGCTCCTCGACGCTGAGCACCACCCGCTCGTCCTCCCAGCGCACGTCGAAGGGGCTGTCGTCCGCTTCGCTGTACCAGTCGAAGAGGTCGCCGTAGAAGCGCGCGGCGTCGAACGCGTCCCGGGTGCGCAGCTCCACCCAGACCGGCGCGCCGGTGCCGACCGCCTGCCGGTGCGTCTGCGGGGTGCTCTCGCGGCACTCCCACAGGCCGAAGTTGGCCCCCGCCGGGTCGGCGGCCAGCGCCAGCCGGCCCGCGTCGAAGTCCAGCGGGCCGATGGCGACCGTGCCGCCGCGTTCCCGGACCCCGTTCGCCGCGTCGTCGGCGTTGCGCGTCCCGAAGTACGTCGTCCACGCGTTGGGCAGTTCGGTGTGGCGGGCGGCCGCGCTCAGCCCCGCCACCGCCGTGTCCCCGGCCATCGCCCGTACGTACGGGCCCCACCGGTCCGGTCCGGCCTCGAACCGCCAGCCCAGCAGCGGCCCGTAGAAACGCTTCGCGACATCGAGGTCCCCCGTCAGGAGGGTGGCCCACGACGGCACCCCGGGAACGAACGTCATCTGGCACTCGCCCATGTAAAGCCGGCCCTTCTCCACCATTGTGTCCAGCACTGCTACTGCGGTCCTACCAGGAAAGGCAGGACCGCATGTCATTTCCATCGGCTCATGCCGCGACCGAACTGGCGGGCGCCTCGGGGCCGGTCCCGTCGGCCTGCTCGCGAATGCGCGCGCAGGTCCGCTTGATGAGACGGCACACATGCATCTGGGACAGCCCCAGTTCCTCGCCGATACGGCTCTGTGTCATGTCGCAGAAGAACCGCATGTACAGGATGCGGCGCTCACGCTCCGGAAGGCCGCGAAGACCGTCGCGCACCGTTTCCCGGGCGAGCACCAGCTCGTACTGCGACTCGGTGAAACCGATACTGTCACGAAGGGCGAAATCATCGTCGGCGCCCGGCCGCTCGGCGTCCAGCGAAAGAGTCTTGTAGCTTTCGATGGCTTCCAGGCCGAGGATGACGTCGTCGGCGGAGAGCCGGGTGCGTTCGGCGATCTCCGTGACGGTCGGGAAACGGCTGTCGGAGGCCGTGGCCAGTTCGCGTACGGCGAGCCGCACGGTATTGCGGAGTTCCTGGACACGACGGGGTACGTGCACGCCCCAGGTGCAGTCCCGGAAATGCCGCTTGACCTCCCCGACGATGGTGGGGATGGCGTAACTCTCGAATGCGCTGCCACGTTCGGGCCGGTACCCGCTGATCGCCTTCACCAAGCCCAGCGCCGCCACCTGTTTCAGATCGTCCATGCTTTCACCGCGGTCCCGGAAACGCAGCGCGAGACGTACGGCCATCGGCAGCCAGGCTCGTGTCAGTTCGTCACGCAGCCGCCGTTTCTCCGGGCCTTCGGGAAGTTCTGCCAGACGCGTGAAAACGGCGTTCGTCTCGGCCGCGTCCGGCGTGTCCGGAAAAGCTCGTCGGCGGTGTGACGGAGCCGTGGCGGCTGTGCTCACGGGATCACTCTCCCAACGGACGCGGGGTGGGCGTCGTCTCCGAGACGGCGGAGGCACACCGGCCGGACAACCTCACGTTGCCCGCATACCGGGTCCGACCAGGCACGCGGCATACGCCCAACGTCTGTACCCCCGAGCATAGGACGATCAGCGCCGACTCGCCTGCGGAGCGCTCACGCGTCGCTGCACGCCGTCATCCGACCGGCCCGAAACGCACGTTTGACCATTCGGCCGATCGGATACCCGGCCTTGCGGAGTGCCCTTGCGACGGGCCGCCGGACGCGGCGCGCATTCGCCGTGCGGGCGCCCTTACGCGCGTGGACAGGGCAGACAAGGAGCAGTATTCCGATGGCCGATCCGAAACAAGAACAGCGTGACCGCTTCCGTGCCGCAGCCCCGGATTCCGGGCCCATGACGACCGACCAGGGTGTGCCGGTCGACCACACCGACGATTCTCTGCAGGCCGGCGAGCGCGGCCCCACGCTGATGGAGGATTTCCACTTCCGGGAGAAGATCACCCGCTTCGACCACGAGCGGATTCCGGAGCGGGTGGTGCACGCGCGCGGCGCGGGTGCGTACGGCTATTTCCAGCCTTACCGGTCGTGCGCCGAATTCACCCGGGCAGCCTTTCTCCAGGACCCGACCGTGAAGACTCCGGTGTTCGTCCGGTTCTCCACCGTGCAGGGCCCGCGCGGCTCCGCCGACACCGTGCGTGACGTACGTGGTTTCGCGACGAAGTTCTACACTTCGGAGGGCAATTACGACCTGGTGGGGAACAACTTCCCGGTCTTCTTCATCCAGGACGGCATCAAGTTCCCGGACTTCGTGCACGCGGTGAAACCGGAGCCGCACAACGACATACCGACGGGTGCGTCCGCACACGACACGCTGTGGGACTTCGTCTCCCTGCAGCCCGAGACGCTGCACACGATCATGTGGCTGATGTCGGACCGGGCCATCCCGCGCAGCTACCGGATGATGCAGGGCTTCGGCGTGCACACCTTCCGGTTCGTCAACGCGCAGGGTCAAGGCACCTTCGTGAAATTCCACTGGAAGCCGAAGCTGGGCGTGCACTCCCTGGTGTGGGACGAGGCCCAGGAGACCCAGGGCCGGGACCCCGACTTCAACCGCCGGGACCTGTGGGACGCCATCGAGGCCGGCCGGTACCCCGAGTGGGAGCTGGGCGTGCAGCTCGTACCGGAGTCCGACGAGCACGCTTTCGACTTCGACCTGCTGGACGCCACCAAGATCATCCCGGAGGAGCAGGTCCCGGTGCAGCCCATCGGCCGGATGGTGCTCGACCGCAACCCCGACAACTTCTTCGCCGAGACCGAGCAGGTCGCCTTCCACACGGCGAACGTCGTGCCGGGCATCGACTTCACCAACGACCCGCTGCTCCAGGCCCGCAACTTCTCCTACCTGGACACCCAGCTCATCCGGCTCGGCGGACCGAACTTCGCCCAGCTCCCGGTGAACCGGCCGGTCGCCCCGGTCCGCAACCACCAGCGCGACGGATACCACCAGAACGAGATCCACCGCGGCGCCAATTACCACCCGAACTCGCTCGGCGGCGGCTGCCCGGCCCTGGCCGACCCGGACGACCCGGCCTTCCGGCACTACACCGAGCGCGTGGACGGTCACAAGATCCGCCGCCGCAGCCCCAGCTTCGCGGACCACTACACCCAGACCGCGATGTTCTGGCACAGCATGGCCGACTGGGAGCAGCAGCACATCGTCGACGCGTTCCGCTTCGAGCTGGGCAAGGTGGGCGCCAAGGAAGTCCGCGCCCGTACGGTCGAGCAGCTCTCGTACGTGGACCACGCGCTGGCCGTCGCGGTCGCCGAGGGCATCGGCGTACCCGCGCCGCCGGAGCGCCCGGACACGCCGCGGCCGGCCCTCTCCCCCGCGCTGAGCCTGGAGAACAACCGCGGGGACGGCTCGATCAGCACCCGGCAGATCGCCGTGCTGGTCTCCGACGGTGTGGACGCCGCCCCGACGATCGCGGTCCGTGACGCGCTGACCGAACGCGGCGCGATCGTGGAACTGCTCGCCCCGCAGGACGGCACCGTCCAGGACAAGGACGGCAGCACGCTCGCCGTGGACCGGGCGCTGCCCACCGTCGCCTCGGTGCTCTACGACGCGGTGCTGCTGCCCCCGGGCGGGCTGGACTCCGGCAACGCGGCGGCCGACGACGCGGCCCTGCGGTTCGTCCGCAACGCCTACCGCCACGGCAAGCCGGTCGGCGCCCTGGGCACGAGCGTGGACAAGCTGGCCGGCCTGCTCCCGGACGAGCTGCGTACGGCCGCCGACGGGGACTCGACCGTCTCCGAACTGGGCATCGTCACGGACCGGCTGCCGGACGGCGCGACGGCCCAGGCCTTCACGGGAGCGTTCGCGGACGCGGTCGCGGCACACCGGCACTGGGGTCGGCCGGCGCCGGCCGGCTGAGACCCGGCGCACCAGCGCGAAGGCGTACGGCCGTCACGCGGCCGTACGCCTTTTCCGGTCTTTATGGTTTTTACGGCTTTTGCAGTTTTTCCGGTTTTTCCGGTTTTCCGGCTGCATCAGCGGCGGAATCAGCGGGCCGAACGCGAAGCACCCCCGAACAACCGGGCCAGCGCCCTGAACGGCAGTGTGACCACTGCCGCGAGCGTGCTGCCCACGGCCCTCAGCACGTCCGCGATCGCTCGGAACATCCCACACACCTCCTGGTCTCGGTGGCGCGGCGGACCGGCCGGACGCCCGCCCCGGTCCGCCGCGAACGGCCGCAGCACCGGGTAGCCCCCGTACGGCACGGGAAACCCGTACGGGCGAACGGCCCGCCGCCGCTCCGGGCATGATCACCGCACGGCAGGGAACCCGCTGGGGCGTGCGGCACCCGGTGGGAAACGGGTGCCCGGCCACCGCGCCGCCCCGCAGGCCGGGGCCGCGGGGCGCCGGCCGGACGACCGGCCCGCCGGACCGCACGGCCGACGGGCCCACAGGAAGGACTGCTCCATGGGAAACGACCGCAAGCCCACCGACTCCGCCGCCGACGAGGTGATCAAGGAGTTCGAGGACGCGGAGCTGGACGTCACGGGCGACGAGAACGAGGACGAGCGGGTCGGCAAGGAAGGGGACACGTTCTCCACGAACCTGGAGGAGCAGCAGAACGCGGCCGGTCACCCCAAGGGCGAACCGGCCGACGAGCGCCGCTGACGCGGGCCCGCCCCACCGGCCCGGGCCCGGTGCGCCGCCGTGACCCGGGCCCGCTGGTCCGGGTCACCGGCCAGGTCCGCGGCCGTCAGAGCCATGGCCAGGGCCGCGTCCGACACCGCGCGGTCGGCGTTCTCACCGACGGACGCCGCGGCGAACTCGGCCGTATGCGGCCGAGCACGACAGGACAGGCCGATGGTGGGGTGGATGGCGGGCAGGAAGTGGCTGATGTTGCCCATGTCGGTGGAGGCCCCGATGAAGGCCGCGGGCTCGGGGTCACGGCCCAGCGCCCGTACGTGCCGCGCGTAGGTGTCGCCCAGCCACACGTCCTGGCGCAGGTCGGCGTAGGCGGGGGCCGGCTCGGTCAGCGTCAGCTCGCAGCCGGTGGCCATCGCGCCCGCCTCGAAGCAGGCCCGGACACGGGGCCACAGGGCCTCCAGTCCGTCCAGGGTGTCGGCGCGCAGCTGCCAGCTCATCCGGGACCGCGCCGGGATGATGTTGGTGCGGTCGCCGCCGTGCGTGACGATGCCGTGCATCCGTACGCCGTCGGGCAGTTGCTGGCGCAGCAGGGCCAGCGCGGTCTGCGCGACCACACACGCGTCGGCGGCGTTCAGGCCGTCGTGCGGGGCGACGGCCGCGTGCGCGGCACGGCCCCGGTACTCCGCCTTCACGCCGCGTGATGCCCGGGACGTACCGCCGAAATCGTCCGCCGGGCCCGGGTGGACCATCATCGCGCACGACACGTCGTCGAAGGCGCCCGCGTCCAGCATGAGGATCTTGCCGCCGCCTCCTTCCTCCGCCGGCGTACCCAGCGCCTTCACCCGCAGCCCGAGGTCACCGGCAGCCGCCGCGAGCGCGATGGCGGCGCCCGCCCCCGCGGCGGCGATCAGGTTGTGCCCGCAGGCGTGGCCGAGGCCGGGCAGCGCGTCGTACTCCAGGCACAGCCCCACGGTCAGGTCGGCGTCGGCCGGTCCCGCGGTGGCCGTGAAGGCGGTCGGCAGCCCGGCCGTGCCGCGTTCCACGGCGAAGCCGGCGTCCGCCAGCAGGCGGGTCAGGGCATCGGCCGCACGGTGCTCGGCGAAAGCCGTCTCGGGGTGTGCGTGGAGGTCGCGGGCGAGCGACAGCAGCGCGTCACGAACGGCGTCGAGCCGGGTGCGGATCGCGGCGTCCGGAGTCGGGGCGGTACGGGCCAAGGTGACCTCCTCGTCGGCGCGCGCCCCACGGGGGCCGGTGCGCGCCTGCATGGTGTTCTCGGTTCAGCGGTCCACGGTCATGGACCGTAACGCGGTGACCTCCACGGGGCCCAGGGCTGCCCGCCGTCCGTCCGCAGCCGAGACCGGCCCTTCCCCGTGAGTCACCCGCGCCCAGTGGGACGGACGCGCCGCACCGCCCGGCGTGCGCCCGCATCCCGCGACCGGGCGCGGAACGTGCGCCCTGCCCGCCCTGCCCGCCCGCTCCTAGCCTGCGAACGTGGGCCACAGGAGGACGAGCGAAAGGAAGGTCGAGTTGACGTGACGGTCTTCACCAAGGCCGGCAGCAAGCAGGTCACGGCACCTTCAGCCGGTTCCCACGGCTCCGCCTGACCAGCTCGGCCCCGTCTGCCGGGGCGGCCCTGGACCTGACGGCCGGCCCCGGCGGAAGGAGCGCGCCGCGGGGGTCCGGACCGATCAGCTCCTGCGACGGCGCAGCCACCAGGAGCAGAAGCCGCCCGACAGTACGGCGAGGGCGAGGTAGACCGCGGTTTCGGACCACTGGAAGGCCCAGTAGCGGTCGGCGGGCTGATAGGCGATCCGTGTGTGCAGGCCCGTCGGGTCGGAGCAGCCTGACGCCTCCTCGCCGCCGGCCGGCGCCGCGCTCTTCGCGCAGGCCAGACTGCCGCTGGTCTGGCGGCCCGAGCGGTCGAGGATCGGGGTGGTCCCGGAAACGACCCAGTCGCCGGGTCTGGACACCCGTACGTCCACGTGGACGTCGGAGCCGGAGCCGGACCTGACGAACGTGAAGCGGTCGGACCCGGTCGGCGGGAAGACGAGCGCGACATCGGTGTGCACCGGCGCCTGGAGGTACGGGCGGACCGCGAGCGGCACCAGGATCTGGACGGCGGCGAAGACAGCCAGGGTGACGGCCATGGCGGGTACGGTCCGGCGGATCAGCAGCCCGGCGCAGGCGCCGACGGTGAACGCGAAGGCCGCGTAGCCGAGGGGCACGATGCCGCGCGCGCTGAACAGCAGGGGCGAGAACCGGTCCATGGTCACCCGGTCGAACGGACCGGCCCACCACGTCACCAGGAGACTGAGCAGTCCGGTGACGGTGACGGCGGCCAGACCGACGGTGGCGAGCTTGACCGCGAGCCAGCGGGTGCGGGTGACGCTCTGGTTCCAGACCAGCCGGTGGGTTCCCGTCTCCAGTTCGCGGGCGACCAGCGGCGCGCCCCAGAAGACACCGAGGAGGCCGGGAGCGGCGATCATCAGCCCCGTGGCGAGGTAGGAGAGACCGGTGTACCCGGAGAGGAAGTCCGCCCTGACCGCGTCACAGCCGCTCGCGCAGCCGGCGACGGCGGTGTCGTAGGAGTGCCGCATCCGCAGGCCGGTGAACAGGAGGAGAACGGCGAACGCGGCCAGGACGCCGAGGGCGACGAGGACGTGGACGCGTAACTGTCGCCAGGTCAGCCAGATCATCTCAGCGTCTCCCGTACGGGTCGGGTGCCGGGCGCGGCTCCGGCCGGCTCCAGGTAGGTGAGCACAAGGTCCTCCAGGTCGAGCGGTTCCATGGCCCAGGACGGGTCATGGACGGCCGTCTCGGCACGTACCACGAAGGTGCTCTGCCGGCCGGTGTGGGCGGCCCGGACGACCTCCAGGCCGTCCGGCAGGCTCTCGACGTCGCGGCGCGCCGTGGTGAGGCGGAAGTGGGTGGCGAGCAGTTCCTCGACGTCGCCCGCGAGCCGGACGCGGGAGGCGACGAGGGAGATCAGGTGGTCGCAGACCCGTTCCAGGTCGGAGACGAGGTGCGAGGAGAGGATGACGGTGGCTTCGTGCTCCGCCACGAACTCCATGAGGCCGCGCAGGAATTCGCGCCGCGACAGCGGGTCCAGTGCGGCCACCGGCTCGTCCAGAAGCAGCAGGTCGGGCCGTTTCGCGACCGCGAGGGTCAGGGCGAGCTGGGCGCGCTGCCCGCCGGAGAGATCACCGGCCCGCTGGCCGGGGTCGAGACCGATACGGCGGATCCGGTCGTCCGCGAGCCGGGCGTCCCAGCCCGGGTTGAGACGGGCCCCCAGGCGCAGGTGGTCGGCGACGGTCAGAGCGGCGTAGGCCGGTGCGTCCTGGGCGACGAAGCCGACTTTCGCCAGCTGTTCCGGGCCGGACGCGGGAGGGCCGCCGAGTACCGTGATGGTGCCCGAGGTCGGAGTGATCAACCCGCAGGCCAGTTGTAACAGGGTGGATTTCCCTGCGCCGTTGGGGCCGACCAGTCCGACCACCCGCCCCCTCGGCACACTCAGGGTGCAGTCGGACAGTGCCTGCCGGCGCCCGTACCGCTTGCCCAGGCCTGCGGTTTCGACAATCGCGGTCATGTCTCCTCTTCGGTGTGCGTACGGAACGTGGTCCGGAACAGGGCCTCGATGCTCTCCGCGTCCAGCCCGGCGGTCCGCGCCCTGCCGAGCCAGCGCAGCAACTCCTGGCGCAGCGGCTCGTGTTCGGCGGTCGAGAAGTCGCCGAGCGT
Organism: Streptomyces sp. NPDC030165; assembly: GCF_055573595.1. Taxonomy (NCBI): domain Bacteria; kingdom Bacillati; phylum Actinomycetota; class Actinomycetes; order Kitasatosporales; family Streptomycetaceae; genus Streptomyces; species Streptomyces sp. NPDC030165. The sequence continues at coordinate 130,022 of NZ_JBVIBD010000022.1, read as the reverse complement.
GCCGGTCACGAAGGTGCCGACACCGGGCTTGGGCGCGGCGAGGCCCTGGTGCTCGAGCTCCCGGTAGGCCTTGAGGACGGTGTTGGGGTTGACCGCCACCTGGGCGGCGACGTCCTTGACCGTGGGCAGACGGTCCCCCTCGGACAGCAGACCCAGCCGCAGGGCCTGGCGTACCTGCTGGACCAGTTGCAGGTACGGCGCGACACCGGACCGGGTGTCAAGGTGAAACTCCATCACGGGAAAACTCTATTCATCTAGGCTCCTAGCACTTTAGGACTCTAGATGTACGGCCGGTCGTACTGCCATGCCCGGTACCGGAGTTGACCGGATCCGGGTCGGCCGAGGCTGGTTCCGACCTGCCTCGACCGGTCTCCCGTACCGCCCGCGCACACGCGGAACACCGGTGCCCGGGCAGTCTTCGCACTGCCCGGGCACCGGTGGCGAACCGGCCGTGGCCCTACTCGTGCTGGGTCGGTGTGCTCCAGCGGAGGATGGCGCCGAGGCCGCCGGCCGGGGCTTCGGAGGGGTCGCGGACGACCACGGCGTCGGCGCCGTTGGCGGCGGCCGAGCGGAGCAGGGCGTCGTCGGCGCGGGCAGCGGACGGGTTGGTCTCGCCGAGGTACTGGAGTTCGGAGTTGCGGACCGCCAGTTGGTCGGCGCCGGGGCCCACCCAGACCTCACGGCCGGCGTCGGCGCCGCCGGGGGTGATGATCAGGGTGTCGATGCGGTGTTCGCGTGCTGCCTCGACGAGAGCCGGCACGCCGGTGGCGGCGTACGCGGGGTCCGTGCCGCCCACTCCGGCACCCGCCCGGAAGCGGTCGAGGACGTCCGTCACGTGGTCGCGCTCGTGGGCGGCGCGTACATGGGCGATGTCGCGTTCCAGCGCGGTGCTCTCGGAACCCGCGGCCCGGCCGCCGTGGTCGGTCTCGTAGGTCACGGCGCGCAGTTGCTCGGGGAGCTTTTCGTGGACCGTGCGGCGTTCGCGGGGGTCGCCGGCCAGGAGCATGACCTTGGCGCCGCAGCTGTCGAAGACCCGCTGCGCGGCCTCGGCGATGTCGCCGGCGTTCTGGTCCCAGGTGTTCTCGACCGCGGTCTGGAAGTGGCGTTCGGACCAGTCCGCCGTCGAGGTGCGGTGGATCGGCCAGTCCAGGCCTTCGACCGTGCCGGCGTCCCGGGTGCCCTGGTCGCTGTGCAGCGCGAAGTCGGCTCCCTCCCGGTCCACGTACACGACGAGGCACCGGGTGTCGTCCGCCGCGGCCTCGGCCCACGGGGTGATCCTGGGCAGCGGCGACCAGGTCGCGAACGACCTGGCGGGGCGTCCGGAGAGCGGCGCGTCCAGGACGACCTCGCCGTCCGTGGCGAAGACGGCGTGCCCGGCCAGGGCCGCGCCGTCCCCGTCGGCGCGGACGCCGGCCAGGGCCTCGCGTACGGCGTCGCACGTGGCCCGGTCCGCCCCTTGCTCCGCGAGCTGCCGGGCCGCCGCGTCCGCCGACAGTTCGCGCTGCTTGGCCGCGTCCTCGGTGCTGTGCGGCACCTCGGCGTACACGGATGCCCAGGGGCCCGGCCGGTCGATGATCGGTTGAAGGAGCGAAAGGTGCATGGCGCTTCCTCCTCAGGATTCGCGGGTCACCGACTGACAGTCGTGACAGCCTTGGCGGTGATGATGGCTTGGATGCCGTGATGTCTTGACGGTGTTGCGGGTGCCCGGTTTTCGACGGTTGCAACGTGTGCGGGCGGTTCGGTGTGGGGCCCGTGGCCGGTGGTGTTCGTGGGCTGTGCAGCAGGGGCGATCGGGTGCCGACCACCAGCCGGTTCCGAGTGCCGTGCACTGTTCCCACGGACGCGTACACCGTCCGGTCCCCGGCCGCGCGTCACCGTCCGGCGTGTCCGCACGCGTGCCCGATCACCACGCCGCCATGCCCCCGCCACCGGGCTGATTGCTCCTTCACCCTTCCCTCGCGGGCCTTCTCTCCACTCTCGGCCCTCGGGGCGGAGGGCGCACCCGGAGCGCGCCCTCCGTCCCCGTCGTTCAGCGGCTCCGCGCGACGCGCTCGCGCTCCCCCACTGCCCGGCCCCCGTCGAGCTCCAGCTCGCGCCCGCGGAACCCGCTGCGGAAGCGACGGTCGTGGGAGACCACGACCACCGCGCCGCGGTAGGCGGACAGCGCCTCCTCCAGCTCCTCGACCAGGGCGAGGGAAACGTGGTTGGTCGGCTCGTCCAGGACGAGCAGGTCGGCGGGGCGCGTCACCAGGCGCGCCAGTTCCAGCCGTCGCCGCTGGCCGACGGAGAGGGCCGCCACGGGAACCGTCAGGTCCTCCTCCCGGAACAGGCCGAGGGCCAGCAGACCGGGCGCATGCTCCTCGGGCGGGCCGGGAAGCCCGGCGGCGAAGGCGGCGAGCAGGGGCCGGCGGGGCGGTGCGGCGGACAGTTCCTGCGCCAGGTATCCGATTCGGGCCGGCCGGCGCACGGTGCCCGTGTCGGGGCTCAGGTCGCCGGCGAGGACGCGCAGCAGGGTGGTCTTGCCCGCGCCGTTGGGGCCGGTCACCAGGAGGCGGTCGCCCGGCAGCACGGTCAGGTCCGCGATGCGGAGCCGGTCGCCGACGGTGATGCCGGTCAGTTCGGCGAGGGGGCGGTGGGGGGTGGCGGACTCGGCGGCGGCCGTGCCGGGGTCGCCGCCTGTCGGGGCCGGACTGCCCGCCGTCAGTGCCGGACTGCCCGCTGTCGCGTACGGTCCGTCGGCCGCCGCGCGCGTCCCGTCCGCGTACGTCCGCAGGTCCGTGCACGTCCGCAGGTCCGCCGTGAACCGGAGGGGTACGGGAGGCGGTGGCACCGGGTGGCTCCGGAGCCGGTCCAGTCGCTGTCTGGCCGCTCTGACCTGGCCGGACAGCTTCGCCTCGTGCGAACGTCGGTGCTTGCCGAAGCCTTCGTGGGGGTCTTTGCCGGTGCCGGCGAGCCGCCGGCCGGCCGACTCCGCCAGCTCGGCGGTCCGGGCGACCTCCGCCCGCCACTCCTCGTGGTCCTGCGCCCAGCGGCGGCGGGCCGCGGCCTTCGCCGTGCGGTAGCCCTGCCAGCCGTCGCCGTACCGGATGACGGTCCGCAGGTCGCGGTCGACCTCCAGGATGCCGGAGGTGACCGCTTCGAGCAGGACACGGTCGTGGGTGACGACGACCACCGTGCCGCGGTGCGCTTTCAGGTGCGCCGCCAGCCAGGTGACGGCCTGGTGGTCGAGGTGGTTGGTCGGCTCGTCCAGCAGGAGCAGTTCGGGCGCGGCGGCGAGTACGCAGGCGAGCGAGAGCCGCGACTGTTCGCCGCCGGAGAGCGAGCCGAGCACCCGGTCGCGGGTGAGGTGGCCCAGGCCGAGGCCGTGCAGGGCCGCGGCCACGCGGGCGTCCGCCCGGTAGCCGTCGCGTTCCTCGTACGTGGTCAACAGCTCGCCGTACGCGTCGAGTTCGTCCGGTGTCGCGGTGGCCAGGGCGGCTTCCGCGGCGCGCATCCGGGCTTCGAGGGCGCGCAGTTCGGCGAGGGCGGCGTCGACGGCGTCCTGGACGGTGCCGCGGGGGTCGAGGTCCGAGGTCTGGCCGAGGTGGCCGGTGCCGCCGGGGAAGGACGCGGTGATCTCGCCCGTGTCCGGTTTCTCGGCTCCGGCCAGCAGGCGGAGCAGGGTGGATTTGCCGGAGCCGTTCTCTCCGATGACGCCGACTCTTTCGCCGGGGCGCACGGTCAGCGAGACCTGCTCCAGCACGGTGCGGTCGCCGTAGGCGCGGGAGACGTCCTTCATGGTCAGTTGGGCGCGATGGCGCACGGGAATTCCCTGGGTACGTCGTGGCCGCGCCGCGCGCCGTGCGCGCGGGGGCCGGATTCCGTTGGAGGCCGGGAGGGCAGCACGCGGTGACGCGGTGGAATGCGGCTGCGGAAAGAAGGTGACCGCGGAATCGGCGCGGCGGCCCGGGCAGGTGGTCCTGCGCGGGCGGCGGCGCTGCCGGTCGTACGGCGGGGCGGCGAAGAGTCAGCCGCTCGCGGTCACGCCCGGTCTCAGATGAAGTAGTACCAGGAAGCCATGTCCTCCACTGTAGCCGACGGGTCCGGCACGCCGACGGGAATTCCGGCCGCGGCGGCGTGCCCGGGCCAGGGCGTACCGGGTCGGTTCTTCCGTGCGGGCGGTGCGCCGCGTCCCGGCGCCGGTCCCAGTATTTGAGACGCCGGAGCGTTACGTTGCGAGGACGCGGACGCCTGACGGACACTCCGACCGGGAACGCGTACGACCGTTTCCCGTACCCCTGAGAGAGTTCGGAATACCCACCGTGAGTCTGCTGCGCAAAAAGCCCCTGGAGCGAGCCGTCAAGGAGGCTCGCGGAGAGGGCGAACAACAACTTCGCCGGGACCTTTCCGCGTTCGATCTGACCATCCTCGGGGTCGGTGTCATTCTCGGCACCGGAATCTTCGTGCTCACGGGTACGGTGGCCCGGAACATGGCCGGTCCCGCCGTGGCGCTCTCCTTCGTCGTCGCCGCCGCGGTCTGCGCCTGCGCCGCCCTGTGTTACGCCGAATTCGCCTCGTCGGTCCCGGTGGCGGGCTCCGCGTACTCGTATTCGTACACCTCGCTGGGCGAACTGCCGGCCTGGATCATCGGCTGGGCGCTGAGCCTGGAACTGACCCTGGCCACGGCGGTGGTGGCGGTCGGCTGGTCCGGCTATCTGCAGTCGATGCTGAACGGCGTCGGCCTGCATCTTCCCGCCGCGCTGAGCGGGGGCGACGACGCCGTGGTGAATCTTCCCGCGGCGCTTCTGGTGCTCGTCCTGGGTGCGGTGCTCGTCGTCGGCGGAAAGCTGTCGAAAGGCGTCACCAATGTGCTGGTCGGCATCAAGCTGGCGATTGTGCTGCTGGTGATCGTCGCGGGGCTGTTCTTCATCGACACCGCGAATTACAGCCCCTTCGTGCCGGAGGCCCAGCACACCGCCGAGGTGTCCGGGCTGCAGGCTCCGGTGTTGCAGCTTTTGACGGGCATCACCCCGACGGCATTCGGCATCAGCGGAATTCTGAGCGCCGCCGCCATGGTCTTCTTCGCCTACATCGGTTTCGACATGGTGGCGACCTCCGCCGAGGAGACCCGCCGGCCGCAGCGCGATCTGCCCATCGGCATCATCGCCTCACTGGTCGTCGTCACCGTGCTGTACGTGGCGGTGTGCCTGGTGGTCACCGGAATGCAGCACTATTCGCAGCTGTCGGTCAAGGCTCCGCTGGCCGACGCGTTCACCGCCAAGGGCCATCCTTTCTTCGCCACGGTCATCAGCCTCGGCGCGGTGGTCGGCCTGGCCGCGGTGAGTCTGATCTGTTTCCGGTCGCAGAGCCGGGTGATCTTCGCGATGGCCCGTGACGGGCTGCTGCCGAAGGCGCTGTACAAGGTGGACCCGCGGCACGGCACCCCGAAGATCAACCTGGTGGTGCTGGCCCTGATCATGGCGGCGCTGGCGGCCTTCCTGAAGTTCGACCTGCTCGCCGAAATGGTCAACATCGGCACCCTGTTCGCCTTCGCGTCGGTCTCGGCCAGCGTACTGATCATGCGGCGTACGGCACCCGACCTGCCCCGGGCCTTCCGTACGCCGTGGGTGCCGTTCATCCCGCTGGTCTCGCTGCTGTGCTGCCTGTACCTGATGCTCAACCTCCAGGTGATCACCTGGGTCGGCTTCCTGGTCTGGCTCGCGGTGGGCCTCGCGCTGTACTTCGGGTACGGCCGGCGGCACAGCAAGCTCGACGGGCGCGCGCGGGAGACGGCGGAAGAGGCCGAGGTCACGGTGTAGTGCCCGGGGTGGAGGGCGCGGCATCCCGCTCGCCGTCCAGGGGCGCATGTTCGCCCGGGCCGGCACGCTGACGTGTACGACCTGGCCGCATCGCACGTCGGGTGCTTCAGCCGGCCGGGTTCGTCCGGGTGCTCGCCGGGCTCGTCCGACGGGGCGGGGGCGCACGCCCGTAAAAGGCGTGCGCCCCCGTCTCTGCTCTCACTTCGCCGCGGGCAGCTCCGCCAGGAACTCCAGCAGCGCGGCGCTGACCTCGTCCGGCCGTTCCTGCTGCGTCCAGTGGCCGCAGCCGGACAGGGCCGGGACCTGGCGCAGGTTCGGCATCGCCCGTTCCAGGGCGGGCAGCAGCTCGTCGACGCCGGGGAAGGCCCGGACCAGGTCGCGGTCGCCCGCCATGTACAGGGCGGGCATGTCGATGCCGCGACCCTGGAACGGCGCGAGCAGTTCCCAGTTGCGGTCGATGTTGCGGTACCAGTTCAGGCCGCCGGTGAAGGCACGGGTACCGTGCCGGGCGAACTCGCCGACGAAGGTCTGAACGTCTTCCTCGGTCAGCCAGCCGGGCAGCTCCTCGGGCTCCTCCATCGCGTCCAGCAGCTTGGCGCCCTCCGGGATGACCCACGGGCGGGGCGGGTCGGTGAACGGGCTGTCGCCGGAGCCGTTGGACAGCATGGCGCGGAAGGTGGCGGTGGGGTTCTGGGCCAGCTCGGCGTCGGCGACGCCCGGTTCCTGGAAGTAGACCTGGTAGAAGCCGTCCCCGAGCAGCTCCCGCAGGCGGGCCAGCGGCGCCACGGGCGAGCGCGGGGCCGGCGGCACGCTCAGTCCGACGACACCGCGCACCACGTCCGGGCGCAGCAGTGCCGTCGTCCAGGCCACCGGGGCGCCCCAGTCGTGGCCGACGACGACCGCCTGCTCCTCCCCCAGCGCGTGGATCAGACCGATCACGTCACCGGTCAGGTGCAGCATGGTGTACGAGGCGATGTCGGCCGGCTGGTCGCTGCGCGCGTAGCCGCGCTGGTCCGGCGCCACGACCCGGTATCCGGCAGCGGCCAGCGGCGCGAACTGGTGGCGCCAGGAGTACCAGCATTCCGGGAAGCCGTGCAGGAGCAGGACCAGCGGCCCCTGCCCCTGCTCGGCGATGTGCAGCCGGACGCCGTTCACCTCGACGGAGCTGTGCTCGACTGCGCTGGTCACATGTCCTCCTGCGGTCGTCTGCCGGGCGCACCGTGCGGTGCGGGGACGCACGTAACGCACCGAACGGTACGGCCAACGGCCGCGCGGCGGAACGGCTTTGCGCGGCGAGCCGTCCGCGGGGTCCAGGCTCAGCCGGTGTACTCGACCGTCGTCGGTGAAGTTCTTCGGGCAGGGCATCCGGGTGTCGGAGGCCAGTCGGTCTTCGACGAGCGCGGTGAGGCCGCCGTCGCGGCCGGTGTCACCCTGTGTTCCCGGAGGCGGGCGCCGGCCGTGGTGCGGAGCCGGGCTCGGCTCCGGTCCGCTCGGGGTGTTGGCGGGCCGTGCTGACGGGCGCGCCGACGATCACCTGGGTGGTGTGCCGGACGGTGGGCGCGTTGGCGCTAGTCACGGTGGTGGTCATCGCTCCGGCCGGTCCCGGGGCGGCCCCTGGGCGCGGGGTCAGGGTGAACGGGGTGAAGTGCGCGCCCTGTTCGGTGTCGCCCAGCGCGCACGTCATGAACTGTCCCGCCATGCCGCACTGGAATCCCTTGTTCACCCAGGCGACGTCCGCCCTGCCCTTGAGGGCGGACAGGTCGACGCTCACCTTCACGTCCTGGACGACGTGCGGCTCCCGGGCCTTCAAGGTGATCTGGTACTCCCCCTGGGTGCCGTCCCGGACCGGCGAGCCGGCCCGGGGGAGGTGGTACGTGGTCCTCATGCCGGTGAGCGTCAGCTCCGGCCCCGTGGCGGGCGTCCCGCCGGCGCCGGCGGCCACCGGAGCCTCGGCGCCGGCCGTCACCGTCACGGCCAGCGTCACCAGCACCACGGCTGCCGCGGCCCCCGCCACGCACTGCGACCGTGTCCCCGTCATCGATCCGTTCATACGAGGCCAGACCGGTACAGGTGCCGGATGGTTGCACGCTGGACCACATTCGTGCCCGGCCGAGCACTCCGGCGGACTCCCCCGCCCCTTCACCGCAACCCGGCTCCCTCCCGGGGCTGGGTGCCCGGCATGAGCTGGACCAGGATCGTGTCGTCGTCCTCGATGACGAACGCGGGGTCGGTACGGGCGCGCCAGCCGACGGGGAGGACGTAGTAACGGCGGTCGCGTTCCAGGATCAGGCGCAGCCCGGTGTAGCGGTAGCGGTAGTGCATGCCCGGGAGCGTCTCGGTCGCCAGGCCGGGGCCGGTCAGGCTGAGGCGTTCGGTGCTCAGGACGACGACGGCGGGGCGGCGGACGAGGTGGGCGGCGACCGAGCGGGCGTCCTGCGTACCGAGGTGGCCCGCGACCAGGGCGACGGCCCACACGAGGAACAGCGCCGCCGCGGCGACCGGGAAGCCCCGGCGCCACGGACCGCGCGCCGGGCTGCCGGGATTCGCCGCGTCACTCTGTCCCAGGGCGAGGCCGGTGGCCACCAGCAAGGGCGCCGCCCACCCGTACGGCTGGATGTGCTGCCACAGCAGCATCAGCACGACGCCGGCGGCCACGCACAGCGCGTACTGGCGGGCAACGGCCCGGGCGGCACGACGCATCCCGAGGGTGACGCGGTGCGGGACGCGGAGCGAGACGAGGAGTTCCGGCAGCCGCGGGGCCATGGCCAGGAGGGCGAGGCCGACGAGGACGGGGAGGGTCACCAGGCGCAGGCTCCAGATGATCATCTGCGGGAAGCCGAAGCCGAGGACCGACGCGCGGATGTGGAAGTAGGCGAAGTAGGCGCTGCTGTGCATGACGCCCGCGTAGAACATCAGGCCGCCGACGAGCGATCCGGCGCCCAGCACGGTGTTGAGGAACTCGAACCGCTGGCCGGGCTGCGGCGGCGCACCGGGGGCAGCGCGGGTATCAGGGCCGGACGCGCGTGACGGCGGGGCGTTCCGGCGCAGCTGTCTGCGGCGCCGGGCGCGGGTGCGGGCACCGGCGGGGGCTGCGGTGACGGCCGGATCGGCCGGTACGGCCGGATCGGCCGGTACGGCCGGCGGATCGCCCGATACTGCGGCCGGATCACCCGCTTCGCCCGGTGGTTCGCCCGATACTGCGGCCGGATCACCCGCTTCGCCCGGTGGTTCGCCCGGTACGGCGGACGGGGCGCCCATCGCCGGGTCAGGGTGCGTAGGTGGCGGCCGGGGTGGGGCCGGGCCGGCCGGTGTCCGCGTCCGGCGCGGACCGCTCGGACTGCCGCGACTTCTCGGACGTCTCCTCGGACGGTCCGCGCTCCCCGGGCTGCTCGGGTCCGGTCGTCGAAGGACTGGGCGAACTCTCGGTCGTCGACGGTGAGGAATCCTTCGTCCGGCACATGGCCTCTTCGCCCGAGAGGCCGGTGCACGAGGGCACGGGCGACTGGTGGTCGCCGCTGGGGGTGCTGCCGACGCCGGTCGTCTCCGACTCCCCGGTGTCCACCGGCGGCTCCGGCACCTGCCGGACCGGGTCGCCGCCCTGGCTGTACGAGGCCGGGGCACTCCCGTCGCCACCCCGCGAGCCGCTTCCGGCGTCCACCGCGCCGGTGCCCGCCGTGCCGCCCTGGGACGGCGCGGACGACGCCGCACCGTCGGAAGCCGCACCGGACGGCACCCCGCCAGGACCGGGCGGCCCGCCGGACCGCGCGCAGGCCGTGGTGCCGGCGAGGAACACCAACACCACCGTGGCGGTGACACGACCGGCTTTCGCTGCTGCGGACCTCATCCCGGACCCCCGTCCCCCGCGAGCCGCTGCTGCGAGGCTAACAGGGGCACGGCGGCCGGTCACCGGGCCGCGGAGGGCGCATTGAACGGGGCGCACGCCCTCCGGCCCCGGGATGCGCGCCTTCCCACTCCGGGGCGCGTGCCCTCCCGCTTCGGAGCCGGTCCTGGAGCCGGGGCCGGTCCTCCGACTCCGCCTAGTCCAGATAGTCGCGCAGCAACTGCGAACGCGACGGGTGGCGGAGCTTCGACATGGTCTTGTTCTCGATCTGGCGGATCCGCTCACGCGTGACGCCGTAGACCTTGCCGATCTCGTCGAGCGTCTTGGGCTGCCCGTCCTTGAGGCCGTAGCGCATGGAGACGACGCCCGCCTCGCGGTCGGCCAGCGTCTCCAGGATGGAGCGCAGCTGCTGCTGGAGGAAGGAGAATCCGACGGCCTCCGCGGGGACGACGGCTTCGGTGTCCTCGATCAGGTCGCCGAACTCGCTGTCGCCCTCGTCACCCAGCGGGGTGTGCAGGGATATCGGTTCACGGCCGTATTTCTGTACCTCGATGACCTTTTCCGGGGCCATGTCGAGTTCCTTGGCCAGTTCTTCCGGGGTGGGTTCGCGGCCGGTGTCCTGGAGCAGCTGGCGCTGAATGCGCGCCACCTTGTTGATGATCTCCACCATGTGGACGGGAATGCGGATGGTGCGGGCCTGGTCGGCCATCGCGCGGGTGATGGCCTGGCGAATCCACCAGGTCGCGTACGTCGAGAATTTGAATCCCTTGACGTAGTCGAACTTCTCGACCGCGCGGATCAGACCGAGGTTGCCCTCCTGGATCAGGTCCAGGAAGAGCATCCCGCGTCCGGTGTAGCGCTTGGCGAGCGAGACGACGAGCCGCAGGTTGGCCTCGACCAGGTGCTCCTTGGCACGTGCGCCGTCCGCGACCAGGATCTCCAGCTCGCGCCGGAGCGTGCCGGCGGGCTCGCCGGTGTCCAGCTTCTCCTGGGCGAACAGGCCGGCCTCGACGCGCTTGGCCAGCTCCACCTCCTGCTCGGCGTTGAGCAGCGGGACCTTGCCGATCAGTTTGAGGTAGTCCTTGACCGGGTCGGCGGAGGCTCCGGCGCCGGCGACCTGCTGCGCCGGCGCGTCCCCCTCGTCACCGTGGGACAGGGTGAATCCGCCGCCCGCCTCGACGGTCGTACCGTCGGACGGTACGCCTTCCGGCGCCGGGGATTCGGCTGTTTCCTGCGGTCGCATGACGGGCGAGGTGAGTGACACGAGGAACCTCTCGATACACATAGGCACGGTGCACGGCGAGCACCTCTGTATTCATCGCGCACTCACCCATGGTTTGTTACACCGCAATTCCCGTGATCTGAATCACGGTGGGCCGGCGGGGCGGCCGGGCCCGGCTCTTCCGGCGGCTTCAGCGTGATCACGTGGGTGGTGTGCCGCTCGACCGCGGCGCGGCCGTACAAGAGCGGAAAGGCGCCGTCCGCCGCCCAGTCCGTGAAGAGATCGCGGTAGTGCGGGCTGTCCGGGGCGCCGGACTGGCCGGGCGCGTTCATGGCCACCGAAGCGTCCCAGTCGCCGACGTCGATCACCAGCCGGAAGGTGGCCCCGGCGGTCTGCCGGAAGTCCGCGCCGTACGCGGTGGCATCGGCCGTGTCGCCGCTGCCGCCGCGCGGCGCGGGCCCGACACGGGTCCAGTGCGGGGCCCGCGCCCCCAGCCACGCGGCGAGCGGATGCCGTGGTTCCGCCTGGTGCAGCGCTCCCCAGGTCCAGCGGTCGCGGTCCGGTCCGAGCAGCCGGCCGAGTTCGGCGAGCGCGGCGGGGAGGGTGTCGAGGACGGCGGTGCGCAGGGCGCCGTCCGGGTCGGGGCCGAGGCGGTCGCCCGGGGTGAGCAGCAGGTCCAGGTCCACCCGGGGGTCGGTGGTGGCGGCCTCGTCCACGGGCAGGACGCGGGCCAGGGCGGCGGCCCGTCTGTCGGGAGGCAACAGGCGGGCCAGCGCCCGTTCCAGCACGGCCGGACGCAGGTGCCGCCGGTACCAGACCTCGAAGAGCGCGGCGGGTACGGAGCCGGGCGCCAGCTCGGCGTCCCAGGCACGGAGCTGCTCCAGCGCCCAGGCCACGTCCGGGTCGTCGCTGCTGACACCGGCCAGGAGCGGCTGGATGCGGCGTGCGGTGAGGCTGGTGTGGTCGGTCTGCAGACGTACGCAGTCCGCGACGGTCCAGCCGGCGCGCGCGGCCAGTTCCGCGGCGATCCGGTCGTGGCGGACGGGCGCGTGCCAGTCGTAGGTGACGGTCCGCTCGGCGTTCGGGTAGCCGGGCGGGAGGTTCATCTGGTTGGCCGTGGCGAACCAGCCCTGGGCGGGGTCGCGTACGGACGGCAGGCTCTCGACGGGGTGGAAGCCCGCCCACTCGTAGCGGCCGTCGCCGGGCACCGGCAGTGTGCCGTCCCAGTTCGGGCGGTCGGGGACCCGGCCGCCGGGCTGCCAGCCGATGGTTCCGTCGGGAGCGGCGTACACCTGGTTCTCGCCGGGCGCGCCCCACCGGCTCATCGCGCTGACGAAGGCGTCCGGGCCGTCCGCCGTCATGTATCCGGTGCTGCCCAGGTACGGGGCCATGCCCGGGTCGAGCCAGGCGGCCCGTACCGCGAACGCCGTACCGCGCTCCGGGTCGTCGTGGATCACCGGTCCGTGCCGGGTGAACCACAGGTCCACGGTGGCCGGCTGCCCGGCATCGCGCACCGGGACCGTCTCGCTCACCTGGCGCATGGGCTCCCAGCGGCCGTCGTACCAGTACTGTCGCGGGTCGGCGGGGTCGGTGCGGTAGACGTACAGGTCCTCCTGGTCGACGGGGAAGATCGTCAGCCCGAAGGCGATCCGGCCGTTGTGGCCGATGGAGATGCCGGGCAGCGCGGGCTCCCCGGCGCCGACGGCGTCGATGCCGGGGGCCGACAGGTGGGCGAGGTAGCGCAGCGCGGGCAGGGTGACGGCGCGGTGCGGGTCGTTGGCGAGCAGCGGCCGGCCGGTGGCGGTACGGGACGGGGCGATCACCCAGTTGTTGCTGCCGTCCGGCCCCTGGGGCGGCCCGCCGCTCTCCCACGGCGGGGTGGTGGCCAGCCGGTAGACGCGAAGCACGTCGTCCGGGATGACGGACAGGTCCAGACCCTCCGGCACGCGCAGGGTGTGCGCGGGCTCCCGTACCCGGCGCAAGTCCTCGACGGCGGGGCCGTGGTCGCGCAGGGTCAGCGCGCGGGCGACCTCCTGCTCCAGGTTGTAGAAGAGGCCGTGGCTGCGGATACGGGCGACGTCGGCGGGATCCCAGTAGGCCGGCTGGTGGCCGAGCAGCGCGAACTCGGCCGGCAGGTGCGTGGGATCGGCCCGGCAGAGCGCCACGTACGCGTTGACGCCGCGCACGAAGGCGCCGACGATGCGCTCCGTACCGGCCCCGTAGGCGGTCCATTCCGCGGCCATGTCACCGCGGTACAGGAAGAGACGCGCCGCCCGGTCGTGTTCGAGGCAGCTCTCCCCGAACACCTCGGAGAGCAGGCCGAGTCCGCGGCGCCGCCACAGGTCGATCTGGAAGAGCCGGTCCCGGGCGGCGTTGAAGCCCTGGGCGAGGAAGAGGTCGTCCCGGGAGTCGGCGTACAAGTGGGGCACGCCCCAGCGGTCGACGCGGATCTCCACGGGGGCGGCGAGGCCGGGGACGTCGTAGGCGGTGGTGCGTGGTGGCATGTGACTCCGTGGTGAATCGGGTGAATCGGTGATCCGTGGTGGTCCCGTGGTTCCGTGATCCCGGTACGCAGGTCAGGCCGGCCGCGCGGTCTCAGAGCGACGGCTCGTACCGGCCGTCCACGGCCGTCCATCCGCCGTCGACCGTCAGGACGCTGCCGGTGACGAAGGTGGACGCGTCCGAGACGAGGTACGTGACGGCGCCCGCGATCTCGTCGGCACGGGCCCACCGTCCCAGCGCGGACGCCCGCGCGTAGGCGTCGTACCACTGCGGGTCGGCGGCGATCTGATCGGTGAGCGGCGTACGGACCACGCCGGGCGCCACCGCGTTGAACCGGACGCCGCGCGGCCCCCACTCGGCCGCGGCCGTCCGCAGGAACTGCACCAGCCCGGCCTTGGCCGCCGCGTACGCGCTCTGCCCCGGCTCGACCTGGAAGGCGCGCATCGAAGCCAGGCCGACCACGCTGCCCCGGCCGCGCTCGGCCATGGCGGGCGCGACGGCCTGTACGAGGGTGAAGACGGCCCGCAGGTTGAGGGCGATCACCCGGTCGAACTCCGCCGCGGTGTAATCGGCGATCCGCTTGCGCACATTGACGCCGACGGTCACGACCAGCCCGTCCAGCGCCCCCCACCGGTCCACCGCGGCCCGTACCGCGTCCGCGTCCAGGACGTCGAGGGGAAAGGCGGTCGCGGTGCCGGCCCGGCTGCCGGGAGCCGGTGCCTCGGCCGCGGCGGCCTCAGCGGCCGAGGCGGCACCGGCCGCGTCCAGGTCGGCGACGATCACTTCGGCGCCGTGGGCGGCCAGCGCCCGTACCGCCTCCCGCCCGATGCCGCCGGCTCCGCCCACGACCGCGATCCGCCGCCCGTCCAGGCGGAACAGTCTCGCGTACTCGACCGGCGCACCGGCAGTGTCGTCCATGGCCTGCTCCCTGTTGTCGGATCGGATGTACGGCGTGTGGTGTGCTGTGCGTGGTGTGCTGCCAGGTCCGTACGGGCGCGTGGTCCGCAGGGCATGACGGGTGTTCCCCGGTGCTGCCGTCGCCTCCCGCGCCGCTCACGGGCGGATCACCGCCATCCGCGTCACCGTCAGCTCCTCGATCGCGAAGCGCGGCCCCTCGCGGCCGAGCCCCGAATCCTTGACGCCGCCGTACGGAGCCACGTCGCTGCGGTAGCCCGGCACCTCGTTGATCACCACGCCGCCGACGTCGAGCGCGTCCAGCGCCCGGAAGGCGGCGTCCAGGCCGCGGGTGAAGACCGCCGCGTGCAGCCCGTACCGCCCGGCGTTGACCAGGTCGTACGCCGCTTCCAGGTCCGGGACCGTACGCAGCGCGACGACCGGCCCGAAGATCTCCTCGTCCCAGGCGAGCTGGCCGTCCGGCACCTCGGCCAGCAGGGTCGGCGCCACGCACCGGCCGACGCGCGTGCCGCCCGCCACCACCCGGGCGCCGGCCGCGCGGGCCCGGTCGATCCAGGACAGCACGCGTACGGTGGCGGCCTCGTCGATGAGGGCGGCGACCCGGGTGTCCTCCTCGCGCGGGTCGCCGACGACGATGCCGGGCAGCCGCTCGGCGATCCGCCGCTCCAGCTCACCGGCGATCTCCGCGACGGCGATCACCCGCTGTACGGCGATGCATGCCTGGCCGGAGGCGTAGTAGCCGCCGCGGGCCACCGCGTCGGCGGCCGCGTCCAGGTCGGCGTCGGCGGCGACCACGAGCGCCGCGTTGGAGCCGAGTTCGAGCACCACCTTGCGGGGCGCGGCGTCCCGGGCGATGCGGTGGCCGACGGCGGCGGAGCCGGTGAAGGAGACCGCGGCGACATCGGGGTGCGTGGTCAGCGTGCGGCCGACCTCGGCGTCGCCGGTGACCAGCTGTACGGCGCCGGCGGGCGCGCCGGCCACGGTGAGCCGTTCCCGTACGAGGTGGACCAGCCACAGGGTGGCCAGCGGGGTGGCCGGGGCCGGTTTGACGATCACCGGGCAGCCGGCCGCGAGCGCCGGGGCGATCTTGTGGGAGGCCAGCATCATCGGGTAGTTGAAGCCGGCGATGCCGACCACGACGCCGACCGGACGCCGGGTCCAGAACCCGAACATGCCGTCCCCGGAGGGCAGCAGGTCCAGCGGCACCGTCTCACCGTGGACGTGCACGACTTCGTCGGCGGCGGCCTGCCAGGTGGCCACGGCCCGCCGCACTTCGGTACGGCAGTCGGTGCGCGGCTTGCCGGTCTCGCGGACCAGCAGGTCCTCCATCGGCCCGGCCACGTCCTCCAGGTCCGCCGCCACGCCGTTCAGCACCTGACGCCGTAGGCGCGAGGCCAGCCGCGCGACCCGGGCGCGGAGGGCCGCGGCGTGTTCGACGGCACGGCGCGCGAGGTCCGCGTCGCCCACCGGCGCTCTGGCGAACTCCTCACCGTCGTACGGGAAGACCACCGGCCCGGTACGCGGGACGGACACCCAGCCGTCGCCGACGGGAAGGCCCGGGGGCAGGGCGGCGGGGAGAACGTCCGGCGTGTCGCGGTCCGGCGTGTCGCGGTCCGGCGTGTCGTGGCTGTCGGGAGGGCCGGTGGGCGAATTGGACGGCTTGGGCGTCGTGGGCGTCGTGGGCGGATCAGATGGATCGGATGGATTGGACGGATCAGAGGAAACGAATGGCTCGGGCGGATCGGGTGGCGTCATGCGCCGTCGCCTTCGGGGCGGCCGGGCCCGGCGGCGGATTCGCGCCGGGTGTCGCTCCCGGTGAGGAAGTGCCGGGCCGCCACGGCGTACACCCTCGCGTACTCGGCGATCTCCCGTATCTCCACGTACTCGTCCTTCTGGTGGGCGATCCACTTGCCGCCCGGCCCGTGGACGACGGTCGGCAGGCCCGCGTCACGGGTGAGGATCGTCCCGTCGGTCGTGCCGGGGACCGCGCCGAAGGACGGCGCGACGCCGTGCACCTGCCGGTGGGCGGCCACCAGAGCCGTGACGAGCGGGTGGTCGGCGGCGATCTCGACGGCCGGCCGGTCGTCGACGACGGTCAGCCCGACCGTGACCCCCACCTCGGCCGCCGCGGCCACGGCGGTCCGCCGCAGGTGCTCGACGAGTTCGGCGTGGTCGGTGCCGGGGACGGTCCGTGCGTCGATGCCGAGCACGCCGTGGCCGGGGATGACGTTGAGCTGGTCGGGGTCGCCGGCGCGCAGCACCGTCGGGGTGACGGTCACCGTCCCGGCGTGCGGATGGGTCCCGTACCGCCGGACCGCCCACTCCTCCGCCGCCGCGAGCGCGGCGACGACGCGCGCCCCCGCGACCACGGTGTTACGACCCTCCTGCGGCATCGCGCCGTGCGCCATGGCCCCTTGGAGATCGAGCCGCAGGCGGATGCCGCCGCGGGCCGAGGTGCACACCTCGTACCCCTCCGGCTCGCAGACGACGACGCCGTCCACCTCGGCGGCCAGCGGCGAGGCGGCGAACGCCTTGGCGCCGAGCATCAGCCCCTCCTCGTCGCACAGCACGCCGACGACGACCCGGCCCGGGAACGGCCCCGCCTCCTGGAGCGCCCGCACCCCGTAGATCATGGCCGCCACCCCCGACTTCATGTCGGCGGCACCACGGCCCCACAGCCGCCCGTCGCGGATCTGCGCGCCGTACGGATCGACGGTCCACGCGTCGGCGTCGCCCTCCGTCACGACGTCCGTGTGCCCCTCGAACATCAGGGTGCGGCCCGGCCCGCCGCCGCCCTCGACGACCGCCACGACGTTGGGGCGCCCGGGGGCGACCTCCACCACCTCGTGCGTCCAGCCGAACGTGGTGAAGAGCCGGGAGACGAGGTCGGCGGCGGGCTGTTCGACGGTGGTGGCGCCCGCCGCGTTGACGGTCCGCAGCCGCACCAGGTCCTGCGCGAGAGCCACGGCGGCCGCTTCGTCGACCGGCGGTACGGGTACGGCGGTACGCGGCCCCGCCGCCTCCGGCACGCCGGCCTCCGGGCCCGGCGGCACGACACTCGGGCTGCTGTGCACGGCACCCTCCAACTCCCCTGACGCGACGTCAGGAGACCGGTCGGACCAGACGGTCACCCGTACTGTGCTGGCCCGCTCGCTCACGGGTCAAGAGGGGCACGACGGGCCAAGAGGGTCATACGTGAGGAAGGGGCGGCAGGAGTGGGGCCGGGGGCGATGCACGTACCGTCAGAGGCGTGTGCCCTCAGGGATGCGTGCCCTCAGGAGCGCGCGTTGGCGGCGGAGCAGCGGTAGAGGTCCTGACGCGGGCCGGATGCGTGGCCGGGGCCGGCTTGCGGTCCGCTCCCGGTGCCGGTGCTGGTGCCGGTACTGGTGCCACTCCCGGTGCCGGTGCCGGTGCCGGTGCGGGTACGAGCCTGTCCCTGCTCCCCGCTCCCCGCCCGGGTCTCACCGCCGTACGCCGACGGATCCACCTTCTCGCACGCCGACCGCACCCACCGGCTGATCCGCGCCTTCTCCGACGTGCCCACGTCGTCCCCCTTGCCGACGAGCGCGAAGCGCAGTTCCCCGGCCGCCACCAGGCGCTGGTACTCGCCGAGGGTGACCGGTTCGGTCCCCGCCGCAAAGCCGCCGAGCGGCAGGACGGCGGAGCCGCCGAGACGGATGTACGGCTCCGCGGTGAGCAGCCCGGCCGAGAAGCTGTGGTCAGCTGTTCCGCGGCGGCGCTCCACGTAGTCGAGGATCTTGCGCTGGGTGTCCGTCAGCCGGGCGGGCGTGCCGAGCGTGGAGTCCTGCGGGCCCGCGGACGCCGAGTGCGCGGAGCCGGTGTAGCGCGGGTCCAGGACGGACAGCGACCAGGTGGCGGGGGCCGCGATCATCGTGACGCAGCCGGCGACCAGACCGGCGGTGGCGATACGCCGGATACGCCGGGCCCGGATGCTCCGCCGGGCGCGCAGGGCGCCGTGGGCGAGCAGGCCGAGGGCGACGAGTGCCGTCACGATGAGTACGGGGATCAGCCACGGCACCCAGTCCGAGTGGCCGGAGACGAGGTACACCGCCCAGGCCGCCTGGACCGCGACGACGGCCGGCAGCGCCCACGCCCGGAGGGCCCCGGTGTCCTTGCCGGCCTGACGCTCCGTCGCCTGCCGATACGCGCGCCACAGCGTGACGACTCCGGCGGCGGACAGCGCGGCGAGGCCCGGTGCCAGGGCCGCCATGTACGTGGCGTGCGGGACATTGATGGCGCTCATGACCGCCACCGCTGTCAGGAGCCAGCCGCCCCACAGGAGGTAGCCGCCGCGTACCGGGTCCGTACGGGGCTGCCTGCGGCGGGTGACGAAGCCGAGGACGAGGGCGGACAGCGCGAGCGGGAAGAGCCAGCCGATCTGCTGTGCCAGGGGGGCACGGAAGAGCTTTAGCCAGCCGCTGATGGGATCGCCCACCGCCACCTGCGACCCGCCGCCGCCCGGGGCCTGGCGGGCATCCCGCGCCAGGCCGGTGCCGGGCGCGGAATGGTCGCCCGCACCGGCGCTCTTACCGGGCGCGTGCCGTCCGGAACCGGCCCCCGACGGACGCCCGTCCGCCCCGGCCCCGGCTCCGCTCTTGGCGCCGTTCCTGGCGCCACCGTCGGTACCGTTCTTGGCGCCGCCCTCGGTACCGTTCCTCGCATCGTCCTTGGCCTTGTGCCCGGCCCCGCCGTCCGCTCCGGACGTGCCCTTGGCCGCGCCCGGCGTCGTACTGTCGGCGGCATCGATGTTCCAGCCGGAGCTGAGCCGGTCGAAGCCGTTGTAGCCGAACACCATCGACAGGGCGCTGTTGTCGCGCGACCCGTCCACGTACGGCCGGGCACCCTGCGGGACGACGGTCATCAGCAGAACCCAGGAGAACGAGACGGCGAACAGCACCGCGCCCGCGGTCAGCAGATGTCCGAGCCGCTTGCGCAGCGTGGCCGGTGACGCCACGAAGTACGCCACGGTCAGCGCCGGAACGATGATCCACGCCTGCATCATCGCCGCCTGGAAAGCCACTCCCACCCAGACGGCCGCCAGCAGCAGGTGCCGCGGCCGCCCGCCGGCCAT
This sequence comes from Streptomyces sp. NPDC030165, assembly GCF_055573595.1. Classification (NCBI taxonomy): domain Bacteria; kingdom Bacillati; phylum Actinomycetota; class Actinomycetes; order Kitasatosporales; family Streptomycetaceae; genus Streptomyces; species Streptomyces sp. NPDC030165. The sequence continues at coordinate 110,652 of NZ_JBVIBD010000022.1, read as the reverse complement.
CGCCTTCGCGCACTGGTCGGCGGCAAGCACCAGGCACATGGTCAGCGGCGCCTCCAGCAGCGCGTGCCCGAACATCGACGCCGCCACCGGCGTGAGCGTCAGCGCCCCGGCGGCGAGGAGGCCGGCTGCCGGGCCGCGCCAGCGCCGTACCGTGCGGTGGATCACCAGGACGCAGACGACGCCCTCGACGCACTGCGGGAGCGTCAGGGCCCAGTTGCTGAACCCGAAGAGCCGCGCGGACAGCGCCTGCGGCCACAGAAAACCGCCGATCTTGTCCAGGGTGACGGTGGAGGCCGGGTCGAAGGACGTGAAGAGGAACGCCTTCCAGCTCTCCGACATACTGCGTACGGCGGCGGCGTAGTACCCGGCATAGTCGCTGCTGGTGATGTTCCAGGCGTACAGCACCGCGGCGAGCGCGGCGATGCCCAGGAGCGCGGGCCGGTCCCAGCGCGGCCGGCCTGCGGGGGTCTGCCAGAACTGCCAGCGACTGTGCGGCCGTTCGGTGAGGACGGGCCGGTCCACGAAGGTGGTGGCGGACATGGTGGTCTCTCCCGGATGCGGAGGGGGTCGGGGCACCGCAGGGCGACGGTGGGTTCCCGGCGCGGACACGACCGAGCGGGGCGCCGCCGCGGACGGCACCTTCGGGGTCGGCGGCCTTGCGCCGAGGCCGGATTTCGGGGGCAGTGCATCACCGGCGACGACGGCACCGAACAGCGGGATGTCCCGCCACAGGAAATGGGCACGACCGTACGTGGTTTCCGGTGCCGCCTCGAACACGCAACCTCACCGTGCCACGCGAACATGAGAGAAAGATGAGCCACGGAAGCGGAATGGCGAATCCTGCTACGTCCAGCACCTTTCCGGTCAAGCTCCCTGAGGGAAACCCGTGATCACCACCGCCGGGAATTCCCTCCTGGCGGGAACGCTTCTCCTCATGCCCCCGGCACCCGCCTCCACCCATCCGACCTGCGCGTCCGCCGGCATCTCAACCCCCGCCCACGGGCGCGCTCTTGACCGATCACCCCTCAACCTGCGAGTTCCCGCCCCCTCCCCTTCGCCCTCTCCCGCGAATGACGGTACAAAGCATGGCCGATACCGGTTCCCTCACAGAATGCAGATAGTCCGCACACAGTCATTTCACAGCCGGGTTAATACCCATGACCTGACACCGGCACAACAGGACAGGCCCGAGCCACCACGTCCGCCGACCGCGCCCCGCCATCCTCCGTCGGGAATACACGGGGAACGCCGAGCGGCCGCGGGAACGTATCTTCTGCCCGTCACCGGCCCGGGGGCTTCTCAGTGCGGTCCCGTGGCGGGCCGCAACCCGGGGCGCGAGGTTCCTGTTGGATCCGGTCATGAACGGCGCACAGAGCCATCCCTACCCACCACCCCACGCGCACGCCACACATCAGGCACGCCAGCCCCACCGGCCGCCCGACGGGAACACCCCGATCTTCGACCAGCTGCTCAGGGAGTGGCGCACCGGCGTGCTCCGCCCGTGGCCGGGCCGGCCGCAGGAGGAGCGGCAGCCGGGGAAGAACACACGTGCGGGCACTGTTGCCCCTGAGGAAGTCTGTCCGCAACCGCGGTCCCGTAGCGAGGAGCCTGAACGTGAGCCTGTACGACATCCCCCTGCGCACCCTGAACGGTGAGCCCGCCTCCCTGGCCGACTACCGGGGCCGCGCCCTGCTGGTGGTCAACGTGGCGTCCAAGTGCGGCCTGACGCCGCAGTACTCGGGGCTGGAGCGGCTGCAGCAGCAGTACGGTGACCGCGGCTTCAGCGTTCTCGGCTTCCCCAGCAACCAGTTCGCGGGCCAGGAGCCGGGCAGCGCCGAGGAGATCGCCACCTTCTGCTCGGCCACCTACGGGGTCAGCTTCCCGCTGTTCGAGAAGACCGACGTCAACGGCCCGGACCGGCACCCGCTGTATACGGAACTCACCCGCACCGAGGACGGCGCGGGTGAGGCCGGTGACGTGCAGTGGAACTTCGAGAAGTTCCTCATCGACGCCGAAGGGACGGTCGTGGGGCGGTTCCGGCCCCGGACCGAGCCCGAGGCGGCGGAGCTGACGCAGGCGATCGAGGCGGTACTGCCCGCCTGACGCGGACTCTCAGGCCACGGCGGTGTCCGTGGAGGCGTCCGGTGTGGCCGGGTGTCCCCCGCCCTCGGTCCGCGCGCAGGCCCGGTCGCTGTCCGGCCGGGCCTCGGTGCAGCCCTCGGCGCGGGTCCGGACACGGGTCTCGACACGGGTCTCGGCACAGGACTCGACGCAAGTCTCGGCACGGGCCTCGGCGCGGGATTCGGCGCGGGTTTCGCAGGCCGGTTCGAACGCCGCCCCGGGGCCAGGGTCGAGGCAGAGGTCGAACGCGGACAGCAGGCCGGTCAGCCGCAGCAGCCGCAGCACGGTTGGGCTGTCGGCGACGCCGGCCAGGCGCAGGCGCCCCGCCTTGGCCTCGGCCCGGCGCCGGGCGCGGCACAGCATCGACACGCCGCAGCAGTCGATGAAGGTCACGTCCCGCATGTCCAGCACGAGATCGGGGCAGCGCGCGCCAGTGATCTCGTCGAGCCGCGCCGACAACGCGGTCGCCGCCAGGATGTCCATTTCTCCACTCAGTTCCACCACCGTGGTCGCGCCCACCACGTGTTCCCGGCTCGCGTAGTTCCGCCCCTGGTCCACCATGCCTGTCCCCATTTCCGTGCCGGTGCGCGAGATGCCGCCGCACGCTGGCGGTGGAGACGTACGGAAGTTGGGGGGGCTCGCCCGTTGCGGCCCGGGCGGGGATGACCACCGTCGGCGTTCGGCATCCGCGCGGTGCCAGCCTCCGGCGGGGTCCGGGTCGTCGGCTGCGCCCTACGTGTCTACGGCTTACCCGCTGGCCCCACCATCAGTCCGGACGGCGCATACGTAATGAAGTTGTCTCAAACTCATACTGTGCGCCACAACGGTGGACACCCGCCCACCGACGACCACCCACGGAACGGCGGTCACCGCGTACGGTGCCGGAAGGTGGGCCGGTGACAGGTGAGGCGGAAGCGGTGAAGAGAGGCCACTGATACCCGGAGGATGCGGCCCACTCCGTCCCCGGACCCACGAGTCGTCCAAAAGACCGAGCCGTTTCCGGTCAGCGCTTATCTCCTTCCCCATCTGCCTTACACGGCGTCCGCGCCTCCTCGTCGTCGATCAGCCGGACATTCGTCTCCCCCGTCCCGTCGGGCGGAACTCAAGACGGTCTTCGCCACCGGCGAAGACACCACCCCGCCACCTTCGTCAACCCCATCGGCTGACCGACGCTCTCCCTTGCGTTCCTTGCAGAGGTGCCGGGTGACCGGCAGGGTGCCGGTCAGCAGTTCCGCGCCCTACGTACCGATGACCTGCAAGGCCCCCCACAGGGCCAGCGTCGAGAAGACCAGGCCACCCGGAACGGTCAGCAGGCCGAGCCGGGTGAAAGTGCCCAGGTCCGGCGCGTCGTTCCGGTCCTGGAGGATGCGTCGCCACAGGAGGGTGGCCAGCGAACCCACGTACGTCAGGTTCGGGCCGAGGTTCACGCCGATCAGCACCGCGAGGACGGGGCCGGCGCCGCCGTGTTCCGCCACCGGCAGCAGTGCCAGCACCGCCGGCAGGTTGTTGATGACGTTGGCGAGGAGGGCGGCGAACCCGGCCACGCCGAGGAGCGCGGGCAGCGAAGCACCTTCGGGCAGCAGCCGGTCGACGGCCCCGCCGAGGCCGTTGGCGACGACCGCCTCCACCACGACCCCCAGGGCCAGTACGAAGAGGCAGAAGAACGGGTTGGCCGCCTTCACGATCCCGGTCACGGTCGTCTCCCGGCGCGTCAGCGCGCGTGCTCCCAGGACCAGTACGCCGGCCAGCGCCGCCCAGACCGGGTTGAGCCCGGCGAAGGAGGTCACGACGAACCCGGCGAGTGTCAGGGAGAGGACGACGAGTGCGAAGACGGGGAGGGGTGGATCTGTAGCTTTTGCGCTGTTTGAGGCGTCTATTGTTTCTGAGGCGTTGCCGTATCCCTCGTCGTCCGCCAGGTCCCGGCCGAAGAACCGGCGGAACACCAGGTACTCGAAGACCACCACGACGGCCCACGGCAGCGCCATCAGGGCCGCGAACCGCGTGAAGGACAGCCCGGCCGCGCCGAGGGCCAGCAGGTTGGTGAGGTTGGAGACGGGCAGCAGTAGCGAGGCGGAGTTCGACAGGTGGGCGCACGCGTACAGGTGCGGGCGGGCGCGAGCGCCGGCGTGTGCGGCGGTGGCCACGATCACCGGCGTCAGCAGCACCACCGTCGCGTCCAGACTGAGCACCGCCGTGACCGCGGCGGCGAGTACGAAGACCCCGGCCAGCAGGAGCCGCGGCCGTCCCGCGCAGCGCCGCGCCAGCGCCGAGCCCGCCGCCTCGAACAGCCCCTCCCGCGCGCACAGGTACGCCAGGACCAGCACGGCGGCCAGGAAGCCCACGACCGGCAGCAGCGTGTGCACCTGCTGCCACGCGGCGGCCGGCGACACCGCGCCGGCCAGTACGAGCAGGCCCGCCGCCGGTACGGCCGCCACCACCTCGGGGGCGCCGCCCGGCCTCCGTACGGCGAAGACCAGGACGCAGACCAGCAGCAGGAGGGAGAGGATCTCGGCGGCGGATGTGCTCACCCTCGCAAACTACAAGGGCGGACCCGCGGCCCGAGGTCGCGCCGATTAGGGTGGGTTTATTCCCTTACGCGCCTGGCCCGTGCTCAGCACATGTCCGGCACGCGCCCGGTACGCATCCAGCTCATACCCAGTACCCCCCGTACGTTCCTATACGTCCCCGTACGTGCCCGCCGAAAGGAGCGCCGGCCATGCCGATACCGGCCGCCCACGACCCCGAGATCACTCTCCGCCCCCTGCGGCCCGAGCACCTCCCCGCCGTCCTGGAGCTGGGGGAGCGGGTCTACGACACCGGCTCCATGCCGTACACCGGCTGGTCGCTGACCGCCGTCGCCACCCACCTCGACGCCTCCGTGCCCGCGTGCCGGGTCGCCATGGCCGGGGAGCGGCTAGCCGGGTTCGTGCTCGGTTCGATGACCTTCGAGCAGCGCGAGGACTGGGGCTACCTGGAGTGGATCGCGGTGGACCCGGGCTTCCAGGGGCGCGGCGTGGCCGGGCGGCTGGTGCAGGACTGCTGCGCCGTGCTGACGGAGGCCGGCGCCGCGTCCGTGGTGACCGATGTCGAGGTGGGCAATACGGCGTCGGCGACGCTGATGCGCCGTAACGGGTTCACCGAGGGCGTGACCGTCACCCTGTTCGTACGGCCCGGCGCAGGCGAGGCAGCGCACCGTGGCGGCATCTCCCTGCCGCACTTCGCCCGCACCGGCCGCCCCCGGCCCACCCACCGCGACGGCCGCTGAGCCGGGACAGCGGGACGGTCCGGACACATCGCGGCAGCCGTGACGGCCAGGACGTACCACGGCACCTGTGGCGGCCGGGACCTCCGCGACACCTGGTACCCCTGTTTCTCACCCGGTCGCAGGAGGTACCCGGTGGGCGCGGTGGCGGGGCCCGCCGCCCCGTGCCAGCGTGGCCGGGAGCCGACACAGCTGCTGACAGAGGCGAGGACGCGTCATGGAACGACCCAGAGTCCTGATCGTGGGCGGCGGCTTCGCCGGGGTGGAGTGCGCCCGGGGCCTGGAGCACGGGCTGTCCGCCGAGACGGCCGAGATCGTGCTCGTCACCCCCAACAACTACGAGCTGTATCTGCCGCTGCTGCCGCACGTCGCCGCCGGAGTGGTCACCCCGCAGTCGATCGCGCCCTCCCTGCGGCGGATCCTGCGCCGGACGCGTCTGGTGCCCGGCGGGGTGATCGGCATCGACACCGCGGCGAAGGTCTGCGTCGTACGGCTGATCACGGGCGAGACCACCGACATCCGCTACGACCGGCTGGTGCTGACGCCCGGCAGCATCACCCGCACGTTCGACATCCCCGGCCTGACGACCTATGCGCGGGGCATGAAGACGCTGGCCGAAGCCGCGTACATCCGGGATCACGTCATCGCCCAGCTGGACATCGCCGCGGCCTCGACGGACCCGGAAGAGCGCGCGGCGCGGCTGCAGTTCGTCGTCGTCGGCGGCGGCTACGCGGGGACGGAGACGGTCGCCTACCTGCAACGGCTCACCAGTGCGGCCGCCCGCCGCTACCCGCGTCTGGACACCACCCAGATCAAGTGGCACCTGATCGACATCGCTCCGAAGCTGATGCCCGAACTGGGCGACCGGCTGGGCCGGAAGGCGCTGGAGCTGATGCGGCAGCGCGGTACGGAGGTGTCGCTCGGCGTCTCGGTCGCCGAAGTGACCGAGGACTGCGTGCAGTTCACGGACGGGCGGGTGCTGCCGTGCCGGACGCTGATCTGGACGGCGGGCGTGGCGGCCAGTCCGCTGATCGGCACGCTCGGCGCGGAGACCGTACGAGGGCGGCTCGTCGTCGACGCCGACCTGACCGTGCCGGGCATGCCGGACGTGCTGGCCTGCGGTGACGCCGCGGCCGTACCGGACCTGGAGAAGGGCGCGGGCGCGGTCTGCCCGCCCACCGCGCAGCACGCCTCGCGGCAGGGCAAGCACGCCGCGCGCAACATCATCGCCGGGCTGCGCGGGGCGCCGCGCTCGCCGTACCGGCACAAGGACCTCGGCCTGGTCGTGGACCTCGGCGGCATCGACGCGGTGTCCAAGCCGCTGGGGTACGAGCTGACGGGGCTGCCCGCCCAGGTGGCGGCGCGCGGCTACCACCTGATGGCGCTGCGCACCGGCGTCGCCAGGTTCCGTACCGTGGCGAACTGGCTGATCAACGCCACTGCCGGGGACGACTTCGTACGCACCGGCTTCCAGGCCGAGAAGCCCGCGACGCTGCGCGACTTCGAGCGGACCGATGTGTACCTCTCGGCGGAAGATGTACGGGAGCGACTGGCGGCGCACGGGGCGGGGTGAGCGCCGGGGTGCACGCCGGGCCGAGAGGGTCCGGAGCGCCGAGGTGCGCGCCGGGCGCACCGGCGGTCATCAGTGGCCGCGGGGCCGCTCTCCGATTCCCGCCTTGCCCCCGGCTCCGGCCCGTTCCTCCGCCCCGCCCCCGCCCGCCTCTTCGCTCTCCGCCATGTCGGGCAGATCGCGCGCGCCGAGCCGCAGGTGCTCGATGTGGTAGACGGCCTCGTCGAGGAGCTGGGCGACGTGGGTGTCGTAGAGGCTGTAGACGATCCGGCGACCCTGCCGGGAGCCGGTGACCAGGCCGAGCGCCCGGAGCAGCCGGAGCTGGTGGGAGACCGCCGACTGCTCCATGCCGACCGCCCCGGCCAGCTCGCCCACCGGGCAGGGCCCCTGACGCAGGCGGGTGAGGATCATCAGCCGCGACGGGGTCGCCAGCGCCTGGAGAGTGGCGGCGATGGTCGCGGCGGCATCCGCGTCCAGGTGTGCTGCCGGTGTGGTCCTGCCGTCGACTCCGTGTCCCATATGCCTCATCGTATATTCGGCAATACTTGAAGACGTCTTCATGTGTTCGGCTATGGTGTCCGGGTTCCGTCCCGCCCCCCGTCCCGCACCGAGGTACCGATGACGTCCACGTCCAGCCATGGCCGTACGCAGCAGCCCCCGACCGCCGCCGAACCACCGGCCACCACCCCACCACCAGTCACCACCGCCCCGTCACCGGCCACCGCGGCATCCCCGGCATCCACCCCCCTCCACACCCCCGTAGGACCGGCGGCCGCTCCCCCGCCCCGACCGCGCCGCACCCGGCTCTTCGCCCTCCCCGAGGTGCGCTGGGCAGCCCTCTCCGCTCTCGCGTTCCTGCTCGCCTTCCCCCTCGACCTGACGGACGCCCCGGCGTGGGCGTGGGGGCCGCTGTACGTGGTGTGTTACGCGGCCGGCGGCTGGGAACCGGGCCTCGCGGGCCTGCGGGCGCTACGCGAACGCACCCTCGACGTCGACCTGCTGATGATCGTGGCGGCGGTCGGCGCGGCGGCGATCGGGCAGTTCCTCGACGGCGGCCTGCTGATCGTGATCTTCGCGGTCTCCGGCGCCCTGGAGGCCCTGGCCACCCGGCGCACCGAGGACTCGGTGCGCGGCCTGCTCGACCTCGCGCCCACCACCGCCGTACGGCTGGCGGCCGACGGCCGGGAGGAGACCGTCGAGGCGGCCGCGCTGCTGGTGGGCGACACCGTGCTCGTACGCCCCGGGGAGCGGCTGCCCGCCGACGGCACGGTGCTGGACGGCGCGAGCGAGGTGGACCAGGCCACCATCACCGGCGAGCCGCTGCCGGTGGACAGGGGACCGGACGACGAGGTGTTCGCGGGCACGCTGAACGGCACCGGCGCGCTGCGGATACGGGTCGGCAAGGACGCCTCCGAGTCGGCGATCGCCCGCATCGTGGCCATGGTCGAGGAGGCAGGCCGGACGAAGGCCCCCACCCAGGTGTTCATCGAGAAGGTCGAGCAGCGCTACTCCGCAGCCGTGGTGGCCGCGGCCCTCGCCCTGTTCGCGCTGCCGCTGCTGTGGGGCGCGGACTTCACCGCGACCCTGCTGCGGGCCATGACCTTCATGATCGTGGCGTCACCGTGCGCGGTCGTGCTGGCCACCATGCCGCCGCTGCTGTCCGCGATCGCCACCGCCGGGCGGCACGGCGTCCTGGTCAAGTCGGCGGTGGCGATGGAGCGTCTGGGCGCGGTGACGCGGGTCGCGATGGACAAGACCGGCACGCTCACCGAGGGCGCGCCACGGGTCGCCGCCGTGCGTCCGCTGGGCGGCGCGGACCAGTCGCGGGCCCTCGCGCTCGCCGCCGCGGCGGAGCGGCCCAGCGAGCACCCGCTCGCCCGCGCCGTGGTCGCCGCCGCCCGGGAGCACGGTCTGCGGGTGCCCGGCGCGTACGACTTCTCGTCCACGCCGGGCCGGGGTGTGCACGCCGTCGTGGAGGGGCGCACGGTACGGGTCGGCAGCCCTGCCGCGCTTCTGGGCGCGGGGGCGGAAGGGAGCGGTGATGGGCTCGCGGAGGAGCGCCTGCGCGAGGCGCGTGCTGCTGCGGCAGAGGTCGAAGCCACCGGTCGGACAGCGGTGGCCGTCCTGGTGGACGGTGCGCCCGTCGCCGTACTGGCCGTCACCGACCGGCTGCGCCCCGGCGCCCCGGAAGCCGTGGCCCGGCTGCAGCGCCTTACGGAAGCCGGTTCCGGGCCCGCAGCCGGTGTGACGCTGCTGACCGGCGACAACGCCCGCGCCGCCCGGCGTACGGCCGAGGAGTGCGGCATCACGGACGTACGGGCCGGGCTGCTGCCGCAGGACAAGGTGGCCGCGGTCCGCGCCTGGCAGGACGACGGGGCGAGGGTGCTCATGGTCGGCGACGGGGTGAACGACGCCCCCGCGCTGGCCGCCGCGCACAGCGGCGTCGCGATGGGCCGGGCGGGTTCCGACCTGGCGCTGGAGACGGCCGACGCGGTGGTGGTACGCGACGAGGCCGGTGCGGTGCCGACGGTCGTCGCGCTCTCCCGCCGGGCACGCCGGCTGGTGGTGCAGAACCTGGTCATCGCGTCCGTGTGCATCGGTGCGCTGGTCACCTGGGACCTGGCGGGGCACCTGCCGCTGCCCCTGGGGGTGCTCGGGCACGAGGGTTCGACCGTCCTGGTCGGACTCAACGGGCTGCGGCTGCTGCGCTCGACGGCTTGGCGACGGGCGGCGGGCGCCTGAGGGGCGTGCGCCCGGCGTACACATCAGCATGTACGCCGGGCGTCGCCGCATCCCGCCCGCTCCCCCGGCGTGCCGACAAGGGAATCCCTTGACCTCAACATTGGTTGAGGTCATAGCTTCTGGCATGTCGCCGGTCACCACGGCCCGCGATCGATCCCGTGCCGACCACGCCGCCCTGGAGGACCGCGATGGACATGGAAGTCACCGCCTGGCACTCGCTGCACAGTGCCCTGAACGCGCAGCAGGACAAGCGCCCGTTCTCCCGTTCCACCCTGCGGCGCATCGTCGCCTTCGCCCGGCCGCACCGGCGCTCGCTGGCCTGGTTCCTGGTGCTCAGCACGGTGACCGCCGTACTGGCGGTCGCCACCCCCCTGCTCGCCGGCCGGGTGGTCGACGCCATCGACCGCGACGGGGCGGCCGGGACCGTCCTGGCCTTCGCCGGACTGATCGCCGCCATCGCGGTGGCGGAGGCCGGGCTCGGACTGCTGACCCGGCGGCTGTCGGCGAGCCTGGGCGAGGGGCTGATCCTCGACCTGCGGACCACGGTCTACGACCACGTACAGCGGATGCCGGTCGCCTTCTTCACCCGTACGCGGACGGGCGCCCTGGTCAGCCGCCTGAACAACGACGTGATCGGCGCGCAGCGGGCGTTCAGCGACACGCTGTCCAGTGTGGTCGGCAACGTCGTGACGCTCCTGCTGACACTCGTGGTGATGCTGAGCCTGTCGTGGCAGATCACATTGATCGCGCTGGTGCTGCTGCCGGTGTTCGTGCTGCCCGCGCGCCGCGTCGGCCGGCGGCTGGCCGGACTGCGCCGGGAGGCGTCCGACCACAACGCCGCGATGGGCACACAGATGACCGAGCGGTTCTCCGCGCCGGGCGCCACCCTCGTCAAGCTGTTCGGCCGCCCGGCCCGGGAGTCCGCCGAATTCGCCGCGCGGGCCCGGCGGGTGCGGGACATCGGGGTCCGTACCGCCATGGTCCAGACGTACTTCGTCACCGCGCTCACCCTGGTCTCCGCCCTCGCCCTGGCCGTCGTCTACGGTCTCGGCGGCCTCCTGGCGCTGCGCGGCCACCTCGAAACGGGCGCGATCGTCTCGCTGGCCCTGCTGCTGACCCGCCTGTACGCGCCGCTGACAGCGCTGTCCGGCGCGCACACCGAGGTGATGAGCGCCCTCGTCAGCTTCGAGCGGGTCTTCGAGGTGCTCGACCTGAAGCCGCTGATCGAGCAGAAGCCGGACGCCCGTACGGTGCCGGACGGTCCGGTCTCGGTGGAGTTCGACTCCGTGCACTTCGGCTACCCGTCCGCCGACAAGGTCTCCCTCGCCTCCCTCGAAGAGGTCGCGACCCTGGACACCCGGGGCGGCGCCGAAGTGCTGCACGACGTCTCCTTCCGCGCGGAACCGGGCCAGATGGTCGCCCTGGTCGGCTCCTCGGGCGCGGGCAAGTCGACGATCGCGCAGCTGCTGCCGCGGCTGTACGACACGGACACCGGCGCGGTACGGCTCGCCGGCGTGGACGTACGCGACCTGACGGCCGACTCGATCCGCGACACCCTCGGCATGGTGACCCAGGACGGGCACCTCTTCCACGACACGATCCGGGAAAACCTGCTGCTCGCCAGGCCGGAGGCGGACGAGGAGGAGCTGTGGGACGCGCTGCGCCGCTCCCGCCTGGACGGCCTGATCGCCTCGCTGCCCGACGGCCTGGACACGGTGGTCGGCGAGCGCGGCTACCGGCTCTCCGGCGGTGAACGGCAGCGGCTGACCATCGCCCGCCTGCTGCTGGCCCGGCCGCGCGTGGTGATCCTGGACGAGGCCACCGCCCACCTGGACAACACCTCCGAGGCAGCGGTGCAGGAAGCACTGGCCGAGGCCCTGGAAGGCCGTACATCCGTGATCATCGCGCACCGCCTGTCGACCGTACGGGCCGCCGACCTGATCCTGGTGGTCGAGGACGGCCGGATCGTGGAGCGCGGCACCCACGACGCGCTGCTCGCGGCGGGCGGGCGCTACGAGGAGCTGTACCGCACCCAGTTCGAGCAGGCGCGGACCTCCGGGGAACGCGCGGCGCGCGCAGCGGCGGAACCGGCTCCGGCGCACTGACCGGCAGGCCGGTCACTTCCCGTGTGCCCCCGTCCCCGGACGGGGCACACGGCCGTACCACGCCCGGGCCCACGGCCAGGCTGTCCGGCCGCACCGCTCGGGCTCCCCCGGCCCTTGGCGCGGCCCGTTCCATGCCGAACACTGAGGCGATGACCCAGCGCGTGGAACACACCACTGTCATGGACCGCATCGCCATCGACGACCTGGTCACCGGCTATGCGATCGCCGTCGACGACGGCGACTGGGCCGCGTACCGGGCCCTGTTCGTCCCCGAAGGCCGCGTCGACTACCGCTCGGCGGGCGGCATCGCGGGCAGCGTCACCGACGTCGCGGACTGGCTCGCCGAGGTGATGCGGCGCTTCCCGGTGCGCCAGCACCTGATCGTCAACCGGCGGATCGGCATCGAGCTGCGCGACGGCGGCGCGCCCGGCGACATGGCCACCGTGCAGGCGGACTACCTCAACCCGATGCACCTCGCCGGCCCGCACGACACGCCGCCCGGCGAACCTGCGGGCGCGTCGGCCACCCCCAACTACACCTGCGCCGGCCGCTACGTCTTCGCCGCCCGCCGCGCCGCCGAGGGCTGGCGGCTGAGCGAGGTCGTCGTCCACGAGAAGTGGCGGCAGCTGGCCCCGGCACGGGCCTGACGGACCACGTCCGCCTTCTGTCCATGATCGGCCGACGCGCGCACACTGGGTGCTGCGATCCGATGGAAGGAGCGGTATGCGGGAGCCGGCCGGCTGGTGGGAGAAGACGCTCGCGTCGCCCTGGGGACGTGGTGCCGCGGCGGTCGCGGCCGGGGCGCTGCCCGCCCTGGCCTTCCCGGCGCCAGCCCTGTGGTGGCTGGCCTATGTCGCCCTCATCCCGTGGCTCCTGCTGGCGCGCTCGGCCCGTTCGAACCGCCGGGCGGCGCTGGACGGCTGGCTGGGCGGCGCCGGCTTCATGCTGGCGGTGCACCACTGGCTGCTGCCGAGTCTGCACGTCTTCATCCTCGTGCTGGCGGCGCTGCTCGGCCTGTTGTGGGCGCCGTGGGGCCTGCTCGTACGGGCCCTGCTGCACGGGACGCCCGGCGCGCGCCGGTGCGCGGCGTCCCTCGCCCTCGTACCGTCCGGCTGGCTGATGGTCGAACTGGTCAGGTCCTGGGAGTACTTGGGCGGGCCATGGGGGCTGCTCGGTGCCAGCCAGTGGCAGGTGCCGCCCGCCCTGCGGCTCGCGTCCATCGGTGGAGTCTGGCTGCTGAGCCTGCTCATCGTGGCGGTGAACACCGCGCTCGCCGTGCTCGTCGCGCTGCCGCGCGCCCGCGTACCGGCCGTGGCGGGCCTCCTCGTGTGCGCGGTCGGCGGCGCCGCGGCCTGGCTGTGGACGCCCGTGCCGCGCGCGGCGGGCACGGTCCGCGTCGGCCTCGTCCAACCGGGCGAGATCGCGGGCGCGGACGCACGGATAGCGCGCGGCGAGGAGCTGACCCGTTCGCTGGCCGGGCGCGGCGTCCGGCTGGTGGTCTGGGGCGAGAGCAGCGTCAACCGCGACCTGACCCGCAGCCCGGCCATGGCGGCCCGGCTCGCCGCGCTCTCCCGGGAGGTGGGTGCCGACCTCCTGGTGAACGTCGACGGGCGGCACGCCGGGCAGCCCGGCATCTACAAGAGTTCCGTGCTGGTCGGCCCGCGCGGCGCGACCGGCCACCGCTACGACAAGATGCGGCTGGTCCCCTTCGGCGAGTACATCCCGCTCCGCTCCGTACTGGGCTGGGCCACGCACGTCGGCAAGGCCGCGGACCAGAACCGGATGCGCGGCACCCGCCAGGTGCTGATGCCCGTCGGCACGGCGGACGGGCTCCGCGTGGGGCCGCTGGTGTGCTTCGAGTCGGCGTTCCCGGACATGAGCCGGCAGCTGGTGCGCGACGGCGCACAGCTGCTGGTCGCGCAGTCCTCCACGTCGACCTTCCAGGACAGCTGGGCGCCCGCCCAGCACGCCTCGCTGGCCGCGCTGCGCGCTGCCGAGACCTGGCGGCCGATGGCGCATGCCACCTTGACCGGGGTCAGCGCGGTGTACGGACCGCGCGGCGAGCCGGTGGGCGGCCGGCTCGGCACCGAGCGCGGCGCGGCGGCCGTGTACGACGTCCCGCTGGCCGCGGGCACCAGCCCGTACGTCCGCTTCGGCGACTGGGCGCTGTACGGCGCGATGCTGGCGCTCGGCGCGTACGCGGTCGTGACGGGAGCCCGTGCGCTCCGTTCACGCCGGGGAGCGCCCGGACCGGGCGGGAGCCGCCAGGACACGTCCTGAGCCCGCTCCAGGAGGACCGCGGTGGGTCCTACGCCCCCTGCCCCAGCGCCTCGTGGATCACCCGCTCGCACAACTCGTGCGTACGCAGCGCGTCCTCGGCGGACACGAAGCGGTCCGCCCGTACGTCGTCCAGGAACGCGAGCACGATCTGCTCGATGCCGCGCTGCCGGGCCACCGGCACCCAGTCGCCGCGCCGCCGCACACTCGGCTGTCCCTTGTGGTCGATGACCTCGGCGAGGTTGACGACCTGGCGCTTGGTGTCCTGCCCCGACACGTCGAGGATCTCCTCCGCGGAACCGCTGAGGCGGTTCATGCTGCCGATGGCGCTGAAGCCGTCGCCGGAGAGGTGCAGCACCACATGGTGCATCAGGCCGTCCTCGACCTTCGCCCGTACGTCCACGTGGTCGACGGTGCCGGGCGCCAGGAAGCGCAGCGTGTCGACCACGTGGATGAAGTCGTCCAGCACCAGCGAACGCGGGTCCTCCGGCAGGCCGACCCGGTTCTTCTGCATCAGGATCAGGTCGCGGGGGTGCTCCAGGCACTGCGCGTAGCCCGGCGCGTAGCGGCGGTTGAAGCCGACCGCCAGGCTGACGCCGCGCTCCTCGGCGAGCCGCACGATGCGCTCGGTCTCGGCCAGCTCGTAGGCGACCGGCTTGTCGACATAGGTCGGTACCCCGGCCTCGACGAGGCGGGTGACGATCTCCGGGTGCGCGGTGGTGGGCGCGTGCACGAACGCCGCGTCCAGCCCGGCGGCGAGCAGCCCGTCCAGGTCGGTGTGGCACTGGCCGGCCGGCAGGCGATACGTTCCGGCGACCCGCTCCAGGGTGGTCGGGGTACGGGTCTGCAGGTGCAGCTCGACACCGGGCTGCGCGCCGAGCACCGGCAGATACGCCTTCTGTGCGATGTCGCCGAGTCCGATGCAGCCGACCTTCACGCGTACTCCCTGGGTTGCGCCGCCGCCCCGGACCGCCTGCGGACCGGCGCGCCGGGCGTGCCGATGTTGCCGCCCGTGCCGATGCCGTACGGTCATCACGCCGGGCGCGCCGGTGGTGTGCCCGGCGCCCCGGAAGCATACGTGCCGCCCGGCGGCCGCCAGTCGGCGATGCCGTCGAGAGCACGCAGCGCGAGGTCCGGCGCGAGCCGCGCGGCACAGGCGACGGCGGCCCCGCGCAGCAGCACGCCCGGCGCGGACCGCCAGGTGGTGAGGCGGCCGACGCGCTCCGCCCGGCGCACGACCTCCGTGGTCCGCGGCAGCCGGTCCCGCGTGTACGCGTCGAGAGCGGCCGGCAGCTCCCGGCCCGACGCGAGGTGGTGCGCCAGCACGATCGCGTCCTCGACGGCCTGACAGCCGCCCTGCCCGAGGTTGGGGGTCATCGGGTGCACCGCGTCGCCGAGCAGCGCGACCCGGCCCCGGTGGCAGGCGGGCAGCGGGCGCGCCGCCGTGCTGACGTCGTTGCGCAGGATGCAGGCCGGGTCGGCGGCTTCGAGGATCTCGGGTACGGGGTGGTGCCAGCCGCCGAAGCGGCGCAGCAGCTCGGACCGTTCACCGTCGGGCGCGCGGCCCCCGGGCGGCACGACCGCGGTGGCGTACGCGTACACCCGGCCGCCGTGCAGCGGCATGCTCCCCCACGTCTCGCCACGCCCCCAGGTCTCGTGCCCGGCGTACGGTCGGCGAGGGGCCGGGGCGATCAGGCGCCAGCTGGTGAAACCGGCGTAACGGGGCTCGGGGTGGCCGGGGAAGAGCGTGCGGCGGGCGGCGGAGTGGATGCCGTCGGCGGCTATGACGAGGTCGGCGGTGAGGGTGGCGCTGCTTTCGGCGGGATCTGTGGGGTCTGCGGGGCCTGTGTGGGCTGCGGGGGTTGCGAGGTTCTGAGTGGTGCTTTCGCTTTCGGCGGGGCCGGGGCGCTCGGTGGCCGGGAGCAGACGTACTCGGGCCGGGCGGTCCGGCCGCGCGGGATCGCCCGGGTCGGTCACCCCGGCGGGCGCTGCGGTCCGTACGGCCCCCTCGGGCAGCCGCGCGACGAGCAGGCCGACCAGCTCCGCACGGTGGGCGATCACGACAGGGCCGCCGAAGCGCCGTACGGAGGCGGCGTTGTCCGTACAGGCCAGCCGTCGGCCGCGCGGCGTCCTGAGCTGCCCCTCGGTCTGCCGGACGGCCATGTCCCGTACAGCGTCGCCCACCCCGATCGTGTCCAGCGCGCGCTGGGCGTTGGGCGCCAGGGCGATTCCGGCGCCGACGGGTTCGAGCGAGGGGGCCCGTTCCAGGACGGTGACCTGCCATCCCTGCCGGTGCAGGGCTACGGCGGCGGTGAGGCCGCCGATACCGCCGCCGATGACGACCGCTGTGCGCTGCTGCATGAGCCCTCCCCGTAAGCCGTGCGGTCCGGACCGCGCCGGCGGTCACCCCCGTAACTACACCTGTAGTCGCAGGCTACTACACCCGTAGTCGGGGCGATAGGCTCACCTGCCATGACCGGTAACGCCGCACCCCGCACCGACACCCCCGCGCCGCGCGACGGAGCCGACACGCCCCGCCACGTACGCATCGCCGACGCCGCCCTGTCCCTGCTCGCCGAACGCGGGCTGCGCGGACTCACCCACCGGGCCGTCGACGAGGCCGCCGGGCTGCCGCAGGGGTCCACCTCGAACCTGGCGCGCACCCGCGCGGCCCTGCTGGAAGCGGTGGTTCGGCGGCTGGCCGAGCGCGAGGCGGCCGTCCTCACACCCCGGGAGATGCCGGGAGCGGCGGGCGGCGGCGCCGATGCGCTCGCCGAGGCCCTCGCCCTCGCCCTGCACCGTTCGCTGACCCGCCACCGCGAACTGGTCGTCGCCCGGTACGAACTGGCCCTGGAGGCCACCCGCCGCCCTGAACTGCGCGTGTTCTACGACCGGACCGGGCAGCAGTTCCGCGAGCCGCTGGTGGCGATGCTGGCGGCGGCCGGGTCGACGGCCCCGGAACGGCACGCGCTGAACATGATCGCCTGGTGCGACGGCATCCTCTTCTCCTGCGTCGCCGGACAGTTCCACGCCACGCCGCCGACCCGGCAGGAACTCCGCACCGGCTTCCGGGAACTGCTGGCCGGGATGCTCGGGCGCGGCTGACGTTCCGCCGGCCCTCCCGGCCGCGGCCGGGATCCCGCCGTCCGCCCGGCTGCGGCTGACACCACGCGACTCCGTTCGGCCTGCGCGACCGACTCGGCCGACACGGGGCAACGCCGCCCGGAGCGTTCACCCTTGCGGGGCCTTCCCAAGGGCCTTGGCGGTCGGCAGAGTTGGCCGGTGTTCCGTATCCCCGCAGCGGCGGTCCTCATGGTGACGACGGCGTTCGTCACCACCGGCTGTGTCACCGTCGCCCACCGCCCGGCCCCCGAAAGCCTGCTGCCGCGCCCCGCGCTGCCCGCCCCTTCCGTCGAGCCCAACGGCCCGGAGGTCAGCCGGGCCCCGGCGCGCGGGCGGCCGACGACACCGCCCGAGGCCGCCGCGCAGCGGTCGGCGCCCGCCCGGCCCCCTGCGTCAGGAGACCGGCGGTCGCGACCGGAGCCCGCGGCGACGGGCAAGAAGAAGGGAAAGGGCGTGGGCCGGGGCGTCCGGGGCAAACCCGAAGCTCCCCGTTCCCGCCGGTACGGACCGCCGTGGCCGCGCGCCGAGAACCGCGGCCCGGCCGCCCCGGCCCCCGGCCTGTGCAAGCTGGCCCGCGCATACGGACGCTGGCAGGACGACGACCGAGCCGACACCATCTGCCGCCACGTCTACGGCGACTGACCTCCCGCACCGCCCACGCCTCCGCCACCGTCCGAGCCGCCGTCATGGCTGCCGTCATGGCTGCCGTGGTGGCCCGGATCGCCCGCGAGCCGGTCCCCCAGCCGTTCGATCCCCCGCCGTACTCCCCGGCCGTACTCGTCGTCAGCCAGCGCCGTCGCCGTCTCCCGGGCCCGGTCGAGTTCGGCGCGGGCCTCGGCGGGCCGGTCCAGGGCGGCGTAATCGGTGGCGAGGCTCAGATGGAGGGACGGCAGCAGCGCCACCAGCGCCGGGTCGGAGCGGCGCGCCGGCGACCGCCGCTTCCGGCCCCGCTCCCGGCCCCGTCCGGCCGCCTGTGCCGTCTCCGCCTCCCGCGCCGTTTCCAGCGCGGTGAGGTCCCAGTCCAGTTCATCGGCCGGGTCGTCCTGCGTGTCGGCGAGGTAGTGCGCGAGCGTGCAGCGGTGCAACGGGTCGCCGTCCGGCCCGACCTCGGCCCACAGCTGCCCGAGACGGTTGCGGGCCTCTTCCCGGTCGCCGCCCCGGTGCAGCATGACCGCCTGCCCGATGCGGGTCAGGACGACGTCACCGCCGGCCTTCGCACGCTGATCGTCCACCGCCGCACACTCCCGCGCTCGTCCGCCGCCGTACGGCTGCCTCCCCCGACGCTAACCGGCACCGGACCGCACCGCGCGGTGTGCGCGGCGCGCCGCGGTCCTCCGGGCTCAGCCCAGGTCGGGGATGCGCCAGTCGATCGGGGTGTGGCCCTGCGCGGCGACGGCCTCGTTTATCCGGGTGAAGGGCTGGGACCCGAAGAACTTCTTCGCGGACAGCGGGGAGGGGTGCGCGCCCTCCACGACCGCGTGCCGCGCCGTGTCGATCAGCGGCAGCTTCTTCTTCGCGTAGTTGCCCCAGAGCACGAACACCGCCGGGTCCGGCCGGGAGACGACCGCCTTCATCACCGCGTCGGTGAACTTCTCCCAGCCCTTGCCCTTGTGGGAGTTGGCCTCACCCGCCCGCACCGTCAGCACCGCGTTCAGCAGCAGGACGCCCTGGCGGGCCCAGGGCATCAAGTACCCGTTGTCCGGGATCGGGTGGCCGAGCTCCTCCTTCATCTCCTTGTAGATGTTGCGCAGCGACGGCGGCGTCCTGACCCCGGGCCGTACGGAGAAGCACAGGCCGTGCCCCTGGCCCTCGCCGTGATACGGGTCCTGCCCCAGGATCAGCACCTTGACCTGGTCGTACGGGGTGGCGTCAAGGGCGGCGAAGACCTCCTCGCGGGGCGGGTAGACCGGCCCCTTCGCCCGCTCCTGCTCGACGAACTCGGTGAGCTCCTTGAAGTAGGGCTTCTCCAACTCCTCGCCGAGGACGCCGCGCCAGGACTCGGGCAGCATGTCGGTCATCACTGAGCAACCTCCGGTGTGCGATCCGTTCTCGACAACGAACTTACCGGCGACCACTGACAACGCCCGCACGCCCGCCGACTGCCCGGCTCCTACCCGCTCACGCCGTGTCGAGCCGCGCCCGCTGTGCCGCGTCCAGTTGCAGGTCGAGCGCCGCCAGGCACTCGTCCAGCTGTGTCACCGAACTCACACCGAGGACGGGTACGACCGGCACCCGGCCACCCATCAGCCACGCCAGCACCACCTGGTTCACGGTGGCCCCGGCCTCCGCCGCGACCTCGTGGACGACCCGCAGCCGCGCCACCGACCCGGGGTGGTCGTACCGTTCCGGCAGCGGCTTCTCCGGCCGCGCGTACCCGCCGTGCATCAGCGTCGAGTACCCGAGCAGCATCAGGTCGTCGTGCGCGGCGGCGTAGTCGAGCAGCTCCTCGTCGGTCTCCCGCTGGAGGCCGGACTCCGCGCCGTCCCGGGGCCGCAGGTAGGTGTGCCGCTGCTGTACGGCGCGGAAGCCGGGCAGGTCTCGCGCGCCGGCGAGCTGGCGGGCCTCGGCGAGCCGCCAGGTGGCGTGGTTGCTGGCCCCGAGGACGCCCACGCTGCCGTCCCGCACCAGACCCGCGAGTGCTTCGACGGTCTCCTCCAGGGGGACGTCCCGGTCCTCGACGTGCGCGTAGTACAGGTCCACCCGGTCGGTGCCGAGCCGCCGCAGACTGCCGTCGATCCCGGCCCGTACGGTCTTCTCACCCAGCCCCTCCCGGTTGGCGGGCCACTCGGGACCGCGGGACGGACCGGGGCGGGCGCCGACCTTGGTGGCCAGCACCGTACGGTCCCTGGCGCCCCGGCTGCGCAGCCAGCGCCCGAGCAGCAGCTCACTCTCGTCTCCGGTCGCGCCCGGCACCCAGCATGCGTAATTGTTGGCGGTGTCCACGAAGGTGCCGCCCGCCTCGGCGAAGCGGTCCAGGATGGCGAACGAGGTCGGCTGGTCGACGGTGGTGCCGAACGGCAGGGTCCCCAGGCACAGGGCGCTGATCGTGGGCCCCGTACCGCCGCCGAGTCCGCGGTGGCGCATGGTGGGTCTCCTTCACGAGGTGGGGCGCGTCGCGAGCCTTTCCGCACGGGCCCGGAACGAGTGCGGTGCCGGCCCTGTCCGGACCGGCACCGCAGACCCTGCCTCTTGGAGTGCACATCAACGCAAGCCCCGCCGGCGCATCCGCACGCGGGCGTGCACACCGGCACGCGTCACCCGGGAAGCGCCCTCTGGCCGACGCCTGCGCCTGCCCCGCGACCCCTCAGACGCCCGCGTTCAGGAACAGCCCGCCGTCGACCTGAAGCGTCTGCCCCGTGACCCAGCCGGCGGCGTCGGACAGTAGGAAGGCCGCCGCGCCCCCGATGTCCTCCGGGACGCCGAGGCGCCCCATCGGGTAGCCCGCCGCGGCCTCCTCCTCACGGTTTTCGTACAGCGCGGCCGCGAACTTGGTCTTGACCACCGCCGGGGCGATGGAGTTGACCCGTACCACCGGCGCGAACTCGTGCGCCAGCTGGAACGTCAGGTTGATCATCGCGGCCTTGCTCATGCCGTACGCGCCGATGAAGGGCGAGGCGGAGACACCGGCGATGGAGGCGATGTTGACGATCGCGCCGCCGTTGTCCTTCTGCCACGCGTGCCAGGTGCGCTGCGCGAAGCCCAGCGCGGAGACGACGTTGGTCTCGAACACCTTGCGGGCGACGTTCAGGTCGAGGTCCGCGATCGGGCCGAACACCGGGTTCGTACCGGCGTTGTTGACCAGGTAGTCGACGCGTCCGAACGCCTCCATGGCGCGCTCGACGGCCACGCCCTGGTGGGCCTCGTCGTGCGCCTTGCCCGCGACGCCGATGACGCGGTCGGCGCCCAGCGTCTCGACGGCCTCCTTAAGGGCGTCCTCGTTGCGGCCGGTGATGCAGACCTTGTCGCCGCGCGCGACGAGCGCCCGCGCGATGCCGTACCCGATGCCCCGGCTGGCGCCGGTGACCAGCGCCGCCTTGCCGGAGAGCGGGGGCAGCGGCTTGTCCTGTGCGGTCATGTTCCTTACCTCCGGCGTCAGTTGAGCGGGCCGCCGGCCACGTACATGACCTGGCCGGAGACGAAGCCGGCCGCGTCGCCCGTGAAGAAGGCGATGGCGTTGGCGATGTCCTCGGGCCGGCCGACGCGCTGGACGGGGATCTGGGTGGCGGCCGCGGCCTGGAAGTCCTCGAAGCCCATGCCGACGCGCTCGGCGGTGGCGGCGGTCATGTCGGTGACGATGAATCCGGGCGCGACGGCGTTGGCGGTGACGCCGAACTTGCCGAGTTCGATGGCGAGGGTCTTGGTGAAGCCCTGCAGTCCGGCCTTGGCGGCCGAGTAGTTGACCTGCCCGCGGTTGCCGAGAGCCGAGCTGGAGGAGAGGTTGACGATCCGGCCGAACTTGGCGTCGACCATGTGCTTCTGACAGGCGCGCGACATCAGGAACGCGCCCCGCAGGTGCACGTTCATGACCGTGTCCCAGTCGCTGTCGCTCATCTTGAACAGCAGGTTGTCACGGAGTACGCCCGCGTTGTTGACGAGCACGGTCGGCGCGCCCAGCTCCGCGGCGACCCGCGCGACCGCCGCCTCCACCTGCTCCGCGTCCGAGACGTCGCAGCCCACGGCCAGCGCCCTGCCGCCGGCCGCGGTGATCTTCTCGACGGTGTCCTTGCAGGCCGCCTCGTCCAGGTCCAGGACGGCGACGGCGCGGCCCTCGGCGGCCAGGCGTACGGCGGTGGCCGCGCCGATGCCACGGGCCGCGCCCGTCACGATGGCTACGCGCTGCTCGGTGGTGGACATGCGGGGTTCTCCTCACCCTCGAAACCTCGACGAGCGGTCCGCCGCACCGCAACCACAGGTGAGCAACCGCTTAGTAGCTTCAGCAGGGCTGACGCTAGAAGCCCGGCCACCCCCTGTCAACGCCTCCCCGGCGCGCCCGCGCACTTCAGAGCGGCCGCCGGCACCCGCACGGACCGGCGGCCGCCCCCGCTCACCGCACCACCGTCAACCCACTCAGCGCACCAGCAGATCGAGCAGCCGCTCCGCCTCCACCGACGGGTCCACGGTCAGCCCGGTGTGCACGGGGCCGGGCTGGACGACCGTGCTGCGCGGCGCGATCAGCCACCGGAAGCGCCGCCCCGCATCGTCCCCCGCGGCCTGCCCGGCCCGCTCGCCGCCCACGCAGATTCCCTCGACGGCACGCAGCGCCGCCTTGACACCCTCGACGTCGGCCGTCGCGTCGAGCGCCCGCAGCCGCCCCTCGTCCAGATACGTACGCGCCTCGACGAAGCGCCGGGCGCGGCAGTACACGACCACCCCCGCGTTGATCATTTCGCCGCGTTCGACCCGCGGTACGACCCTGAGCAGGGCGTACTCGAACACGTCACGTCCGTTGTACAGGCCGCTCACTTCACTGCCCTCCGCGGCAACTCGGTCGCCAGCCAGCCCGGCACCCGGGAGGGCCCGTCCTCCGTACGCTCCCCGATGCCGATCCGGTCACCGATCACCGTGGCACGGCTCAGCAGCGCCCGTACGTAGGCGCCGCGCAGCTCGTCCGGCGAGTCGAACCCGGGCTCGCCCACCAGCCACTCGTCCGGCACCGCGGCCGCGACCTCGGTCAGCAGCTCCTCGGTGACCCGCGGAGCGAGTTCGGCCGCCGCGGCCTCGATGTCCGGCCCGAAGCTCGCCAGCACGTGGTCGGAGGCGTCGTACGGCTTGGCCGCCGACTTCTCGGCGGTGGGCCAGTTGTGCTGCCAGATCATCGTGGCACCGTGGTCGATCAGCCACAGCTCACCGTGCCAGACCAGCAGATTCGGGTTCCGCCACGAACGGTCCACGTTGTTGATCAGCGCGTCGAACCACACCACCCGGCCCGCCTCACGCGCGGACACCTCGAAGGCCAGCGGATCGAACCCGAGCGACCCCGGCAGATAGTCCATCCCCAGGTTCAGGCCGCCACTGGCCTTCAGCAGCTCCTGCACCTCCTGGTCGGGCTCGCTCAGCCCGATCACCGGGTCCAGCTGCATCCGCACCAGCTCCGGCACCCGCAGCCCGAGCCGCCGCCCCAGCTCCCCGCAGATGACCTCGGCGACCAGGGTCTTACGCCCCTGCCCCGCCCCGGTGAACTTCATGACATAGGTACCGAGATCATCGGCCTCGACGATCCCCGGAAGCGACCCACCTTCACGCAAAGGCGTGACGTAGCGGGTCGCGGTGACTTCGGACAACATGCGGATCAGGCTACTTCCTGGGCTTCGTCGCAGGTCAGCGACGTGCGGGCGTTTCGGTCCACCGGTACTGACGCAACTATACCGATACAGTCGCATCGAATCCGTTCCGGTCGCCACCTCCAGCCGGGAGGGCCGACGAAGGAGCCTGGGGAGAATTTGGGGAGTTTCAAGCTTCAACCACACCCCCTGTCGGATCGCCGAGCAGCCCGTCGACAGCCCTACGCCCCCGCCCGCCGGCCTCCGGTCTCCTGTCTCCGATCTCCGGCATGAAGTTACGCGCGGGAGCGTACGCGGCCGGCGGACCGCAGCCGCAGGGCGTTCGTCAGGAGGGTCAGAGACTGCTCGGCGCGATGGGTGCGCTGGTGACCGGAGGTCTGCTTGGCGGCGATCTGGTGGGCGACGGCGTACTCGGCCAACTGCCAGCTGTTCTTGCGGCCCACCGGGCCCAGGCGGCCCCGAACGTAGTCCCGCAACCGGCGCCGCACCTCCACCCGGCCGAACTGCCCGCTCACGCGCAAGAACAGGTCCTCCAGCTCGGCTGTCCATCGCCCCGTGACGTAGTCCGCCATCATGCCCCAAGGGTGCCCGAGGGTGCCCGACCGCACCCGCCGCACGACGCGGCTTCCCCGAACCCGCCGCGGCCCCGTCCGCCCGCTAGAGATCTTTAACGGTGGGGGTTACGCGAGGTTGAGGTCCAGTCCGGTTCCGGTGAGGTAGCCGTCGATGAGGTCGGGCCGGTACTGCACGCGTTTGAGGCGGCTCTTAACCAGGGAGGCGAGCTGGTCGATGTCGTGCTTGGCGAGGTTGGCCAGGGAACGCTTCAGGTGGGACCAGACGGCTTCGACCGGGTTGCATTCTGGCGCGTAGGGCGGCAGATGGGCGACGGCCAGCCAGTTGCGGGCGGCGATGAGCTTGTGCATTGTGGCGCTGCGGTGAGTGGTCAAATTGTCCAGTTGTCCCACACCAGCACGGTCGGGCCGCCAAGTTGCTGGTGGGCGGCATCCAGCAGCCGAGCGTAGTCGGTCTCGGCAAAGCCCTTGTGCCGCCCGCGGGCCGGGCCGTGGTGTAGGAGTGTGCGATAGACCAGCCGGGTCCGGTGGCCGGGCCGGGTGCAGACCAAGGCCGCGACCGAGACGCGCTTGGTGCCCGCGGCGGTCACCCGCACCACCGGGGTGTGTCCGCGCCGGCCCCAGGTGCGGCCCGGCGGCGGCCTCAGCCCCTGGCCGGCCTCGTCCTCGAAGCAGAGCCAGGCGCCCAGGTGTGCCGCCGTCCTGTTAACGCCGACCACTGCTCGCCCCTCCACCTGGCGATGCGGTCCTCGTCCCGCTCAGCGGCCCGGCGGGCCGGGGCCTGCACGCTCCAGCCGATGCGGTGCAGCAGCAGGCCCACCCCGGCCAGCGTGTAGTGCACCCCGAACCGCCGGTGGATAACGGCGGTGATCCGCGCCCGGGTCCAGCACTGGCCCTCGTCCCGGCCGTGCACGGCCGGACCGGCGGCCAAAACCGTCTCCAGCTCCCGCAGCTGCCGGGCGCTGAGCCGACAGCGGGCGCCACTTGCCCCTTTGGACGCCAAGGCATCCCGTCCGCCGCCGGCCAGGGCCCGGCGCCGGCGGTTGACCGACATCCGCGTCACCCGAAACCGCCGGGCCACCCCCTGATCACCGACGCCCGCCTCGATCCACTCAGCAGCCTCCAGACGCACGTGTTCCCACCGGGCACGCCCCGCGGCGCTCAGACCGCCGCCACCGGGATACTCATCCCTGCGGCATACCGACCGCACCGCCAGCCGTCACCAAGACAGAGAACCCCCACCTTTAAAGATCTCTAGCAGTTCAGCGAACCGGTCGACCCAATAGTGCTATGGCGTGGCGTCCTGGAGGCCGAAGTCTCCTTGCTCGATTGAAAGGCGCACACCGGCGCGCAGCTTCGGGTTGGTCTGGAGTTCGCCGGCGAGGTGGAGCGTCAGGTCGATCAGCCGCTGAAGGCCGTCTTCGCCGGGCGGGATCTCCAGACCTTCACCTTGGCCGGTCATGACAGCATGGGCCAGGGCTTCCTTGAACTCAAAATGGAAGTACAAGGCGCCCGGAGTGACGCCGGCGCGTTTCATGATCTTGCTGACGCTTGCGCCACTGAAGCCATACTCGTCGATCAACTCGGCAGCCGCCTGGAGAATCGCCTCCCGCGTCTTGACCGCCCCCGCACCGCACGACACCACTTCCTTCGGCAACCATACGGTTGGTACAAAAAACCGAGCGCTCTGTCGCATTGGGCGCCTGAGTGACAAAGTTGATCATTCTGAGCAATCTGGTAGCTCCTTCCTCGCGACCGCCGCTCTTGGCCCGTGCCCCTTTAAACCACCCCAGCACCCACCACCACCCCACCCACACACGGCAAAGCCCTCGCCCGGATGACCCGGCGAGGACTCTGCTTGCTGTGCTCGACGGGCCTGGACCGACCTGAATGGCTGGAAACCGAGCGGGGTCATGGAGACCGAGAAGGATCGCGGGCAGGTGTGCCTGCCGGCACACATCGCACTTCGCCCATCAGCGGACACCATGGGCATGAGTCGGCACGCGAGCTGGTTGCGGCGCGGTCTTCATCTGGCACTCTGTTCGCCATGGCCGAGCCAACCGCGCCTCACGAACGGAACCCCAGAGATGCGCATCGCAGCCTAGGGCTGTGGTCGATTCGCCGGGCGCTACTCGCTTCCGTAGCTGCTTCCGTGCTGTTCTTGGCCGGCGCCTGGTTCTTCATCATCTGGTTCATCGGGTCCCCGCCCAGAGCGACCCCAAAGCCGCTTGATACGGCTGCGCAACTGGAGCTCCTGAAGCTGGTATTTGCCACCGTCGCCGGCCTGGGCGCCCTCGTCGCCCTAGTCACCAGCTATCGGCGGCAACGTATTGAGGAGCTGGCGGGCGAGCGCGCAGAGCTTGCACAGGCGCATACCGAGGAGGTTACGAGGATCACTGTCCACGACACCACCGAACGCCGCGTCACCGAGCTGTACGGACGCGCCGTTGAACAATTGGGGCACGAAAAGGCGACCGTCAGACTCGGCGGACTCTACTCACTTGAGCGGCTGGCCCAGCACAACGAAGATCATCGTCAAGTCGTCGTCGAGGTCATCTGCGCTTACCTCCGAATGCCCTACACGCCACCCGCTGCGCGCGGGCGGTCGGTGAGTCCGGACGGGCAGGCCGCGATCGGCGATGCTCAACAGGAGCTGCAGGTCCGGAAGGCGGCGCAGGAGATCCTGGCAAGGCATGCACGGACAGAGCCTGCCAGGGCTCGTTTCCAAGGCAGTCGAAGGGAGGCCGTACAGAATCCGTTGTACTGGCCGGAGGTCGCATATGACCTGTATGGGGCCTGTCTGGTTGATGCAGATTTCTCTGTATGCTCCCTCTTCAATCCGGTATTCGATGATGTCGCGTTCGTCGGCCAAGCCCGTTTTTCTGGCGCGGTTTTCATGGGCTTCGCGATGATGGCACGCGCGAGATTCAAGGGACATGCGGCCTTTGATGGTGCCGAGTTTTCCGGGCATCTGTCTCTGCATGACTCAACCTTTGAGGGCATAGCAGACTTCCGGGGGGCTGCGTTCCGTCGCCAATTTTCCCTGGCTCGCGTCACCTTCGAAGATGAGGCATGGTTCACCGAATCGCGTTTCCATGCTGATGTCAGGTTCGTCAGCCCATCGATACCCGTATCCCGGTCGACATTTCGGCGAGGGGTGAACCTGAGCGGGGCAAGGGTCTTGAACCGGGACGAGACGGTGATGTTGCCGAGTGATTGGCACGTAGAAAATGACGGGGAATGGAGGAAGGTTGTGAGCTCCGACGGAAATACTCCAGCGGAAGTACCCTTGAATGTCCGGCCTCCCTGTCCGCGGCTTGACCAAGACCCGGATCCGCGATGGCAAAGTTAGCCCCAGCGCCTGCCCGAGGGGCAGAGCGCCTTCGGCTGTGGCTGCCCACGGCGAAGCCTGGGCCGAGATGCCGCCCCGCCCGCCCGGGGCCGGCCATCCGCCGAAGGCAGGAGTGACGCAGCTGGTCTCCATGGCGAAGTACGGCGCACGCCGATCGAGCCGGGGCGAGCGCAAGCGGACCTCCTCGGCGATCCTGCCGCCCTGGTGCCGCAAATCCCCGAAGATCAGCGAGGTGCTGCCGCTGCTCTACCTGCACGGCCTGTCCCCGGGTGACTTCGTGCCCGCCCTGGAGCAGTTCCTCGGCAGCTCGGCCGGGCTCTCCCCGGCCACGGTCACCCGGCTCACCCAGCAGTGGCAGGCCGACCACACCGCGTTCATGGACCGCGACCTCGCGAAGGTCGAATACGTATACGTGTGGGCCGACGGCATCCACCTCAACGTCCGCCTGGAGGAAGCCAAAGCCTGCGTCCTAGTGCTCATCGGGGTCCGCGCCGACGGCTCCGAGGAACTGGTCGCGCTCAAGGACGGCTACCGCGAGTCCGCCCAGTCATGGGCCGACCTGATGCGCGACTGCGCCCGCCGGGGCATGCGCGCCCCGGTACTGGCGGTCGGCGACGGCGCCCTGGGCTTCTGGAAGGCCCTGACCGAGGCATTCCCCGAAACCCGCGAGCAGAGGTGCTGGGTTCACACAATCGCGCATGTCCTCGACACCATGCCGAAGTCCGCGCAGCCGGGCGCGAAGAAGGCCATCCGGGACATATACAACGCCGAAGACCGCGACCACGCCGAGGCGGCGGTCAAGACGTTCGCCAAGCTCTACGGCGCGAAGTTCCCCAAGGCCGTCAAGAAGATCACCGACGACCAGGACCAGCTGCTGGCGTTCTACGACTTCCCGGCCGAACACTGGATCCACCTGCGGACCACGAACCCCATCGAGTCGGCCTTCTCCACCGTCCGGCCGCGGACCGAAGTCACCCGCGGCGCCGGCTCTCGCACCGCCGCCCTGGCCATAGTCTACAAACTCGTCGAGTCCGCGCAGCAGCGGTGGCGGGCGGTGAACGCACCCCACCTCGTCGCCCCCGTCCGCGCCGGAGCCGCTACCCCAGCGAGGACAGATTTCCGGGCGTTTGGCACCGAGATAATCCCCCCGAGCAGCGGTAGGCACCCAGGCGACGAGCGCGTGCGCGAATGTTCAGGGCGGGGCAGGGTTCAACGGCCGTCGTCCGCTCCCCAGCACACCCACCCGGCGACCGCTCATGCGGGCCTTCCCCCGTCAGAGACGATTGACGTTCTCGTTTCGGCAAGCGTCACCTGGAGCGGAGCTCACGACACTCCCGTCCTCCCGTGTGCGCGGTCCTCCAGCTGCACGCGTCGGGCGGTCGCCTCTACTGAGCAGGCAGCCCTAAACCCTCGATGCAGTTGGGGAGTTCTGGTGGCGGGCAGGTTGGCGATCAGGCAGAGCAGGCGTCTGCGTCAGGTCAGGCCGACCGACGCGAGCGGCTTCACCGGCCCGCAGTGCGGGCCGGCGGCGGTCCAGCGGATGGCTGCGAACGTCAGTTGGGGCTCTGGCTCAGAGCTCCACAGTCAAGCGGGCCTGGCCCTGCCGCTGGGGGTTACGGCGGGTCGTCGAGCGCGTCAGGGCCCAGACCGCTCACTCAGTTCCGCACATCGGCGGCAAGGTCCTTCGCCATGTTATCCGCCAGGATGAGGCAGTCGGCAAGATGCTCACGCTCGCCGTCCTTGAGAGGCGTCGCCCGTACGCGGGCGAGCAGGGCCCGAGCCCGTTCGGTGTCCTCCTGGCGCAGGGCGAGTTCCGCGCGGTACACGAGGGCTTCGACGAGGTCCACGGGATGCGCCCGATCCTGTTCCCGGGCGAGGTTCGCGTCCAGGATCTTGACGGCCTGGGCGGTGTCTCCCTTGGAGTCACCGAGGACGACGGCGTTCTCCAGCGCCGTGGCCAGCCTGTTCGTCGGCGACGGCGCGACCGCCGGCTTGGTCTTCTCCACGGCGTTGAAGACCCGGATCCAGTTGCCGCCCGGATCGACCATGGTGAACCCTGTGCGACGGCCGTCGTTCTTGCGCCTGCGGGGCGCGGTGATCCTCGGTATCCCGGAGGCGGGCACCTTGCCGTACACCGCACGCAGGCCGTCCGCGAAGGCGCGGTACAGGGCGCCGGTGTCAGGGACGTAGATCGCACATGCGCCGTAGCAGTCGGTGACATCGAAGCCCTCGATGGCGAAGAAGTGCATCTCAAGGTCTTCGCGGCGGAACGCGACATAGGGGTTCGGACGGGTCTGCCGGTAGGTCGTGGTGAATCCGAGCGCTTCGTAGAACTCTGCGACTTCGTCGATGGAACGGCACGGCAGTTGGGGAATGGCCACCTCGTTGGCCATGTGGGCTCCTCAGCTGGTCGACGTTGACTACTGGCAGAGTAAGGGGCCCCAGGAGCGGTGTGACCAGCCGAACACGGATTCGTCACGGAACTGAGGGCGTATCCGGCACGGGCCGCAGCGGCGGAAGGCGCGAGTCCGGCCAGGCCGTTTCGTTCAGATCACGGAAGCGCGGCAGGCAAGCGCGCTCACGGAGTATGGCACCCTCGACGGCTTCTGTAGCCTGGCGTCGGCTGTGCGTCGGTGCGGAGCTGACCGTGGAGAACATCCTGTCCATGACCTCCGGGGCCGGTTCCGGCCTCATAGGAGTCATGTTCGGCTCTTGGTTCACTGTGCGCAGTCAGGACCGCATGTGGCTCCGCGAGCAGAAGCTCAAAACCGCGGTCGGCTTCAACACCGCCGTCTCTCAGCTCTTCGACCACCTTCGGGAAGCACAGGTGAGCGGCGACGGCGCCGGGGCCAACGAGTTGGCAGGCCGGATGCAGGAAGGATGGTCAGCTCTCTACCTATTCCCGGCCGGGGACAGTCCGTGGCCGTGGTGAGCGGTTTTGCCGACGTCCAGGCCCAGGAATACGCCCACGTCTTCGGTGTCGAACATCGCGCCCTTCTCGGGGTGTCGGACGTGCCGGCCTCGGCATCGGTGCCGTACTCGCGCATCCACGTTATGCAGACCTGCCGTCCGCGAATGGTCCGGCATTGCGCCGGACCGGACGGTGGCCGGACCTCTGATCAGCGTCTGTGACGGCACCTCCCAGGCCCGGTGACACCCCCCCCAGGTCATCCGCTCGACAGGGGGAACAGTCATGCCAGGCCCGGAGGCCAGCGGCCCTCTTGCAGGACCGCGGAAAACATAACGGGGGGAGACCCGACCCGCAGGCCAGGGGGCGGCCCCGGCATCTGGCCTGTGGACGGGCTCTCAGCGCCGAAGAGCAGCTGACCCGCGCTCTCTGAAAACTTCCGTGCGGCACTTCGGAGCGGTGCGAGCACACCGATCACTTCAGAGCTCGGTGGGACATCGCGTTGTCTCCCCGTGCCGTGTGTGGGCGATGATCAGCGTTTGAGACGGTTGTGGTCGGCATTGTGGGCGGCGAGGGGCGCCAGGCCGATGAGGACGGGCTCAGCCAGGTGAGAGGCAGCCCCGGGGCCGGATGCTGTCATGGCTGCGCATCTCGCATTCGCCGTAGTAGAAGTCGGCGGCGGCCCGGACCGGGTGGTGGACGGTGCGCACCCGCCAGTGGCGCCCTGGTCGAAGAGTTTGCGGGCGCGAGCGGCGCTTACAGCTGGTGGCGGGAGTAGCGCCGGTGTCCGCCCTGGGAGCGCAGCGGGGTGATGGGGCGGGCTTCCCCGATGGCGCGCATCCGCATCTACGCGTCATGCTTTCGGCGTGCCGAGGAGAAGAGAGCGGACCGGCTTCGCGCAGCGTGCGGCGTCTTCGAACCAGGGATTGTGGCCGCCGGGCACGATCGCCAACCGGGCCTGGGGAATCTTCGCCACGCTTGGACGACCTTGCTGCGGGGAGCAGAACACGTCCTGCTCGCCCCAGACGAACAGCAGCGGCGTCTTGATGCCGGCCAGTTCGGTGTCGGTGAGGACGTTCTCCCGGCGTGCTGTGCGTCCGTGCATCAGGCGGCACAGCAGCGCGCGGTAGGAGGCGGCCTGCCCCGGCAGGCGGAGCGGGAGGCGGTGCAGGTCGAGCAGATCGTCGGACATGCCGTGTGCCGCGCTGGTCCCGATCGCCTCCGCGAGGGCCGCACGCGCCACGGCCCTGGGCGACGGCAGCCGCATCGACCACTGGACGAGCGGGCCGCGCACCGGAGAGGTCAGTGTCGCCATCGCAGCGGTTCCGCGGATTCCGGGCAGTGCTGTCGCGGGAGTGCCGACGAGCGCCGCTCGGGATATGCGAGCCGGTGCGTCGATCGCCGTCCACAGGGTGAACAAGCCGCCCAGGGAACTGCCGACGAACGCCGCCTGTTGGAGGCCGAGCGCGTCCAGAGCTCCTGTCAGTACACGGACCGCCAGGTCGCGAACGGGGCGGCCTTGCCAGTGATAAGGCTGAGCGAGGCTGTGCCCGGGCAGGTCGAGCAGGACGTGACGGTACCCGGGCAGCCGGGCGATGAGGGGCGCGAACCCCATGGCCGGAACCGAGAGACCGTTGACGTGGATCACCGGTGTACCCGAGCCGGTGGTCAGGGCACGTAGCCGAACCGGCGGATCTTCAAGCGCGATGAGGCGTTCGGTCATCGTCAGCCCGTAGGTGGCGGCGACACGCCTTTCCGCCGCCCGGATCCGTTTCTCAAGTCTCTTGGCAGCACGCATGACCCCACTGTCGCCGTCACCGCGCGCCGGTTTCTTGGACAAATGTTCCGGTCGTCCTCGGCTCGTAGCATGGGGAGATGCGATCCACCGTGCACGAGCATGACGCTGTGGCCTTGTGGGACGTCGCGCGGCCGTTACGGTCAAGCCGGGTGGCGGGTGTGAGCATGGCCGGGTTCCGCGATCAGGGCACGGGCCCGATCGACCTGCGGGCGGTCCCGCACCCGGCCGTCACCCTGATTCTGGAGTTCGGTGACGGCTGGCTTGCGGTGGACGACGCCACCGGCCGGCAGCAGCGGGGAAGTGTCGTCGCCGGGCTCGCACCCGGCGAGATCCGAACGCGGGGCGAGAACATCGAGTGCGTGGAGGTGCACCTGTCCCCCGTGGCTGCGCGCCGTGCGCTGGGAGCCTGCCCAGCGGAGCTGGGCGGCACCGTGGTCGCCCTCGATGACCTGTGGGGCAGGGAGGCGTCGCTGATCAGAGATCGATTACGCGACGCGCCGTCGTGGGAAGACCGTTTCGCGTTGACGGACGCATGGCTCGCCCGTCGCTGCGATACAGGTCCGCCCGTGGACCCGGAGGTGGCCTGGGTCTGGGACCAGATCGTCGTCAGCCGCGGCCGGGTACGGATCGACGGTCTGGCGGTCGAGATCGGATGGAGCCGCAAGCGCCTGTGGTCCCGGTTCCGGACGCAGATCGGCCTCCCTCCCAAACGCGCCACGAACCTGGCCCGTTTCAACCATGCTGCCCACCGCTTGGCCGCGGGTGACAGCGCGGCCCGGGTCGCGGCGGAGGGCGGTTATGCCGACCAGTCTCACCTCCATCGGGAGGTCCGGGCGTTCACCGGAGGGACTCCGGCGACCCTGGCCAGTGACCCGGGGCTGGCGGTGGACGACGTCGCATGGGCGGTTCAGGAAACATTCGTACAAGACCGGCGGCCGTAAGGCACGTGAGGGTGGGGCCATGCGTAGTCACGACCCCATCGCCATCGCCAGGAATCTCTCACCCTTCGACTTCCGGGAGCTCGCTCCGTTCAACGACGCCACGTTCTGTATGTACTACGGCGACCAACTCGACCGGTCCGACTGGGAACTCCACCCCGACACCGACGAGTTGCTCATGATCCTGCAGGGCAGCGTCACCGTCGAAATCCTCACCGACACCGACCGCTGCCGTATACCGCTCACCGCCGACCAGTTCGCGGTCGTGCCCAAGGGCCACTGGCACCGGCACATCGACGTGCACGACGTCGTCGAGATGTTCTTCACGCCGGGCGCCACCGTGGAATCCACCGCCGACGACCCCCGCGTTTCCCGTTCGGCTCCAGCGGATGCATGAGGTCGGCACCCAGGGCATCTGAAGTCAGGTTCTTGGGTGCGCGTCATTCGAGATTGACACGTCATCGCCGCGTGCTGCCAGATGGCCGCGCACGCACAGACCCTGCCGCACGCGGCGCGCGACGAGGATGGACAGAGCACGCGTCAGGGAAGGCCGTCAGGGAAGGCGTTTTCACAGGTGTACGGGGTCCTTGGCGTACGAAGTGAGAGGGGCCGGCGTCTGGTGGCGCCGGCCCGTGTGCCGCGAGCGGCGGAGCGGGACGTCCGCCCGGTGCGGTACCGGGCGGGGTCCTCACCGTGAGGACCGGGTGGGCGCCCTGCGGCGGCCGTCCGGCCCCGGTCAAGGGCTCGGCTCAGCCGTCAATCTCAACCTCGTCATGCAGACCCTTGGCATCGACGCCCGGGTACATGCTCAGCGTGCCGTCGGCCCAGCGCACCATGACGTCGTTGGGCCGCTCGTTGGCCACGAAGGCGCCCGCACCGACCACCGTGGCGTGCAGCCAGTCGGACTGCCGCTGCCGGATCTGCGTCTCACCGTGCAGCCCCTCGGTGTCGACGCCCGGGTAGATGCCGGCCTCACCGTCCGACCAGCGCACCAGCAGGTCCGCGGTCTTCTTGCCGGTGAACTCGCCCGAGGTGACCTGCGTGGCGTGCGGCCACGTGGTGTTGGGCTTCACCAGCGTCTTCTCGGCGGCCGGCTTGACGCCGTTGGTGTCCAGGTCGGGGTGGAGCGTGACCTGGCCGTCGTCCCAGACGACGACGAGGTCGTCGCGCTGCGTGTTGGCCGTGTAGCGGCCCGCGGTGATCTGCGCGGCGTGGCCCCACGCCTTGTCGCTGGCCGGGGCGAGCTGCTTCTCGCCGTGGAAGCCGTTCTTGTCGACGTGGGTGTACTGGGTCAGTTCACCGACACTCCAGCGCACCACGAGCCCGTCCGAGCCGTTGCCGAAGCCGGCCCCCGTGATCCCCTTTGCGAAGTTCCAGGCGCTTTTCTTCGTGGCGGTGTTGGGCGCCGCGAGCTGGTATTCGGCGGAGAAGGGCCGCTTGGGGTCCTTGCCGTCCGAGCCCTCGTAGAGGGTCACCTCGGCGTCGCTCCACCGCACGATCATGTCCATGTGCCGGGCGCCGCCCGCCGAGCCACCGGTGAAGTACCCGGTGGCGATGTGCGTGGCCTTGCCCCACGGAGCGGAGGCACCGACACCGGCGCCCGGCTTCACGACGGACGCCTGGGAACCGCCCGCTGCGGGCGCACGGGCAACGGCCTGAGCGGGAACGGCCGTAACCACCGCACCACCGGCCACCGCCACAGCGGTCACTGCCGTCATCAACGCCCTGCGAATACTTATGCTGTCCATTTCCCCTTGGCCAAGCGAACGCGTATGGGGCTCCGGAACCGGCGGTCGAGATTCATGCCGTCTACGCGGCCTGCCCACACCATAGAAGTGGAAGACCTCCTCAGAGCGCACCCCTTTTGAGGAGGTAGAGGGGCACTTCGGCAAGTTCAGGACCAAAGCCCTCTCTCTCCCACAAATTCCACCACTCGGCTCAGCCATTGAGACCTTCCCGCACAGCCGGAGGCGCCTCACCCCCCGCGGTGAACACAGTTGGCGAGGTTGCGGTCGGTGGAGCGGGCCGCCCAGCGTCCAAAGCGACTGCCGCGACGCGCCGGGAGAACCCGTCAAAGAGGCCGCTGTTCAGGGTTTTACGGGCCCGCATCATCAGTACGGAGAGCCGTTCTTCCACCTTGCGGTGGCGCGCGACGGGGCCGAGCAGTCCGTCGATGGCCCGAGGCGTACGCACGATCGAGCGGAACGATGCCGGGCGGCCGGCTGGGCCGGCGAGGACGGCCCTGGCTGGGCCCCCTCGGTCGGCGCCCTGGACGAGGACGGCTATGAAATCGTTCGCCGCGACGCCACTCGGCACACCAGCAACTCCAGCAACTTCTGAAATACGGTGCCCCTTTTGAGTCTGCTCCCAGTGCCCGCGCCGTGTGCTGTTCCTCGTCGCTGCTCGGCAGGTCAGGATGAAGGGACGGACTGGGCAAGCCTGACGAGATCACTCTACGGTGGGACGGGCTGCTCCGTCGGGGCAAAAAAACATGAGGGGGCTGGGTGGAAGCCGAGTTGGCGGCGCTCGCGGCGTCGGGGGCGACGACGCTGGTCGGGCTGATGGTTTCGGAGTCCTGGGCGCAAGCCAAGGGAAGAGTGAGCCGGTTCTTCCAACGGCGCGGTGCGCGCGGGGCCACCGACGAGGAACTCCAGGCCGCCGGCGAGGAACTGGAGGAAGCCCGTGCGGCGGGCGACAACGGTGCGCTGGCGGAGATCGAGGCCGACTGGCGCCGGCGGATGCTCGCCGTACTCGAAACTGACCCGTCTGCCGCGGAGGAACTGCGAAACCTGCTGTCCGAGCTGAGGCAGGAAACCTCGCACGTTTCCGTCAGCGGTGGCGTGCACCACGGCCCGGCGTTCCACGGCGCGCGCATCCACGGCGACATCACCTTCCACCTCCAGCAGCCGCCCGTACCGCAGCCGATCCCGACCAGGCCGGACCAGGTACCCTCGCTGACCGTTGCGTTCGTCAACCGCACAGCGGACCTCGCCCTCCTGGACGGATGCCTGCCAGGAGGCGGGAGCAGTCCGGCGCGCGTCGCTCTGGGAGTGCTGGAGGGCTTGCCCGGAGTCGGCAAGACCGCGACGGCCTGCCGGTGGGCCGAACGGTCCCGGCAGCGGTTCCCGGACGGGCAGTTGTACGTCGACTTCGCGGCCTTGCGCGAGCCCGGCGGCAGGGGCGGTGCGGACGTCTCCGAAGCCGTCGCCATGTGTTTGAGGTCGCTGGGCGTGAGCGAGGACTACATCCCGCGCTCCCTCGCCGAACGTACGGCGCTGTTCCGATCGCGTTCGGCGAGCATGCGGATGCTGCTGGTGCTCGACGACGTCAGCGAGCCCGCCCAGGTCAGACCCCTGGTTCCCAAGGGGCCGGGCAGCGCGGTGCTGGTGACGAGCCACAGAAGACTCGGGGAACTGGCCGCCGTCGACGGCGCCGCGCTGATCCCGCTGGAGCCGCTGGACCTGCACGGCGGCCTGGCCCTGCTGGCCGAACGGTGCGGCGAACAGGCCGTGGCCGCCGAGCGCCCGGCCGCCGAACGGCTGGTCACGCTGTGCGGCGGCCTGCCGGTGGCGCTCCAGGTCGCGGCAGCGCGCCTGCTCACCAACCGCCGGTTGAGCCTGCAATCCCTGGCCGCGGAACTGGACGACGAAAGCAAGCGACTCGCCGGCCTGTCACTGCGAGGGGAGCATTCGGTGTCCGCTGTGCTCAATCCTTCCTACCGGCTGCTCCCTCCGGATGCCGCCCGCCTCTACCGCCTGCTGGGCTGGCTTCCCGTACGCAGCTTCGACGCAGGAGTGGCCGCGGCCGCGGCGGGCAGCGACACCGCGGGTGTGGAGCCGCTCCTGGACGTGCTGGAGACCGCGGGCCTCCTGGACGTGCGCGAAGACGGCCGCTACCTCCTGCACGACCTGGTGCGCCTGCACGCCCGCGAGTGCGCTGTCGCAGAAGAGCCGGCCGCCGAGGAACCGGCGCTCACCCGACGGGTCCTGACGCACTACCTCGCCCTGACGGCCTTCGCCGACCGGGCCATCCGGGAGGACCGCCTGCGCATCGCCGACCTGGCCGAACTGCTGGGCCAGGCGCGCGACCCGTTCACAGCCGGGGACGGTCCGGCCCCGCTCACGTGGCTGGAGGCCGAACGCGCCAACATCCTGGCCATCCTGCGTACGGCCGCCCGGCACCAACTGCACACGCCGGCGTGGCAGCTGGCCGAGGCGTTCACGGTGCTGTTCCTGTACCGACGTCACCTCGGGGCCTGGAAGGAGTCGCTGGAACTGGGAGCTGCTGCGGCCTCGGCCGCGATGGTGCCGGCGGCCGAGGCGCGCCTGCGCAGCCTGCTGTCGCGCCCGCTGATGGATCTGGGCGAAGACGACCGGGCACGCGCCGAACTGGAAACCGCCGTCGCCTGCGCGGAGGTGTCCGACCATCTCGTCCTCCGCGCATCCGTGCAGGAGTTCTACGGACGGTACTGGGACCGGGCCGACCCCGGGCGGGCCATCGGCGCCTACCGGTCCTCCCTCGACCTGAACCTGCGGGCCGGCGAAGCACGGGGCGCGGCCATCGCCTCCTACTTCCTGGGCTGCGCCCTGGACGCTCACGGCGATCACACGGCGGCGCTGGCCACGCTCCAGCAGGCGCACCGGGACTTCCTGGACCGCGAAGACCGACGGATGGCCGCACGGGTGACGGCCGCGCTCGGCGAGGTGCACGACCACCTGGGTGATCCCGACGCGGCTCTCCGCGCGCTCCACGAGGCCGCGCAGGTGCTGCGTGCGGAGCAGGCGACCCACTACGAGGCGCAGGCACTGATGGCCATGGCCGACATCACCGAACGGACCGGACGTCCGGGCCGGGACACCGTACGCGCCTGCCTGACCCGGGCCCTCGAAATCCACGAGGCGGGCGGCAGCCCCTTCGCGCAGACGCTCCGGGAGCGTCTGGCACGTCTCGCGGACGGAGGGTGACGCCCGCGCGGCAACCGGGTGGAGAAGGCATGCGGCAGTCAGCCGGACAGGCTCCCCCTTAGCTTGGGGCGCAGGCGTATCACGACGTCCTCCTCGCGCGCCGAGCCGATCCGCAGCACAACCGTGGTGTCATCGAGCGGACGCCGGGCGCGCAGGCAGGCATAGACGACGGCGGCAGGCAGTCCTGGGTCCAGGGCAGGGCCTGTCGCCGTGGCTTCCACGACTTGCCCGTCGCTGCACCCGACCAGGAAGCCGCCCGGGCGCAAGGCCGTCGCTGCCAGCAGGCTGCCGGGCCACTGGGCGAAAGTTCCCTGGATCCAGCGCAGTGCCTCGATCGCGGTCGCGGCCGGGCACCGGCGCAGCAGGACCGAGGCGCTCTCGACGAGCCGTCGATCGCTCTCGTCGTCCCGGCAGGCCAGGTGGGAGAACGACACGGCGGTTTCCGGGACGTCGCCATCGAGGCCGGGTGCGGTGGCGGGGAAGCGGCGTACCGTGACCGCTGTCCGCCCGCTCTGCTCGGTGGCAGTGGTGGTCACACGCCAGGATGTGACCGTGGAAGCCGACGGTTCCGGAAGTGGCAGCATCCGCGCGGCAGGTGGGGAAGCAGCCGGCTCGGGCAGCTTCAACAGGCGGTAGACAGCGGTACGGAGCCGGGCCAGCGCCTGTCCGGGCTCGGCGAAAGCCTGCTCCGCAACCGCGGCGTACCGCTGCGGAGCGTGCTCACGCACGGCGTCCTCGATCTGCTGCCGCAGGCTCCCCCGCGGGTCGAGCCGGGGCGCGACGCCTGCCAGGGCGTGAACGGCGGTGCCCGGCACCGCGTCGTGGCCGAAGGCGGCCAGCAGCACCGGCTTACCGAGCGAGGCCCCGTACAAGGTCACCGAGCCGTGGTCCCCGACCACGGCATCGGCCGCAACCAGCGCCGGCCGCCAGGCATGAACGGTCGGCATCAGCAGCAGCCCTGCTTCCAGAGCGGCGGCCTGCACGGTACGGACCTGCCACCCACCGTGGGCCGCCCACACGTTAGGGTGCACGATCGCTGCGACCCGGTATTCGTCGTACGGCAGTTGGGCGAGAAGACGAGCAGGCAGGTCCGGCTCCGCGCCCAGCAGGGAGGTAGGCCCCCAGGTCGAACTGACCACGACCAGGCGCTGATGGTCCGCCACCCCGAGCGCCTCCCGGTAGGCCCGGCGCCACGGCAAGCCGGAGGCGAGCTCGTCACGGCAGGGATCTCCGATGAGCAGCGTGCGGCCCGCAGTCTTCGGGTGCGCGGCGACCAGCTGGTCCTCCTGGTCCGGATGGGAAACGGCGAGCCAGGCACGCCCTGCTTCCAGCAACGAGTCCGGTACGACACCGGACAACCTGGTGCGGGAACTGCGCGAATCCGGCACGAACTTCTGGAAGCCCACTCCGTGCGGCAGCACCAGCACCGGGCAGTCGCCTTCCGGCACATCGACGTTCTCGCTGGCGGACAGGATCAGGTCAGGCGCCACACACTCCAGCTGGCCCCAGGGCATGACCCGGCAACCGGCATCACGAAGAAGGTCGAGGACACCGTCGTTGAAGGCGGAGGTGGGGTCGTAGGCGAACACGACGCTCACCCGGCTGTCGCCGCACAGGAGGGCGGGCAGCGCCTCAAGGACCCGGACGGTCGAGGTGACCGTGCGAGCGGGGACCACCAGGGTGCGCTCCGCCGGGAAGGTGCTCCACCGATCGGCGTCGTGCCCCACGGGCACCCGAAGTGGCCGGCTATCGTACATGGCCGCCACTTCCCGGAACCCGACTGCCGTTACACGTCAGTCCGGTTCGCGGTTCGCGGTTCGCGGTTCGCGGTTCGCGGTTCGCGGTTCGCGGTTCGCGGTTCGCGGTTCGCGGTTCGCGGTTCGCGGTTCGCGGTTCGCTTCTTTATGTTACCCGGATCACATTGCAAGTCGTGCTGCAACCATTCGGTGGTTCTGCCAAGTGGACCGGTACACGGTAGCGAAGGATGGCCAGAAGGCCAGGGCCGCGGGTCAGCCACGTGGGCAAAATGTAGGTGCACCGGTATCGGCCAGGGGTCTTCGACCGGCCGCTTCGGAGCCGTAAATAAGACCTGAGCCAAAAACCGCTCGATGCTCTGCGCGTACGCAAGCCGCTCCAGGGCGGGGGCCACCACTGATGGAGGGTGGCCGGTCCGGCCGCCCGGGACGCCACGCGCGGGCCGCGGTCGCGGTCGATGACGAAGACGTAGCCGGGACCGGCCGCCCTCGGCCCGGGGAGGCTGGGCCGATCGGCCAGGCGTGCCTCCCTCGCCGGGGCGGCGAGGATCCGGGCCGGGCACTGCCGGCCGAGCCACGCTGTCCGGGAACTCACGCCCCGGGGCCAGCGCCTACTCGCTGTTCGGCAACCTCACCAGGAGAGGGGCGCCAATCGTGTCCTCTTCTTCGGGGGCATCTCATCCGTGCGGTTTCCAAGAGGCCCCCCACACAAACCCTTGTTAGCTTTTTCTCTATTGTCCTATTTAGCTGCCGTGAGGCGGCAGACCGAGCATCATGCGGGGGCCGTCCCATGCCCACGACGCAGTACAGCTTCCGGCGCCGCGCACGGCGCCCCTGCCCAGCCCTTCCGGCCACGGCCGCGCCTTCCCCGGGCCCGGGCGAAACCGCGGAGGGACCGTACGACTATCCGCGCTTCAGCCGCCTGGCCGGTCCGCTGACCGATCCGGAGCCCTGCACGGACGGGGCCGCCTACCGGGTGCGCTACCGCAGCCTGCTGGGTTCGGGACGGCATCGGATAGGTACCGCGCTGCTGCTGGCCGGCGCGCCACTGGTCTCTTTGGGTCTGCTCGTGTGGCTGATGCAGCCGCAGCACTGGGTGTACCGGCCGGGCGTGAGCGCCTGGGAGCGGGGTGCCGACCTGGTCATGCTCATATCCTTGGGGTTGCTGGAGACCTTCCGTCTGGTCAACGTGGTGTCGAACGCGCACGCCACTTTGATGGCCCGCGACCCGGTTCCGGTGACGCCCCGTCCTGGCAGCCGGGTGGCCCTGCTGACCAGCTTCGTACCCGGAAAAGAGCCCCTGGCCATGGTGCGGGCCACGCTGCGGGGTGCGCGGGCGGTACGCCACAAGGGGCGGGTGGACGTGTGGTTGCTGGACGAGGGCAACTCGCGCGAGGCGCGGCAGCTGTGCCGCGAACTGGGGGTGCGGCACTTCTCCCGGAAGAACGTCATGAACTGGAACCAGCCGTCGGGGCCGTTCCGCGCCCGCACCAAGCACGGCAATTACAACGCCTGGCTGGACCAGCACGGTCACACCTATGAATTCATGGCCGGAGTCGACACCGATCACGTGCCATTGCCCGAGTTCCTGGAGCGCATGCTGGGTTACTTCCGTGACCCGGACGTCGCTTTCGTCGTCGGCCCCCAGGTCTACGGCAACTGTGACAGCGCGCTCGCCCGTGCCTGCGAAAGCCAGCAGTTCCTTTTCCACGCCCTGATCCAACGGGCGGGCAACGCCTACCGGGCCCCGATGTTCGTCGGCACCAACAACTGCGTGCGCATCAGTGCACTCAAGCAGGTCGGTGGCCTGTACGACTCGATAACCGAGGACATGGCCACCGGAATGGAGATACACCGGCACCGCAACCCGGCCACGGGCCGCCGATGGCGTTCGGTGTACACCCCGGACGTCCTGGCGGTCGGCGAGGGCCCCGCGGCCTGGAGCGACTTCTTCAACCAGCAGCTGCGCTGGAGCCGGGGCACCTACGAGACTCTGGGCCGCCAGTTCCCGCGCGCCGTGTTCAGCCTCCCGCCCGGCCGGATCCTCAATTACGCCCTCATGATCGCCTACTACCCGCTGACGGCCGTCAACTGGATGCTGGGGGGCCTGTCCTGCCTGCTGTTCCTGGGGCTGGGCGCCTCGGGCATCCACATCGAATCGCAGGTCTGGCTCATGCTCTACAGCGACGCGGCCGCCCTGCAGATCGGCCTGTACCTGTGGAACCGCCGGCACAACGTCAGCCCGCACGAGCCCCAGGGCTCCTCCGGAGCGGTCGGCATGGCGCTCTCGGCGCTGTCCGCTCCCCTGTACGCCCGGTCGCTGGTCGCGGCGGTGCTGCGCCGCAAAGCCGGGTTCGTGGTCACCGCCAAGGGTGACACCGCGAGTCCCGACACGTGGCGCACCTTCGCCACCCATTTGGCGTGGGCCGCCCTGTTCGCCGGCTGTCTGCTGGCCGCTCCGCTCCTCGACCACACCCAGGTGGCCATGTGCGTCTGGGCCCTGATGGCCCTGGTCATCGCCCTGGTCCCGCCGGCACTGTGGCGCTGGAGCCGACGGGCCCGGCCCGCCACCGCCCGGCCCGCGGCCGTACAAGACCCCGGCGAACCCGTCACCGCCGGCGCGGGCCTGTCCACCGCGTCATGAGGCGTGCCCGCACAGCCCCGTCACCCACCCGAAGGGCGGGCCCGCGGCCCCTGGCGCGTGCGATCGCAAGGCGGAGGGTCGATCCTGTACTGGGCGTACCGGGTCGAGTCCGGCAGGGCAGCGCGCGCGTGCCTGGGCCCTCAGTGGTAGCTGCGGGAGCGTCGCGGGCCAGGCGGGAATGTGCGACACGCCCCAGCCCGCGCAGCCGAGAGAGGGAGCCTTGTGCCGTACCGTCCCAGTGCCCGCACCCGCAAAACGGCCATCGGGGCGGCCGCCCTGCTGACCCTGGCGGGCCTGAACGCCCCGGCCGTCCACGGCATCGCCACCCGGGCCTACCACCAGTACACGATCAGCCGACCGGAGT
Source organism: Streptomyces sp. NPDC030165 (assembly GCF_055573595.1). Classification (NCBI taxonomy): domain Bacteria; kingdom Bacillati; phylum Actinomycetota; class Actinomycetes; order Kitasatosporales; family Streptomycetaceae; genus Streptomyces; species Streptomyces sp. NPDC030165. The sequence continues at coordinate 67,877 of NZ_JBVIBD010000022.1, read as the reverse complement.
ATCTGGCCTCCTACGGGAGCTGGGAGACCGTGGAGGTCCCCGAGCACCGGCGGATCAACGCCATTCACGCCGCGCTGCTGCACACCGGCAAGGTGCTGCTGATCGCCGGTTCCGGCAACGACGAGAAGCAGTTCGCCGCCGGCACCTTCCGCAGCGTGCTGTGGGACCCGGCCGGGAACACCTTCACGGAAGTGGCCACGCCCAAGGACCTGTTCTGTGGCGGGCACGCCCAGCTGCCCGGCGGACGGCTGCTGGTGGCCGGGGGCACCGCCCGTTACGAGAAGCTCGAAGGCGACGTCCACCGCGCCGGCGGCACCATGATCGTCACCAATGAGTACCCCGACGCCCCGAAGACGCTGCCCAAGGGCACCGTCTTCCGCTCGCCGGCCGGCAAGACCTACCGCTCCCAGAGCGCCGTCCTGGTGCCCCGAGCACGGAAGGTTCTGGCCGACGGGGGCCGGCGGGTGCGGGTCACCGCCAGCCGGGTCCGGGTGTACGTGGAGGCCGACCGCCCCGGCCCCGAGGGTGCCACGCACACCGCGGCCCGGTACACCATCGGCGGACTCAGCGGCGCCGACGCCCGTAACCACTACGGCACGGCCAGCAAACTCGCGCTGGACAAGAAAGACTTCCAAGGCATCCGGGAAGCGTACGAATTCGACCCGGTCGCCGAGCGCTACCTGCCGACCGCCCCCATGTCCGAAGCCCGCTGGTACCCGACCCTGGCCACCTTGGCGGACGGCACGGTACTGGCCGCCTCCGGCCTGGACGACATGGGCCAGATGATCCCCGGCAGGAACGAGGTCTACCGCCCCGCCACCCGCACCTGGTCCCCCGGGCCCACCCGCTACTTCCCCACCTACCCCGCCCTGTTCCTGACAGCCGGCGGCCAGCTGTTCTACTCCGGCTCCAGCTCCGGCTACGGTCCCGCCGACCGCGGCCGCCTGCCGGGCCTGTGGGACGTACGCACCAACACCTTCCGGCCCGTGCCCGGACTGGACGAGGCCGACCTGGCCGAGACCTCCGCCTCCGTACTCCTGCCGCCCGCCCAGCGACAGCGGTTCATGCTCCTGGGCGGAGGCGGCGTCGGCGAGTCACCGCGGGCCACCGGGCGGACCGCCATCGCCGACCTGACACGGCCCGCGCCCCGCTACCGCCGCGGCCCGGACCTGGGCCGCGGCACCCGCTACCTGAACGCGGTCCTCACCCCCGACGACCGGGTCTTCACCACCGGCGGGTCGGGCGACTACCGCGGCAAGGGCACCAGCGACCATCTGGTCGCCCAGTTCTACGATCCGGCGCGCGATGTCTTCCGCCCGGCCGCCGAACCCGGCGTGGGCCGCAACTACCACGCCGAGGCCCTGCTGCTGCCCGACGGCCGGATCGCCACCTTCGGCTCCGACCCGCTCTTCGCCGACGAGGCCAACACCCAGGACGGCGCCTTCGAACAACGTATCGAGGTCTACTCCCCGCCCTATCTCCACCGCGCTTCCCGGCCCCGAGTGCTGCGCGGCCCGTCCCGTATCGCGCGCGGCGCCAGTGCCACCTTCACGCTGGAGGCCGCCGGCACCGCGCGCGGGGCCCGGCTGATGCGTCCCAGCGCGGTCACCCACACCACGGACGTCGAACAGCGCTCCATCGCCCTGGACATCGCCCAGCACGGCACCCGGCTGCGCGTGACGGTGCCCAGGTCCCCCGGCCTGGTGCCGCGCGGCTGGTACATGTTCACCGTCACGGACGCCCGCGGTACCCCGTCACCGGCCCGGTGGGTGCGGGTGACGTGAGGCACGCACCGGGCTCCGTCTACCCCCGCCCCAGCACGCCCCTGGCCAGCCCCACGGCATAGGACGTCCACCACTGGCCCGCGGGCGGCCCGCCCCGGCAGGTGCCGTCCGACTCACCCGGAACCTTGATCCACAGGTACGCGTCCAGACGGGGGTGTCCGGAGGAGGCGGTGGGCAGGCGCCCCAGCGTCCGCCCCGGCGGATTGCACCACTCCTCACCGCCGGCCGGCACCGGACCGGGCGCCGAGGGCGGCGGACCGTTGCCGTTGCGGCTGGTGTCGATCACGAAGTGTGCACCGCCCAGCGCCTCGGAGATCTGTTCGCCGTACGCGAGGGTGGCGTCCGTGGTGTGGAAACTGGCGACGTTGAGGGCGAACCCGTCAGCCCGCACCCCGCCCGCGGCGGAGAGCGCGGCAGCCAGCCGCCCGGTGTCGCGGACCCACCCGGGGTTGCCCGCGTCCAGGTACACCCGCGTCCCGGGCCGGTGTTTGAGCGTACGCACCGCCTCGGCGAGCAGCCGCTGCCGCAGCTCCGTACGCGGACAGCCGGTCAGCGCCTGCGCCACGGCGTCGGGCTCCAGGATCACGACGGCCCGCCGGTCCTCCAGCCCCGCCGCCAGACGGCCGACCCACTGGCGGTACCCGGCCGCGTCCGAGGCCCCGCCGGCGGAGTACTGGCCGCAGTCCCTGCCCGGGATGTGGTAGGCCACCAGCACCGGCACCCGCCCGGCGGCCTCCGCCGCGAGGGTGACCTGCCGGGCCCGCGGCAACGGGTCACTCTGCGTCAGCCAGACCGCGGTCGGCTGCTCGGCGAGCCGGCGCAGCACGGCCCGCTCCTCGCCGTCACCACCCGAGTGCCCTTCCAGCGCGCGGTGCGCGGAGCTGTCCGGATCCACCCACAGGCCCCCCTGCCAGGGAGCCGGTGGCAGGCCGGGGCCACCGGTCCACCCGACGCACGTCAGCAACACCATCACGGCCAGCAGCCGGACCGCGGCCCGGCCCGGGCCCCGCCGCCGCATCCTGATCCACCTGGCCATATCCCTGCCGTTCCTCCGTACTGGGCCGCCCCGACCTTTCAAGCCCCACCCTCGCGGAGACCACCGCACACGGCAGTCCCGCCTAGCCCGAACGGCCGGGCGCACGCAGACAAGCCTTCTGGGGTGCCGTGGTGCCGAATTCTCCGTCGGCCGGAGTGAAGCGGTTGGTCACGCCGCCGGATGTTCAGGTGGTGTGAGGGTCGCCCGGACAGTCTTGCCGACGCCCGGATCGGTCAGGACGTCCAGTGTCCGGGTCACGGCACCGACCAGAGCCAGTCCACGGCCGTGTTCCGCCCCCACGCCGGCCGGTGCCGGGCGGGGCCGTACCGGATTGCCGTCGTGGACTTCGACGGTCAGGTGCCCGCGGTGGAGGCACAGGCGCAGACGGCAGACGCCGTGCGTGTGGCGGACGGCGTTGGTGACCAGTTCGGACACCACCAGCGCCGCGTCGGAGGTGTCTATGGTGTGGGGCCCGGTGTCTTTTCGGCCGAGGTACAAGCCGGTCAGGCGCCGTGCCCATACGGCGGCGCGCTCGGTGTGGGGCAAGAGGTATTCGGCTCGCAGGGTGCGGTGGTGGTCGTACGGCTGCTGCATGGTGCTCGCTTCCGTGCACGGGGGCGGGGCGGCGGGTACGTGCCGGGTGCCCTCGCCTGCTCCGGGCAACCTGCCCTGACCCAGAGGATGCCGAGGGAGTCCGCCACAGGTGAATATCGCTCGGCACCCCTCGTGAGGGTCGCGCCGCACCCCAGGGCGGGAACGGCTTCGGCGGAGGAGCTTCCCTGAGGAGAAACCGGGGAGAACGGAGTCCCGATGGGGAGCGTCCGATGCCACCGGATCACCGGGCAGCGGCCGGCTACACCATCGCCACGTCCTCGACGAACAGTTGGAAGAGCAGGCGCGTGACGTCACTGTCACCCAAGGACAGACTGAACGGCCCCTTGCTCTCCTGCTTGAGGCCGATGTATCCACCGAGGATTCCTTCACCTCCGGCCCCTTCCTGGAAAGATCTCTTCCCGCCCGCTTCGGACTCGAAGTGACTCCTCATGTGGTACGGCGTGCCCGATGCGCCGGAGAGGGCCATGTGGTCCGGGTCGAACAGCAGTTGGTGTGCGCCCGGTTTCAGCGTGAACTCCACCATCGCCTGGGTGCTCGGATTCTTTCGGTAACGCTCGGCCTGCGCGAAGTCACCCAGGTGGTTCTTCGTGGGCAGCAGGCCGACGGTTTCGGCCTCCAGCGCGCCATGGAAATTCTTCGTGGCGTCCTTTCCGGTGTTCTCCGGATCGGAAATCCAGGCCTCCGTCGCCTGCCGTTTCCCCTTCCAGGCGAGGATCTGCTCAGCCTCCTCCCGCTCCATGGTGCGATACAGCTTCAGTTGCCCGGTCTGCCGCGTGTTCGCCAGTTCTTTCAGGAGCTTGGGCCCGACGTCGTTGAGGATGTCCTCCAGGCGCCGCGCGGTCCCCTTCTTGACCTGCCTCTTCTTGTCCGCCGGTGAAGGGACGACCGGTTTCCCGGCACTCACCCCCTTGTCCGACCAGTACTTGCTCCCCAGGACACTCTGAACGGCTTCGTCGCGCTCCGCCCGTTGCAGCACCCGTGACGCCGGATCGGCCGGCGGCCGGTGGAGGTCGGTGGCCCGCTGCACCTCGGGCCCGGCGGGAGCGGGGCCCACGAGCACCTTGCGCGCGTTCGCCTCGGCCGCCTGCTCGAACCGGTCCGAAGGGTCGGAGACCTGGAGGCCGTCGCCGTGATCGGTACCGGCCACCGGCCCTTGGCGCTGCTGGATGACGTGGGTCAGCTCGTGGGCCAGGGTGTGCTGGTCGGTGCCGTGGTCGCCGATGACGATGTGGTGGCCGGAGGTGTAGGCACGGGCCCCGACCTCGGCCGCCGAGGCCTTGGCGGCCGAGTCGTCGTGGATGCGGACGTCGGAGAAGTCCGCCCCGAGCCGCGCCTCCATGTCCGTACGGGTGGCTTCATCCATCGGCCGGCCCGGGGCACGCAGTACGTCGTGGACGGCGGACCGCTGCACCGGCGCCGCGTGCGCGGTCCCGGCCGACGGGGTGATCTGCTGGTGTCCGCAACCGGGGCCGTGCTGGTGCTGGTCGGGCTGTGTCCAGGGGTGACCGGCCTGGCGGAGCAGCTGGATCATCGCCGCGTTCCCGGCCGCCCGCTGAATGTTCAGCGACTCGGAACGGGACCGGGACGCGCGCGCCGGCGGTGCCGGATGCCTGTCGGACCGGGGTGTCGGCTGGTGCTCGTGCGTCATGCGCAGCGCCCCTCACGGGAGAAGGATTCCGAATCCATCCCACGAAACGTGAACGCCGACGGCTCCGGAAGGGCGGCGCGCGCAGTCGGTGGGGCATGCTCGGCTGCCCCGGAGGCCCTGAGGAGCACACCTTCCGCTGCGCGCAGTCGGTTCCTGACGTTCGAAGCTGCTGCGCATCCGCCGGCTGGGCCGCGCCCTCTCAGGCTTGGCCGGTGGGGGCCTGCGCTTCCAGGGCGGTGAGCAGTTCGGCGAGGGCGGGCAGGGACCGTTCCAGTGCTTCGCGGCTTTCCGGGCGCAGGTCGGCCAGGGCGCGGCGCAGGGCGGCTGTGCTGGTGCGGTCGTAGCGGTCGAGCATGTCGAGGGCCTTGGGCGAGGCGGTGAGGTGGGCGGTGCGCAGGTTGGTGGGCGAGGGGGTGCGCTCGACGAGGCCCGCTGCGGTCAGGGTGCGGATGAGGTTGCTGACCGTGGAGGGCGCTGCCTTGAGCCGGGCCGCGGCTTCCCGTGGGGTGATCGTGCCGGCTTCGGTCAGGACCCGCAGGAGTTCGATCTGGGCCTCGGGGAGGTCGGGCAGGCCCTCGGAGCGTCGGGTGCGCAGTACGGCTCGGCGCAGGGGGCCGAGGAGTCGGCCGAATTCGGTGGCGGTGTCCATGACTCCATTGTGCCCCAGCTAACATTTTGCTTCAAAACTGTTTTGATGCAAAATAGTGCGGGCGGGGTCCCGTACCGCGGAACCCGGCGCACTTCGTGGCGCCCTGGCGCCCCGCACATCCCATGCGAGGAGGACACCCATGACCACTGTCACCGACCCCACTCCCGCCCAGGACCTCTCCGGGATCGTCGGCCACCGCTTCATCTACACGTATGCCAACGGCTGGCAGTACGAGATGTACGTGAAGAACGACCACACCATCGACTACCGCATACACAGTGGTCACGTCGGCGGCCGCTGGGTGAAGGACCAGGAAGTCGACCTCGTCCAGCTCGACGAGGACAGCTACAAGGTGTCGTGGACCGAGCCCACCGGCACTTCGGTCGCCGTCAACGTCATGCCCGGCAAGCGCCGCCTGCACGGCGTGATCTTCTTCCCGGACTGGATCCGCCGGCACGGCGAGCGCACTGTCTGCTACCAGAACGACCACCTGGACGCGATGCGCGCTTATCGCGACCAGGGCCCGACCTACCCCGTCTACGTCGTCCCCGAGTTCGCGAAGATCACACTGTTCGAACACGTCGGCGCCGACGACGACTCGGTCGTCTCCACCGCCCCTGGTGACCTTCCCACCGGCTGGTCCCAGCGCACCAACTGACCTGTCCACTCCGGGCAGACCGGTCCGCTGCGCCGATGCCTCGACCGTCTGCGTCACCGAGCGCGTGGTGCTGTGTCGCGGCGGCCGGCATCGGGCGGTGGCCACCCCCGGCCGTCGCGGTCCAGTGCGGCCAGGTCTTCCGGGCCGGATTCGGCGGCCGAGCCGGGCCGCTCATCTCTTCTCCGCCGCCAGCCAGCCGGCCAGGCCCCACATCGCCACGGCGGTGACGATGTCGAGGCGGCGCCGGGTGCCGTTGCCGATCCCCGCCTTCTTCAGCCGTCCTCCGAGGGCGGCATAGCCCCAGGCGCAGAAGAATTCCACCGCGATATAGGCGAGGCCGAGAGCCAGCAGCGGGACAGCGACCCGGTGGGCGTCGCGGGACACGAATTGCGGCAGGAATACGGCGAACAGGATGAGCGCCTTCGGATTCGTCACCGCCACGAGGAACTCCTGCCGCGCCAGCCGCCATGCCGGTACTGTCCGGCACGCGTTCTGTTCCCTGGCAGAGCCTTCCGGGGCCTCCACCCGGAGCTCGCGTGATCCCTCCTTTCCGGGCACGGATCGCGGCCCCTCACCACCAGCCCCGGACTCCGCGCCGGACGTGGAACGCAGCGCCGTACGCAGGCTCTGCAGCCCCAGCCACAACAGGTAGGCCACCCCACACCACTTGATGACGTTGAAAGCCACCGCTGACCTGGCCAGCACGGCGCCCAGTCCGGCGGCCACGGCGGCCGCCATCAAGATGAACGCCGTGAACCGGCCGAGCGAGGCACCGAGCGCCGGACGTGCCCCGTGCCGTACGCCGTTGCGCAGGGCCAACAACTGGTTGGCGCCGGGCGTCGCGGCGAGCAATATCGCGGAGGGAAGGAAAGCCGCCCATGACACGTCGGGAAACATGGCAGACGTGTACCCGCACCGCGCGTCTCACCGCTCACCTACGCGTCTCGCTCTCCCCGGGCAGTCCCCTGGGGCGGCAGGCCGGGGCCGAACCGCCGTCAGCTCCGAGCGGGCGTTCGTGCGCTGAGCTCCCGGCCACGTCAGGGTGTCACTCCAACGCCGCCAGCACCGTTGCCAGTTCCGCCGGGTCCTGGGGGCCGACGTGCGGGGCGTCGAGGGTGACGACGTCGAAGGGGTTGTGCGGGGTGAGCGCGTCGGCCTCGGTGATCATGCGGTCCTGGAGGGCGGGCGGAATGGCGCGGTCCGCGCTGAAGCGTACGTAGGTCCGCGGGACACTGCCCCAGGTCCCGGCCTCGCAACGGGCGTCGGACCGGCCGATGGCGGCGGTCTCGTCCGGTTCGTAGGAGTTGAGCAGGGCGAGGAACGCGGCCTCCGGGTAGCTCGCCGCGTACGCCGCGCGTACCGCCGCCTGCTCCTGCCGGTCGCCGGAGCGCCAGTTGACCCGCATGACGCCCAGTTCCCCGGGCGTTTCCACGGCCGGCATGTCCGACAGCAGGCTCTGCTGCCCCTCCGGCGTCCTGGTGATGTAGTCGACGAGGGTGGGGAGCGTCACGCAGCAGAAGGCCGAGACGTAGACCAGGCGTGCCAGCAGTCCGGGCACCGCGTTGCCGACCCGGTCGAGGGTGGCGCCGCCCTGGCTCGTACCCACCAGGACGACCGGGCCGTACGGATGGACGCGGCGCACCACGCCCGCCACCCGGTCGGTGTAGTCGTCCAGGGTGATCGTGCCCAGCGGGGAGGGTACGGTGCGCAGCGCGGCGAGGTCCTGCGGGGCCTGGTAGCACTGTGGGAAGAACGCCTCCGGGCCGTGCCCGGGGAGGTCCACGGCGAGGGCGCGGTGTCCGCGCAGGGCCAGTTCCCGTACGACTCCCGCCCAGTCGGCGGACGAGCCGTTGCCGCCGTGGACCAGGACGAACGTCGGCGAGCCGGTGCCGTGGGGCGGTGGCATGGCGGACCTCCCTGTAGGGCGGGTGCCTGCATGCGCGGGCAGACGGCTCCGGGCCGGTCTGCCCGCGCTCACCCTACGTTCGCTCGCGCGCGCCCGCCTCCGGAGGCCACCTCACGGATCGGCGCGGTGCCCCCTCAGCCCCCGCACACCCCGTCGCAGTTCTGCTGCCACAGCCACCCGCAGCCTGTCGGCTGCGGGGTGCACGGCACGGAGTTGCCGCAGGAACTGCAACCGCTGGCCCCTTTGTGGCAGTCGCAGTTCATCAGCAGGCGGGAGTCGGCGGGGGCGGGCGACTCGGCCGGGCCGAGCACGCCGAGCGCGGCGAACGACACGTCGGGGCCGAGCACCGCCGCCGACTCCGCCCGCAGCCGCTCGATGTCCGCCGGCGGCCACGCGGCGGTCCCGGCGAAGACGGCCGGTACCGCGCCGGCGACCTTCTCCAGCATCGCCGACCGCGGCCCGGACAGCTCGGGGTGCGCCGCGCGGTAGCGCTGGACGTGTTCCAGCCACAGCCCGGCCTTCGCGCGGTCCGGGATGCGGGCGTACACGGCCCGGCGCTGCGGCATCGGCAGCGCGGTCACCTCGCGGTAGCCGGTGGGGAGCCGTGTGAGCCCGGCGGCCCACTCCTCGGCGCCGGCGGCCGTCATCCGGCGCCCGGGCGAGGCCAGGGCCGGGGCGGCGAGCCCGCCGGAGACGAGGAACGCGCCCAGCGCCAGGCCCGGCACGGCCTTCAGGAGCCTGCGCCGGTCGCCGTGCACCAGCACATCGGTCCGGTTCAGGGCCCGTACCACCCGCAGCGAGCCGACCGGGCCCAGCAGGCGGCACAGTCGCGCCGACAGCGCCGGGCCCGTCCACGCCCGTACCCGCTCCCCGTCCACGGCCAGCAGCGTCGGGACGAACGGCGGTTCGCCGCCCAACGCCCGCCGCCGCAGGGCGCGTACACGTGCCTCGCCGAGCCCCACCAGCGTCAGCCGGTCATCGACCAGACCGCCGATCCTCCCGGCCACCTCGCCGCACGCGCCGCAGCCCGCGTCGAACGCCAATAACCACTCCGTCATGGCCACTCCCCTGCTCGCACCGGCACTGCCGCCCCATGCATACCCGGCTTTCCGGCACACCAGGCCCTCTGGGACGGGGAGTTCACGGGCGCGGCGCTGTGCCGCGCGGTGTCACGAGCATCCGGATGTCGTCCTCCGCCCACAGCACGAACCGTTCGACCGGCGTCACCCGGTGTCCCGGCGCGGGCCGGAACCGGAAGCGTTTGAGCAGGACGGCCAGGACGAGTTCGGCCTCGACCATGGCCAGTCCGGCGCCCTCGCAGCTGCGTGGCCCGATGCCGAACGGGATGTAGGCCAGCCTCGGCCGCGCGGCCACCTCCCGCGGGACGAACCGTTCGGGTACGAACTTCTCGGGCTCGGGCCAGTGGTCGGGGTTCAGGTGCACGGCCCAGAACGGGTAGAAGACCGTCGTCCCGGCCGGAACCCCGTAATCGCCGAGGACGAGGGGCCCGGTCGTCTCCCGCGCGCCGTACGGGCCGGGCGGGTAGAGCCGCATCGCTTCCTTCAGCACCATGTCCAGGTACGGCAGGCGCCGCAGGTCGGCGTACTCGGGCACCGTGCGGTCCCCGAGTACGCGGTCCAGTTCGGCGGCGACGCGTTCGGCCGCCTCGGGGTGGCGCCCCAGGAGGTGCAGGGTCCAGGAGACGGCCACTCCGGTGGTGTGGTGGGCGGCCAGCAGCGTCACCATGACGGTGTCGCGGATCCGTGCGGGGCTCTCACCGGCCTCGACGAGCGCCCCGACCAGGTCGCTCCGGTCCGTGCGGCTGCCGGAGCGGTGGGCCGCGACGGCCCGGTCGACCGTCGCGCGCAGGTAGGCGAGGGCCCGGGCCGCCCGTTCGGCGCGTTCTTCCTGGGTGCCGGGGACCGGCACCTGGTAGAGCCGTCCCAAATATTCAGTGAGCACTTCCTCGAAGGCGGCGACGACGGCGTCCGGGTCAGCGGCCTCGCCCTCCAGCGCGTAAGCGCAGATCATCCGCAGCGACAGCGCGGTGAGGTCCTTCTGCAGCGCGACGGGGCCACGGCCGGCCTGCTCGCCCCAGCGGTCCGCGAGGCCGGCCGCCAGCGCGGTGAACCGCGCGGCGTGCCGCTCGTGGGACGGGCGCCCGGCCAGCACCGACAGCAGGACGCGCCGCCAGGGGGTGTGCTCCTCGGCCGGCAGCACCTGCAGGTTGCCGGCCTCACACAGCGGGGCCAGGAACGCGAACAGCCGCTCCGGCCGTTTGTCGAGGTGGGCCGTGGCCTCCAGCAGTACGGGGTCGGCGACCGACACGGCCGTCTCCGCGCCCGGCAGCTGGAACCGTACGACGGGCCCGTACTCCGCGTGCAGCCACAGCTGGTAGGTGTGCAGTCCGCCCGCCGCGGCGACCGCCCCCACCCCGCCGTCCGGCCGGGGCTCGGGACCAGGGATACGCATGGCCAACGCCTCCTGACTGACGCCCGGTCCCGCCGTGAGGTGGGCCCTCGGCGGCGGGAGTGCAGCCTCCATCATCGGCGGATCCGGGCGGTGGGGAAGTCCCGGCGGCCGGTCAGAGGCAGGAAGCCCCGGTGACCGGCCGGAGGCGGAGTGGCCGCCCTCGCCGCCACGGCGAAGCCGGCCACTCCGCCGCCCGGCCCGGAGCCCGAGGCTCGAAACGGCCCCCGGGCGCGGCGAGTGGATCTGTTGCATGACCGTGAGGCGCCCGACCGATATGACACGTTCGAGCCGGGCCACGGGCGGTGTGCTGCGGGGCGGTATCCCGGTGACCGGCTCCGGCGGGCGGTGGTCCCCGTACTGCACACATCGCGCGCCCTGTCAGCGGCGCCGATCGAGACAACCACTCAGGTCACTCTGTTGCGGTGGCGGGAGCGCCTCTACGCTGATGTGCGCAGTCGGTTCGCGCCACGGTCCGTGGGGCGTCGTAAGAGGGAACCCGGTGGGAATCCGGGACTGTCCCGCAGCGGTGAGTGGGAGCGGAAGCCGCCAACAGCACCGGACCCGGTCGAAGGGTGCGGGAAGCGGCGGCCGGTAGGTGTCGCCGGACGGTCCGGCCGACGTGCCCACGAGTCCGGATACCTGCCACTGCGCGCGTGCGTGGACGGACGCACGCGCTGTCCACGGTGACCTCGAGGGCTGGGTCGGCGGTGCAGGCGGAGCAACGCGCATACGGCGCGGCCGCCCTCTCACTCACCGGTCGATCCCCGGGCCGGGTACGGCGAGAGAGGGCGTGTTCGTGACCGAGGCATACAGCCGGGGCGGCCGACGGCCGGTCCACGCACGGCCGTCGTACGGTGCCCGGTGCTGACCGCGTCCGGCGGCGCCGCGGCGCGGTGGGTCTCCGGCGTCTGCCAGGGGACGCTGGGCGAGCTGTTCCAGGGCCCGTTGCGTCCGGGCGGTGACCGGGACATCGCGATCGTGTCGTTCCCCGTGGACCGCCACTCCTGGGTCTACTTCACGCCCGGCGCCGCCCCCGGGGACGCACCGCCCCTCGGTGAGAAGGCGGCGACGGCCGCGCGGCTCTTCCTGGAGCACTTCGGCCTGACGCTGCCGCCGGGCCGCTGGAGCACCCACTCGGACCTGCGGGTCGGGGTGGGCATGGCCAGTTCGACGGCCGACATCGTGGCGACGCTGCGCTGTCTGTTCCGGGTCTTCTCACTACCGTACGACACCGGGGCCGTCCAGCGCGTCCTGTCGGCGATAGAGCGGGCCGACAGCGTCTTCCTCGACGAGTTCGCGCTCTACCTGAGCGGCCGGCACCGTGTCGTACGGCGGCTGGGCACCGGCATCGGCTTCCACACCGCCTTCGTCATGGAGCCGGGCACGGTGGACACCGCCACCGTCACCCCCCTGCTGCAACGGCACTACCGGCGCAACGCTGCCGAGTACGAGAAGTGCCTGACCGACCTCCTCAAGGGCTTCGCCTCGGGTGACCCGGCGGCCGTGGCCCGGGCCGCGACCTTCAGCGGCGCGCTGTCCCAGGAGGTACTGCCCAAGCACACCTTCGACGCCGTACTGGCCCACCGTGCGGAGTTCGGGGCGGACGGCCTCTTCGTCGCCCACACCGGCTCCCTCATCGGCTACCTCTTCAGCAGCCGTCCGGCGCCGGCTCTGAAGGGTGAGCTGTCCGCCTTCTTCCGGTCGCTCGGCCACCAGTGCTCATTCGCCCAAGGAGGCTACGCGTGACGCACCCCCACATAGCCGACGCCCTCAAAGTCCCCGACCTCGTCCGGCTGTCGGACGGCATGGTGCTGCTGCGGTTCGAGTCGATGAAGATCTACTCGGCGCTGGCGGCCGTCCGGCACCTGCTCGACCGGGGCACCGTCCGCCCCGGACAGACCCTGATCGACAGTTCCAGCGGCATCTACGCCCACGCGCTGGCGCTGGCCTGCCACCGCTACGGCCTGCGCTGCCACATCGTCGCCTCGACCACCGTCGACGCCACGACCCTCGCCCAGCTGGAGATACTCGGCGCGACGGTCGAGCAGGTCAGACCGTCGCGCGACCTCAAGCTCGACCAGGAGCTGCGGGTACGGCGGGTGCGGGAGATCCTCGCCGAACGGCCCGGCGTCCACTGGATGCGCCAGTACCACGACGCCATCCATTACCTGGGTTACCAGGAGGTCGCGGACCTGGTGGCCACGGCCCTGCCGGGCCGCCCGCTGTCCGTCGTCGGCGGGGTCGGCTCGGGGGCCTCGACCGGCGGCCTCGTGGCGCACCTGCGCCGCCGCGATCCCGGCGTCCGGCTGGTCGGGGTGCAGCCGTTCGGCAGCGTCACCTTCGGCAGCCAGGACCATCACGACCCGGAGGCGATCATCGCCGGTATCGGTTCCTCGATCGCCTTCGACAACGTCCGCCACCACCTGTACGACGCCGTCCACTGGATGGACTTCACCCACGCCATGTCCGGCGCCGTCGCCCTGCTGCGCGAGCACGCCGTCTTCGCCGGGCTGTCCACCGGCGCCGCATACCTGACCGCCACGTACGAGACCCGCCGCCACCCCGACCGGCTCCACCTGGTGATCGGGGCCGACACCGGCCACCGCTACGTTGAGCGGGTGTACGCCCGCCACCGGGAGGCCGCGGACCTGGCCGCCCTGAAGCCGGCGGAGGTCGGCAGTCCCGAGGAGATGACCATGCCCTGGTCGACGATGGCGTGGCACCGCGCCCCCTGGCCGTCACCCCGGAAGGAGACCCGCGCATGACCGTGGTCTGCCTAGAATCGCTCACCTTCGGGCTGGGACACCTGACGCGCGCCGCCGCCCGGCTGGGCGAGCCGCTGCGGCTGCTGACCCGCGACCCCTCGTACTACGCGTACGAGTTGGACCGGCTCCCCGCGGGCGCGGTCGATGTGGTGGAGACCGACACCTTCGACACGGAGCTGGTGGCGGAACAGCTCGGCCGGACCCCGGGCCTGCGGGGGCTGATCAGCTCCACCGACACCTGGATGCTGGTCGGCGCCGACCTCACCGCCCGCTTCGGGCTGCCCGGCCCCGACCCGGCCGTACTGCGGCTGGCCAGGGACAAGGTCGCCGTACGGAACCGGCTGTTCGAAGCCGGGCTGACCCGCGCCCGCGCGGCCGAGGCGGACAGCGGCGATACGGAGACGGCCGCGTTGCTGGTGAAGGCCGTGGGCCTGCCGGCGATCCTCAAGGACAGCGCGGGCACCGGCAGTCAGAACGTCTGGCTGCTACGGGACGAGCGCGAGCTGGACGCGGCGCTGGCCGAGGCGGCCGGGCGGCGGTTGAAGGGCCGTCTGTTCGCCGAACCGTACTTCTCCGGGCCCGTGTACAGCGCGGAAACGCTCACCTGGGCGGGCCGGACACGCCTGCTGGGCGTCTCCAGCCGGCTGATGTCGCCCGAACCGCACTTCCGGGAGGAGATCACCGCGTTCCCCGTCGCCTTGCCGGAGCCGCGCCGGGCCGCTCTGGAGCAGTGGCTCGGCCGTGTGCTGGCCGCCATCGACTACACCGACCGGTTCGCCCACGTGGAGTTCGCCCTGACCACCGCGGGCCCGGAGGTCGTGGAGATCAATCCGCGGATCGGGGGCGCACTCGTCGGTGAGGGCCTGTGCCGGGCCCTCGGCGTCAACGTGTACGAGGCGATGGTCGAGGCGGCGCTCGGGGTCCGCCCCAAGCTCATGGACGCGGCGCCGCCCGGCGGCCCTGCCTCGGCCTTCGTCCTCGGATACCCCTCGCAACCAGGGGTGTTCACCGGGGTCGACGGTCTCGACCGGCTGCCGCACATGCCGGGCTCACCCGCCTGGTATCCGGTCAAGCGGATCGGCGACCGCGTCGAGCACCTGGGCGACAGCCGCGGTTACGCGGGGATCGTCTACGCGGAGGCCGAGACGGCCGAACTGGCCACGCACTGCGCGGTGGCGGCGGCCAATGCCGTACGGGTGCTGACGGAGCCGGTTCCCTCGGCGGCAGCGGCGGATGCGGCGGTGCGCCGGGCTTCCGGTGGCTGAACGCACCGGCGGCGCCCGGGGCTCGCGTGCCACGCTGTCCACCCTCACCGGGCCACTCCGCTTCCTGCTGCTCAGCTCCTTCCTCATCCCGCTCGGCAGCTTCATGGTCCTGCCGTTCATGTCCGTCTTCCTGCACGAGCGGCTGGGCATGGGGCTCGGGGCGGTCGGTGTGGTGCTGGCCGCAGCGTCCCTGGTGCAGTTCTCGGGTGGTGTCCTCGGCGGGGCGCTCGCCGACCGGGTGGGGCTGCGGCGCACGATGGTCTGGGCGCTGGTGGTACGCACGGCGGGCTTCGCGGCGTTCCTGGCGGCGCTGCGGTGGCCTGCGCTAGCGGTGGGGGCGCTGGTCCTCACCTGCTGCGGCGCCGCGCTGTACCTGCCGGCCAACAAGGCGTACCTGGTGCACGGCGTGGCCGAGGAGCGCCGGCCGGCGTTCCTGTCCGCGGGCAACGCGGCGCTCAACGCGGGGATGGCGGTGGGGCCGCTGGTCGCGGGACCGTTCGTGCTGTCGTCCCCCGGCCCGCTGTTCCTCGTCGTGACGGCGCTGTTCGCGGTGGTCGCCGTGGGACATGCGAGGCTGCCTGCGGTGGGTCCGGAAGGGAAACGGTTCGGTACCGGGCGGGCCGACGCGGCGCGTCCCCACGACGCGCCGGTGTCCGGCCACGGCCTGCTCACCGGAATCGCCGTCCTCCCCTTCGCCGCCAACGGTCTGGCGTTCTACCTCTACTTCCACTTCCAGCACTACCTCGCCGTGTACGCCGTGGAGCGGGCGTCCAGCGAGTTCTACAGCCTCGTGCTCCTGACCTGCTTCGTGCTGGTCATCGTCGTCCAGCCGCTCGCGTCGGACGCCATCCGGCGGATGAGCTACCCGGTCGCGCTGGCGGCCGGTTTCGCGGGGCTGGCCGCCGGGCTGGCGGTCCTGGCGGCTGGTACGCGGACCGCCCTGCTGGCGGGCGGTGTCCTCCTCACGCTCGGCGACATCGTGCTCTTCCTCAAGAACGATCTGGAGGCGCTGCGCCGCAGTCCGCGCTCGGATGCGGTGGTCTTCGGGCAGCAGCGGCTCGCCGCGGGGCTGGGTGCCTGTGCCAGCGGTGTTCTGGGCGGGCAGCTGTACGGCTTCGGCGAACGCGCCGGGCACGCGGGCTGGTTCTGGCTCCTCGCCGCGGCCCAGTGCGTCCTGCTGCCCCCGCTGCTGCTCACTCTGCGGCGCGGACAGCGCACCGCTCCCCCGGCCCCCGACGACCTCACCGACGAACGGAGCCCCGCTCCCCCGCCCCCCGACGGCCACACGGAAGGAACACCGGTACCCGATGACGCACACGAGCGGATTCCAGGACGATGACTTCTGGACCGAGTTCTACGACTTCCTCTTCTCCGAC
Organism: Streptomyces sp. NPDC030165; assembly: GCF_055573595.1. Lineage (NCBI taxonomy): Bacteria > Bacillati > Actinomycetota > Actinomycetes > Kitasatosporales > Streptomycetaceae > Streptomyces > Streptomyces sp. NPDC030165. The sequence continues at coordinate 51,703 of NZ_JBVIBD010000022.1, read as the reverse complement.
CAGCGCCACTCCCAGGCCGAGGACCTGCTCGACACCTCTGCCCTGCTGTCCTTCCCGTCCGGGGCCCGGGTGCTGGACCTGTGCTGCGGTCCGGGGGTGTTCACCGTTCCGCTCGCCCGCCGGGGTTTCGCCGTGACGGGCGTCGACCGCAGCCCGGCCATGCTGGACCGCGCCCGGAAGCGGTCCGCCGACGCCGGCGTCACGGCCCGGGCCCGGTACGTGCAGGCCGACATGCGGGAGTTCACCGAACCCGGAGCGTTCGACGCCGTCCTCAACATGTTCACGTCCTTCGGCTACTTCGAGGACCCGGCCGACAACGCCCGTGTGCTGCGCACCATGCGCACCTGCCTGGCACCCGGCGGCACGCTGCTCCTGGACATGGCCGGCAAGGAACTGCTGGCCCGCAAGGTCACCCCGCCCAAGGTCGTCCAGCGCGGCGACGACCTGCTGGTGCAGACCGACACGGTGCTGGACGACTGGGCGCGGCTGCGCAGCGACTGGGTGCTCGTGCGGGGCGACCGGGTGACGCGTACGAGCCTGGTCTGGTTCGTCTACAGCGCCGTTGAATTGCGGCGGATGGCCGAGGAGGCCGGCTTCGAGGAGATCGAGCTCTTCGGCGGCTTCGACGGCCGCCCGTACGACCAGGACGCCGAACGGCTGGTGCTCCGGGCGGTGCGGGGGACGTGACCGGCCCGTCGGTGGTCGCGGCGCGGCCACCGTGTGGCCCACCTCACCCTCGCGGCCGACTGCCCGGAGCCGTACGGCAGGCCTAGCCTCAGCCGATACGGCATCTGGCAAGCCGAGAGGGGACACATCATGTCGTTCGGTTTCGTCGCCTTCCACTACCCGGCCCCCGAGCACGTCGAGGAGTTCGTCGGCCAGTGCCGCCAAGTCGCCGAGGCGGCGCGGCAGCAGCCGGGCTTCGAGTCCGTCGGGGTCTGGGTCACCCCGGACGGCGAGGCCGTCGTCACCACCGGCGCGTTCGAGTCCGAGGAGGCCTTCCGGGCGGCATCCGAGGTCGCCCGCGAGATGGGTGCGACACCTGACGGCCTGAGCGACCTGGAGGTCAGGCCCCGCCAGGTGCACTTCCTGCTGTCGCGGTAGAAGGGGCGCGACTTCCGCACGAGACGGCGCGCGGACGCGTCCGCGCGCCCTTTGCCCCCGGCTCGGCCGACCGTAATATCACCTGGTCATCACCGCGACGGGAAACAGGAAGCCGGTGCGATTCCGGCACGGTCCCGCCACTGTGACCGGGGAGTGCACCCCTTCGTCAGGCCACTGCGCGCGGCGCGGGAAGGCCGGGGGAACGTCGATCCGGGAGTCAGGACACTGGCCTGTCGCGGGCCCGTTCCGAGGAGCGCGGACTCCGCAGGAGGCTCTACGTGTACGACGGTACGCCCCGTCCCCTTCTTCCTCCCTCTCACGCCCGGCGGCGCCGGTTCCTGCGCGCCGCGGCACCGCCCGTGGCCCTGGCCCTGTCCGCCGTGCTGCTCACCGGCTGCGGCGGTACGGCGCGGGACACCGCGGACGGCGCGAAGCCCGCGGCCTCCGCGGCGAAAGGTTTCCCGGTCACCATCGACAACTGCGGCATCCGCACCACTTACCGGAAGCCGCCCTCCCGTGTGGTCACCATCCACCAGCACCCCGCCGAGCTGATGCTGGCGCTGGGGCTCAAGGACCGCATGATCGGCACCGCGTTCCCCGACTCGGCCGTCCTGCCGGAACTGCGCAAGGACTATGCCGCCCTGCCGCAACTGGCGAAGAAGGAACCGTCCTTCGAGACCGTCCTGGAAGCCGGTCCGGACCTGGTCTACGGCGGTTACGCCAGCGCGTTCGCCGAGAACGAGGGCCGCTCGCGCAAGGCTTTCGCCGACGCCGGCATCGACACCTATCTCAACCGCGAGTACTGCGGGAAGAAGCAGGTGTCCATGCAGGACACCTACGACGAGGTGCGCACCATCGGTTCCCTCTTCGGCGTGCGGGAACGGGCCGACCGGCTGGCCGCCGGCCTCAAGGCACGGGTCGACCGGACCACCAAGGCGGTCAAGGGCGCCCGGGCCGTACCGGTCTTCGTCTACGACAGCGGCGACAAGGCGGCGTTCACCGCCGGCGGCAAGAGCCTCGGCACCGAGATCATCCAGCTGGCGGGCGGCCGGAACGTGTTCGCCGACCTGGACAAGGTCTTCGGTGACGCCTCCTGGGAGCAGGTCGTCGACCGGAAGCCCGAGGTCATCGCGATCTACGACTACGCGGGGGCCGGCAGCGTCGAGCAGAAGAAGAAGTTCCTGCTGTCGCAGCCCGCACTCGCCGACGTGCCCGCGGTGCGGAACAAGCGGTTCGTCGTCCTGCCGCTGACCGCGACCCTCGTCGGAGTACGGCCTCCGTACGCGGTCCAGGAGCTGGCCCGCGCGCTGCACCCCGAGCGGTTCCGGTGACGGCCTCCATCGAAGCGGCGGCTGTGCGTGATCACCGGCAGCAGGCGAAGCCGCGCCACCGGTCCTTCGCCGTCATCCTCCTCGTCCTCGCCGTGCTGCTGCTGGTCTCCGCCACGGCGGGCATGGCGATCGGGTCGGTGCACGTGCCGCCCGGCGAGGTGTGGGGGATCGTGACGCACGCGCTCGGCGCGGACCACCCGGAGCCGGGGTGGTCCCGGGCGCGCGAGACCATCGTGCTGGACGTACGGGCGCCCCGGGTGGTCCTCGGCGCGGTGACGGGCGCGGGGCTCGCGGTGATCGGTACGGCCATGCAGGCCCTGGTCCGCAATCCGCTGGCGGAACCGTATCTGCTGGGGGTCTCCTCGGGCGCGTCCCTGGGCGCCGTCATGGTGATCGTCTTCGGGGTGAGCGTGTTCGGTCCGGTGTCGCTGCCGGCCGCCGCGTTCGCCGGCGCGCTGCTGACCCTGCTGCTCGTCTACACGACGGCCCGCACCGGCGGACGCATCACCTCGGTACGGCTGGTGCTGTCGGGCGTGGCGATGGCGGCGGTACTGACGGCGGTCATGGATGTCCTGCTGCTGACCTCCGACCGGGGCAACGAGGCCCGGGCGGTGCTGGCGTGGACGCTCGGGGGCCTCGGCGGCGTGCAGTGGGGCACGCTCTGGCTGCCGGGAGCGGCGCTGCTGCTGGGCATCGCCGTACTCCTGGTCCAGGCCCGGTTGCTGAATCTGCTGCTGGCGGGCGAGGAGTCCGCCACGACGATGGGGCTGGACGTGGCCCGGTTCCGGGCCCGGATGTTCGTCCTGCTCTCCCTCGTGACCGGCGTCCTGGTGGCCGCGGCCGGGCCGATCGGCTTCGTCGGCCTGATGCTGCCACACGTCGTGCGCCTGTTCGTGGGCGGTGACCACCGCCGGGTGCTGCCCGCGGCCGCGCTGGCCGGCGCGGTGTTCCTGATCTGGGCCGACGTCGCGGCGCGTACGGTCGCGGCGCCCATGGAGATTCCCGTGGGCGTGCTGACGGCGCTGTGCGGCGGGCCGTTCTTCCTGTGGCTGATGCGCCGGGACGCGCGCCGCACCACGCACCGAGGAGTGGCATGAGCGCGACCGAACTGACCGTCGACGGCGTCACGCTCACCGCCGGAGCGCACCGTCTGGTGCGCGACGTCTCCCTGACCGCCCGGCCCGGTGAGGTGGTCGGCCTGGTCGGGCCCAACGGCAGCGGCAAGTCCAGCCTGCTGCGCGCCGTCTACCGTGTGCTGCGTCCCGGCGCGGGACACGTCCGCGTGGACGGTACGGACGCCTGGTCGCTGCCGGTGCGGCGGCTGGCCCGTACGGTGGCGGCCGTGGTGCAGGAGACGGCCGCCGACTTCGACCTGACCGTACGCGAGGTCGTCGCGATGGGCCGCACACCGCACAAGCGGCTGCTCGACGGCGACAGCGCCGAGGATGCCGCGCTGGTGACGTGGGCCCTGGAGGCGGTGGACGCCGCCGCACTGGCGGAACGGTCCTTCGACCGCCTCTCCGGCGGCGAGCGCCAGCGGGTGCTGATCGCCCGCGCCCTGGCGCAGCGGCCTTCCCTGCTGGTCCTCGACGAGCCGACCAACCACCTGGACGTACGGCACCAGTTGACGGTGCTCGGGATCCTGCGCCGGCTGCCCGCCACGGCCCTGGTGGCCCTGCACGACCTGAACCTCGCCGCGTACTACTGCGACCGCCTGTACGTCCTGTGCGAGGGCGAGGTGACGGCGTCGGGTGCGCCCGCCGAGGTGCTGACCGAGGAACTGCTGGCCGAGGTGTACGGCGTGGCGGCCGAGGTCGCCGTCAACCCGCGTACGGGTGCGCCGCAGGTGTCGTTCCTACCAGGGGAACGCGACCGGCCGGGCGTCGCGGTACCGGATCACTCCGGTACCTGACTGGCCGGGGGTACTTGAGTGGCTGGGGGTCTCTGAGTGGCCGGGGATTCCTGAGTGGCCGGGGCGGTCACGGGCGGCTGGTCCGGCCGGGGCCGGCCGCCGTCGTGACCGGAGAAGACCACGGCCAGCAGCCCGACGATCACGGCGGCGGCAGCGGCGCGGCCCGCTGCCCGGGCCGTCCAGCGCAGCGGCGAGACCTGCGCCTGCCGTCCGGGCGCCCCCAGGCGCTCGGCCCGCCGTGCGGGACGCAGCAGCCGGAGCAGGAGCAGCACGGCGATGGGCAGTTGCAGCAGCCACAGGACGGTACGCGGCCACTCGTCGTACCAGACGTTGGTGCCGTACAGCAGTGTGTGCCAGACGCTCAGCACGTACACGACGATCACGAAGCGGTGCAGGCGGCGCCAGGCTGACGCGCCGATGCGGTGTCGCACGTAGAAGAGCAGACCCAGCGGGACGGCAAGGTACAGGGCACCCTGGCCGATGGGGATGGCCAGCTTGCCGGTCCCGGAGTCGTACCAGCCCGGTACGAACGTGTCGGCGAACGCCGACCACAGGCGCGTCGCCCACGCCGGCCCGCCCGCGTCCCGCACCAGTTCGGCCGCGAACATCAGCGCGTGCGCGAACATCAGCGCCATCGTCGTCAGGCTCGTCGTGCGGTGCCAGCGCTCCAGCACGGACCGGGCGACCGGCAGCCGGCCGGGCCGGGGCCCGGACAGCAGCAGCCCGATCATGACCGTTCCCCACGACCACAGCAGCCCGGACCAGCCGAACGCCTGGCTGAGCAGGTACATCCAGTAGGTGCTGGGATCGTCCATGAAGGGCATGACCGCGACCGTCGCGGACGCGCCGGACCGCATCCGCAGGTACAGGAAGACGAACACGGCGACGGTGACCACCACCGCCGCGCCGGCGTCGGGCAGGGCCGCTTTGAGGTCGGCACGCAGCGGAACACGGCCGACGGTACGCCTTTCCCGCACCGGCGCCGGCGGCGTACTGCCGCGGCCTGTGGTTTCCGGGTGCATTCGTGGCCCTTCGGACAGGTGTCGCCGACGCGTCGTGCGTGCCGTACAAGTGTGGCTGGTGAGGCGGGCGTTGCCGAGAAGCTATCCGGCCACAGGAACCGTCCCGCACGCACGCGCCGTCCGCTTCCCCCGTGTGCGTACGGGGGAAGCGGACCGGTCTGTCCTCACGCGCAAGGCGCCGCGCTCACTGCCCGCGGGCCTGGGTGAAGCGCAGCATGTTGCCCGACGGGTCGCGGAAGGCGCAGTCGCGGACGCCGTACGGCTGGTCGACCGGCTCCTGCAGCACCTCGCCGCCCGCGGCGCGGATGCGCTCGAAGGTCCCGTCGCAGTCGTCGGTCGAGAAGATCACCGCCCGCAGCAGGCCCTTGGCCAGCAGTTCCGCCATGGCCTCGCGGTCGGCGGGCGAGGCGTTGGGGTCCGCGAGGGGCGGTTCGAGGACGATGTTCACGTCGGGCTGCGACGGCGCGCCGACGGTCACCCAGCGCATCCCCTCGAACCCGACGTCGTTGCGCACCTCCAGGCCGAGCACGTCCCGGTAGAAGGCGAGCGCCTTGTCGTGGTCGTCCACGGCGATGAAACATGTCGAAAGGTTGATGTTCATACGGACAACGCTACGGGCGGGAAGCCGGCCTGGCTTCTCCGTTCCTGACCGGTCGCGTATAGATCTTGGCGTAGCACGCCGGGATGGCGGCGCCGTCGTCGTGCCGGCGGGCCCGGTACGCGCTCGGGCTCTCGCCCACCAGCTCGGTGAACCGCGAGCTGAACGACCCCAGCGAGGTACAGCCGACCTCGAAGCAGACCTCCGTCACCGACAGGTCACCCCGCCGCAGCAGCGCCTTGGCCCGCTCGATGCGGCGCGTCATGAGGTAGCCGTACGGCGTCTCCCCGAAGGCGGCACGGAAGCTGCGGGAGAAATGGCCCGCCGACATGAGCGCGACCCGTGCCAGCGCCGGAACGTCGAGCGGCTTGGCGTACTCGCGGTCCATCAGGTCACGGGCCCGGCGGAGCCGGACGAGGTCTTCCAGCGTCACATGGTGATTATTCCATGGGGGCGGGGGGCGGTCCGGAGGACGGCGGCGGGGACGGGCCGGCGGCGCCTGGCCCCAGTAGGACATAACACCTGAACACATGTACACTTGTCGAACGAAGCCCCGCGGTTCCCCCGTCCGCGGGGCTTCGTCATTTCGTCATTTCGGCGATATGTCGGCCGGGCGGGTGCCAGAGTCCCGTCATGACTGTCGCTGATGATTCCTCCCGCTCGTCCGGCGCCGCCCCTGGGGCGCCCGCCGCTCGCGACTCCTCCGGGCGTGACGGCACTCCCGCCGCCTTCCCCCGGCAGTTCGCGCGGACGCGGCGGTTCTCCCTCGGTGCGCCGCGGCAGTTCGGCGTCTCCCCGGACGGCCACCGGGTGCTGTTCGTCCGTACGGGCGGGGGCAGCGACCCCGTAGGCCGGTTGTGGCTGTACGAGGGTGGCGCGGAGCGGGTGTTGGTCGACCCGGTGCTGCTGGGAGCGGCCGCGGCCGCGGAGGGGCAGTTGCCCGAGGCGGAGCGGGTACGCCGGGAGCGGGCGCGCGAGCATTCCACGGGAGTGGTGGCATATGCGACCGACGCGGCGGCGCACGTGGTGGCCTGTGCGCTCTCCGGCGCGCTGTGGGTGGTGCGTACGGACGAGGGCGCCCCCTGCCACGTGCCGACAGCTGGGCCTGCCGTCGATCCCCGCCCCTCTCCGGACGGACGGTTCGTCGCATACGTGACCGACGGATCGCTGCACGTCGTCACCCTGGAGGACGGGACGGACCGGCAACTGGCGGCTGCCGAAGGCCCGGACGTCACCTACGGGCTGCCCGAATACGTGGCGGCCGAGTCGATGAGCCGCGCGCGCGGCTACTGGTGGGCCCCGGACAGCCGCCACCTCCTGATCGCCAGGGTGGACACGTCCGGTGTGGAACGGCGCCACATCAGCGACCCGGCGCACCCCGAACAGCCGCCGCGCGCGGTGGCGTACCCCTCGGCGGGGACGTCCAATGCGGAGGTGTCGCTCCGCATCGTGCCGGTGGCCGCCTCCGGAGGGCGGCACGTCGAGGTGGTGTGGGACCGGGCCGCATACGAATACCTCGTCAGCGCCGGCTGGGACGGGCACGGGCCGCTCATCGGCGTACAGAGCCGCGACCAGCGGACACTGCGCACCTTGGCGGTCGACGCGGGCACCGGCACGACCGAGGTGCTGCACGAGCGCACCGACACCGCCTGGACGGAGATCGTGCGCGGCACCCCGGCCCGTACGGCCTCGGGTGCCCTGGTCCTGCCCGAGGACACGCCCGGCACCCGCCACCTGAGCGTGGGCGGCACCACCGTGACGCCGCCCGGACTACAGGTGCGCGAAGTCGTCGCCGTGGAGGGCGAGCAGGTGTGGTTCACCGCCAACGAGGAGCCGACGGCGGTGCATGTACGGCGGTGGGACCCGGAGGGCGGCCTGACCCGGCTGAGCGCGGGACCGGGACTTTTCACAGCCGCCGTCGGGGGCGGCACGGTGGTCCTCAGCGGAGTCACGCCGCAGGGGACGGTGGCCGAGGTGCGCGGCTCCGGAGCGGAGGGGCCGCTCACCGACATGCACGGTTCCGGGCCGGGCGCGGCCTGCGGGTCCGGCGGCATCATCGCCTCGCTTGGTGAGGAGCCGGTCGTCACTCCGCGCCCGCACCACCTCGTTCTGGGGCCACGGGAGGTACACAGTGCGCTGTACCTGCCCTCCTGGCACGAGCCCGGTACGGGCAGCCTGCCGGTGCTGCTCTCCCCGTACGGTGGCCCGGGCATCCAGCTCGCGGTACGGGCGCGCACCTGGTTCGCCTGTGTGGCGCAGTGGTTCGCCGAGGAGGGCTTCGCCGTACTGGTCACGGACGGCCGCGGCACCCCCGGCCGGAGCCCTGCCTGGGAGAAGGCCGTCCACGGCGACCAGCTCACCCCCGTACTGGAGGACCAGACCGACGCGCTGCACGCGGCCGCCGCGCGCTTCACGGACCTGGACCTGTCACGGGTGGCGATCCGCGGCTGGTCGTTCGGCGGGTTCCTGGCCGCCGCGGCCGTCCTGCACCGTCCCGACGTCTTCCACGCGGCGGTCGCCGGTGCCGCGCCCACGGACCAGCGGCTGTACGACACACACTGGAAGGAGCGTTTCCTCGGGCACCCCGCCGAGACGCCGGACCACTACGCGCGCTCCTCCCTGGTGGGCCACGGCCACCTGCTGCGCCGTCCGCTGCTGCTCGTCCAGGGGCTGTCGGACGACAACGTGGCCCCCGCCCACACCCTGCGCTTCTCCGCCGAACTGCTGGCCGCCGGCAGACAGCACAGCGTGCTGCCGCTGCCCGGGGCGGGCCACGCGCCCGCTGACACCACGGTCACCGAGAACCTGCTCCGCTTCGAACGTGATTTCCTGCGCTCAGCACTCGACAAGAGCTGAACGCCCGCGCCGGCCCGCCCGTATGGAACTTCCACAACGCCCAGGGGACGCACGCGCCGCACGGCGCACCCTGGGGGCACCGACAGTTGGAGGCACGCCATGACCCGGCAGGCATCGACCCAGCAGGCACCCATGCGACAGACACCGGCCCAGCAGGCATCGACAGGGCGGACAGGCGCGGCGACGGCGCGCCGTACGGTCGTCGCGGCGGCCGGCGCGGCGGGACTGGCCGCGGCGCTCGCGGCATGCGGGAGCGGCTCGGACGGGTACGGCGACAGCGCGTCGTCCGCGCCGCCCGACGCGTCGGGGGCGTCCGGTGACGACGGGTCGAAGAACGGCGACACGGACCCCGGGAGCGCGGGTACCGGTGCGGCCGGGGGCGTGCTGGCGAGGACCGCGGACATCCCCGAGGGCGGCGGCAAGGTCTTCAAGGACCGCAAGCTCGTGGTGACGCAGCCCGCCAAGGGCGAGTTCAAGGCGTTCTCGGCGGTCTGCCGGCACCAGGGCTGCCTCGTGAACGAGGTGGCGGGCGGCACCATCAACTGCCCCTGCCACGGCAGCACCTACGCCATCGACGACGGCAGCGTCCGCAAGGGCCCTGCCACTCAGGGGCTCGTCGCGGCCGAGGTGAGCGTGGAGGGCGACTCGATCAAGCTGGACTGATCGGCCGGGTTGCGCTGGTCAGCCAGGCTGGGCAGACCGGCCGGGCCGGGTGGACCGGTCGGGCCGCGCTGATCGGTCAAGCTGGGCCGCCGAGCGGGCCGGGCCGCCCTCTCCAGCAGGAGAGCAGGTCGTCGGTGGTCGTGACGGTGGCGACGAGGGCCAGAGTGTGCCGGACCATCGCCGCGGTGTAGTCGGCAGGCACGCCGGCGATGGCGTCGGCGGGCACCACCGCCGTGTAACCGAGGTTGACCGCGTCGAAAACGGCGTTCGGGATCGCCACGTTCGCCGACACCCCGGCGATGACGAGGGTGCGGCAGCCGAGGTTGCGGAGCAGCGGGTCCACGTCCGTGCCGGCGAGCGGCGACAGGCCGTGCAGCCTGCGCACGATCAGGTCGTCCTCGGTGACGGGCACCGGGTCGGCGATCCGTACCGCGGTCGTACCCACGAGCTGCTGTACGGGCAGGCGCTCGGCGGCGGCGAACAGGCGCGCGTTGCGGTTGGCGCCGCGGCCGTCCGGGCGGCGCTCGGCGACGGCGTGCAGGACCTGTACGCCCGCGTCGTGCGCGGCCCCGGCCAGCCGGGCCACCCGGTCGAGCGCACCGGACGCGCGGGCCGCGTCGGCCAGTTCCGGCAGCGCGCCGTCCGGCCCGACGACACCGCGCTGGCACTCGACGGTGAGCAGTGCCGTCGTCGCGGGATCGGTCTGTTCCAAGAGGCGCGCGCCCGATGCCATCGTCTCGTCCCTTCCCGGGGCCGTCGTCGCGGGGCCGTACCGAGTGCGCCCGCCCGCCGTGGCGCCGCGGGCATCGGCCGCGCGAGCGTAGCCGCCATTGCGCCGGCGCGGAAGAGACCGGATGATTCCTGTCACCGGTTCCTGACGAACCGTCAGGTCGTACGGCGGAGGTGGAGGACGGATGACCGGCACACAGCGGCGCGGGCGCCGCATCATGATGACGCCGCACGAACGGGACGCCTTCCTGGCGGAACAGCGCACGTGCCGGGTGGCCACCGTGGCCGCGGACGGTACGCCGCACGTCGGCGCCCTGTGGTTCGTCTGGGACGGCACGGCCCTCTGGCTGTACTCGATCACCCGCAGCAAGCGGTGGACCCAGCTGCGCGGAAACCCGCGGATCGCGGTGGTCGTCGACGACGGGCAGGACTACGGAGAGCTGCGCGGAGTGGAGCTGACCGGCAGCGCGGCCGTTGTCGGCGAGGTACCGCGAACGGGTGACACCTGCGTGGAACTGGACGCTCCGGAACGCTTGTTCGCCACCAAGTACTTCGGCCTGGACCGGATGCCGCACGACGGCCGGCACGCCTGGCTGCGCCTGGTACCGGACTCCGTCGTGTCCTGGGACTTCCGCAAGATGACGGGCTGAGCGCGGCCGCGCCGGGCGCCGCCGCACCCCGGTCCGGCAGCCCGGCCGCACTCCCACACGGCGCCGCGTGGTCGTGTCGTCCGCGGTCCGTGATCATGTTGTCCGCGGTCCGTGATCGCGTTGTCGGTGGTCTCTGCCACAGTGGTGGGGTCGGCCCGTTCCGGCAGGTCCGGGGCGGCGGCACCGACGTGGGACGACGAGGACGAGGGAGACCTGGTGAACGTGCTCTTTCCGGCGTTGAGCGACGCGTCGCCGCAGCCCGCGCTGCGCTTCGGTGAGCGTGCGCTCAGCTACCGCCAACTGGCCGCGGCCGCGTGCCGGGTCGCCGACCGCCTCGACGGCCAGACCCGGGTGGCCGTCTGGGCCACGCCCACCCTGGAAACCGCGGTCGCCGTGGTGGGCGCGCTGCTCGCCGGGGTGGCCGCCGTACCCGTCAACCCGAAGATCGGTGAGAGCGAGCTGGCGCACATCGTGTCGGACAGCGGGCCGACGCTCGTGCTGGCCGAGCCGGGCGCCGAGCTGCCCGGCGCGCTGGCCGCCCTCCCCCGCGTCGACGTCGAGCCCGCCACCGACAGCGAGGAGATGCCGCCGCTGCCGTACGAGCCGGGCGCCGAGTCCGCCGCCCTCGTCGTCTACACCTCCGGCACGACCGGCCCGCCCAAGGGTGTCGTCATCCCCCGCCGGGCGATCGCGCACACCCTGGACGCGCTGGCGGAGGCCTGGCAGTGGACCGCCGACGACGTCCTCGTGCACGGCCTGCCGCTGTTCCACGTGCACGGCCTCGTGCTCGGCATCCTCGGGCCGCTGCGGCGCGGCGGCAGCGTGCACCACCTGGGCCGTTTCAGCACCGAGGGCGTCGTACGAGGGCTCACCGCGGACGGCACGATGCTGTTCGGCGTACCGACGATGTACCACCGCCTCGCCGTCGAGGCCGGCGAGAACCCGGCGCTGGCCGAGGCTTTGGGCCGGGCCCGCCTCCTGGTGTCCGGCTCGGCGGCCCTGCCGCGCACCGACCACGAGCGGCTCGCCGCGGCCGCCGGGTGCCGCGTCGTCGAGCGGTACGGCATGACCGAGACGCTGATGAACACGAGCGTACGGGCCGACGGTGAGCCCGCGCCCGGCACCGTCGGCGTACCGCTGCCCGGTGTGTACGTCCGGCTCGTCGACGAGTCCGGCCAGGCCGTCGAGGTGAGCGACGGTGAGACGGTCGGCGAGATCCAGGTCCGCGGCCCCAACCTGTTCGTCGAGTACCTCAACCGCCCGGACGCCACCGCGGCGGCCTTCGACGGCGGCTGGTTCCGTACGGGCGACATGGCGACCCGCGACGCGGCGGGCAACTACCGCATCGTGGGGCGCAAGGCCACCGACCTCATCAAGAGCGGCGGCTACAAGATCGGCGCGGGTGAGATCGAGAACGCGCTGCTGGAGCACCCGGGCGTCAGCGAGGCCGCCGTGACGGGCGAACCGGACGAGGACCTGGGCGAGCGGATCGTCGCCTGGGTCGTCCCGGCTCAGGCGGCCGAGGGCGCCGCCACACCGACCGATGCCGAACTCGCCGACCACGTGGCCCGCCGGCTCGCACCGCACAAGCGCCCCCGCGTGGTCCGCTTCCTCGACGCCCTGCCCCGCAACGACATGGGCAAGATCCTGAAACGGGACCTCCGTGCATAGCGGGGCGCCGGGGGGCGGTTCGGGTGCGGGTGATTCGGGTGCGGGTGGTGCCGGGGCGCGTGGCGCCGACGCCTGTGGCGGGAGTGCCGGTGGCGGGGATGTGGGCGGGCGGTCCGTACCGGCCGGGCCGTCACCGCGCTGGTCCGCGCGCGAGGCGGTCGCCGTGGTCACGGACGACTTCGCGGAGTTCCCCGCACCGGGGGCGGAGACGAACACATCAGGGGCCACGGCGGGTCGGCCGATGGCAGCGGGGCCGACCTCGGCAGCCGGGCCCACGGCAGGTGGACCCACCGCAGCCGCTCCGTACGACGACGGGCCGCTCCGCTGGGACGGATACGGCTTCGCGCGGCAGCGGGCGCGGGAGCGGACCGGCGAGGACGAGTCCGTGGTCAGCGGGACCGCCCGGGTCGCGGGCGTGCCGGTCGTCCTGGTCTCCTTCGAGTTCGCTTTTCTCGGCGGTTCCCTCGGAGAGCGCACGGGCGACCGGCTGGTGGCCGCCTGGACCCACGCCCGGGAACTGCGCCTACCGGTCGTGACCCTGATCGCCACGGGCGGCAGCCGGATGCAGGAAGGCATGCGGGCCCTGACCCAGCTCCAGCGAGTGGCCGCCCAGTCCGCGCTGAACCGGGCCGCGGGGCTGCCGCAGATCGCCGTCGTGCGCGATCCGACGACCGGCGGCGGCTGGGCGACACTCGGCGCGGGCGCCGATGTCGTGCTCGCGCTGCCGGGCGCGCAGGTCGGCTTCGCGGGCTCGCGCGTACGGCCGGTGGACGCCGACCCGTACGCGTACAGCGCCGAAGGCCAGCTGGCGGCCGGACAGGTCGACGCCGTCGTCCCGCCGGGCGACGTGCGCGCGGCCCTCGGCCGCTGGCTGCGGCTGTTGTCTCCCGTGGGGGCAGTGGGAGGGGAGGTGGGGGCGGAGGCCGGTGCTGCGTCATCCCGCCCCGATCAGAGCGGCGGGGCGGGCCCTGCCGTGGAAGCCGCACCGCCCCCGCCCGCGCTAGGTGCGGCCGAGCTCCCGACGTCCGGCTGGGAAGCGGTGTGCTCGGCCCGTGCCGCGCGGCGCCCACGCGCTGCCGCGTACCTGGACGCGTACTTCGACTGGCGGGAGGAGATCAGCGGCGACCGCTGCGGCGGCACGGACCCGGGTACACGCTGCGGGTTCGGCCGGCGCGACGGGCGCACGATCGCGTTCGCCGCCCAGTGCGGCACGGCCGTACGCCCCGCGGGTTTCCGTACGGCCGCCCGGCTGATCCGGCTGGCGGACCGCCTCGGCATACCGGTGCTCACCCTCATCGACACCCCGGGCGCGGCCAACGACCCGGCAGCGGAACGGGCCGGTGCCGGCGCCGCCATCGCGGACGTCTTCGCCGCGCTGGCCTCGGTCCGTACGCCCGTCACCTCGCTGCTGATCGGGGAGGGCGGTTCCGGTGGGGCGCTGGCCCTGGCCGCGCCGGGCCGGCTGTGGGCGACACCGGACAGCTACTTCTCCGTCATCGCCCCGGAAGCGGCCGCCGCCATCCTGAAACGCGACGCGGACGCGGCACGCGGCACGGCCGACCAACTCCGCCTCCGGCCGCAGGACTTGCTGGACCTCGGGCTGATCCGGGGTGTCGTCCCACCGCTCGCCACCGGGTGACCTGTGCGCGCCCCCGGAGCCGGCGCCACCATGGCCCGATGGACACCATCCTCATCCGCCCCGTCCGTCCGGACGAACTCGACGCGGTCGCCGGGCTCCGGTGGCAATGGATGCAGGAGCTCGGAGGCGCGCCCGTCACCACGCGCGAAACGTTCGTGCGCCGTTTCCTGGCGTGGGCGCGGGAGAACGCGTCCTCACACCACTGCCTGGTCATGGTGCGCGGCGACACGGTCATCGGCATGGCGTGGCTGGCGGTCACCCGGCGCGTACCGACCCCGCGCGCGCTGGACCGGGCGTCGGGTGATGTGCAGTGTGTGTACGTGACTCCGCACGAAAGGGACGGCGGGCTGGGCGGACAGTTGATCGACGCGGTACTGGAACTGGCCCGCGAGCAGGGACTCGAACGCGTGACGGTGCACTCCAGCGTCCGCGCGGTCGGTGCCTACTCGCGGCACGGCTTCGGTACGTCCCCCTGCCTGTTGCAAGCCGATGTGCCGCCGCCGGGCGGCCGGGCGACGGCCGCTCTCCCGCCCCTACTCCCAGACGGAGACCGCCGGTAGTCCCCGGTCGGCGCGGGCGCGGTCGATCAGCTCCTGGATCAGCTCGGTCTTGGCCTCCGTGTAGGCCTCGGCGGAGGCCCCGGTTGCGGCGAGCGACTGCTTGAGCTGCGCGTAGCGCGCGGCGTCCCGCGGGTGCGCGCGCAGGTGGTCGCGCAGGATCCGCTGGTTGCGGGTGGGCCAGCTCTCCAGGCTGACCACGTGCAGGTGGTGGGTCCGGTGACTGTCGTCGCCGCGGATGTACAGGAGGCGGCTGGTCATTCCGTTGGCGTTCCGCCGGAAACCGATGCGGGCGAGCGCTTCCTCGCGGGTTTCGACGGCACCGAAGTCCTCCGCCGCGGCCATCAGGTCGATGATCGGCTTGGCGGCCAGCCCCGGCACGGAGGTCGAGCCGATGTGCTCGATGTCCGTGATCGCTCCGGACAGCGCCTCGCGGACGTCCGCGATCGCGTCGGTGGCTGCGGCCGGCCAGGCGGGGTCGTACGCGACTACCTCGATGATCCGTTCACCCATGCGCGTCATTGTGCCAGCCGAGCGCGCCCGGTTCCCGCTGTTTTCAGCGGCCTTCGATCTTCTTGCCCGCGGCCCGCAGCGCGGCGACCGCCGCGCGGATGGACGGCCGCCGGTCGGCGTCGGCGCGCCAGATCGCGTAGACGTGCCGCCGCATCGTGTGCCGTACGGGCACCACGCTCACCCCCGCCGGCACCGGACCGCGCCCCAGCCGAGGCGCCACCGCTACGCCCAACCCGGCTGCGATCAGGGCCAGTTGCGTGTGATGCTCCTCCACCATGTGCGAGATGCGCGGCTCGATGCCCTGGCCGCGCAGGGTGAACATCAGCCAGTCGTGACAGAACTCGCCCTGCGGCCAGGAGATCCACTCATCGTCGGCCAGCTCCGCCAGTTCGACCGAGTCGCGGCCCGCCAAGGGGTGGCCGGCAGGCACGACCACGTCGGCGGGGTCGTTCAGTATCGGCGCCTTCGCGAGCCCCTCGGGCAGCGAGAGCGGCCGGTTGTGCCAGTCCAGGACCACCCCCAGGTCGATGTCACCGCGCACCACGCACCGTACCGAAGCGTCCGGCTCCATCTCCCGCAGTATTGGACGGAGTTGGGGGTGCTCGGCACGGAGCCCGGCCAGCGCGTCGGGGAACAGGCCGCGCGCCGCGGTGGGGAAGGCGCCGAGCCGCAGCTCGCCGACGGCCTGGCCACGATGAGCCTCCAGCTCGGCCTGGGCCAGCTCGACCTGCGAGAGGATTCGTACGGCATGATCGGCCAGCAGCCGGCCGGCGTCGGTCAGCCGCACGCCGCGGCCGTTCTTGGCCAGCAGTTGCTGGCCGGTCTCCCGCTCCAGCTTGGCGAGCTGCTGCGAGACGGCGGAGGTGGTCACATGCAGGCCGTCCGCCGCCGCGCTCACCGAGCCGTGGCGGGCCACCGCGCTCAGCGTCCGCAAGCGATCAAGGTTCAACATGTAAGCAATGCTAAGCGATACCCCCCATGAAATCTCGCTTGTGCTACGAAATGGCGGGCCGCATCGTAGTCCCCATGAGCACCACCGCCCCTTCCGAAGCCGACGCGACCGACACCACCGACCCCAACTCCGCCCCTCCCGGAGTCACTACGCCCCCTTCGCCACCGCCAACCCCCTCCGACTCCGGCTCCGCGCCAGCCCGTCCCGCCGCGCGGCGAGTCGTGGTACGCCGCGCGCTCGACTGGCGCCTGCGGTTCGGGATCCTGTGCCTGGTCTGGGGTTTCAGCTTTCTCTTCATCAAGGTCGGCACACAGGGGTACGCGCCCCTGCACGTCACCTTCGGCCGGGTGGCGTTCGGTTCGGTGGTGCTCGTCGCCGTACTGGTCGCCAAACGTGAGCGGCTGCCTCGCTCCGCGCGGACCTGGGGTCACCTGGCGGTGGCCGCGTTCTTCCTCAACGCCGTTCCCTTCTCCCTCTTCGCCTACGCCGAGCTGACCATCCCCTCCACCCTGGCCGGCATCTGCAACGCCAGCTCCCCGCTGTGGGGCATGGCCCTGTCCCTGGTCGCCCTCTCCGAGGACCGGCCCACCCGCCGCCGCGTCGCGGGCCTCGGGCTCGGCTTCCTGGGCGTACTGACCGTGCTCGGCGCCTGGCAGGGCTTCTCCGGTACGGACCCGACGGGCACGGCGATGGCTCTGGGCGCGTCGCTGAGCTACCCCATCGGCTGGATCTACGTCCGGCGCACCCTCGCCGGCGTCAAGGACTCCAACGTCGCCCTCTCCAGCTCCCAGATGCTTCTCGCCACCGCCCAGGTCGGCGTCGTGGCCGCGCTCTTGACTCCCGCTCCGGTGTCCTACCCCGTCGTCCCCCTCCTCGCCGTCCTCGCGCTCGGCGCCCTGGGCACCGGCTTCGCCTTCCTGCTGCAGTACGGACTGGTGGCGGAGGTGGGCCCGACCACCGCCCAGATGGTCACCTACTTCGTCCCCGTCATCGCCACCACGGCCGGTGTCGCACTGCTCGGCGAACAGCTCAGCTGGAACACGCCCGTCGGCGCGTTGATCGTCCTGGCAGGCGCCGCCCTGACCCAGAGCCGCCCCCGCCGTACCACTCAACGAGGCGACGGAGACCCATCAGCCGCGTGAACGACGCTACGGGGCAATACGCCTGGCGGGGTTCCCGGCCCGGCCGGCCGGTCAGGTCGCGCGGTCCGGAGTGGCCGCCCCGGCGGCGTACTCGGTCATATCGGCCGTCACCGCCCACCGCTCGTGGTCGCGCCACGCGCCGTCCACGTACTGGAAGCACGGGGAGTAACCCTCCAGCCGGAACCCCAGACGCTCGACGAGCCGGACCGAGGAGACGTTGCCGGGCTGGATGTTGGCTTCCAGCCGGTGCAGCCCCAGCTCCGTGAAGGCGTACTCGACGACGAGGCGCACTCCCTCGGTCATGTAGCCGTGCCCGGTGGTGGACGCGTAGGCGGCGTAACCGAGGGCTCCGCTCTGGATGCCTCCCCGCACGATGTTGTTGATGTTGACGCCGCCGACGATCGCGCCGGTGTCCCGGAGGCAGACCACGAAGCCCTCGTGGGCGGGCCGGTCGAACTTGGCGACGTACGCGCGAAAGGCTTCCTCCGTGGTCTCCCGTGCCGGGACCCACGGGTGGTGCAGTGCGGCGCTTTCCCGCTCCAGGGCCGCGATCTCCTCCCGGTCCTGGAAGGAGATCCGCCGGACGGCCACCCGGGGACCACGGACAAGGAAGCTCTGATCAGGCATCGTGCGATGGTAACCAGCGTCGTTCCCCTCTCACAGCCGGTCGGCCTGCCAGTCCTGTTGTCCTGTTGTCCTGTGACTACGGAGACTGTGGCGAATTGAAGCTTCACTTCGCGGGGGAACTTGCGGGATGAAGAGTTGCCTTGCGGCGAGGGGTGGGGCAGGCGGACGCGGTCCATGCGTGAGAGGTCCTGCCAGGCGGTTCTGCCGAGCCGCCGACGACCGGGGTCGAGGTCGCGTACGTAGCCTCGGACGGGACTCGGTGCTGCGGTCGGGCGACTGGCCGACCTTCGTCGGCGATGGGCATCAGGTGGCGGTGCCGGCCGGGACAGCGGTGCGACTGCGGTCGCCCGACGGAGCCGAGTCGGTGGCGTCGGCCTCGTACTTACGCTTGGATTCGAGCCCTTCGAGGACCGTCAGGTGCCGCGCGGTGAAGTCGGAGCCGTCCTGGACGCGGCTGCCGAGCGACGGAACCGCGAACGCGCTCACGCAGTTCCCTCTTCAGCTGCGGACCGGCAGGCGCGGGTCGCCCAGGCCACGGCACGGCCTGGGCGAGTGGGCGACCAGGAACCGGCGCGATCAGATGTCGAGGAAGCGCACGTCCTTGGCGTTGCGCTGGATGAAGGAGCGCCGGGCCTCGACGTCCTCACCCATCAGGACGGAGAAGAGAGCGTCGGCGACAGCCGCGTCGTCGAGGGTGACCTGGCCCAGGACACGGTGCTCCTGGTCCATGGTCGTGATGCGCAGCTCCTCGGCGTTCATCTCGCCCAGACCCTTGAACCGCTGGATGGAGTCGTCCCTGACCCGGCGGCCGTCCTGCCGGCCCCGTTCCAGCAGGACGTCGCGTTCGCGGTCGGAGTAGGCGTACTCCACGTGGTCCCGGCCCCACTTGATCTTGTAGAGCGGCGGGCGGGAGAGGTAGACGTGGCCGTGCTCGATCAGGGGCCGCATGAAGCGGAACAGGAAGGTGAGCAGCAGGGTGTTGATGTGCTGGCCGTCGACGTCGGCGTCCGCCATCAGGATGATCTTGTGGTAGCGGAGCTTCTCGATGTCGAAGTCCTCGTGCACGCCCGTGCCGAACGCGGAGATCATCGACTGGACCTCCTGATTGTGCAGGATCTTGTCGATACGGGCCTTCTCGACATTGAGGATCTTGCCGCGGATGGGCAGGATCGCCTGATACTGCGGGTTGCGGCCGGACTTGGCCGAGCCGCCGGCGGAGTCGCCCTCGACGATGAAGATCTCACTCTTCGCCGGATCGCTGGACTGGCAGTCGGACAGCTTGCCCGGCAGGGCCGCTGACTCCAGCAAGCCCTTGCGGCGGGTCAGGTCCCGGGCCTTGCGGGCCGCCAGCCGGGCGGTGGCCGCCTGCGTCGCCTTGCGGACGATGTCGGCCGCCTCGTTGGGATTGCTGTCGAACCAGTCCGTCAGGTGCTCGTGCACGGCCTTCTGCACGAACGTCCTGGCCTCGCTGTTGCCCAGCTTGGTCTTGGTCTGGCCCTCGAACTGCGGCTCACCGAGCTTGACCGAGATGATCGCCGTCAGGCCCTCGCGGATGTCCTCGCCGGTGAGGTTGCCGTCCTTCTCCCGCAGCAGCTTCTTCTCACGCGCGTACCGGTTGACGACCGTGGTCAGCGCCGCGCGGAAGCCCTCCTCGTGGGTGCCGCCCTCGTGGGTGTGGATGGTGTTGGCGTAGGAGTAGACACTGTCGGCGAACTGGCTGTTCCACTGCAGCGCGACCTCCACCGACAGCAGCCGCTCGGCGTCCTCGGCGGCGACGGAGAGGACGGAGGGGTGGACCGGCTCCCCTTTGCGGGTATTGAGGTAGGCGACGAAGTCGGTGATGCCGCCGTCGTAGCGGTAGGAGACCGTCTTCGCAGTCTGCTCCCCGGCGGTGTCCGGACCCGCCTGGTCGGCCGCGGCCGTCGCGCGGGCCGACGCACGCTCATCGGTGAGGGTCAGGGTCAGCCCCCGGTTGAGGAAGGCCATCTCCTGGAACCGCCTGGCCAGCGTCTCGAAGGAGTACTCGGTGGTCTCGAAGATGCCGCCGTCCGCCCAGAACGTCAGGGACGTGCCCGTCTGCGGGGTGGCCTCGTGGCGGGCCAGCGGCGCTGTCGGTGCTCCGCCCTTGTACTCCTGGGTCCACCGGTAGCCGTCGGTCCAGATCTCCGCCGACAGCCTGGTCGAGAGCGCGTTGACCACCGACAGGCCCACACCGTGCAGGCCGCCGGAGACCGCGTACCCGCCGCCCCCGAACTTGCCGCCCGCGTGCAGCACCGTCAGCACGACTTCCACGGCCGGCTTCTTCTCCACCGGGTGCATGCCGACGGGGATGCCGCGCCCGTTGTCGATCACCCGCACGCCGCCGTCGGCCAGGATCGTCACGTCGATCCGGTCGGCCATCCCGGCCAGCGCCTCGTCGACGGAGTTGTCCACGATCTCCTGCACCAGATGGTGCAGACCCCGCTCGCCCGTGGAGCCGATGTACATGCCGGGCCGCTTGCGTACGGCGTGGAGCCCGTCCAGGACGGTGATCGCGGTGGCGTCGTACGCGGCAGCCCCGGCATGGCCGTTCTGCTCGGCAGGCCCGGCATCGCTGTTCTGATCGGCGCCGGAGATGTCGGAGGCGGCGTGAGGGCCGGAAGTAGTCACAATGCTCTCTTTTCGGGCACAGCAAACCACACCCCCGCGCACCGCGGCACGAGAGCGGTCGGATCGCTGGACGGAAAACGGTCGCGGGCAGACCGAAGAAGCCCCTCAGGGCCCGCGGATCCCGGCACCGGAAGGGCGACGAGACGCTTTTCAGAATACCGAAGGCCTAACGCGAACCCAGGGCGAGAAGCCGCCTAGGCGCCCGCCTCGCCGCCGCTGATCCCATCAGGCAATCCCCCCTTCCCATCCGGCAGGAAAACCCTGGAGAGCAGCACACAGGGGCCTTCCGGGTGCTTTGACTTGCCTGGCTACCGGGGCTTTTTCGAGCGTGATGTTCCGCGGTCGGAAACCGGCCTCCCGAGGCACGCGACGGCCCGTCGCCCGCGGTGGTCAACGATGACCGGCTCGACCAGCCAGCCGCACGCCTGACAGCGAGAAAGGCAGTCCGACTGCCGACGGACGCAGGCTCGACGTGCCCGCCCAGTGACAGGGCACGCCCCCCGACATGGGAGCGAGCCCGACTGCGGCAGCCCCCGCCGGTGCACCCACACCGCAAGATCGAAATTCACACCCCGCCCCGACTGCCCACCCCGCGATCGTGCGTCGTCCAGGTAGTCGCCGAGCTCATCCGCACAGGGGAAGTGCGACGGACGCCTGCCCTGCGTCCACTTCAGTCGTACCGGCGCGCCTCCCTCGGCTCGACGGCGGAAGCGATGGCGTCCGCCAGCGTCGGCAGTTCGTCCTCCGCGAGGCCCGCGATGGTGACCCGTATGCCGGGCGGTGAGTGCATACGGAAGCGCGCTCCCGGTGCGACGGCCCAGCCGGCGTGCAGCAGCCGGGCGACCGCGCCGGTCTCGTCGGGCACCGGGATCCACACATTCATTCCGCTGCGGCCCCGTGCCCGGACACCACGGGCCGCCAGGGCGTCGATCAGCGCGTCCCGGCGCCTGCCGTACGCGTCCGCGACGGCCTTCGGGTCGACCGCTCCCGTACGCCACAGGTGCACCACCGCGTCCTGCAGGAGGTGGCTCACCCAGCCGGGCCCGAGCCGCTGACGCCCGCGCACCCGGTCCACGGTCACGGCGTCGCCGGTCAGCACGGCGAGCCGCAGGTCGGGGCCGTACGCCTTGGCCGTGGAGCGGACGAGTGCCCAGTGGTCCGTGGCCCCCGCGAGCGGGTGCAGCGGGAGGTCGACGATGTCGTGGCCGTGGTCGTCCTCTATCAGCAGCACGTCCTGATGGCCCGCCAGCACCTCGCGCAGCTCCCGGGACCGCCCGGGGCTGAGCACCGCGCCCGTCGGATTCTGCGCCCGGTCCGTGACGACCAGGGCCCGGGCGCCGTCCCGCACCGCCCGGCCGACCTGCTCGGGCAGCGGCCCTTCGTCGTCCACCGCGACCGGCACGGCCCGCAGCCCGAGCCCCGGGATGAGATCCAGCAGGCTCCCCCAGCCCGGGTCCTCGACCGCGACCACGTCACCGGGACGCAGATGCGCGCCCAGCACCCGCTCTATCGCGTCCAGCGCGCCGGAGGTGACGGCGATGGCGCCGCTCGGCACTCCGTCCGCCTCGAAGGCGGCGCGGGCCATCCGTTCGAGCTCCGTACCGACAGCGGGGGCTCCGTACAGAGTCGGCTGCTTCGCGCTGCGGGCGGCGGCCGCGGCCAGCGCCTGCCCGAGGGCGGGCAGCAGCGCGGGGTCGGGATTCCCGGCCGCCGCGTCGCGCACGCCGGGCGGCACGGGGCCCTGCGCCGCCTCGCGAGCCGTACTGGCCGGCCGCGGGCGCACCCGGCTGCCGCGGCGGCCCGCCGTCTCGATCACCCCCCGGTCCCGCAGCGTCCGGTACGCGGACGCCACCGTATTGGGATTGACCTCCAGATAGACGGCCAACTCCCGCAGCGGGGGCAGGATTTCGCCTGGCTGGAGCTCGCCCGCACCGACGGCCCGCTCGACGCTGGCGGCAATCTCCGATGCGCGCCGCCCTTCGATCCGATAATCTTCTAGCACAAAACCAAGTATGCACTAGTGCAATGGAGTCCGCAATGCCCCAGGCGCCCCAGGACCAGTCCTTCGCCCGGACGGAGCGCACCGTACCGACCCGCGCCCGCGAGCGCGCCGCTTACGACCACGAGACCGTGCACGCCATCCTCGACGCCGGCTACCTGTGCCACCTCGGCTTCGTCCGCGACGGCGCCCCCATCGTCCTGCCCACGCTCTACGGCCGGGTCGGCAACCGCCTGTACCTCCACGGCTCGACCGGTTCGCGCCCGCTGCGCATGGCCGGCGAGACGGCCGGCCCCGGCCTGCCCGTGTGCGTCACGGTCACCCACGTCGACGGACTGGTCCTGGCCAAGTCCGCCTTCCACCACTCGATCAACTACCGCAGCGTCGTCGTCCACGGCACCGCCCACCAGGTCCTCGACCACGACGAGAAGACGGCCGCCCTCGACGCCCTGGTCGACCACGTCCTGCCGGGCCGCGCCGCCGACTCCCGGCCGGCGAACGCCAAGGAACTGGCCGCCACCGCCGTCATCCGTCTCGACCTGGACGAGGTCTCCGCCAAGGTCCGCGCCGGCGGCCCGAACGACGAGCCCGAAGACCTCCCGCTCCCCCACTGGAGCGGCGTCCTGCCGGTCTCCCCCGCGTACGGGACGCCCGTCCCGGCCGACGACCTCGCCCCGGACATCGCCGAGCCCGCCTACCTCTCCGCGCGCTGAAGGAGGAGCGAATGCTGATCCACCCGTGGGACGCGCCCACCGACGACGCCGAATGGCAGGACTGGCTGGCCGGCCACGACTTCGGCCAGCTCGCCGTCAACGGCCCGCCCGGCACCCCGCCCCTCGTCCAGCCCCTGCACTTCGCCTACGACCCGGCCCGCCGCGAGGCCGTCACCCACCTCGCCCGACCCAACCCGATATGGCGGGCACTGGAGGCCGCCCCGGCCGTCCTGCTCAGCGTCGTGGACGACTACGTGTTCATACCCGGGCCGTGGCAGGCCGCCGAGGAGGACCCACCCGAACACGGCGTCCCCACCAGCTTCTACGCCGCCGTACAGCTCACGTGCACGGCCCACATCGTGGACGATCCGCAGGAGAAGGCCGCGCTCCTGGAACGCCAGATGGGGCACTTCCAGCCCGAGGGCGGATCGGCGCCGGTCACCGCGGACGGCCCGCCGTACGGACGCCAACTGCCCGGCATCCGGGGGCTGCGACTGGAAGTGACGGACGTACGGGCGAAGTTCAAGTACGCGGGCAAGCGGAGCGAGACCGTCCAGCAGCGGATCTCGGAGCGCCTGGCCGAGCGGGCCGCGCCCCGTGACGCCCAGGCCCGCGCCCACCAGCTACGGCGGTCGGCGGCCGGCCTCAGCTGACAGCGGACGGGAGCCGCAGCGCAGGATCGGCGTCGCGGGAGCAAGCGCGGGCACGCAGGGCAGGCGCGGGCGCGGGACACGTCGAACTGGCAGGGACGATGGCGCGGGCGGGATATGGGAGCGGTGGCGGGTCGGCAGGCGGGACCCGCCCCGGAAGGCCCCGCCCTGGCCCGGGACCGGTCAGCGCACCGTAGTCGCCCGCGCTTTGTCCGTACACGCCCTGTCCGTACACGCCCTGTCCGTACGAGCCGCCACCGCTGCCCGCGCCTCGGCCACGGCCAGCCCCGCGACGGCCGCGAGCAGCACGCACGTACCGACAGCCGTGCCCGCCGCCAGCTCCTCCCCCAGGAACAGCACCGCGATCACCGTCGCGGACACCGGCTCGACCAGTGAGATCACCGACGCCGTGGCCGCACGCACGGCCGCCAGGCCCGCGAAGTACAGGCCATAGCCCAGGGCCGTCGGTACGGCCGCGATGTAACCCATCAGCCAGAGACTGCGGCCCAGTTCGTGCGCCTGCGGCCACAGTCCTTCGGCCGCGGCGAACGGCAGCAGGCACCCGGCCCCGACGGTGAAGGCGCTGAACGTGGAACCGTACGGATCGGAGGCGTCACCGACCCGTCCCGAACAGCGGGTCGTCAGCGTCATCACGGCGCAGCCCGCGGCGGACAGCAGCGCCATCGCGACCCCGGCGGGCCGCACCGTACCGGAATCACCACCGCCGAGGATCAGTACGGCCAGCCCCGACAGCGCGCCCACGACCGCCAGGACTCCTCCGGCCCCGAGCCGTTCGCCCATGATCAGCCGCGCGCCGAGCGCGATGAGGACGGGCCCGGCCCCCATGGTCACGACCGTGCCCACGGCCAGCGCGATCCCGGTGGCGGCGATCCGCGCGACGCGGCGCCGCAGCGGCTCCTTCGGGCGTACGACGGAATCCGGCACGCATACGGTACGGCGGCGCAGCACCGCCCGTGCGGCCGACAACAGCAGGAGGCCGCCGGCGGTCCGCCAGAAGGTGAGGGCGAGAGGCCCCAGGCCGCTGCTGCGGTAGAGGAGGGAAGCGGCCGCGCCCGCTGTGCCCCAGGCGGTCGCGGCGACGGTCACGTACAACAGGCCCCGGCCCACGGGCAGGGCAGGGGAAGAGACACCATGCATGGCTGTGCTTCTCCGGGAGATCCGGGACGGCGCCGGGCGCCGTGGAATGGTCGCGTGGTCCCGTGTGCGGACAGCAGCGACCGGCCCGGGGCGGGGCGTGTCCTTCGGATCACACCGGGCCCGGGGCTGGTTCTCTCTCGGAGACCGCCGCCCGCGCTACGCGGCGGGAGGGGGCAGCACAGTCAATCGCATGATCAGCACCCTAGGAGGCGCGCCGGCCGGCCGACAAGCCCGAATCGTCGTCGAGGCGCGCCGCGTTGCCTTCGACGGCCTTGACCGTGGCAGACCTCGTCCCGCCTGTGGCAGACCCGACCTCGGCCGTGGCAGACCCGCCCGTCCGTACGGGCGCCATGCTTCCCTCCGGTCCATCGCCTCGCTCCGCCCCCTCGTCTCCCCCGTCCTCCCGGCCCGCTTCCGGGAGCACCTTCGGAGCCTCCTCCGCAGCCGCTTTCGCAGCCGCCTTCGGAGCCGCCGACTGCGCGATGAACGCACCGGCCAGGACGACCACCCCGCCCACGGTCTGCGGCGCGGTGAGGTGCTCGCCGAGCAGCACCCACGCCAGGACCGTCGCGATCACCGCCTCCAGACACGCCACCACCCCCGCCACCTGCGGGGACAGCCGGCGCACCGAGAGGACGCCGGTGAGGTACGCCAGCACGGTGGCGATCAGCACGAGCCACCCGAGCAGCAGTGCGGCGGGCACCCGGGTTCCGTCCAGGTAGGCGCTGCCACCGAGCACCGGCCAGGCCATCTCCCAGGGCCGGGCGACGACGGTCAGCACGGCCGCGCCGACCAGCAGCCCGTACGCGATCACGCCCAGCGGGTCCGCGGCGTCCTCGCCGTCACCGCCGTGGTCGGAGAGCACGAAGTACCCGACCTGGCAGCAGGCCGCGCCGAGGGCCAGGGCGATGCCGACCGGGTCGAAATCCAGGCCGGACCACACCTCCACCACACAGGCCAGCCCGCCGACCGCCAGGACGACGCCGACCGCGGCGGCCCGCGTGACCGGCTTCCGCTGCACGAACCGGACCCAGCCGAGCACCAGCGCGGGCGCGAGGTATTCGATGAGCAGCGCGACCCCCACGGGAATGCGGGAGAGCGCCGCGAAGTAGCACGCCTGGACGCCGGTTACGGCGAGCAGACCGAAGCCCGCCAGGAGGGCGGGGCGGCGCAGCGGAAGCCGACGGTGGCGCCAGGCGACCGGCAGCATGACGAGGGCGGCGCCCGCGGCCCGCAACCAGGTGACGTGCAGGGGTTCGAGGCCGGCCGTGATCAGGGGTTTGGCGGCGACGCCCGAGCAGCCGAAGGCGACGGCGGAGATCAGCGCCAGGGCGATTCCGACCTTCCGGGCCCGGCCGGCCGCGTCGCCGCTCGCCGGACGTTGCGCACCCCCGGTACCACCTGGAGCCTCCAGACCCCCCAGAATCCCAGGTTTCCCTGAAACCCCAGGTTTCGCCGGAGCCTCGGGACCTCCTGAAGCCCCAGGACTTCCCGGAATCTCGGGACACCCCAAAGTCCCGGATTGCCCCCGATCCCCGTCAGCCCCGCGGGCCGCCTGCCTCCCCGTAGACGCGCGCATCGGCACATCATGGCAGGAGCCGTCAGCAGCGTCACCCCTCTTACGCCTGTCATTCCTGGCCGGCGCGGTCCCCGTCCAGCTGGGCCGCCAGCCGTTCCGTGTCGACCGAAGCCCGGCGCAGCACCTCGACCGCGCGCGACTCGGGGTCGGCCACGAGGGCCGCGAGCAGATCCAGGCAGGCTGCATGGGTCGCGTACCGGGCGTGCGCGCGGTCGAGTGCGCCGTCCAGGGCGGCGGCCGCGGCGGGAGACCAGCCCGGCGCCACGCCCTCGGTCACCATCGGCACCGCACCGGAGTCCTCGACGGTGCCGTGCCACTGAAGGCCGTAGCCGATGCTGCGCTGGACGAGATAGCCGAGCAGCCGGGCGACCTGCGCCCCACCGTCGAACGCGGCCCGCACCGACGGGTCCGACTCCAGAAGTCCGTGCAGCAGGTGGGCCGTGTCGACCTGGCGGTCACCGTCCCGCGTGGCTCGCCTGCGGGCAGCGGAGACCACCGACGCGAGCTCCACGGTGAGCCGCGTTTCGAGGTCCTCGCAAGGCGGGCCTCCTCCGCTGTTGTACGCAGTACGGTTTTGCACAGTCCCCACCCCACCAGCAGCTGACGCCCGGAACATCCCCGGCGGGAAGCATTTGCGCATCCGCCCAGGGTTGGGCACGCCTTTCCGGGATCTCATCCTTACGGAGGAGGGACGCCGCGCCGCCCCTGAGGCCGAGTAGGACGTACGCCGCCGTAAACCTTCCGGCAGGACCACCGGAACACCGCCTCACCGAGCCGCCGCGGAGCACACCCTTCCGCTCCGGCCCCTACAAGTCACACACCCCCGGCGTTCCGGCCCTCACACCCACACACGAGTTCGCCCGCACTCTCACATCCACGCACGCAAAGAGGCCGTGACCCGTTCCCCGGTCACGGCCCCTGCCGAACTCACCCGCCATCGCCGCGCCTCAACTCTCCGCGGGCGACAGCGAGCTGATCACTCATCCTCGGCGAGGATCAGGTACAGCTCCTTGCGGGCCTTGTTGACCACCGAGATGGCCTTCTCCCGCTGCTCGGGCGTACCGGTGGCCCACACCTGCCGGAACGCCTCGACCAGGCCGCCGCCCGCCTTGCGGATCTCGTTCATGGCCTCCCAGTCGACACCTCGGCCGGCCTCCTCCCAGGGGGCGTCGGCGACGTTCTCCGTCTCCGTACGGCCGGCCTCGGTCAGCGAGAAGAGCTTCTTGCCGCCCTCGCTCGCGCTGCTGATCAGCCCCTCGTCCTCCAGGAGCTGGAGGGTGGGGTACACCGAGCCGGGGCTCGGCTTCCAGGCGCCGCCACTGCGCTCGGCGATCTCCTGGATCATCTCGTAGCCGTGCATCGGCCGGTCCTTGAGCAGGGCCAGGATCGAGGCGCGTACGTCGCCGCGCCGCGCCCGGCCGCGCGGCCCGCCACCGCGGCCCCGGCCACCGCCGAACGGCGGCCCTCCGAACGGCGGCCCGAACGGCCCGAACGCGGCACGCCGCCCCTCGAACCGTCCTTCGTGGTCTCCTCGGCCTCCGTGTCGGCCGTGCCCGTGGTGTTCGTGTCCATGGGAACGCATGAGGCGCTCCTTTCTTCTCGAAACTGCTTCATTGATCACTCGCGACATCACTTTGAGCGTTCGCGATGCTTCAACGATATATCGGAACTGTTCGGCTGGCAACACCCGAGGTCACCGCGGCCCGGCCATCGAGAAATTCCCTGACGCGGCCGGTGCTCCACGGCTAGCCTCGCGACCTGTGGTCCACGGCCGGCCTCCGCGCCGACGCAGCGAGCGCCTGAGAGCCCGACGAGCTGCCCCTGCGCCCGGCGCGCGGGGCCTGTGGCTCGACGCCGACTTCCGCCGGCTCTGGGCAGGCCAGACCGCCTCCCAGTTCGGAGAACGCACCGGTCAGGTCGTGCTGCCGCTCATCGCCGTGCTGGCGCTCGACGCCGACGCGACCGAACTCGGCGCCCTGCGCGCCGTCGAGCAGGCGCCCGTCCTGCTGCTCTCGCTCTTCGCCGGCGCGTGGGTGGACCGCCGACGGGCCCGCGACGTGATGATGACGGCGGACCTCGGAAGGGCTCTCGCACTGGCGGCGCTCCCCTGCGCGTACCTGCTCGGCGTCCTCGGAATTCCGGCGCTGGTCGCTGTCGCGCTCGCCGTCGGCGTGCTCAGCGTGTTCTTCGACGTGGCGTACCAGGCTTCGCTCGTACGGCTGGTACGGCGCGATCAGTTGACGCAGGGCAACAGCGCACTCGAAGGCAGCAGATCCGCGGCGCAGATCGGCGGCCCCGCACTCGGCGGCGCGCTGGCGTCACTGGTGTCGGCGCCCGTCGCCGCCGCGGCCGGTGCGTTCTGCTTCGCGCTGTCCTACCTGTCGGTCCGTCGGATCCGGCGGCGCGAGTCGGTTCCCGGAGGCGCCGACGGCGGTGCCACAGACACCGACGATCGCGCTACCGGCATCGCCGGCGCCGCTCGGCCCACCCGAACACAGCAGGTACGGCAGGTACAGCAGGCACTGCAACAGATCGGCCAAGGGCTGCGCTTCGTCCTCGGCGACCCCATGTTGCGTGCCGTGGCCCTGGCCTCGGCCGCCTTCCAGTTCTCCTTCGCCGCCCTGATGACCGTCTATCTGCTCTTCCTGCCCCGGGAACTGCACCTCTCAGGCACCGCCGTCGGCCTGGCGCTCGCGGCGATGGGCCCGGGAGCGGTCCTGGGCTCACTGCTGGCGGCCTGGCTGCCACGCACGTGCGGCTACGGCGTGGTGCTGGTGTCGGCGGCGGCCCTCGCGGACGGTGTGCTGCTCTGCGTTCCCGCGCTGCACGGCTCCACCGTCGTCACGGTCGCCCTGCTCGCGGGCATCAACGTCCTCTTCGGCACCTTCAGCCAGTTGGTCAACGTCACCGTCATGGCCGTACGGCAGGCCGTCACCCCTTTACCCCTCCAGGCCCGGGTCGTAGCGACGGTCAACTGCGCGGGCCTGGGACTGGCCCCGCTCGGTTCGCTGCTCGGCGGCCGGCTGGCCGACCAGTGCGGACTGCGCGCCGCTCTGCTGGTGACCGCCGCCGGCCTGTCGCTCTCCCCGTTGCTCATGTGTCTCTCCCCGCTGGCGCGCCTGGGGAAAAACCTTCCGGAAGCGCACTCGCGCACACCACCGCCGGACGGTCAGGGCTACTGCCCCAAGTAGCCCGCGAGGACGCTGCGGCTGCGCTGGAGGTCGTCGATGCGTTCGTCGGTGTCCGCCAGCACCCGGTTCAGGATGGCGCGCACGTCCACGCACATCTCGATCTCCGGCTGCTCACCCCGGGCGCACGGCAGCACCGCGCGAATCACCTCGGTGGTCAGCCCCGCGTCCAGCAGGGCGCGGACCTGCCGCACGGTGACCACCGTGCTGTCGTCGTAGCAGCGATAGCCGTTCGAGCCGCGCTCGGCGGACAGCAGGCCCTGCTCCTCGTAGTACCGCAGCAGCCGCGCGCTGACCCCGGTACGCCGCGACAACTCCCCGATCAGCATGTGCCCGCCCCCACTGTCCCGCCCATCCGAGATTGACCTTCCCATTGATGTGAAGTCTTAACGTCGCCCACAGAGCGAACATTCCGCGCCCTACCGCCCGCGGGCGGGGCGATGGACGCCGCCGGCCCTCGTGCCCGTACAGCCGGTCCCGTACAGCTCGCCCTCGTAACTGGCCCCTATGACCGGAGTGACATCATGACCTCTTTCGTCGTGCAACGTAACGGCCGGACGGCGACGGCCGGTGACCTGGCGCCGCTCGCTTTCGCGGGCTACGCCCACTTCACCGCCATGCAGGTACGCGGTGGCCGGGTCCGGGGTCTCGACCTCCACCTGGAGCGGCTGCGGACCGCGTCGAAGGAGATGTTCGGCCGGGCGGTGGGCGACGACCGAGTACGCGCCCATCTGAGGACGGCCCTGGAGGCAGGCCCGGCCGACCTCTCGCTGACGGCCACCGTGTACTCGCCCGCCGGCGAATTCACCGTGGCCGGTCCCGATGCGGAACCCGAGGTGCTGGTCCGTACGGACCCGGCCGCGTCCGGGCCGCGGGGACCGCTGAAGCTGGCGACGTTCGCGTACGAGAGGCCTCTCCCGGCCGTGAAACACGTGGGCGAGGTGGGTAAGACGTACTTCCTCCGGGAGGCCGCGGGCCGGGGCTTCGACGACGCCGCCTTCGTCGACCGCCGAGGCCGGCTCAGCGAGGGCTCCATCTGGAATCTGGCCTTCTGGGACGGTTCCACGGCGGTGTGGCCGGCGGCCGAGATGCTGGGCGGCACCACGATGGGCATCGTCCGCCGGCAGCTGGACGGCCTCGGCGTTCCCCAACGCGTCCAGGAGGTGACGCTGGACGACCTGCCGTCGCTGGCCGGCGGCGTGGTCATGAACTCGTGGACACCGGGCGTGGCCGTACGCCGGATCGACACAACGCCCTTGCCGGACGCACCGGACTTCCTGGACTTGCTGCACCGTGCGTACGAGGCCGAGCCGCTCGTCGCGCCCTGAACGAGAGAGCCGGCAGTCCGCCAGGGCGCTACGACATCCCCCCGACTGGCCCCCCTCATCCCCAGTCGAGAGCCCGCCACTTCTACCATCCGAAAGCCAGAACCAGTCCACCTACTCGCGATTGGCCTTGGGCACGGAAGGTGTGGCCTCCTAAGCTCCAGGCCATGAGGATTCGTATCGTTGACGCCTTCACCGACCGCCCCTTCGGCGGCAACCCCGCCGGAGTCGTCCTGTTCGACGCCGGCGGCTTCCCCGACGACGCCTGGCTCCAGCGGGTCGCCGCCGAGGTCAACCTCTCCGAAACCGCCTTCGCCCACCCGCTGCCCGCGGGCGGGGACGCCGACTGGGCGCTGCGCTGGCTCACCCCGGCCGCCGAGGTGAACCTGTGCGGTCACGCCACACTGGCCACCGCGCACGTCCTGCACACCACCGGGACCGCCACCGGCACGGTCCGCTTCACGACCCGCAGCGGCGTGCTGACCACGACGGCCGACGACAGCGGCGCCGTCACCATGGACTTCCCGACCGCACCGCTGACACCGGTCGAGGTGCCGCCGGCCGTCGCCGCGGCGCTGGGCACGGAGGTACGCGGCGCGTACGACACCGGCGAGAACCTGGGTGACCTCCTCGTCGAACTGGCCGACGAGAAGGCGGTACGGGCGCTGGAGCCGGACCTGAAGACCCTCGCCTCGCCCGGCGGCCGCGGGGTGATCGCCACCGCGGCGGCCGCAGACCCCGACGGGGGCTACGACTTCGTCAGCCGCTGCTTCTTCCCGGCCGTGGGCATCGACGAGGACCCGGTGACGGGCAGCGCGCACACCGCGCTCGCGCCGTTCTGGTCGGCCCGGCTGGGCCGTGACGAACTCACCGGCCTCCAGGGCCCCGCCCGCCGCACCGGCCTCGTACGCACCGCGCTGCGCGGCGACCGTACGCTGCTCACCGGATCGGCCGTCACCGTCATCGACGGCGACCTGCTGACCACCCCCTGAGCGCCGCTGATCCGCTGCCCGGGCCGCACCCGCGCCCCGGGGCGCGCCACGGGGCCGGGCCCGGTACCGGCCGGGCCGGCCCCGATTCCGTTTACGACACGGCGGCATCCCTCACACGACGGCACTCCTCACACCGTAGGCAGCCACGCCATCTTTCACCCCGTAGGCAGCCACCCCACCTTGCCCGCCAGTAGCGCGTATCCGAGGAACGCCACGATGTCGATCAGTGCGTGCGCGGCGATCAGCGGGCCGACGCGCCCCCAGCGCCGGTACAGCAGGACGAAGATCACGCCCATCACCATGTTCCCGACGAACCCGCCGATGCCCTGGTACAGATGGTACGAACCGCGCAGCACCGCGCTCGCGGCCAGCGCGGCCACCGGGGTCCACTCCAGCTGCCCCAGCCGCCGCAGCAGGTAGCCGAGGACGATGACCTCCTCGACGACGGCGTTCTGCACCGCCGAGGCGATCAGTACCGGGAACTTCCACCACACGTCGGGCAGCGCCTCCGGCACCACCGTCAGGTTGAAGCCGGCCGCCCGCGCGCCGAGGTACAGCAGCAGTCCGCTGCCGCCGATGACCGCCGCGACGCCGACGCCGCGCCCCAGGTCGGACCCGGGCCTGCGCCCGTCGAAACCGACCGCCCGGAGGCCGCCGGCCCGCTCCCTGATCAGCAGATGCGCCACCAGTGCCACGGGGACGAGGGCGGTGGCGATGCCGAACACCTGCCAGGCCAGGTCGAGCCAAGGGCGTCCCGGCGCGTGCGAGGAGTTCAGCATCGCGGCCTGGTCCTTGAGGCCGCCGGGCTTGGTCAGCGACCCGATGAAGCTGATGAGCGCGGACACGCCGCTCGCGCCGAGCGAGAGCGCCAGGACCAGCACCGTCTCGCCGCGCAGGATCCGTCGCGGCAGCCCGCCGTCCACGCCCGCGTCCCGCCCTTCGTCCGGGCCCTGCCGCTTCCGGCCCGGGGATTCCGCACCGGTCACGGGGCTCGCGTCCGACTGCACAGCTGCCTCCAGTTCCGCACTATCGCCATGGAACGTCATAGCTTGCCCGAGAAGGGGACCGGCGAGCCGCACGGGGCGTCGCACGGCCCTCGAATGCCGCGCCTCCGAAGGCCTCGCCCCCGGACGCCACACTCCCCGTCCCTCCGCCGGCATGTGGTCCGGGCCGTGCACGGCGCTTGGCCGGAGTACCACCGGGGAGCGGCCCGGCAGTCGTTGCCGGTGCCGTGCGTCTGGGCGATTTTCCCTTCCGCTCAGGGCCCATGACGCAGACGCAGCCGGCCCGCCTGAGGGGGGCACCGGTCTCTCCGGCCTCGTACGGGGAGGCCGACGTGCTGATCGCAGCGGCCGTCCGCGCTTCATCAAGGGGAGGGCATCAAGCCCGGTGCCATGTGTTCGACGCGGGGCACGACTCGGCCCCGTCGGCGACGTGGGCTTCGAAAGCGCCCGGGAACGAGCGGGCCTGATCACTCCGGGGCCGGATGGTGTCGGTCCGATGACCATCGCCGCTCTTCTGGCGCAGACGGCCGAGACGGCGGAACGTCAGGCCGCGGTCACCACCGGCCGGCGCCCCGCACGAACACCCCGGAGCCCGGCACGCCTCGAATCCCGCGCACCCGGCCCGAAGCCCGCACATCCGGCCCGAAGCCCGCATGTACGCCCCGGATCCCTCATCCCCGCCCCGCCGCCACCGGCGCGGCGGCCCACTCGACGGGCCAGGCGTGCACCGGCTCCCCCGAATGCATCAGTTCGCTGTAACGCTGGGTCATCGCCGCCAGCGCGCCGCCCCGGTCCAGGCCGCGGCCGAGCGCGTGGTGATACGCGGCGGCCTGCCAGGACGCCCCGTTGACCCGGCGTCGGCAGCGTGCCTCGATCACGCCGAGGTAATGGTCCCGGTCGACCGGCTCGACGCCCCAGGCGTCCAGGCCGGCCGCGGCCATCGGCAGCAGTTCCTGGCGTACCAGGCGTACGGCGGAGATCTCGCCGAGGCCGCCCGAGCGGCCGGGGCGGGGCCACTTCAGTACGGCGTCGATGCCGCGGCGGCACGCGGTGTCGAAGTTCTCGGCCGCCGCGGCGAACGGCATCCGGGTCCACACCGGGCGCGGCTCCTCGGCCAGCGTCCGCACCAGCCCGTAGTAGAACGCCGTGTTGGCAATGACGTCGGTGACGGTGGGCCCCGCGGGCAGGACCCGGTTCTCGACCCTGAGGTGCGGGACGCCGTCGGCGACGCCGTACACCGGGCGGTTCCAGCGGTAGACGGTGCCGTTGTGCAGCACCAGCTCGGACAGGCTCGGGATGCCGCCCTCGTCCAGGACGGCCAGGGGGTCCTCGTCCGAGTGGATGGGCAGCAGCGGCGGGAAGAAGCGCAGGTTCTCCTCGAACAGGTCGTACGGGGTGTCGACCCAGCGCTCCCCGAACCAGGTGCGCGGACGCACCCCCTGGGCCCGCAGCTCCGGCGGCCGGACATCGGTGGCCTGCTGGAACACCGGCGGGCGCGACTCGCGCCACAGTTCGCGGCCGAAGACGAACGGTGAGTTGGCGCCGACCGCGATCTGGACGGCGGCGACGGCCTGGGCCGCGTTCCACACGGCGGGGAAGCGGTTCGGGGTGACCTGGAGGTGCAGTTGCACCGAGGTGCAGGCGGCCTCGGGCGCGATGGAGGCGGAGGAGGAGACCAGCCGCTCGACGCCCTCCAGGTCGATCTGGAAGTCCTCGCCGCGCGCGGCCCGCATCTGGTCGTTGAGCAGGACGTAACGGTCGATCTCCGAGAGGTTGGAGGCGACCAGGTCCTCGGCGGCCAGCGTCGGCAGAATACCGATCATCACGATACGGGCGGCCACTTCGGCGGCCTTGCGGTCGGCGTAGGCCAGGCCCGTGCGCAGTTCCTCGGCGAGCTGGTCGAGGACGCGCCCGGACAACCGGTGCGGAAGAATATTGACTTCCAGGTTGCACTGGGCCAGTTCGGTCTGGAAATCACGGCTCGCGATGCGCTCCAGGACCTGCGAGTTCATCATGCGCGGCATACCGTCCGGCCCGGCGAGATTCAATTCGATCTCCAGCCCCATCAGATTCTTGGGGCGGTCGAACCGCTTGTCTTCCAGGAGCCTCTGCAATCCCGTCAGACACTCGTGCAGCTTTCTTCGGTAGTGTTGCCGGTCGGTGAGACCGATACCGCCCGCCGCAACCTTCTCCCCCATCGAAGCGTCCCTCCTCATGACGACGGGCCCCGGCCCGACGGGCCGTCCGGTGCCTTTCCGGCAGCAGCGCCCGGTCCACGGGGCTCCCCGGTGGCGCCCGGCGGTCGCGCTACGGTCGATGATGCCCGCCAATCCGATCGATAACGCCTCGGACGTGCGCCGGAACCGGTAGGCTGCGGGAGACGTGCGGGCTGGCACATTCCGAGGGCATACCGTCGGGTCCGGAGGCCGGATCATAATGCGGCGGTAAACGTCGTCGGGCTCGGCGAAATGACCGTCCGGATCCGGCCTACCGTGTCCGCGGAGAAATACCAGGCCGTCGCGGTGCGCACCACGCAAAGGCACCGAAAACACCGCTCGGGCGGGTCCGGATTACGACTTGCCGGCAATCCGCGGAACGGCTAGCCGTAACACTTGGTGAACACACGTCGTATAAACTTCGCTGACGAGGCAGAGAGTTGGCGCCCAGCGTTGCGGTGTTCCACCGGGGCTGTGGCACAGCGGCTGACCCCGCCGGGCCGACATCCCCGGTCGGCCAAGTACTGGCGCTCTGACCCCGCACGCTGACGACGCCGTCCGCACCATGCCCAGCACCACCGTGTCTCCCAAGTGAGAGGCGACCCACCATGCCGCTGCATGTTCCCCCTGCCCCCGCGCCTGCCCTCCGCAGCGTCCTCGCCGCCCTCGGTTCCCCCACCGCCGTGCGCGAGGCCCGCACCCCCGCCCTCCGTGCCCACCAGGGCCCGCTGAGCCCCGAACTCCCCCTTCCCGTACATGTGCTGGACGATGTCAGCCACCCCGCCGGGCCGCCCCGTACCCGGCTGTCCGGCTGGCGCTTCCTGATCCGCAGCGGTGAACGGGCGGTGGCGACCGCGGAAGCCATGCTCACGGCCGACGGCTGGACCTTCTCGCATTTCTGCGAGGGCCCCTACGTCACGTCGACCGAACGGGCACTGCGTCAGGCGGAGTCCGTACAGACCCCGTACCAGCCACGACTGCTGTCCGTGCCGGAGCTGTACATGCTCACCCTGTGGCTGCACCACGACATCGCCGCCGACGGCGCCGAGGGGATGCCCGCCCCGGGTGATGTCCTCGTCCCCTTGGCGCCGGCCCCGCCGGGCATCGCCGCCCACCGGCCACACCGGGTGGCGGACCTGCTGCCCCGGCTGTCCCTGCGCCTCGCGCCGGTGCCCCTGCTGGGGTCGCCGGCCTGAGACCCGGCAGGGGGTTCTCCACGGCGACCGGCCGAGGTCGTACGACGCAACCGCGCACAGGAGCACACCGCCCCACAGGAACGCGCCCCGCGCCCTCCACGGCCGCGGGGCGCTCCGCTGTGCTCACCCGCGCGGAGTACGCGTCTGCACAGCTCCCAACGCCCCGTGAGGGGGACGCACTTGAAATGAACCGACCGCACGGGTGATGCGTCATTATCTAGTGAGTGCCGCTGCAGCCAAATCCCTGCGGAATCCGGCCCGTGGGGCAACACTGGTATCGACCTACTGAAACGGGGGAGCGGCCATGAGCATCTCGTCGAGCCGCAGGACGAATCAGACCACATCGCAGCGAAAGACATCATCCATGTGCCAGCATCAACCGCCGTGCCCGACCGCAGACTCTGCCGACCGGGAGGCCGCCCATCTGGTGGCGCACCACCCGGAACAGGGCTGGAGCCTGCTGTGCAACGGTGTCCTCCTGTTCGAGGACACCGGTGAACTGCTGCCGGACGGCCAGGTCATCGCGCCGCACCGGGTTCTGGGCACGCCGCACGTGGCCACCGCTGCCTGACCGCATCGGCGCACGGCACCACGCGGAACCGCACAGCACGGCACAGACGGCACCGCACAGACCGACTGCCGGCTGACAACACAGCACAAGGGACAACAGGGCCCCCGGCGTCCACGCCGAGGGCCCTTCGCATGCGCGCGCGGCCGCGAGCGGTGCGCGCGGACGGCGGATCAGCCGTCGTACTCCTCCAGCGGCGGGCAGGAGCACACAAGGTTGCGGTCGCCGAACGCACCGTCGATACGGCGCACCGGCGGCCAGTACTTCTCCGCCGCCTCGGCGCCGGCCGGGAAGACCGCCTCCTCACGGGTGTACGGGTGCGCCCACTCGCCGCTGAGCGCCGCCGCGGTGTGCGGGGCGTTGCGCAGCGGGTTGTCGTCCTTGTCCCACTCCCCCGAGCCGACCTTCTCGATCTCCGCGCGGATCGCGATCATCGCGTCGCAGAAGCGGTCCAGCTCGTGCAGGTCCTCGCTCTCGGTCGGCTCGATCATCAGCGTGCCGGCCACCGGGAAGGACATCGTCGGCGCGTGGAAGCCGTAGTCGATCAGCCGCTTGGCGACATCGTCGATGCTCACACCGGTCGCCTTGGTCAGCGGCCGTACGTCGATGATGCACTCGTGCGCGACCAGGCCGCCGGGTCCGGTGTAGAGCACCGGGTAGTGCGGCTCCAGGCGCTTGGCGATGTAGTTGGCGCCGAGCACCGCGACCTGGGTGGCGCGCTTGAGGCCCGCGCCGCCCATCAGCCGGACGTACGCCCAGGAGATGGGCAGGATGCCCGCGGAGCCCCACGGCGCCGCGGAGATGGGGCCCACACCCGTCTCCGGGCCCGCGGTGGGCTGCAGCGGGTGGTTGGGCAGGTACGGTGCCAGATGGGCGCGGACACCGACCGGGCCGACGCCGGGACCGCCGCCGCCGTGCGGGATGCAGAAGGTCTTGTGCAGGTTCAGGTGCGAGACGTCGCCGCCGAACGTGCCGGGCTCGGCGAGGCCGACCAGCGCGTTGAGGTTGGCGCCGTCCACGTACACCTGGCCGCCCGCGTCGTGCACCGCCGCGCAGATCTGCGTGATGTGCTCCTCGAACACGCCGTGCGTGGACGGGTAGGTCACCATCAGCACCGCGAGCTGGTCCCGGTACTGCTCGATCTTGGCGCGCAGGTCGTCGGCGTCCACCTCGCCGTCCTCGCCGGTCTTGACGACGACGACCTTCATGCCGGCCATCACGGCGCTGGCGGCGTTGGTGCCGTGCGCGGAGGACGGGATCAGGCAGACGGTGCGCTGCTCGTCGCCGTTGGCGCGGTGGTACGCCCGTACGGCCAGCAGACCGGCCAGTTCGCCCTGCGAGCCGGCGTTCGGCTGGATGGAGACCTTGTCGTAGCCGGTGACGGTGGCGAGACGTTCCTCCAGTTCCGCGATGAGCGTGAGGTAGCCCTGCGCCTGCTCGACCGGCGCGAACGGGTGCAGCTGCCCGAACTCGGGCCAGGTGACCGGCTCCATCTCGGTCGTCGCGTTCAGCTTCATGGTGCACGAGCCGAGCGGGATCATGCCGCGGTCCAGCGCGTAGTCCTTGTCCGACAGCCGGCGCAGGTAGCGCAGCATGGCGGTCTCGGAACGGTGCTGGTGGAAGACTGGGTGGGTCAGGTACGCGTCGCCGCGCAGCAGTTCCGACGGCAGCGCGTCGGCCACGGCAGCGTCGAGCCGCTCGATGTCGGCCTGCACGCCGAAGGCGCTCCACACCGCGTGCACCTGCGCGCGCCCGGTGGTCTCGTCGCAGGCGACGCCCACCAGGTCGGCGTCGACCAGCCGCAGGTTGACCCCGGCCTCGCGGGCCGCGGCGACGGCCTCGGCGGCCCGCCCCGGCACCCGTACGGTCAGCGTGTCGAAGTACGCGCCGTGCACGACCTCGACGCCGCCGGCGCGCAGGCCCTCCGCCAGTATGGAGGCGTAGCGGTGGGTACGGCGCGCGATCGCCGCGAGGCCGTCCGGGCCGTGGTAGACCGCGTACATGCCGGCCATCACGGCGAGCAGTACCTGCGCGGTGCAGATGTTGCTGGTGGCCTTCTCCCGGCGGATGTGCTGCTCACGCGTCTGGAGGGCGAGTCGGTACGCCTTGTTGCCGTCGGCGTCCACCGAGACGCCCACCAGGCGGCCCGGCAGGCTGCGCGCGAACTTCTCCCGTACGGCCATGAATCCGGCGTGCGGGCCGCCGAAGCCCATCGGGACGCCGAACCGCTGCGTGGTGCCGACGGCGATGTCGGCGCCCAGCTCGCCCGGCGAGGTCAGCAGCGTCAGCGCCAGCAGGTCGGCGGCGACGGTGACGATCGCGCCCAGTTCGTGCGCCTGCTCGATGACGGCACGCGGGTCCCGTACGGCGCCGGAGGCACCGGGGTACTGGAGCAGCACACCGAAGACACCGCGCTCGGCCACCTCGGCCGGGATGCCCTCGGACAGGTCGGCGACCACGACCTCGACGCCGGTCGGCTCGGCGCGGGTCTCGATCACGGCGATGGTCTGCGGCAGGCAGTCGGCGTCGACCAGGAAGACGCCCTGTTTGACCTTGCCCACCCGCCGCGCGAGGGCCATCGCCTCGGCGGCGGCCGTGCCCTCGTCCAGCAGCGAGGCGCCGGAGGTCGGCAGTCCGGTCAGGTCGGCGACCATGGTCTGGAAATTGAGCAGCGCTTCGAGGCGGCCCTGGGAGATCTCGGGCTGGTACGGGGTGTAGGCCGTGTACCAGGCGGGGTTCTCCATCACGTTGCGCAGGATCACCGGCGGGGTGAACGTGCCGTGGTAACCGAGACCGATCATCGGAGCGAGCACCTGGTTGCGGTCCGCGAGCGCCCGCAGCTCGGCCAGGACCTCGGCCTCGGTACGGCCCTGGGGCAGGCCCAGCGCCTCCGCGCTCTTGATCACGTCCGGTACGGCGGCCGCGGTCAGTTCGTCCAGCGATCCGAACCCGACCTGCGCGAGCATCTTGGCCTGGGCCTCCGGGCCGGGGCCGATGTGCCGCTGCTCGAACGGGGTGCCTCGTTCCAGCTCGGTCAGGGAGCTGCGGTTGGTGGTCATCTGCGGGGGCCTCCTGGTCGTTTCGACCTACGCGGGGCACCACGGCGCTGGTGCCCGGACGGCCTCCCCCTCTGTCATCTCAACCTGAGAGCTTCACCGGCCCCGCGAGCGGCACCGGCTTTCACCGTCGGTGAGGAGGGGCTTCCGGCGCTGTGCCCGTCCGTGGCCCGCCCTGCTTTCCAGAGTGACCTCGTCCATGCGGTACGTGAGCCTGAGAGATTCCGGGGAGGAGTTGCTCCTTCGGCGCCTCCGCCATGATCGACGAAGGACTCTCCCGCATGGGGTCTGCAGCCGTTCGCCAGCCTACCAGCGCGTCGAACGGGCCTTCCTTCGAGTGGCCGGGGCATGAATTGTGCCGTTTGGTAGTTGTCACAAGGCAGTTGCGACCACTTGGAGGGACCGTGCAGACCGATATCGATCCCCGCAGCTTGATCGGCCGCAAGGCGTTCGACAAGAACGGAACCAAGATCGGCACCGTCGACGAGGTGTACCTGGACGACGCGACCGGTGAACCGGAATGGGCGGCCGTACGCACCGGGATCTTCAGCCGGGACGCCTTCGTGCCCCTGGAGCCCAGCGATCTGGTCGACGAGGCGCTGCACGTCCCCTACGACCGCAAGCTGATCCGGGATGCGCCGGACTTCGGGGTGGGCCGCCACCTCTCGCCGGAGCAGGAACTACAGCTCTACCACCACTACCGTCTGGACATCCCGGCCCCCGATCCCGTGCCCGGCTCGGACGCCGCACCGGCCGACACGGAGTTCGGGCGGGTGGCCGGCGCGGAGGACTGAGGGACGGTGTCCGGGGCGCCCGGACCGGGAAGGCTCCCGGGCTCGTCCCTTCCCCCGTCCGGCGGACCGCCCACCAGCGGCAGCGGCTCGCCGGGCCGCAGCGCGGGATCGTCGACCGGAAATGTGCGCACCCGCCCGGGCCCGGTCCACGGCTGCTCGAACCGTACGGTCACCCGGCCCACACCGCTGCCCTGCACCCACCCGGCGCCGTGTTCGTCATGGATCACGTCGAGCCCCGGGAGCCACCGCCGGGGCCGCTCGGGCTCGTCGGCGGCCATCCGCGCGGCCTCGTCGGCCGCCCGGCGCTCCCGCTCGGCCTCCTCCTCGGCGGCCTTCTCCGTCGCCATCTGGGCGAACAGGTCCTCCTGCGTGAAGTCCGCGAGGCCGGTCACGCCCACGCCCAGCAGCCGTACGCCGCCCGTGGTGTCCACCAGGTCCAGCAGCCGGGCCGCGGCCTCCCGCACCACCCCCGGGTCGTCCGTGGGCCCGCGCAGCGTCTCCGACCTGGTCAGCGTCGAGAAGTCGTAGTTCCGCACCTTGATCACGACGGTCCGCCCCGACCGCCCGGCCGCCCGCAGCCGCTGCACGCACCGGTCCGCCAGCCGCGTCACCTCAGCCCGCACCCGCGTCCGGTCCGTCAGGTCCACCTCGAAGGTGTCCTCGACCGATATGGACTTCGCGTCCCGCTCGGCCACCACGGGCCGCTCGTCGCGCCCCAGCGCCATCGCGTACAGCCCGGCGCCGTGCGCCCTGCCCAGCAGCCGTACGAGCTCCGCCTCACCCGCCTCCGCCGTCTCGGCGACCGTGTGGATGCCCGCCCGGCGCAGCGTCTCCGCCGTGGCCGGACCGACGCCGGGCAGCGTGCGCACCGTCATCGGGCCGAGCAGCTCCCGCTCCGTGCCCGGCTCGATCACCACGAGGCCGTCCGGCTTGGCCTGCTCTGAGGCGATCTTGGCCAGCATCTTGGCCCCGGCCAGCCCCACCGACCCGGTCAGGCCCGTCCGGCGCCGGATGTCGCGCCGCAGCCGCTCCCCCACCGCCCGCACCACCGCGGTGTCCGCCTCGACGCCGCCCGCCTCCAGGTCCACGAACGCCTCGTCCAGGCTGAGCGGCTCCACCAGCGGCGACAGCTCGTGGAGCAGTTCCATCACCACGTCGCTCACCTGGCGGTACAGGGTGAAGCGCGGCGTCAGATACGCCGCGTTCGGGCAGAGGCGCCGGGCCTGGGCGGTGGGCATGGCGGAGCGCACCCCGAAGACCCGGGCCTCGTACGACGCCGTGGAGACCACACCGCGCGGGCCGATGCCGCCGACCACCACGGGCCTTCCGCGCAGGCTCGGCTTGGCCGCCTGCTCGGCGGCCGCGAAGAACGCATCCATGTCCAGATGCAGGATCGTCGGCGCACGTCTCACATGACTGATGCTCCCCCACACCACTGACAATCGCGCCGACCGGCCCCGCCGGGCCGTGCCGCGAAAGGGGCCTGGGGCGCCCTGAGAGGCGCCGTGCGCGGCTTCTGGGGCTGGTTGAGCGTTGTGGGGCGCGTGGGGCGCTGCTGATGCGGCAGAGGCGCGGGAGGGCGCCGTACCGGGCGTACGGCGGCGGCCGGCGCCCGGTCTCGACACGTCAGGCAGCGCGCCGAACGGCACCGACCCGACACCTCAGCCACCACGCCGGGCGGCCAGGACCCGGACCTCAGCCGCCGCCCTCACAGCCCGGCCGAGGCCGCCCGCTCCGTACGGCCGCTCAGCCCGCCCGGTTGCGCCGCCGCGCCAGTTCGTCGTGCGGGTTGTGCCGGACCAGCGTCTCGCCGGTGTCCACACGCTCCCCGTGGAGCTGCGACAAGGCGCCCTCGACGTCGCGCCACACCACGCCCACGGCGATCCCGAAGACGCCCTGCCCGCCCTGGAGCAGATCGACCACCTCATCGGGCGAGGTGCATTCGTAGACCGTCGCGCCGTCGCTCATCAGGGTCATCCTCGCCAGGTCGGACAGCCCGCGGGAACGCAGGTGCCGGACGGCGGTGCGGATGTTCTGCAGGGACACCCCGGTGTCCAGCAGCCGCTTGACGATCTTCAGGACGACGACGTCCCGGAAGTTGTAGAGCCGCTGGGTGCCCGACCCGTAGGCGGGCCGTACGCTCGGCTCGACGAGCCCCGTACGGGCCCAGTAGTCGAGCTGGCGGTAGGTGATCCCCGCGGCCGCGCACGCCGTCGGGCCGCGGTAGCCGATGGACTCCGCCCCGCGGTCCCCCGGCACCTCGGCAGTCTGTGCCGGGGTGCGGTCAACAGCCCCGGGGTGGAGCGGCAACGCCCCTTCCGCCGCCGTACCGTCGCCGGTGATTGCCACGCCGACCTCCGTCCTCCACGTCCCGGACGGGACCTGCCTTATCGACGGTATGCAGTCACTCGGGGTGCGTCAACGATCGCCGCGCTCGCCACGCCGAGTGATAATCACCCTGCGAGTGGTTTCTCGTGCCCCCGGCCGGGGAAAGGCTACTCGAATGCGCGGAAGACAGCCCTCCGCGCACCCGGCTCACTGACTGTTGGTGCCGAAGTCCTCGGGCGAGATCTGGTCGAGGAACTCGCGGAACTTCTCCACCTCGTCCTCCTGCTCGTCCGGGATGGCGATGCCCGCGTCGTCGAGGACCCCGTCGGTCCCGTAGATCGGCGTACCGGTGCGCAGCGCCAGCGCTATGGCGTCGGACGGACGGGCGCTGACCTCGACACCGCTGGCGAAGACCAGCTCGGCATAGAAGACCCCCTCGCGCAGGTCCGTGATGCGGACCTGGGTCAGTTCCTGGCCCACCGCTTCCAGCACGTCCTTGAAGAGGTCGTGCGTCAGCGGCCTGGCAGGGGCCATCCCCTGCTGGGCGAAGGCGATGGCGGTGGCCTCCCCCGGCCCGATCCAAATGGGCAGGTAACGGTCGCCTCCTACCTCCCGTAGGAGCACGATCGGTTGGTTGGAAGGCATTTCCACCCGGACACCCACGACATCGAGCTCGTTCACACAGCAACCCTAGGACGTGCCCGACCGGTTTGGGTAGTCGGGCCACCCATTGCTCACGTCAGCCGGACGCGCAGGGCGGACTGGACCAGTGCCGCGTGCAGCCGCACGGACAGTGTGGCCAGCTCTCTGGCCGTGGCCTCGGCATGCTGCCTGGTCTGCGGGTTGCGGTGCCGGCGCAGCGGCGCCACGACCTGCTCGACGAGGTTGGCCTCCCGCTCGGCGGCCGCCTTGACCGCCCTCAGATGGCGGGGTTCCAGACCGAATCGCCCCAGTTCGGCGACGAGCTTGGCGACCGTGACGGCCTCGATGTCGTACCCGCCGTCGGCGTCCGGAACGATGAGCCCGTACGCCTCCCAGTCGGCGAGCTCCGCCTCCTCGACCTCCGCGGCGGCCAGCAGCTCCGCCCGGCCGACACGGGCGGCCGTGGGCCGGTCCTCGGCCGGCTCGCCCAGT
The DNA here is from genome assembly GCF_055573595.1 of Streptomyces sp. NPDC030165. Classification (NCBI taxonomy): domain Bacteria; kingdom Bacillati; phylum Actinomycetota; class Actinomycetes; order Kitasatosporales; family Streptomycetaceae; genus Streptomyces; species Streptomyces sp. NPDC030165. The sequence continues at coordinate 7,188 of NZ_JBVIBD010000022.1, read as the reverse complement.
CCCGCGAACAGCTCCCCCGCGGGCGCGGCGGGGGCCGGCAGCTGGACCTGTTCGCCCCGCGCGACGGCGTCCAGGTGCTCGCGGATCACTTTCAGTGGAAGATAGTGGTCGCGCTGCATCCGCAGGACGGCCGCCAGCCGGGCGACGTCGTCCACGGTGAACTTGCGGTATCCGGAGGGGGTGCGCCGCGGCTCGACGAGCCCCTCGGCCTCCAAGAAACGGATCTTGGAGATAGTCACCTCGGGAAACTCGTCGCGCAGCGCGTTGAGCACCGTACCGATGCTCATCAGCTTGCCGTCCGAGGTGGTGCCGGCGGACCCGGCACCACCCGGCGCAGTGCGGTGCATATGCCTTCCTTGGCCGGTCAGAAGCCGACGCCCCGCTGGCTCGCGTAGAAGACCAGCCGGAACTTGCCGATCTGGACCTCGTCGCCGTTGGCGAGCGGCACCGAGTCGATGCGCTCGCGGTTGACGTACGTGCCGTTCAGGCTGCCGACGTCGGCGACGGTGAAGCCGCCGTCCTGACCGCGGCGGAACTCCACGTGGCGGCGCGAGACCGTCACGTCGTCCAGGAAGATGTCGCTCTGCGGGTGACGCCCGGCCGTCGTCAGGTCGCCGTCCAGCAGGAAGCGGCTGCCCGAGTTCGGCCCCCGGCGCACGACCAGCAGGGCCGAGCCCATGGGCAGTGCCTCGACGGCCGCCTGGGCTTCGGGGGACAGCGACGGGACGGGCGTCTGGCCCGTCGTCTCCGCGTCGTACGCCTCGAGACCCGAGATGGAGATGGTCGAGGTCGTCTCGGAGGCACGCTCGGCCTGCGCTCCGGGGCGCAGCGGCGCTCCGCAGTTGGAGCAGAACCGGCTCGCCTCGGCGTTGCGGTGACCGCACCTCGTACAGACCGGCAAGGCAACCCCTCCACCCGTGTTCGCGGCCGACGGTCCCTGGGAACCTATGCGGCCGGGCACGGAGGGGTCAACAGAATGGGCGCCCGGCGCCCCGGGGCCACCCACCTGGTCGCGGAAGAGCGGACGCTCCCCGCCGGCACCGCTCTCCTCGGGACGGCCCTGGGCACGGTGCTTCGCCGAGCCGCTGCCGCCCTCCTGGCGTGCGCTCTTGCCGAACAGCTTTGCAAACAACTTCACGGGCGATTCCCCTTGAACGAAACAGACCCGCCCGTGGGGCAGGACGAACCCTCGATGCACACACCGGCCGATCCGGACATCCTGTTAACGTCCGTGGCCTTCACACAGTTTCCACCACGCACCACCCGTACGGTGCGCCGACCCCCCGCTACTTCTTGCCCGCCCCGGGACGTGCCCCTACGTCGCCGGCTCACCGCGATGACGACCGAGCGTAGTCAGGCCGCTTCGCCTCCCGCAAGGCGTCCACGATGATCTTCTCGTCACGGCTCACAGACACAGTGGCCTGCTCCTTTTCCAAAGTCTGCACCACACCGCCAGGGATGTTCAGCGCCGGTTCCAGGTCCTCGGGCTTGCCGATCACCTTGAAACGGTACGGCTGGGTGACGCGTTTGCCGTCCACCTCCACGCCGCCACGGACGTCCGACAGGTACGAATCGGCCACGACCCGTACGTCGTTGATCTGAATAGCCTCGGCACCGGCCGCCCGCAACTCCTGGACGGTGTCCAGGAGTTTGTCCGCCTCGACGGAGTGCGTCGGGTCGTTGATGGTGAGGTTGATGCCCGGCCCCTGGGCAGCCGCCGTCCCCGCCAGCACGCCGAGCTGCTGCTCCTTCTCCACGGTCTGCTTACGGGCCTCCTCCGCCTGGTCCGAGCTGTTCTCCAGCTCGGTCTTCTGGCCCTCCAGCCTGCGCTGTTCATCCGTCAGGCGTTGCGAACGGTTGTCCAATTCATCCAGGATGCGCACCAGGTCCTCCTGCCGCGCACCCCGTAGTGCACTGTTGTCACTCGTGGAACGTACCTGAATTGCCAGGCCGAGTCCGAGAATGAACAGCAGCAGGGCGACGATCAGTTGAGCCCGGGTCAGCCGCGGCGGCCACAGACCGGCCATCAGACGCTGCCGCCCGGTCACCTCCGGCTCCCCCGCGGCGGGCTTCGCCGCCCGGTCCGCACCCGCCTCCGGCGCCTCGTCCGCGGCGTGTCCCTCACCGTCCTGCGGGGGCCGCGACCGGCTCTCCGGGGGCATCGGCCGCCGGTCGGCCGGCCGGTCCGCTCCCCCGGGCCCCTCGGACCGCTCCTTGCGCGGCTGCTCCGGGGCCCGGCCCGGTTCCGGCGCCGTCCCGTCCCGCTCGGGGTTCTCCTCCGTAGCCATCGGCATCAGGCCCTGAAGACGTGCCGGCGGATGGCCGCGGCGTTGGAGAAGATGCGGATGCCCAGTACGACGACCACACCGGTGGACAGTTGGGCGCCGACGCCGAGCTTGTCGCCGAGGAAGACGATGAGCGCGGCGACCACCACGTTGGACAGGAACGAGACGACGAAGACCTTGTCGTCGAAGATGCCGTCCAGCATCGCGCGCAGACCGCCGAAGACGGCGTCCAGCGCCGCGACGACAGCGATCGGCAGGTAGGGCTCGACCACCGTCGGCACCACCGGCCGGACCACCAGCCCGACCACGACTCCCACGATGAGGCCCAGTACGGCGATCACGATGTGCCCTTCCCTGTGTCGGCGCCACCCGCGGCGCCGCCCTTCGGCTGTGCTGTACGTACGATCAAACTGGGCGCGGGCGGCAGCGTGACCTCGTTCTCGGCGGAAATCTTGGTACGGATCCCGTAGTTCTTGCGCAGGACGTCCAAGTACTGACCGTCCGCACTGTCCTGGAACGCGGTCGCGAGCCTCTGCCCGTCCCCCACCGCCAGCACCGTGTACGGCGGCACCAGCGGTTTGTTGTCGACCAGTATGGCGTCTCCCGCGGCTCTGATCGCCGAGAGGGAGGTGAGCCGCTGCCCGTTGACGGAGACCGCCTCGGCGCCGGACGCCCAGAGGCCGTTGACGACCCGCTGCAAATCACGGTCGCGCAGCCGCCCGGTGTCCGAGAACCCACTGCTCTCGCGGGGGCCGCCGCCACCCGACTGCGCCGACTTGGCGTCATCGACGACAAGCTTCACCCCGGGCCCGGTCACCTGCGTCGAACCGGCCAGCAGCGCCAGCAGCTCGGCCCGGTCGCCGCCGTGCTTCTTCAGCGCCTCCCGCTGCATGGCGCCCACGTCGTCGCGGAGCGCGTCGACCCGCTTCTGCACCGCGTCGGCGTCGGCCGTGCCGTGCTCGATGCGGTTGATCAGCTCTTCGCGTTCCTTCGCCAGGGTGGGCGCCGATATCCGCGCCTGGGCGGCGCCGACCGTCACCACCACCGCGGCCAGCACCAGGCCCGCCGCCAGCCCCAACTTCGCCCGCAAGGTACGGGGCAGGCCCCGCACCCCCGCCTCCGCCTTGCGCGCCGCCGCTTCCGCGTACCCGTCGTCCAGGGCGTGGTCCATGACGTTGGTCAGCAGCGACATCGAGGCGTCGGGGCGCGAGGCCTGGTGGGGGGTGCTCCGATCGGGGCGCTGCTGCGACATGCCGCACATCGTCGCACGTCGGCGCCGCAGTCTCCCAATGGCCCCACCGGCGTGCCGAATCGCGGACGCCGGTGGGGTCACGGGGCGGTGCGCAGGCGGTGACGCCCGCCGGGCATCAGCGGCCCGCGCTGTCCACCACCGCCGACCACTCGTCCAGCAGCTGCTGGGCCGAGGCGTCGTCCGGGCCCTCCGCCCACAGATGGGTGACGGCCTCCGCCGGGTCCGGCAGCACCAGCACCCAGCGCCCGTCGGCCTCCACCACCCGCACGCCGTCGGTCGTGTCCACCGACCGGTCGCCGGCGGCCTCCACCACATGGCGCATCACCAGGCCCTTGACCGCCCACGGCGTCGCCAGGTCCCGCCTGAGCACATGCGCCCGCGGAATCCGCGCGTCGATCTGACTGAGCGTGAGCTGGGTACGCGCCACCAGCCCGATCAGCCGTACGAACGCCGCCGCGCCGTCGAAGACGCTGCTGAACTCCGGGACGATGAATCCGCCGCGGCCGTCGCCGCCGAAGATGGTGTCGTCCGCGCGGCCCACCCGGGTCAGGTCGTCGGGCGAGGTGGTCGTCCACTCGACCTGCGTACCGTGGTACGCGGCCACCTGCTCGGCGATACGGGTCGTGGTCACCGGCAACGCCACCCGGCCGCTGCGCCGCTCGGCGGCCACCAGGTCGAGCATGACCAGCAGCGCCCGGTCGTCCTCGATGATCCGGCCCCGCTCATCCACCAGCGACAGCCGCTCACCGACGGGGTCGAACCGCACGCCGAAGGCCGCCCGCGCGGAGGCCACGATCTCCCCGAGCCGCACCAGCCCGGCGCGCCGGGCGTCGGCGGTCTCCGTCGGCCGGGACTCGTCCAGGCCGGGGTTGATGGTCAGCGAGTCGACGCCGAGCCGTCCCAGGAGGCTGGGCAGCACCAGGCCGGCGCTGCCGTTGGAGGCGTCGACGACCACCTTCAGGCCTGCCTCGCCGATGCCCTCGGTGTCCAGCGACCTGAGCAGCGACCCGGTGTACGAGTCGTAGACACTGGAGGGGAAGTGCAGGTCGCCTATCTCGCCGGGGAAGGCCCGGCGGTACTCCTGGCGCGCGTAGACCCGGTCCAGCTTGCGCTGGCCCGCCAGGGAGAGGTCGGCGCCGCGCTCGTCGAGGAACATGATGTCGACGGAGTCCGGTACGCCCGGTGTCGTACGGACCACGATGCCGCCGGCGCTGCCCCGGGCCGTCTGCTGCCGGGCGACGGGCAGCGGCACGTTCTCCACGTCCCGTACGTCGATGGCGCTGGCCTGCAGCGCGGAGATCATCGCGCGCTTGAGCGCCCGCGCGCCCCGGGAGTGGTCACGGGCGATGGTGACCGTGGAGCCCTTCTTCAGGGTCGTGGCGTACGCGCCGGCGAGCCGTACCGCGACCTCGGGAGTGATCTCGACGTTCAGGATGCCGGAGACGCCCCGCGCGCCGAACAGGTGCGCCTGGCCGCGGGACTCCCAGATCACCGAGGTGTTGACGAAGGCACCGGCCTCGATGGTCTTGAACGGGTAGACCCGGACGTTGCCCTGAACAATCGATTCCTCACCGACGAGGCACTCGTCGCCGATAACGGCTCCGTCCTCGATCCGCGCCGCCCGCATGATGTCGGTGTTCTTGCCGATCACACAGCCGCGCAGGTTGCACTGCTGGCCGATGTACACGTTGTCGTGCACCACGGCCTTGTGCAGGAAGGCGCCGCTCTTGACGACGACGTTCGACCCGACGATGGTGTGCTCGCGCAGCTCCGCGCCGGCTTCCACCTTGGCGTAGTCACCGATGTACAGCGGACCGCGCAGTACCGCGTCCGGATGCACCTCGGCGCCCTCGGCCACCCAGACGCCCGGCGAGATCTCGAAGCCGTCGATGTCCACATCGACCTTGCCCTCAAGCACGTCGGCCTGGGCCTTCACATAGCTCTCGTGGGTGCCGACGTCCTCCCAGTAGCCCTCGGCGACATAGCCGTAGACCGGCTTGCCCTCCTTCATCAGCTGCGGGAAGACGTCACCCGACCAGTCCACCGGGACGTCGGGCTCCACATAGTCGAAGACTTCGGGCTCCATGACGTAGATGCCCGTGTTCACCGTGTCGGAGAAGACCTGGCCCCAGGTCGGCTTCTCCAGGAAACGTTCGACCTTGCCTTCCTCGTCGACGATCGTGATGCCGAATTCCAGAGGATTGGGGACCCTCGTGAGGCAGACGGTGACGAGCGCGCCCTTCTCCTTGTGGAAACGGATCAGGTCGGTGAGATCGAAGTCGGTGAGCGCATCTCCGGAGATCACGAGGAAAGCGTCGTCGCGGAGCGCCTCCTCGGCGTTCTTCACGCTGCCGGCGGTCCCCAGCGGCTTTTCCTCGTTGGCGTAGGTGAGCTCCATACCGAGCTCTTCGCCGTCACCGAAGTAGTTCCGGACGAGCGACGCCAGGAATTGCACGGTCACTACGGTCTCGCTGAGCCCATGCCGCTTCAACAGCCGCAGCACATGCTCCATGATCGGCCTGTTGGCCACGGGCAGCAGCGGCTTGGGCATACTCGACGTCATGGGGCGAAGGCGAGTGCCTTCACCACCGGCCATCACAACGGCCTTCATGTCGGAAGCGTCCTCCTCGAAACAGACGACGGCCCTGCCGACTTCGCCCGTCCGGGAGAGTTACCGTTCTCCGTCTTCGGCACCCGGTCGGGCCGGGTGCGAAAACTTACGGCGAGTTCAGTCGGCCTTGGTGTCCACCTTGATGAGCCGGCGGACCTGGACCACATAGAGGATCCCTGCCCACCAATACAGTGCTGTACCCCATCCGGCGAACGCCCATCCGAAAATCTCAGCGAGCGTGTGGAGCCAGCCTTCTCCGTCGCTGAGCAGCAGCAACGGGAACGCGTACATCAAGTTGAATGTAGCCGCCTTCCCCAAGAAGTTCACCTGGGGAGGGCCGTACTTGTGGCGGGCGAGAGCCGCGACGGCGATCAGCAGCATCAGTTCGCGCGCCAGCAGGGCCGCGGTGACCCACAGCGGAAGGATTCCGCGCCAGGTCAGGCCGACGAGGGTGGAGAGGATGTACAGCCGGTCGGCGGCCGGGTCGAGGATCCGGCCGAGGCTGCTGATCTGGTTCCAGCGGCGGGCCAGCTTGCCGTCGAGGTAGTCGCTGACGCCGCTCAGCGCCAGGACGAGCAGTGCCCAGTACTTGGTGTCCGGGCCGCCGAACTCCTTCCACAGGATCAACCACAGGAACACCGGCACGCCGACGAGGCGAGCCATGCTCAGAATGTTCGGGATGGTGAGGACACGATCCGTCTGGACGCGCGTCTCCTGGACCTCCACCCGGGGGCCTCCTGTGGGGAACGTACCGACGATGCCCCCTGACCTTACCTGGCCGCTCCCGCACGGCACACCGCGGGTCCCCTGTCCGGATACCGCCGGACAACGACCCAAATAACCGGTGGGCGGCCCGCCGGCGTCATCGGAATACTCCCCCCGTCCCGGCATACAACGCAGAAAGCCCCGCACCATACGGTGCGGGGCTTCCCACTTTCACGAAAAGTTCGGCGGCGTCCTACTCTCCCACAGGGTCCCCCCTGCAGTACCATCGGCGCTGAAAGGCTTAGCTTCCGGGTTCGAAATGTAACCGGGCGTTT
>NZ_JBVIBD010000021.1:0-171566 GCF_055573595.1 Streptomyces sp. NPDC030165 | reverse complement strand
GCAAGACCGGGCACGTCCAGATCGCCGACAGCCCCGGCCGCGGCGCCCCCGGCACCGGCACCCTGCCCCTGGAAGACCTCCTGGACCACCTGCGCAAGAACGGCTACGACGGCTGGACCGGCCTGGAGTACAAGCCCGGCGACCGGCCCAGCACCGACGCCTTCACCTGGCTGCCGCGCCCGCTGCGCGCCACCGCCCACTGAATCCCGTTTCGCGAAAGGCACCCTCACATGAGCACTCTTCCGAAGATCGCCTGGATCGGGCTGGGCATCATGGGCGCGCCCATGGCCGAAAACCTGCTCAAGGCCGGCTACCCGGTCACCGGCCACACCCTGGAGGCGGACAAGCTCGAGCGGCTCGCCGCCGCCGGCGGCACCCCGGCCGCCTCGATCGCCGAGGCGGTGCGCGACGCCGACGTCATCATCACCATGGTCCCCGCCTCCCCGCAGGTCGAGGCCGTCGCCTACGGGCCCGGCGGCATCCTGGAAAACGCCCGCCGCGGCGCCCTGCTCATCGACATGTCCTCCATCACCCCCCAGACCTCCCGCGACCTGGCCCGCGCCGCCGCCGAGCGCGGTATCCGGGTGCTGGACGCGCCGGTCTCCGGCGGCGAGGCCGGCGCCGTCGAGGCGGTCCTGTCCATCATGGTCGGCGGCCGGCAGGAGGACTTCGACGCCGCGCGGCCGCTGTTCGAGGCGCTGGGCACCACCATCGTGCGCTGCGGCCCGCACGGCGCCGGGCAGACCGTCAAGGCCGCCAACCAGCTCATCGTCGCCGTCAACCTCCAGGCCTGCGCCGAAGCCGTCGTCTTCCTGGAGAAGTCCGGCGTCGACCTCGGTGCCGCCCTGGACGTCCTGAACGGCGGCCTGGCCGGCTCGACCGTGCTGACCCGCAAGAAGGACAACTTCCTGACCCGCAACTTCGCGCCGGGCTTCCGCATCGACCTGCACCACAAGGACATGGGCATCGTCACCGACGCCGCCCGCGCCGTCGGCGCCGCCCTGCCCGTCGGCGGCGTCGTCGCCGGCCTGGTCGCCGCCCTGCGCGCCCAGGGCGACGGCAACCTGGACCACTCCGCCCTCCTGCGCGGCGTCGAACGCCTCTCCGGCCACCCCACCGGCTGACAGCGTGGCCGTGCAGGTCTTCAGTACCCTCGGCGCCACGTCCTTGCCGTGGTACGTGGCGTGCGAACAGGGAGACGGCGCGCGGCACCTGATGGCACGTCAAGACCTTGACGCGCTGCACATGGCGGTCGGCTGGGCCCGTACGAACGGGAGGACCGGTGTCGTCGCCGCGGCCCCCGGAGCGGCGGGCCGGTCCGGCGCGGGCCTCACCAGCCTGCTCGCCGGGCTGCGCACGGCCCACGCGGACGCGGTCCCGCTGGTCTGCGTGACCGGCCGGACCGCACCGCCCGGCCGGGACGGGGCAGCGGTGCCCGCCGCCGCGCTCGTCCGGTCGGCCCGGCCGGTGACCAAGTACGCCGTACAGGTCGAGGAACCGGCCCGGGTACCGCAGGCTCTTCGCGCGGCCTTTCGGACCGCGCGCGAGGGGCGCCCGGGGCCCGTACTGATCGACCTGCCGTACGGAACGGCCGGCCACGACGTCCTGTTCGACGTGGCGGACCAGCAGCACAGCGCGCGGAGCGGCGGCCGTCCGCGCCGCACACGCCGGTATGTGGTGTGCGGCCGGGACGGTCCGCCCGGCCGGCAGGTGGCGACCGCGATCGGCGTACGGGTGGCCTTGGAAGCGTCGGGGCACCGGGACACCACAGTCGTCGCACTCACCCGAGCGGACCAACTGCCTTACGCAGCCGAGGCTGTGGCCGTCGCGGTGCGGCACGAGGTGCCGTTCGTGCTGGCCGCGATCGGCACCGGCGGACGGGGCGGCGGACAGGCCCTGGAACTGATGCGGGCGTACGGCTGCTCGGGGCACCGGGTGGACGACGCCGGCGGCCTGCGCTCCGCGGTCGCCTGGGCCCGTAAGGAGTCCGTGACGACCGCACGGCCGGTCCTGCTGCTGGCCGCCGCCCGTGTCCCGCGCACCTCACCCGAGGCCCGAGCCTGAGGCCCGAGACCTCTCCAAGACTTCCCGGCGGCGGCGCCGACACCTGTCCTGTCGCGCCCAGGCGCCGCCGCCGGGAACACCCTGAGCGCACCCGAAAGCCGCTCCCGGGCCCCTCCCGAGCACCACCCCGCAACTTTTCAACAAAGTGTTGACGGTGGTGGGGGTGCTCCATACGCTCCAACATGCGGAAGCCGACTTCCGCGCTCTCGTACGGAAGGTCACCATGCCGAAGCCCACGACGACGCGCCGTCTCACCACGGAGGCCGGCGCCCCGATCGCCGACAACCAGAACTCCGCCACCGCCGGCGTCGGTGGCCCGCTGCTCCTCCAGGACCAGCACCTCCTGGAGAAGCTCGCACGCTTCAACCGCGAGCGCATCCCGGAGCGCGTCGTGCACGCCCGCGGTTCCGGCGCGTACGGGTACTTCGAGGTGACCGACGACGTCACCGGGTTCACCCGCGCCGACTTCCTGAGCGCCGTCGGCAAACGCACCGACCTGTTCATCCGCTTCTCGACCGTGGCCGACAACCTCGGCGGCCCGGACGCCGCCCGCGACCCGCGCGGCTTCGCGGTCAAGTTCTACACCGAGGAGGGCAATTACGACCTCGTCGGCAACAACACCCCGGTCTTCTTCATCAAGGACCCGCTGAAGTTCCCGGACTTCATCCACTCGCAGAAGCGCGACCCGTTCACCGGCAAGCAGGAGCCGGACAACGTCTGGGACTTCTGGGCCCACTCCCCCGAGGCCACCCACCAGATCACCTGGCTGATGGGCGACCGCGGCATCCCGGCCTCGTACCGGCACATGAACGGGTACGGCTCGCACACGTACCAGTGGACGAACGCCGCCGGCGAGGCCTTCTTCGTCAAGTACCACTTCAAGACCAACCAGGGCATCCGCTGCCTGAGCAGCGACCAGGCCGCCGAACTGTCGGGCAAGGACCCCAACAGCCACCAGACCGACCTGCTGCAGTCCATCGAACGCGGCGTCTACCCGTCCTGGACGCTGTACGTGCAGGTCATGCCGGCGGCCGAGGCGGCGGACTACCGTTTCAACCCGTTCGACCTGACCAAGGTGTGGCCGCACGCGGACCACCCGCTCCAGCGCGTCGGCCGCCTCGTCCTGGACCGCAACCCGGACAACGTCTTCGCCGAGGTCGAGCAGTCCGCGTTCTCGCCGAACAACTTCGTGCCCGGCATCGGCCCGTCCCCGGACAAGATGCTCCAGGGCCGGCTCTTCGCCTACGCCGACGCGCACCGCTACCGCCTGGGCGTCAACCACACCCAGCTGCCGGTCAACGCGCCGAAGGCGACGGTGGCGAACAACTACGGCAGGGACGGCCTGATGGCATCCAACGCCTACGGCCGGCACGCCAAGAACTACGAGCCCAACTCCTACGACGGCCCGGCCCAGTCGGACCTGCCGCTGTCCGCGCCGCTCGCGCTCACCGGCCACACCGGCACCCACGCGGCCCCGGCGCACACCAAGGACGACGACTTCTTCCAGGCCGGCGAGCTGTACCGACTGATGTCCGAGGACGAGAAGAACCGCCTGGTGGCGAACATCGCCGGGGGCCTCTCCCAGGTCTCCCGCGACGACGTGGTCGAGAAGAACCTCGCCCACTTCCACGCGGCCGACCCGGAGTACGGCAAGCGCGTCGAGGCCGCGGTGCACGCGCTGCGCGAGGACTGACCCCAGGTCGGCGCGAGGGGCCCGACGGGAGGTCCGGCCCCTCGCGCGTCCGTGCCGGCCGGTCCGCTGAGGGGTGGCCGGCCGGCACGGAAAGGCGGCGCGAGGCTCCGCGGCGCACGGCCACGGGGGCCGGCAGCCATTACGGCCCGGCCTCCCGGGAGACGCCAGTGCGGTGGTCGTGACCGTCCGCAGGAAGGACGGTCCGTCTCCCCGGAAGCGCCACGGAGCCCGCGTCCCGCCTCCCTCCTGTGCACCCCTCCCCCTGAACCCCGCCCGGCGGTGCGATCGTCCTGTCGCGCCCATCTCCCGTGCCGCCGGGCGGCACCACCGCACACGGACCCGGCGTCCGGCCCGGTCCCGGAAAGCCGGGTCCGCACGCATATGTCTGCGGTAATGTCGGCCTCTCACTGTGAATGTCCCCCCAAGGCGAGCCGTCGGAGGGACCATGGACGGCAGCAGAGCCTGCCGACCTACCTGCCAGGAGCCGCCATGGCCGACAGCGTGCCGGTGCGCTGCCCGACATGCCGCCGCGAGAACGCCTTCACCCCGCCCACCTTCCCGTGCGCGTGCGGTGCCCCGCTGACCATGCCGGTGCTGCGCGGCGGCATACCCGTGGAGATCGTGCACCGCACCTGGCAGAGCTCCTGGGTCGAGGTCCGCTGCGACACCTGCGGACGGCTCGACGAATGGCCCGCGCCGGAGTCCGGCTGCGTGTGCGGGACGGTGGTACGCGTCCCCGTCGTACCCGCACCGACCCCGCCGCCGCCCAACCCGCCGGCCCCCGGCAGCCCCGCCGCGGCACCACCCGGCGGACCGCCGCACCGCCCGCCGGTGCTGCGTCCCGCCTTCCGCCCGGTCACCATCCGTACGGCCGACGACTGCGTCACCGCCGCGGCCCAGTACCTGAAATGGCTGGGCTTCACCGACATCGCGCGGGCGCCGGAGCGCACCGCGTCCGGTGTGGACCTGCGCGGCACCGGTGTGGTGGCCCAGGTCGATCCGACGACCCGGGCGACCAAGCTGCGGGAGATCGAGTGCCTGTGGCTCAACGCGCTCAACGACTCCGCGGTCGCCGTCTGCTTCTCCCTGGCGGGCTACTCCCGTGACGCCCGCTCCCGCGCCGACGCACTGCACCTCCCGCTGTTCGTCATGGACCTCACGGGCACCCCGCAGCCGGTCAACGACCCGGCCGACGAGCTGATCAGGGACGGGGCGGAGCGGTAGGCCGCCGGGCGGGTCCGCACACACGAGAGCCCCCCACCGGTGCGCGGTGCGGGGTTCTCGGTCCGGGAAGCCTCACGGCCGCTACCGGTCCGTGGGTACCGGAACGTCGCTGGGGCTGCCACGCGTCCGTGGCTTCCGGGAAGCGCCACCGGCCGCTACGAGCCCGTGGCTTCCTGGGAGTCGAGGGTGATGGCTCCGGCGGGGCAGAGGCCGGCGGCCATCCGGGCCGCGGCCCGGTGCCCGGGGGCCGGCGCCGGGTCCAGGAGCGTCACCAGGCCTTCCTCGTCGTCCTGGTCGAAGACCCCGGGTGCCGTCAGGGCGCACATGCCGGCGCCGACACAGCGGTCCCGGTCGACGCCGATCCGCAGCGGTTCTGGCTCCTCGCGCATCGGGCTACTCCTTGTCCCAGGTGACGGGCAGGCTGATCACGCCGTAGATGTTGGCGCGGTCGCGCAGCGGCACCTCCTGCGGCGGCACCGCGAGGCGCAGGGTGGGGAAGCGGGCGAAGAGCGCCGGGAACGCGACGGTCATCTCGACGCGGGCGAGCTGCTGGCCGAGGCACTGGTGGGGGCCGTGGCCGAAGGACACATGCCCGGTGGCCTTGCGGTGGATGTCGAGCCGGTCGGGTTCGGGGAACTTCAGCGGGTCGCGGTTGGCGGCCTGGACGGACACCGTCACCGTCTCCCCTGCCCTGACCAGCTGCCCCTCGATCTCGACGTCCTCCAGAGCGGCGCGCGGGATGGGGTCGGCCACGCTGAGGTAGCGCAGCAGCTCCTCGACCGTCCGCTCGGCGAGGCCCGGGTCGGCGCGCAGGGCGTCCAGCTGGTCGGGGTTGCTGAGCAGGGCGAAGGTGCCGAGACCGAGCATGTTCGCGGTGGTGTCGAGTCCCGCGGCCAGGAGCACCCCGCCGACTCCGATCAGCTCCTCCTCGCTGAGGTCGGAGGTGGTCAGATCGCTGAGCAGGTCGTCGGTGGGCTCGGCGCGCTTGGCGGCCACCAGTTCACCGATGAACCGGCCGACGGCGGTGAACGCCTCGCCCCTCGCCTCCGCGTCCGCAGCCTGGTCGAAGAGAGTCGCCACATGTCCCTGGAAGCGGTCCCGGTCGGCGTAGGGCACGCCGAGCAGTTCGCAGATCACGAGCGCGGGCACCGGCCGCGCGAACGCCTCCACCAGGTCGACGGTGGGGCCGGCCTGCTCCATGGCGTCCAGGCACTCGTGCGTGAACTGCTCCACGCGCTCGGCGAGCTGCCGCATCCGGCGGACCGTGAACCTGCCGGTGAGCAGCCGTCGGAAGCGGGTGTGCTCGGGGGCGTCGAGACCGAGGAAGTCACCGGCCTGGGCCGGCGGTATCTCCGTCAGCCCCTCCATGCCCGGCATCGGTACCGGCAGGTGCAGGAGTTCGTAGCGCGAGCTGAAACGGGGGTCGGACAGCACCGCGCGGGCCGCGGCGTGCCCGGTGGCCAGCCAGCCTGTGTGCCCGTCGGCGTAGCGCATGCGGCGCAGCGGCCGGTCGCTCAGCGCGGTGAGTTCGGCGGGCGGGTCGAAGGGGCAGCCGGTGCGCCGGTCGGTGGGCAGGGTGGGCGGCTCTTCGGCGGTGGCGTCGGCGGCGCGGGTTTCGGTGGCCGTCGGGTCGTGCGCCATGGGGTTCTCCAGTGGTCGTCGTTTCCGGTGAACGTGCGTACGGCTGAGGCGGGTCGCCGCTCAGAGCCGGTGGTGCGGGGGCTGCGTCACCGCTTGGCCCCGGTCTTGAAGGTGCGGCGCGCCCACACGTAGCCGACCAGGCTCAGGCCCGCGCACCAGGCGAGGGCGACGACCCCGCTGCTGCCGATCTCCGTGCCGAGCCACAGGCCGCGCAGCGTCTCGATGACCGGCGTGAACGGCTGGTACTCGGCGAACCAGCGCAGCCCGGCGGGCATCGACTCGGTCGGCACGACGGCGCTGCCGAGGAACGGCAGGAACGTCAGCGGCATCGGGATGTTGCTGGCCGTCTCGACGTTCTTGGCAACCAGGCCGACACCGGCGCAGATCCAGGTCAGCGCCAGGGTCAGGAGGGCCAGCAGGCCGATCGCGGCGAGCCATTCGACGGGCGTGGCGTCGGGCCGGAAGCCCACCAGGAGGGCGACGCCGGTGACGAGCGCGATGCTGATCAGCGTCTGGATCACGCTGCCGGCGACATGGCCGGTCAGGAACGAGGCACGGGAGACCGGCATCGTACGGAAGCGGTTGACGATGCCTTCGGTCTTGTCGACGCAGACGCTGATCGCGGTGGTCAGGGCGCCGGACGTGGCGGCCATCAGGATGACGCCGGGCGCGAGGTAGTCGATGTACTCGCCGCTGCCGGTGGGCAGGCCGCTGATGCCGGTGCCCAGGGCGCTGCCGAAGACGTAGTTGAACAGCAGCAGCATCGCGATGGGCATGATCACGACGGTGAGCGTCAGGGACGGGTAACGCAGGGCCTTCTTGAGGTTGCGCCGCAGCATCGTCCTGGAGTCCTTGGCGGCGAAGGACAGGGTGGCCATCAGACGTTCTCCTCGGTCGGTGCGGCGGTGCCGGCGGGGTGGGGCTGACCGGTGAGGGTCAGGAAGACGTCGTCGAGGTCGGGGGTGTGCACGGTGAGCGACTCGGCCCTGACACCGGTGGTCTCCAGGGTGTCGAGGACGGCCCGCAGGTTGGGGATGGAGCCGTCGCTGGGGATCTGCAGGGTGAGGGAGTCCTCGTCGCGCGTGGCGATGCCGAAGATGCCCGCCGCGGTGCCCAGGGCCCCGGCGTCGGCGAACCGCACCCGTATGTGGCCGCCGGGGATGCGCTGCTTCAGCTCGTCGGCGGTGCCCTCGGCGATCAGTCTGCCGTGGTCCAGCACGGCGATGCGGTCGGCGAGCTGGTCGGCCTCTTCGAGGTACTGGGTGGTCAGGAAGATGGTCACGCCGTCGTCGGCGACCAGGCCCCGGATGATCTCCCACATGGTGCGGCGGCTGCGCGGGTCGAGTCCGGTGGTGGGCTCGTCGAGGAAGATGATCCGCGGGTCGCCGACCAGGGTCATCGCCAGGTCGAGCTTGCGCCGCATCCCGCCGGAGAAGGTGACGGCGGTCTTGCCCGCCACCTTGGACAGGTCGAAGCGGCGCAGCAGGTCCCTGGCCCGCCGCTTGCCCTCGCGCCGGTCGAGGTGGTGCAGGTCCGCCATCAGGAGCAGGTTCTCCTCGGCGGTCAGCAGGTTGTCGACGGCCGAGAACTGGCCGGTGACGCCGATCGCGGAGCGGACCGCGTCGGCGGCCCGGGTCAGGTGGCGGCCCGCTACCCAGGCCTCGCCCGCGTCGGCGTCGATGAGCGTGGAGAGAATTTCCACGGTGGTGGTCTTGCCGGCGCCGTTGGGCCCGAGCAGCGCGAAGACGGTGCCTTCGGCGATGGTCAGGTCGATGCCGTCGAGCACGAGTTTGTCGCCGTAGGACTTGCGCAGTCCGGTGGCGGTGATCGCCTGCGTCGTCGCGGGTGCGACGGTCGGCGCGGACGTCCGGGTGGCGGTCATGCCGCTGTCCTTTCGGGTGCGGTGGGTCGGGGTACGTCCGGTCAGGCGCGGCGGATGATGATGTCGCCGGTCGCGGTGCGGGCGTGCACCTCGACGGTCTCGTCGGAGTCGGCGGGGCCGTCCGCGGAGCCGAGCGAGTTGCGTACGGCGCCGAACTTGGTGTGCGTGTCGAGCCAGGCGGCGGTGCCCTGGTGGATGCCCACTTCGAGGTCGCCGACGGAGGTGCGCAGGTCGATGCGGCCGCGGGTGACGTCGCCGACGCGGATGCCGCCGTTGGAGGAGGCGGCCTCGACCCCGGCGTGGGCGACGCCGATCTCGATCCGGCCGTTGGCGCACTTGGCGCCGACGCTGCCGTGCGCGGTGCCGACGGAGATGTCGCCGTTGGCCGCGCTGGCCGTCAGGGCGCCGGTGACCTCGTCGATCGTGGTCGCGCCGTTGCCGTTCTTGACGGTCGCCGTGCCGGCGACGGTGCCGATCTCGGTGCGGCCCGCGCCGACGACCTCGATGTCCCCGGTCGAGCGGGCCAGGCGGATGTCGCCGGTGGCGGTCCTGAGGTCGGCGCCGGCCGCCTCGTCGACCTGGAGGTCGCCGAGCCCGGTCTTGAGCGTGACGTCCCCGAAGCGGCCTTCGCAGTAGAGGCTGCCCATGCCCGTGGTGGCCCGGACCTCGGACCCGGCGGGCAGTTCGACGCTCACCTCGATGGCGCCCGGCTTGCCGAACGGGGACCGCTTCTTGGGTGTCTTGACCGAGAGGCGGCCGCCCGAGCAGGTGACCTGGGTCTGCCGTACGGCCTGTACGTCCTTGTCGTCGGCCCCGTTGAGCGGCAGCACCTCCACGACCGTGTCGGTGCGCTTGCCGGCGGTGATGCGGGCGGTGCCGCATTCCAGCTCAAGGGTGGCGGTGATCGGTTCGGGGGTCTCGTAAACAGGCATGGCTGTGTCGTCCTCTTGGTGTGGGTGAGTGGCCCCGCCGGTGAGGCGGGTGATGAGTGATGTCGGCGGAACCGGCGGTCCGCCGGTGAGCGCGGATGAGCCTGTGCCGTTGAACTCCTCGCCCTCAGGCCGGAGTTCGGTGTCAGCTCTCAGCGCGCCCAGCCGGTGAAGCCCCGGCCGTCCGTGGCCTTGCCGCGGCCCGGCGGGCTCGCGCGCTCGCCGCCGTCGAGGGCGGTGGACGCGGCCCGCACCAGCCAGGCGTTGACCGACAGCCCCTCCGCCGCCGCGGCGTTCTCGGCGCGGGCCTTGAGGTGGGCGGGGAGGCGGAAGTTGATCCGGGCCATGGCGCCGTCGCCGACGTCCGCGTGCGGCGGTGGGGGCGCGGCCGCGGCGGGTTCCGCGACCGGCTCCCGCGCCTCCCGGAACGGCTCGGGGACGGGCTGCGCGGTCACCACGAACTCCGGGTCGAGCCCGCGCAGCCGTACGTCGACCGAGCCCGGTGCCAGCTCCCGCGTGACCTCACCCATGGCGGCGGACAGCGCGTCGAGGAGGGTCAGGCGGGCGGCGGACTCCAGGGGTGCGGTGAGCCGCTCGGCGAGGGCGCGGGCATCGTCACCGCCGGCGTCCGCGGCGACAGCCAGCTCGCGCCGGAGGTCTTCGACGTAGGGCGTCAGGTCCATGGCGTCATCATGGCACTTCGGTGACGCCTTGGCGAGCCAGTTTGGCGTTTATTTGGCACACACGCTTCCGACCTGCGATTTTCTCGCGAAATTGGCTTCCCTTGACGCCACGCAATCCGCGAGGCGCGTTGTGGTGGCGCCGCAGTGACGCCAAGGTGACGCCGCTTGAGCCAGGAACCGCTGCGCCACCGCACTGCCGAACTGGCACCATCACCGGGACCGCTCCACGCCCCACTGCCATGTCCCGCTCAGACCCGCGCGTTCTCGCCCTTCTCCGCCCACCAACAGGAGTCCCCCGACGCGAGCACCGACGGCGCGAGCGCCCGGATCGTGGTCCGCGCACCCGAGGGCGGCGAGATCACCGCGCCCGCGCGGAAGGCTCGCGTCGCGGCGCTGGCCGCGCGGTTGAAGCAGTCCCCACAGGTGGCCCCGGTCAGCGACGCGTACGCGACGCGGGCGGTGAGCAAGGACGGCTCGACCGCCTACGCCGGCGCTGCTCGGCTTCGCGCCGGTAAGGGTCCTCCGCCGCCAGTCTGGAGCTCGGTCTGCCAGGCGAGGGCACGATGGCCCCCCGACACCGCCCGGCGCAAGGCCTACGACCTGCTCTCGGAGTCGTTCGGCGCCGGGTTCGACGCGCCGCTGACGATCACCGTGGAGGGCCGGGACGCGGCCGAGACGGCGACTTCGTCAAGATGATCGGCTTCGGCCTCGCGGCCGCGGTGCTCTTCAACGCCGTCATCGTCCGCATGACCATCGTCCCCGCCCTGTTCGCCCTGCTCGGCAAGGGCGCCTGGTGGCTGCCCCGCCGGTTCGACCGGCTCCTGCCCGGCCCCGACGTCGAGGGCGCGAAGCTCTCCCGCACGGCCCCGGCCGGGCAGACCGCGGCTCCGCGCCACCGCGAACACGAACTGGTCGGCTGGCGGCAGGAGTTGACCGTGTCCAGGCCCAGCGGCCCGGCGCCGCTGAGCCTTCCGCGTACCCGGACGGGCACCCGGCCGGGCCCCGAGCCCAGGCCTTAAGGTCGGGTGCGACCCATCCAGCGTACGGAAAGCACTCCCCATGAAGGCCAGGACCAGCGCGAACGCGCTGCTGCAACTGCGCGGCGTCAGCCGTCGCTACGGCGACCGGCAGGCCCTGCACCCGATCGACCTCGACCTGGCCGCCGGCAGCTGCACGGCCCTGTTCGGCCACAACGGGTCCGGCAAGTCCACCCTGCTGCGCATCGCCTGCGGCCGGGACGCGCCGACCACCGGCACGGCGCGGTTCGCGGGCCGCAAGGCCGCGGAGGACGACCCGGAGGTACGGGCGCGGGTCGCGGTGGTCGGCGACAGTGTCGCCTGCTACCCCGACCTCACCGTCCGCGAGCACCTGGAGCTCGTCACCGTCGCCCATGCCGTGGACGATGCCCAGGCCTGGATCGACCAGGTGCTCGCCGACCGGCGGCTGGCCGGGCACGCCCACGCGCTGCCGGGCTCGCTCTCCTCCGGCCAGTTGCAGTCGCTGCTGCTGGCCGCCGCGCTGGTACGGCCGCGCGACCTGCTCGTCCTCGACGAACCCGAGCAGCGGCTCGACCCCGACGCCCGCGCGCGCCTGGCCGCCCTCCTGGTCGCCGAGAAGGCGGACGGGGTGGCCGTCCTGCTCGCCACGCACCAGGCGGAGCTGGCCCTGGAGGTCGCCGACCGCATGATCGCGCTGGAGGACGGTCAGGTCGTCGAGCAGGGCAGCCCGGCACAGGTGCTGGAGAAGCTGGGCGTCCGCTCATGACAGCGGAAGAGACCACCTCCCCGTACGAGACCGAGGAGCAGGCCGTCTGGACCGAGGCCGACGACGACCGCACCCCCGAGACACTCCGCTGGCTGCGCGCCAAGCGCCGCGCCCACCACCGGCAGCGCCGCCGCGACCAGGCCGTTCTCGTGTACTGCGTCGTCCTCGCGGCCCTCGGGTACGGCAGCGGCTACGCCCACCGCTTCCTGAGCGAACTGAAGCTCGGCGCGGACCACGGCAGCCTCGGCGCCGACCTCCAGCGCACCCTGCCGGCCGCCTTCGTCGCCGTCACCCTCGGACTGGCCCTGCTCGCCGCGCGGGACGCGCTGTGGCGCGGGCCGGTCGTGGTGTCCGGGCCGGCCGCCGGCTGGCTCCTCGCCCAGCCCGTACGGCGCGGGGCGGTGCTGCGGCCCGCCTTCCGGCTCTCGGCCGGGCTGGCCGTGGCCGCTGGGCTGCTGGTGGCGGTGGCCGCCGCGGTGGTCCTCCAGGTCACCGGCCTGGTGTCGTTCGGCGGCGGACTCCCGGCCCTGCTCCCGACAGCGCTCTGCCTGCCGCTGCTGGCCGTATCGCTCGGCATGGTGGTGGAGCGCAGGCCGCACCTCGCACGGTACGTACGGCGATCGACCGCGCCCGTCACCCTGCTGCTGGCGCTGAGCGCGGG
Source organism: Streptomyces sp. NPDC030165 (assembly GCF_055573595.1). Classification (NCBI taxonomy): domain Bacteria; kingdom Bacillati; phylum Actinomycetota; class Actinomycetes; order Kitasatosporales; family Streptomycetaceae; genus Streptomyces; species Streptomyces sp. NPDC030165. The sequence goes on along the minus strand of NZ_JBVIBD010000021.1, from coordinate 159,025 downwards.
CCAGGCTGCCCTGGCCGGCGCCGGTCACCGCTGGGCGCCTCTGGAACTGGCCGAACTGTGGTCCGGGCCCTGGGGCTGGGCAGCGCAGCCTGTCGTGGCCGCGACAGGCGGACCGGCACCGGCCTGGCCCGCCGCGGCCGCTCTCCTCGTGGCCGTCACCGCGGCGGCCGTCGTGTACGCCCACCGGGACGCCGCGTACGTACCCAACGCCCAGCTGCGCAGCCGTGCGGCGACGGCCACGGCTGTCACGTCCGGGGTGTTCGCCCTGGAACTGCGGGCCGCGAAACTGGCCGTCATGGAGGCCGGCGGCGAGCCGCCGAAGCGCCGGTTCCGCCTGCCGCCGCCGCGGAACCGGCACCTGGTCGTCATCCGGCGCGACCTGCTGGCCCTGCTGCGCTCGCCCGGCCGGCTGGGCCGCGCCGCCACCTGGACGGCCGCTGCCGCCGCGGCGGCGGGTCTCGGCGCGGCGACGGCGGGCGAGAAGCGCGTACTCGGCCTGGCCGTCGGGCTGCTGTGCGGGTACGCGGCGGTCGGCGCCCTCGCCGAACCGGCCCGCCTGGAGACCGACGACGTACGGCGGGCGGCCTGGTCACCGTTCCGGCTGCGGACGCTGATGCTGCATCATGCGGTCGTGCCCGCGGTGCTCGGTGCGGCGCTGGGGCTGCTCGCGGCCGTGCCGTACGCGCTGGCCGGCGCGGCGTGGACACTCCTGCTGATGCCGCTGTGCGCGGTGCCGTTCGCGGCGGCTGCGGTCTTCGGCGCGTGCCGCGGCCCGGCGCGCACGGACCTGCTGTTCGTCGGCGGCGCCACGCCGATGGGCGGCCCCGGACCGTTCCTGTTCGCCGCGTGGTACGCCGCCGGCCCGCTGGTCTCGGTCACCGGCCTCACCCTCGTACTGAACGCCGCCCTCGCACACGGCCCCGACGCGCGGTCGGCGCTCTACGTGGCCGTCATGGCGGCACTGCTCACGGCCGGGCTGCTGTTCTTCGTGGCCCGCTCGGCGGACCGCCTCGTCCGGCACTGAACCCGCGCGGGGCTGCCGGGCCCGGCAGCCCCCACGTTCCCTGACTGCCGCCGGACCGGCCGGGTCAGCGCCAGTATGATCGTCCACCGCACACGCGCCCGCCGCACGCACGTGCCGGCCGGGTACTGGAAGGAGCTTCCCATGTCCCCCGAGGAGATCGTCGACGGCCAGCTCGCGGCCTACAACGCGGGCGACCTCAGCACATTCCTCAGCTACTACGCCGAGGACATACCCGTGTACGCCTTTCCCTCGGGCGAGATCCTCACCGACCGGTCGGGCCCCGCCTTCCGCGAGCGCTACGCCAAGCTCTTCGCCGCCAGCCCCGACCTGCACGCCGAACTCGTCTCGCGCGTCACACACGGCCGCATCGTCATCGATCAGGAGCGCGTGACCGGCTTCATGGGTGACGAGGAGCGCACCGCCGTGGCCCTCTACGAAGTGGGTCCCGAGCGCATCGAGCGGGTCTGGTTCGCGATCTGACCCAACCGGCGACGGGCACGACCGCGGCTGAGGGCCCGGGCCGGGGTTCTTCCGCGGCTGGTGAACTCCGCCGGCGTTGACATCGCGCTCGACGCCGCGGACACGGTGGGCGTGGTGGCGGCACGTCATCGGCGTGGTGCGCTCCGGCTCGCACAGCCGGCGCCGTACGAGGTGCGAGCCACCGCAGGCCGGCGCACCGCAGCCGAAAATCGGCTGCGGTGCGCCGGCCTGCCTGCGACGGTGCTTCCATGAACGCAACTGAGACCTGCCCCGTCATCCGTGCGGCCGTGCCGCGCGATCTTCCCGTGCTGCGGGACATCGAGCGTGCGGCCGGAGAGGCGTTCCGTGCTGTGGGCATGGGGCGGATCGCCGATGACGAGCCGCCGTCCTTGGCGGAGTTGACCCGTTATCAGCGGGCAGGCCGGGCGCTGGTCGCCTGTGCCGGGGCGGCACCGGATGAGGCGCCGCTCGCGTATCTGCTGTGGGAGCCGGTCGACGGTAGCGCGCACATCGAGCAGGTCTCCGTGCATCCGGACGGCGCGCGGCGCGGGCTCGGCCGTGTGCTCATCGAGCGGGCCCGGCAGGACAGCGGGCTGCCGTCGGTCACGCTCACCACCTTCGCGGGCGTGCCGTGGAACGCCCCGTACTACGCCCGGATCGGCTTCCGGGTCCTGGACGAAGCGGAGATCACCCAGGGCCTTCGCGCGATCCGCCGCCGGGAAGCGGAGCTGGGGCTGGACCGGTGGGAGCGGGTGTGTATGCGGCGGGACGGCTGAACCCGGGCAGCCGCACGCCGGTGGCCTGGTCGGGTGACCCGCGGAGGTCCCCCGCTTGCCCGGTGCTTCGGCTGCCGGGGACGATCGCGGGATGCATCACGGGATGAATCCACGTCAACCGGCTTCGCGGCCCACCCCTGGCTCCCTCGTGACCGGCACCGGCGGGGGCGATCCGTCCGGCGCGCAGGGGACGACGGGCCGTACGCTCCCGCGCCTCTCCCCCGCCCGGCGGGTCTGTGCCGTCGCCGCGGCCGGCTGCGTCGTCGTACTCGTGCCGTTGCTCGGTACGGGGCTGGTGGTCGACGAGTCGTACGAGATCCGATTACCCGGGGACGGGGCCACCGCTCTGCTGCGGGCGGTCCTGCTGGCCGCGCTGTGTGTGCAGGCCGGCGAGTTGGCCGGGGCGCGGCTCGCGCGGGGTGTGCGGGGCGCGCCGGCGGGGTTGCCCCGGGGCTGGTCGGTGCGGGCCGCGTGGGTGGGAGTGGCCGCGGCCGTGGGGCAGTTGCTGCTGGTGGCGGGGAGCGGTTCGCCGCTGGCGGGGCTGTCGGGGCCGGCACTCGTCGACGCGTACGCCACCCGGTCCGGTCTGCCGGCGCTCCTGGAGGCCAACGCGTTCCTGCTCGCCGCGCTGTGTGCCGCTTCGAGGCGTCCGGGGTGGGCCGGCGTTCCGCTGGCCGCCGTCGTCTTCGGCGAGGCGCTGCGGGCCCACCCCGAGACCGGCACGCCGGAGACCGGCGTCGCGCTCACCCTCGTCCACCTGACGTCGACCGCGCTGTGGGCGGGTGGCCTGCTGCACGTGCTGCGGACGCGGCGGCACTGGCGGCACGACGGGGCGGCGGGGCGGGAGTTGCTGATGCGGTACGCGCGACCGGCGGCGCTGCTGTTCGCCGCGATCACGGTGACCGGCGTGTGCAGCACGCTGCGGCGGCTGCCGCTCGCGGAGACGTTCAGCACGGCGTACGGCCGTGTCCTGCTGGCCAAGCTCGTGCTCGTGCTGGTCGTGAGCGGGCTGGCGCTGGCCGCCCGCAGGCGGCTGCGGCGGGAGGCGGCGCTGCCGGGGGCGGCGACCGGGCCGGCGCGTGCGGAGGTGGTGACGCTTGCGGCGGTGGTGCTGGTTTCCGCCGTACTGACCGCCGTACCGCTGCCGCCCGCGCCGTGACGGCGGCCGCTGCGAGACGGCGGTGCCCCGTGCCGGCGGGTGCGGCGCACGGCCGGGGCAGCGTGTTCCGGTCGCGCGATAATGGCCGTATGTTCGACGCGAAGCGGCTGCGGGCCGTCTGCCTGGACTTCAACGGGGCGACCGAGGAGTTCCCGTTCCCCGGGCACCGTGAGGTGTGCACGTTCAAGGTCGGGGGGAAGATCTTCGCGCTGAGCAGCCTGGACGCCGAGCCGCTGAGCGTGAGCCTGAAGTGCGACCCCGATCTGGCGGAGCGGCTGCGGGCCGCGCATCCCGAGATCGTGCCGGGCCACCACCTCAACAAGCGGCACTGGAACACCGTCGCGCTGGCGGGCGCGCTGGACGACCGGCTGGTCCTGGACATGATCGAGGACTCGTACGACCTGATCGTGGCGCGGCTGCCACGTGCGCAACAGCTGGCGCTGGACTGGCCGGGCCGCGCCTGATCCCACGGCGCGCGGCCCGGCCGTACCGCTCCGGAAAGGCGCTATGCCTGAGCCGCCTCGACCGGCCCCGCGGCGCCCGCGTCCGCCGGCCGCACCGGCTCCGCCTCCGCCGCCAGCCGCTCCCGCAGCTCGATCTTCCTGACCTTGCCGCTGACGGTCATCGGGAAGGCGTCGAGGACGTGGACGTACCGCGGCACCTTGTAGTGCGCCAGGCGCGAGCGGCAGAAGCGGGCCAGTTCGTCGCGGGTGAGCCCGTCCGCGGAGTCGCGCAGGATGACGCAGGCGGCGATCTCCTCGCCGTACTTGGCGTCCGGGACGCCGACCACCTGCACGTCCGCGATCTTGGGGTGGGTGTAGAGGAATTCCTCGATCTCGCGCGGATAGACGTTCTCACCACCCCGGATGATCATGTCTTTGATGCGGCCGACGATCCGCAGGTAGCCGTCGTCGTTCATCACCGCGAGGTCGCCGGTGTGCATCCAGCGCTCCGCGTCGATCGCCTCGTCGGTACGCTCCGGCTCCTCCCAGTAGCCCAGCATCACGCTGTAGCCGCGGGTGCACAGCTCGCCCGGCTCGCCGCGCCGTACGGTCGCGCCGGTCGCCGGGTCCACCACCTTGACCTCGATGTGCGGCAGCACCCGGCCCACCGTGCCGGTGCGGTGCGCCAGGTCGTCGTCGCGCCGCGTCTGGGTGGAGACCGGGGACGTCTCGGTCATGCCGTAGCAGATGGAGACCTCGGCCATGTGCATCTCGGAGACGACCCGCCGCATCACCTCCTCCGGGCACGGCGAGCCCGCCATGATCCCGGTACGCAGCGACGACAGGTCGTACGTGGCGAAGTCGGGGTGGTCCAGTTCGGCGATGAACATCGTCGGCACGCCGTACAGGGAGGTGCAGCGCTCCTCCTGGACGGCCCGCAGGGTGGCCGCCGCGTCGAAGGCGGGCGCCGGGATGACGATGCAGGCGCCGTGCGAGGTGGCGCCGAGGTTGCCCATGACCATGCCGAAGCAGTGGTAGAACGGCACCGGCAGGCAGACCCGGTCGTGCTCGGTGTAGCCGACCGTCTCGCCCACCCAGAAGCCGTTGTTGAGGATGTTGTGGTGGGAGAGGGTGGCGCCCTTGGGGAAGCCGGTGGTGCCGGAGGTGTACTGGATGTTGACCGGGTCGTGCGGCGAGAGCTCCTTCGCGCAGGCGGCGAGCTTCGCCTGCGGCACGCCGGCGCCGGCCGCCAGCAGGCCGTCCCAGGTCGGGTCGTCGATGTAGACCACGTCGCGCAGGGCCCGGCTCTCGGCCCGTACCTGCTCGATCATCCGCCGGTAGTCGCTGCTCTTGTGGGCCACGGCGGAGACCAGCACACTCATCCCGGCCTGCTTGAGCACGTACGCCAATTCGTGCACCCGGTACGCGGGATTGATGTTGACCATGACGGCGCCGATGCGGGCGGTGGCGTACTGCACCAGCACCCACTCGGGGCAGTTGGGCGCCCAGATGCCGACCCGGTCGCCCTTGCGCACGCCCTTGGCGAGCAGGCCGAGCGCGACCTCGTCCACCGCGCGGCCCAGCTGCGCGTACGTCCAGCGGCGCCCGCCCGCCACGTCGACCAGCGCCTCGCGGTCGCCGAACCGGCTGATGGCGCGTTCCAGGTCGGCGCCGATGGTGCGGTCGAGCAGCGGCCGGTCGGTCTCCCCGCGCGCGTACGCCTCCCGAAGGTGCTCGGCGCCGCTCTCCCGGGGGCCCGGTGGGTGGCTCGGTGACCTGCTCATATCGGTCATCGGTGGTCTTCCTCTCGGTACTCGGCGGAGCCGCCGCCCTCTGCGGCGGTGCGCTCACGCAGTTCCACACGGCGGATCTTGCCCGAGACCGTCTTGGGCAGGTCCGCGAACTCCAGCCGCCGCACACGCTTGTACGGGGCGAGCACCGAACGCGAGTGCGCGAAGAGCACCGCCGCGGTCTCCGGTCCAGGCTCCCAGCCGGCCGCCAGCACCACGTACGCCTTGGGCACGGCCAGCCGTACGGGATCGGGGGCGGGCACCACGGCGGCCTCGGCCACGGCTTCGTGCTCCAGCAGTGCGCTCTCCAGCTCGAAGGGTGAAACCTTGTAGTCGCTGGATTTGAACACATCGTCGCGCCGGCCGACGTAGGTGATGTACCCCTCCCCGTCGCGCGAGCCGATGTCGCCGGTGCGGTAGTAGCCGCCGGCCATCGCCTCGGCGGTGCGCTCCGGGTCGCCGTGGTAACCGGTCGTCAGGCCCACCGGCCGGACCGACAGGTCGAGGGCGATCTCCCCCTCGTCGGCCGGCTCGCCGGTCACCGGGTCCAGCAGGACGACCTCGAAGCCGGGGGTGGGGCGGCCCATCGAGCCCGGCTTGAGGGCCTGACCAGGGGTGTTGGCCACCTGGACGGCCGTCTCGGTCTGCCCGAAGCCGTCGCGGATGGTGACACCCCACGCCTCGCGTACCCGTTCGATGATCTCCGGGTTGAGCGGTTCACCGGCCGCGACGATCTCCCGCGGCGGGTTCTTCAGGGCCGTCAGGTCGGCCTGGATGAGCATCCGCCACACGGTCGGCGGGGCGCAGAAGCTGGTGACGCCCGCCCGGTCCATCTCCGCCATCAGCCGGGCCGCGTCGAAGCGGGTGTAGTTGTGGAGGAAGACGGTGGCCTCGGCGTTCCAGGGGGCGAAGAGGTTGGACCAGGCGTGCTTGGCCCAGCCGGGCGAGGAGATGTTCAGGTGGACGTCGCCGGGCCGCAGGCCGATCCAGTACATCGTCGCCAAGTGGCCGACGGGGTACGAGGTGTGGGTGTGTTCGACGAGCTTGGGGCGGGCCGTGGTGCCGGAGGTGAAGTAGAGCATCAAGGGGTCGTCGGCCCGGGTGGGGCCCGTGGGCTCGTACGTCTCGGAGGCGGCGTACGCGTCCTCGTAGGCGAGCCAGCCCTCCGCCCCCTCGGTGCCGCCGACCGCGATCCGCGTGTAGTCACCGGGAACATCCGCGAACTTGCCGGTGTCCGCGGCCCGTACGAGCACGTGCCGGGCCCGGCCTCGCTCGACACGGTCGGCGAGGTCGAGCGGGCCGAGCAGCGGGGTGGCGGGGATGACGACGGCGCGCAGCTTCATCGCCGCGAGGGCGGTCTCCCACAGCTCGGCCTGGTTGCCGAGCATCACCACGATCCGGTCACCGGCGCGTACGCCCTGGGCGGCCAGCCAGTTGGCGGCCCGGTTCGATACGCGGCGCAGCTCGTCGAAGGTGCGGCGGGTGTGGGCGCCGTCCTCCTCGACGATGTGCAGAGCGGTGCGGCCGTTGCCGTCGGCGATGCGGTCGAACCAGTCCAGCGCCCAGTTGAAGTACGCGGGGCGGGGCCAGACGAAGCCCGCGCGGGCGCCGTCGTAGTCCTCACGATGGCGCAGGAGAAAGTCCCGCGCCGCACGGAACTCCGCGGCCGGGTCGGCGGCTGTGGCCGCGGGACCGGTGCCGGGCCCGGTCGCGGTGCCCGTTCCAGCCCTGGCTCCGGTCCTGGCTCCCGGCCCAGTCGGGTCGGCATCCGCCGCTCCCACCACGTTCACCGCTCCTCCCGCCACTTCCACAACAGGGGCAACCTCCCCCATACCGTCCGTACCACCCGTCGCACCTGTCGTATCCGTGTCCGCCATGTGTCCTCCTCATTGCCGCACCGCCTACCGTCATCGTGTAATCGGTGACGCAGGTCTCACCACCCCCGAACGGGGGGAAGCGGAGGTTTCGGCGTGCGGGTCGAATCAGAGTGCGGCGGTTCCGCCGACGTACGGGCGGCGCTGCTGCGGCTGCGGCGGACGAGCGGGCTGCCGGTGGCGTTCGGCGGGCTGCGGTACGACACCGGCCGCTACCGCATCAGCGAGCTGACGGGCGCCAGATCCGCCGCGCTGCACGGACTCGCCGTCCGGCACGGCAACGGCCTGGGAGGCAAGGCGGCGGTACTGACCCGGCCCTTCGCGGTGACCGACTACCACTCGTCCGCCGTCATCAGCCACGAGTACGACGCCGCCGTGGCGGCCGAAGGGCTGTACTCCGTGCTCGCGGTGCCGGTCGTCGTCCGTCGGCGGGTACGCGGGGTCCTCTACGGTGCGCTGCGCCACCCGGTACGACTCGGCGACCGCCCGTTGTCCGCCGCGATGCAGGCCGCCCGCGAACTGGAACAGGCCCTGCTCCTCCAGGACGAGGCGCAGCGCCTGCTGTCGGTCACCAGGCAGCCGGCGGCCGCCGGCCCCGCGGCCTGGGAAGAGGTACGGGAGGCCCACGGCGACCTGCGGGCCCTGGCACAGCGCATCACGGACCCCGCGCTCCGCCACGAGGTACTGACGGCGTGCGGACGGCTGGCGGCGGCCTCCGCTCCCGGGTGCGTCCGTACGGACGGCACGGTACTGGCGCCGCGCGAGGTGGACGTCCTGGCATGCGTGGCCACGGGCGCGACCAACGCAGCGGCCGCGGAACGACTGGGACTGCGCCCGGAAACGGTCAAGAGCTACCTGCGCTCCGCCATGCGCAAACTGGGAGTCCACTCACGGCTGCACGCAGTGGTGGCGGCCCGCAGGGCGGGACTGCTGCCGTGAGGGGCGCGCGGTGTCTGCGGCTTCTGAGTATGCCGCCGGGTAAAGCGACGGATTGTCGACCGGAGCATACCGGTTGGGGTGGGTGGGCTGATGAGACCCTGCTACGTTCCGAAGGCCCGGCTCGCACAGCGTGACAAGGGGACGGTAATGACGTACACGCCGCCGCTCCGGCCCGTCTCCGTGAAAGGCGTCGCACTCGACGGGCGACATCACGTGCTGCTGTTGCGGAACGAGCGTGACGAGTGGGAGCTGCCCGGAGGCCGCCTGGAGATCGGCAGTCCCGATGGTGCCCAGCTGCCGGACAGCAGTCCGGAGGCGGCTCTGGAGCGCGAGATCCAGGAGGAGACCGGTTGGGAGGTCGAAGCCGGTCCGCTCATCGACGGCGGCGCGTGGATCTACCAGCCCGTCCCTGGGCGACGCGTGTTGATCGTGACCTATGGCTGCACTCTGCTGACTCCCGGACGGCCGCCGGTCGTCAGCCACGAACACCGGCAACTCGGCATGTTCACCAGTGATCAGGTGCCGGGACTGAACATGCCCGACGGCTACAAGCAAGCCGTCGCCGCTTGGTACCGGAGGGTCCACGACGGTCCGGCGAACCTGGGCAAGGGCGCGCGGGTGTGACGCTCACGGCCAGGGCGGGCGCGACTTCGAAACCATCTCCGGGCTGTGGTCGCCCGTCGCCCGTATCGAAGTCTGTGACGGCGACGACACACCGAGCGCGAGGGTGCGCACCTGCTCGCCCGGTCCCGTCGGCCCCGGCATCGTCGTGGGCAGCGTATCGCCGGAGAAACGCACGGCACTGCCGCGCACTGGACAGCGCGAAATGACAAGGGGCGGGGCCCGAGGGCCCCGCCCGAAACCAGCGAACCCTGGCTCAGGGGCCGCATCACGCGACAGGACTGCCGTCCCGCGTCATGCGGCCGCCTGCGAGGAGTCCTGTCACTTGTGATGCGGCTGGTAATACGACCCCAGTTGCTGGTGGTAGTCCGGGTTGCCGAGGTGCTTCTCCTTGTCGAACTCCGGGGAGTTCTTGATTTCTTCCTTGGTGCGGGAGACGTAGATCTTGCGCTCGGCGGTGTCGACGGACGCGACGACGCCGGCCGGCAGCAGGACGTGTTTGCCGAAGATCCAGACGCCGGTGTCGACCACGATCCAGGCGGAACCCATTTCGTCGGAGTGCTTGTCGACCTTGCCGATGCTGCCGTCCGTGGCCTCGACCTTGAATCCCGCGAGGTCCATGCCGGCCGTGTGGCCGGCGGCGGCCGGGTAGCCCCAGATGTCGCTCATGGAACGCTCCTTCGCACGATCGGGACTCGGAACACGGCGCCGGGTGCCCGGCCGCGGCCCGCCCAAACGGCGGGTGCGGCACGGTGCGCCGCTTCCGGCCACTGCGCAGGTCCCTCTCGGCGGCCCGCTCAGTAGTCATCCCCGGTGAACGGCAGGTGTTCCGTCTCCAGCGCGGCGTCCAGCGACCGGGCCGCACCCGGCGTATGCTCCTCGGCCAGTCCGGCGCGCACCAGCCGCCGCAGCGGGACGCCGCCGAGGTAGCAGGCCGCCAGGTCCCGTACGTCCAGGGTCAGATCGGCCGGGTCGCCCGTGGGCCCGTACGCGGCGCCGGACGGGTCCGTCGTCAGCCGGAAGCGGCCGGCGTTGGCGGGCAGCGTGGCGTCGCGCACTTCCAGGACCAGGTCGGCGGAAGCGGCCCAGGAGCGGGTGGTCAGCGCCCGGGCCACGTCCACCAGCCGGAGCCACAGCGCGGGCAACTGGCCGGTGACGCGTACCTGGTCGCGGTCGGCGGCGAAGTGCAGCAGTGGGTCGTCGGGAGCGATCGCCCAGGCCCGTACCTTGCGCGTCAGGTCGATGGAGGCGAGGTAGGACCAGAGCGCCGCGGCGGCCGGCGCGTCGGGCGCCTCCATCTCCTCGACGGTGACGGTGCCCTTCTCCCCCACCCGGTAGACGACGTATCCGGCGGCGGGCGCGCCCTTGTCGCCGAGGACGACGATGCGCGACGGGCCGTCCTTGCCGTCGTCGCCGCCCTCGTCGCCGGAGAGCAGCGCGCGCCGCCACCACGCCTCGTCGCGGGAGAGCCGTCCGCCGCGCCGCGCCCGGCCCGCTTCGTACAGCGGCGCGAGCACGCCGACGGCGTCCGCCGGGGCGATCAGCCGCAGCGGGCGCGGGTCGGGCGTGATGCGCAGGTGCAGGGGCCGGGTGGTGTCGATCTCGACGCTGTACGCCTCGGTGGCCGGGCCGAAGCCGAAGCGGCCGTAGATCGCGTCCTCCGACGCCCACAGGCAGGCCAGCGGCCGGTCGTCGGCGGCGCAGCGGCGCCACAGTTCGCCCATCATGCCGGTCAGCACGCCGCGCCGCCGGTGGGTGGGCGCGACGGAGACGAAGTCCAGTTCGGCGGCAGGGAGTTCGCCGCCCGGCACGGAGAGGCCCAGGCGGTGCGCCGCGGCGAAGCCGACGACCTCCTCGTCGTCGTACGCGCCCACCCGCTCGCAGCGCAGCAACGCTTCGCGGTGGCGCTTGCGGGTGGCGTCGCCGGTCTTCTCGTGGAAGGCGAGGTAGGCGAGATCGAGGGCCCGGTCGACATGTGCTTCGGGGATGTCCCGTATGTCGGTGCTCACGTGAAGGACGCTAGCTCCAGGGCCCGCGCGCCGTCACCCGGTTTTACGCGACGGGCCGCCGGGCCCGCTGCCGGGGCTGCCCGGCCCGCCGGGCCCGTCAGGACCGCTGCCGGGGGCCACCCGACCCCGTGAAGAAGTCCCGCACCCGGTGGCGGCGCCGGCCGCGGTACCCGTCATCGTAGTTCCCGTCGTAATCCGCCTCCCCGCCGTCCGGGTTGTTCAGCACGGTCCAGCTCACGGCTGACACCGCGGGCTCCAGCGACAGCCTGCTGACCGCCTCTTCGAGCAGACTGTCGTCGCGCCGCTCGGTGGTCAGCTCGGCGGCGACGGTGACCTTCGGCGGCGTACCGTCGTCCCGCGACGCGCCGTCGTCGCGGCTGTGCACGGCCCGCAGCCGGAAGCCGGGGCGGCTGACGGCCTGGACGACGAGGGTCCTGATGTGCGCCTCCTCGGGCTCGGTGCACACCGCCTCGAAGTAGTAGTCGGTCGCGACCTCCGCGCCGCCCCCGGGTTCCCGGTCCATCCGCCGGCCGAGCGGCCGCAGCACCAGGTTCGCGCCCACCACTCCGGCCGTGCCGAGCGCCGCGACCACGTACAGGCCGGTGCCCGCCAGGGCGCCGACCGCGGCCGAGCACCACAGGGTGGCCGCGGTGTTCAGGCCGCGTACGCTCAGTCCGTCGCGCATGATGACGCCGGCACCGAGGAAGCCGATGCCGGAGACGATCTGCGCGGCGACCCGCGACCCGTCGTAGCCCGTGGTGCTGGTCGCGGCCGCGAAGCCGTACTGCGACAGCAGGACGAACAGCGCGGCACCGGCGGCGACCAGCGCGTTGGTGCGCAGTCCCGCCATGCGGGCGCGCCACTGCCGTTCCAGGCCGATGACCGCGCCGAAACCCAGGCCGGCGGCGATGTTGCCGGCCAGCTGCCACTCGTTCACCATGATCCGCGCTCCTCATCCGTGCGCCGGGGCGGGGCCGCCCGCGGGCGGCCCCCTTGTCTCTTCGGCGGTTCACAGCCAGGTGTTGAACCGGCGGATGTACCAGGTCTTCACGCCCTGGGTCAGCAGGCAGTAGGCCAGCAGCGTCCCGGCCAGCCACGGGAAGTAGCTCAGCGGCAGGGCCTGCAGGCCGAGCGCCGGGGCCAGCGGCGAGAACGGCAGGGCGATGCCGAACGCCATGACCAGGCCGGTCATCAGCAGCACCGGCCAGGTGGCCCGGGACCGTACGAACGGGATCCTGCGGGTGCGCAGCATGTGCACCACGAGCGTCTGTGTCAGCAGCCCCTCGACGAACCAGCCGGACTGGAACAGCGCCTGGTGCGCCTCGCTGTCCGCCCCGAAGACGTGCCACATCAGCAGGAACGTGGTGATGTCGAAGACCGAGCTGGTCGGGCCCAGGACCAGCATGAAGCGTCCGATGCCCCGGGCGTCCCAGGTCCGTGGCTTGCGCAGGTACTCCTCGTCCATCCGGTCCCAGGGCGTGGCGAGCTGCGAGATGTCGTAGCAGAGGTTCTGCACGAGCAGCTGGGTGGCCAGCATGGGCTGGAACGGCAGGAAGGCGGAGGCGGCCAGTACCGAGAAGACGTTCCCGAAGTTCGAGGAGGCCGTCATCTTGAGGTACTTGATGGTGTTGCCGAAGGTCCGGCGGCCCTGGAGGACGCCCTGTCCGAGGACGGTCAGGTCCTTCTCCAGCAGGATGATGTCCGCGGACTCCTTGGCGATGTCGACGGCGGTGTCGACCGAGATGCCGACGTCCGCCTCGCGCAGCGCGGCCGCGTCGTTGATGCCGTCGCCGAGGAAGCCGACGGTGTGCCCGGCGCCCTGGAGCGCGCGGACGATGCGGGCCTTCTGTACCGGGTTGACCTTGGCGAACACGGTGGTCGTACGGACCAGCGCGGCCAGCTCCGGCTCGTCGAGGAGGTCGAGGCAGGGCCCCGTGACGACGGTGCCCACCTCGATGCCGACGTCGGCACACACCCGCGCCGCGACCAGCTCGTTGTCGCCGGTGACGACCTTGACGGCGATGCCGCTGCCGGCCAGCGCCCGCAGCGCCTCGGCGGCGTCCTGCTTCGGCGGGTCGAGGAAGGCCAGGAAGCCCCGCAGGGTCAGCTCCGCCTCGTCGGCGACGCCGTACGTGTCGCGGGTGGCGGGCAGCGTACGGGTCGCCACCGCCAGCACCCGCAGGCCCTGCCGGTTGTGGTTCTCGGCGGTCAGCGCGGCCTGGCGGCGCAACGCGTCGGTCAGCTCCACGCGCTGTCCGCCGTCCACGACGTGGGTGCACAGCGCGAGGACCTCCTCGACCGCACCCTTGGTGACCATGATGTGCCCGTCGGCCGGGCCTTCGAGGCCGTCGCGCCGCAGCACCACCGACATCCGGCGCCGCGCGAAGTCGAAGGGGACCTCGTCGACCAGCGTGAACCGCGCGTCGACGACCACCTCCTCGGCCTCGTGCATCCGGTCGACGACGGCCTGGTCCAGGAGGTTGCGCAGTCCCGTCTGGAAGTGGCTGTTGAGGTAGGCGAGCTCCAGCACCTCGCGGCCCTCGCCGTCCTCGCGGCCGCGTACGTCGAGGTAGCGGTCCAGGACGACGCGGTCCTCGGTGAGGGTGCCGGTCTTGTCCGTGCACAGCACGTCCATCGCGCCGAGGTTCTGGATGGCGTTCAGGCGCTTGACGACGACCTTGCGCCGGGCCATGGCGACCGCGCCGCGCGCCAGGTTGGTGGTGACCACCATCGGCAGCATCTCGGGCGTCAGGCCCACCGCGACGGCCACCGCGAAGGTGGCCGCTTCGGCCCAGTCGCCCTTGGTGAGGCCGTTGACGGCGAACACCAGCGGCACCATCACCAGCATGAACCGGATCAGCAGGAAGCTGACCTTCTTCACTCCGGCGTCGAAGCTGGTCTCCGGACGCTCGCCGGTCAGTGAGCCGGCCATCGACCCGAAGTAGGTGTCCGGGCCGGTGGCCACGACCACCCCGGTCGCGGTGCCTGAGGTGACGGATGTGCCCGCCAGCACCAGGTTGTCGGCCTCCACCGGGTCGGCGGTCGCGTGCCGGCCACCGTCCAGGTCCCGTGTGTCGGCCTTGGCGACGGGCAGCGACTCGCCGGTGAGGGCGGCCTGGGCGATCATCAGGTCTTTCGCGTTCAGCAGCCGCAGATCGGCCGGTACGAGGTCGCCCGCGGCCAGCTTGACGATGTCACCGCGCGCGACGTCCGCCACCGGCACCTCCACGGTGGCCGGCGCCTGCGTCCGGCCGGCCCTGCGCTGTACGGCGGTGGTCGTGGTGACCAGGGCACGCAACGCGGCGGCCGAGCTGCCCGAGCGGTACTCCTGCCAGAACCGCAGCAGCGCGCTGATCAGCACCATCGCGCCGAGGATCGGGATCTTCGGGTCGAAGGGCTCCTCGTCGGCGACCTGGAGCCACTGCGCGGACATGACGGCGGCCAGCGCGGTGAGCACGAGGATGAACGGGTTCCAGAACGCCTTGGCCAGCTGCACGTACCAGCGCGGGGGCCGCTCGTGCGCGATGACGTTGTGGCCGTCGCGCTCCAGGCGGGCCTCGGCGTTCTCCTGGAGCAGACCGTCGCGGCCGGCGCGCAGGTCCTGGAGCACCCGGGCCGCCGGGCGCGCGCTGATCGCGGCCAGGTTCTCGCCGACGGCACGGGTACGGGCTTCGAGTTCGGCGGCCCGGCGCTCCCGGCGCGGGCGGCGGCCCGGCGGAGCGAGCTTCTCGGGGGTGAGCAGGCTGGTCATGACAGACCTCCGTCCGTACGAGGACACGGCGGTGCCGGGGCATGACGGCATGCCCCGGTGGCGCGCGGCCTGGCACGGGGAATTCGGCGATCGAGAGCGATCGCGACGGAACGAGAATTACGGAATTACCGGACGCGCGGAAATTCACGCACGCCGGAATGCACCGTGTCGCGGCCGCGCGCTTTTACGCGCCCGGGGTCAGGTGAACGACGTGCGGAAAGGCCGCACGGAAAGAGGGAACCGCAGGGCACACCGACCGGGACCGGACCTGACCGGGCCCCGACCGCATGGAACGCCCGATACACAGCGGTACACATCGGACGGAACCGGGTCGGACCGGGCACGTCGACCGGGGCAGGCCGGCGCTCAACGCCGACGGGCACACCGGGACATGCCGAGACCGCCCGCTCCGGCCGGTCGAAACACCGTGAATGGTGCCGTCAGATCGGCACCGCAACGCTGCGGCAAGGACTTCCTTCGGGACTCATCCCGATCACCTCCTCGCTCGCGCGGACACAAACCGGATGCCGTGCGTTCCGGCATCCTCACCACAGAATCATGCCATACCCGGCCCGCCGCCCCCTCCGCCATTCGGCCAAGAATTCCCCAAGCGTCCTCGTGAGTCACCTCACGCACGGCAGCCGGTACGGCACCATCGTCCTATGGCGACGGGGAATTCATCGGCCGCTGCGGCCGGCGCGGCACCACGGCGGCGCAGGCGGACGGCCGCGGCCGGCGCGGCCGCCCTCCTGCTCGTCGCCACCGTCCCGCTGCTCTTCCGCGCCGCCGGCTCGGACGGCGTGACGCCCGTACCGCAACTGCTCGCCTTCCTGCCCTGGCTGCTGGTGCCCGCCGGGCTGGGCCTGGCGCTGTCCCTCGCGGCCCGCTGGCGGCCCGGCCTGTGCTGGGCCGCCGCCGTACTGCTGGGCCTGACCGCGTTCGTCCGGCCGTACGGCGACGACGCCCCCACGCCGCACGGCCCGCCCCTCGCCCGCCTCCGCGTCCTCACCGCGAACCTCGAATTCGGCCGCGCCACGGACGCGCTGCTGGCCACGCTGCGCCGCGAGCGCCCCGACCTCGTCGCGGTCCAGGAGTGCGACCCGGACCGCTGCGCCACCGCCCTGGACTCCGCGGCCGTCCGCGCCGCCTACCCCTTCCGCCTGCTCGCCGGGCACGGCGCGTCCGAGGGCTCCGCCGTACTGAGCCGGTTCCCGCTGCGCCCGGACGGCGGCGTCGCGGGCGAACTCGCCATGCCCCGCGCGGCCGTCACCGTCTCCGGCCACCGCCTGCGCTTCCAGGTCGCCCATCCGATGCCGCCACTGCCCGCCTCCCTGACCACCTGGCGCACCGAACTCGGCCGCCTCCGCGACCTGGCGGCCGCCCGCGGCCGCGAACCGCTCATCATCGCGGGCGACTTCAACTCCTCCCAGGACCACGCCGCCTTCCGGTCCGTCCTGCACACCGGTCTCCGTGACAGCGCCCCCGCGACCGGCAGCCCCCGCACCCCGACCTGGCCCGCCCGCACCACCCCCGTACTGGGCGCCCAGATCGACCACATCCTGGCCGGCGGCGCTCTGCGTCCCCGGGCGGCGCGCTTCCTGGATCTGGCGGGCACGGATCACCGGGCGCTGGTCGCCGACCTGGAACTGCGCGCGGCGCGTTGAGGCTGATGGCCCGGCGGCGCTTGCTCAGTCTCCGACCGTGGCGGCGAGCAGGGCCTGGAGCTGCGCGGCGGTGCGGTCGAGGGGCTCCGTACCGCGTTCGGCGTGGCACAGGGCGACGGTGCCCTCGACGGCCGCGACGACGAGCGTGGCGATCTGCGCCGGCGCCAGGGTCCTGGTCGTGACCCGCGGCAGCATCGGCCTGTACGTGTGCGACGTCGCCCGCGCGCTGGGCGCCTCCGACGTTCCTGTACGCCGACCCCGCCCCCGACCCCGCGCACCGCGCCCTCGCCGAGAGCTCCGGCGCCCGTTCACGCCACCGAAGCCGGCCCGATGCGGTCCACCGGAGCGGGGCCGTCGTGATGGATGGGCGTGTGCGCCCCGGTGAGGGGGGCGCCGGTGCCGCCGTGGCGGTCGGCGACGATTTCGGCGGCGATGGACAGGGCGGTCTCCTCGGGGGTGCGGGCGCCGAGGTCGAGGCCGATGGGTGAGCGCAGCCGGTTGAGTTCCAGTTCGGTCAGGCCGGCGTCGCGCAGGCGGGCGAGGCGGTCCAGGTGGGTGCGGCGGGAGCCCATGGCGCCGACGTAGGCGACGGGCAGGCGCAGGGCGCGTTCCAGGAGGGGGACGTCGAACTTGGCGTCGTGGGTGAGGACGCAGAGGGCCGTGCGGGCGTCGAGGTCCTGGGTCTCCAGGTAGCGGTGCGGCCAGTCGACGACGATCTCGTCCGCGTCGGGGAAGCGGGCGCGGGTGGCGAAGACGGGGCGGGCGTCGCAGACGGTGACGTGGTGGCCGAGGAACTTGCCGGCGCGTACGAGGGCGGCGGCGAAGTCGATGGCACCGAAGACGATCATGCGGGGGGCGGGGACGGAGGACTCGACGAGGAGGCGGACGGGTTCGCCGCAGCGGGAGCCGTCCGCGCCGATCTCGACGGTGGCGGTGCGGCCCGCCTCCAGCAGGGCGCGGGTCTCGTGGACGGCGGTGCGGTCCAGGTCCGGGGAGCCGCCGAGGGTGCCGGTGACGTTCCCGTCGGGGCGTACGAGCAGGGCGCGGCCCAGCAGGCGGGCCGGGCCGCCGACGACCCGGGTGAGGGCCGCCGCTTCGCCGGAGGCGGCGGCGGCCAGGGCGGTGGTGACGGGGGTGGCGGCGTCCGGTTCGGTCTCCGCCGGTCCGGCCTGCGTACCCGCTCCGCCGCCCTCCGGTGCGTACGCGCCGTGCGGGCGTACCGGTGTGACGAGGATGTCGATGACGCCGCCGCAGGTCAGGCCGACCGCGAAGGCGTCCTCGTCGCTGTAGCCGAAGCGCTCCAGAACCGTTTCGCCGGTGCGGAGCGCTTCCTGGCACAGCTCGTAGACCGCTCCTTCCACGCACCCGCCGGAGACCGACCCGATGGCCGTGCCGTCGCTGTCGACGGCCAGTGCGGCGCCCGGCCTGCGGGGCGCGCTGCCGCTGGTGGCCACGACGGTGGCCACCGCGAAGGGGCGTCGCTGCCGGGCCCACCGGTGCAGTTCGTCGGCGATGTCCAGCATGTCGGTCTCCTTACGGATGGTTGCGGGGCGGGTGTTACTTGACGCCCAGCCAGTTCTCGATCGGGTGCAGCGAGAAGTAGACGAGGAAGATCAGACTGAGTACCCACATGAAGGCGCCGACCTCCCGCCACTTGCCCTGGGCGGTCTTGATGGCGGTGTAGGCGATGACGCCCGCGCCGACGCCCGCGGTGATGTTGTACGTGAAGGGCATCAGCACCACGGTGAGGAACACCGGGATCGACACCGATCGGTCGCTCCAGTCCACGTGCTTGGCGGCGCTCATCATCATCGAGCCGATGACGACGAGGGCGGCCGCGGCGACCTGGGCGGGCACGAGCTGGGTGAGCGGGGTGAAGAAGAGGCAGGCCGCGAAGAACAGGCCGGTGACGACCGAGGACAGGCCGGTACGGGCGCCTTCGCCGACGCCGCTGGCCGACTCGATGAAGACGGTCTGGCCGGACGCACCGGCGACACCGCCGATCGCGCCGCCCGCGCCGTCGACGAACAGCGCCTTGGACAGACCGGGCATCCGGCCCTTGTCGTCGGCGAGCCCGGCCTCCGTACCGACGCCGATGATGGTGGCCATGGCGTCGAAGAACCCGGCGAGCACCAGGGTGAAGACGATCATGCCGACGGTGATCGCGCCGATCTGGTCCCAGCCGCCGAACTCCACGTGTCCGAAGAGTCCGAAGTCGGGCGCGGCCACGGCGCTGCCGTGCAGTTCCGGCGAGGTGCCGCCCCAGTCCTTGTCGGTGAGGCCGCCGAGGGTGGTGGCGAGCACGGACAGCACGGTGCCGATGACGATGCCGATGAGGATGGCGCCGGGCACGTTGCGGGCCTGCAGCATGAAGATCAGCAGCAGGGTGACGGCGAAGAAGAGGACCGGCCAGCCGGAGAGTTCGCCGGTCAGGCCGAGCTGTACGGGGCCGCCGGTGCCCTTGCCGACGAAGCCGGCCTTCACCAGGCCGAGCAGGGCGACGAACATCCCGATGCCCATGGTGATGGCGTGCTTGAGGGCGAGCGGGATGGCGTTCATGATCATTTCGCGGAGGCCGGTGACCACCAGGAGCATGATGACCACGCCGTACAGCACGCACATGCCCATCGCCTGCGGCCAGGTCATGTACGGCACGACCTGCGAGGTCAGCGCCGCCGAGACGTTCAGCCCGGCCGCCAGGGCCAGCGGCACCTTGCCGACGAAGCCCATGAGCAGGGTGCAGGCCGCCGCGCCGAGCGCCGTGGCGGTGACCACACCGGCGCTGGACAGAGTGGCCTTCTCGACGTCCGGTGTGGCCAGGATGAGGGGGTTGAGCAGGAGGATGTAACACATCGCCATGAAGGTGGTGATGCCGCCGCGCACCTCGCGCGCGACCGTCGACCCTCTGTCGGATATGTGGAAGTACCGGTCGAGCCAGGACCGGCCGGCGGGCTGACGGGTGCCTGCACCCGCGTCGTCCGCCGTGGTCTGCGGCTCCAGGGACTGCTGGGTCATGGTGCCTTACTCCCAAGGTTCATAGGGGCCCTCGCGTCACGCGCGCACCGCGCCGCGAGATTTGGGATTCAACATCGGCCGCACGACCCGGGGGACGGCCCAGGTGCCGGCGGCGGAACGGCCGTACGGGAGTGGGGCCCGCGTACGGCCGTACCGCCGGGACGGTTATGTGCCGGTGAGGTGCTCCGGACGGACCGGAGTCTTGTTCAGTTCGAGCCCGGTCGCGTTCCGGATCGCCGCGAGGACGGCCGGGGTGGACGACAGGGTGGGTGCCTCGCCGATGCCGCGCAGCCCGTACGGGGCGTGCTCGTCGGCGAGTTCGAGCACGTCGACCGGGATGGTCGGCGTGTCGAGGATCGTGGGGATGAGGTAGTCCGTGAAGGAGGGGTTGCGTACCTTCGCGGTCTTCGGGTCGACGATGATCTCCTCCATCACCGCGACGCCGAGGCCCTGCGTCGTACCGCCCTGGATCTGGCCGACGACGGAGAGCGGGTTGAGCGCCTTGCCGACGTCCTGGGCGCAGGCCAGTTCGATGACCTTGACCAGGCCGAGGCCGGTGTCCACCTCGACGACCGCGCGGTGCGCGGCGAAGGAGTACTGGACATGGCCATTGCCCTGGCCGGTGCGCAGGTCGAACGCCTCGGTGGGGCGGTGCCGCCACTCCAGCTCCAGGTCGACCGCCTCACCCTCCAGGACGTCCACGAGATCGGCGAGCACCTCGCCGCCGTCGGTGACGACCTTGCCGCCCTCCAGCAGGAGTTCGGCGGTGGCCCACGCCGGGTGGTGGGCGCCGAACTTGCGCCGTCCCAGCTCCAGGACCTTCTCGCGCACGTGCTCGCAGGTGTTCTTCACCGCGCCGCCGGTGACGTAGGTCTGCCGGGAGGCGGAGGTGGAGCCCGCCGAACCGACCCGGGTGTCCGCCGGGTGGATGGTGACCTGCTCGACGCCCAGTTCGGTACGGGCGATCTGCGCGTGGACGGTGACACCGCCCTGGCCGACCTCCGCCATCGCGGTGTGCACGGTCGCGACCGGCATGCCGCCGACGACCTCCATGCGGACGCGGGCGGTGGAGTAATCGTCGAAGCCCTCGGAGAAACCGACGTTCTTGATGCCGACGGCGTAGCCGATGCCGCGTACGACGTCCTCGCCGTGCGTGGTGTTGGACAGCCCGCCGGGCAGCGCACGGACGTCGGCGCCCTCGGTGGTCTCCCACTGGTTCTCCGGCGGCAGCGGCATCGCCTTGACGCGGCGCAGCAGCTCGGCGACCGGCGCCGGGGAGTCGACCTCCTGGCCGGTCGGCAGCAGGGTGCCCTGCTCCATGGCGTTCAGCTGCCGGAAGGCGACCGGGTCCATGCCCAGCTTCTCGGCCAGCTTGTCCATCTGCGCCTCGTACGCGAAGCACGCCTGGACGGCGCCGAAGCCGCGCATGGCGCCGCAGGGCGGGTTGTTCGAGTACAGGGCGATGGCCTCGATGTCCACGTCCTCGACGACGTACGGGCCGACGGACAGGGAGGAGGCGTTGCCGACGACGGCCGGGGAGGCGGACGCGTACGCGCCGCCGTCCAGCACGATGCGGCACTTCATGTGCGTGAGTTTGCCGTCCTTGGTGGCGCCGTGCTCGTACCAGAGCCTGGCGGGGTGCCGGTGGACGTGCCCGAAGAACGACTCGAACCGGTTGTAGACGATCTTGACGGGCTTGCCGGTGCGCAGCGCCAGCAGACAGGCGTGAATCTGCATCGACAGGTCCTCGCGGCCGCCGAAGGCGCCGCCGACGCCGGAGAGCGTCATGCGGATCTTGTCCTCGGGCAGGCCCAGGACCGGCGCGATCTGGCGCAGGTCGGAGTGGAGCCACTGGGTGGCGACGTACAGGTCGACGCCACCGTCCTCACCGGGCACCGCGAGGCCCGACTCCGGGCCGAGGAACGCCTGGTCCTGCATGCCGAAGACGTACTCGCCGGAGACGATCACATCCGCCCGGCGGGCCGCCGCCGCGGCGTCGCCGCGCACGATGGGCTGGCGGTGCACGATGTTCGGGTGCGGTACGTGCCCGGCGTGGTGGTCGTCGCGGTGCTCGTGGACCAGCGGCGCGTCCTCGGCCAGCGCGGACGCCTCGTCGGTGACCAGCGGCAGTTCGCGGTACTCGATCCTGATCTTGGCGGCGGCGCGGCGGGCCGTCTCCGGGTGGTCGGCGGCGACCAGCGCCACCGGTTCGCCGTGGTGGCGGACCTTGCCGTGCGCGAGGACGGGCGTGTCCTGGATCTCCAGACCGTAGTTCTTCACGTCCGTGGGCAGGTCGTCGTAGGTCAGGACCGCGTACACGCCGGACTGGGCGAGCGCCTCGGAGGTGTCGATGGAGACGATCTCGGCGTGCGCGACGGTGGAGCGCAGGGTGAAGCCCCACAGCATGTCCTCGTGCCACAGGTCCGAGGAGTACGCGAACTCGCCGGTCACCTTGAGGGTGCCGTCCGGGCGCAGCGTGGAGGCGCCGATGCCCGCGTCGGCCTTGCCGCCCTGGGTCAGGTGGGTGGGTGTGCGGGTGACTCCGCTCATGGTCAGGCCCCCGTTCCGGTGGTCCGCGCGTCGCCGCGGGCGGCGGCGAGCCGGACCGCGTCGAGGATCTTCTCGTAGCCCGTGCAGCGGCACAGGTTGCCGGACAGCGCCTCGCGGATGTCCGCGTCGGACGGCTGGGCGTTGCGCTCCAGCAGCTCGTCGGCGGCGACCAGCAGGCCGGGCGTGCAGAAGCCGCACTGGACGGCACCCGCGTCGATGAACGCCTGCTGGATCGGCGCGAGCCTGACCTGTTCACCCGTCCGGCTGTCGGTGCCGGCCGGCTCGGCCTGCCGGCGCTGCGCCGTATCCATGTCCGTACCGGCCGCCGTGCCGCAGGCCCCGGTGGCGCAGCCGCCGTGCTGCGCACGCTGCTCGGCGAAGTCCGCCAGACCTTCGACGGTGACGACCTCGCGGCCCTCGGCCTGACCGGCCGCGACCAGGCAGGAGCACACCGGCACACCGTCCAGGCGGACCGTGCAGGAGCCGCATTCGCCCTGCTCACAGGCGTTCTTCGAGCCGGGCAGACCCATCCGCTCGCGCAGCACGTACAGCAGGCTCTCGCCTTCCCATACGTCGTCGGCCTGCTGCTCGCGGCCGTTGACGGTGAATGTCACGCGCACTGGGCGCTCCTCTCGTTGCCGCGGTATGACTCCCAGGTCCAGCCGAGGGTGCGGCGCGCCATGATCCCTACCGCGTGGCGCCGGTACTTCGCGCTGCCGCGCACGTCGTCGATCGGGTTGCAGGCACCGGCCGCCAGCTCGGCGAACTGCTTCGCCACGGACGGCGGAACGGCCCGCCCCGACTCCCAGAAACCGCCCTCCTCCAGCGCCGCCGTCAGGAACTCCTCGGCGGCCCTGGCCCGTACGGGCGTGGGCGCGGCCGAGCCGATGCCGGTCCGTACCGTCCGGGTGCGCGGGTGCAGCGCGAGACCGAAGGCGCACACCGCGATGACCATGGCGTTGCGCGTGCCGACCTTGGAGAACTGCTGCGGGCCGTCTGCCTTGGGCAGGTGCACGGCGCGGATCAGCTCGTCCGGTTCCAGGGCGTTGCGCTTGACGCCCAGGTAGAAGTCGTCGATGGGGATCAGGCGGCGGCCGCGGACCGACTCGGCCTCGACCTCGCCGCCGGAGGCGAGCAGCGCCGGGTGCGCGTCGCCGGCCGGGGAGGCGGTGCCCAGGTTGCCGCCGACGCCGCCGCGGTTGCGGATCTGCGGGGAGGCGACGGTGTGCGAGGCGAGCGCGAGGCCCGGCAGCTCGGTGCGCAGGTTCTCCATGATCTGCGTGTACGGCACGGACGCGCCCAGCCGTACGGTCTCCTCGCCCACCTCCCACTCCCGCAGGTCGTCGATGCGGTTCAGGTCGAGCAGGTACTCCGGGCGGCGGTGGTCGAAGTTGATCTCGACCATCACGTCGGTGCCGCCCGCGATCGGCACAGCGGTGGGGTGCTCGGCCTTGGCAGCGAGCGCCTCCTCCCAGCTGGCGGGGCGAAGGAAGTCCATACGGGGGCTCTCTTCCTCGTCTTTTCGGTGCGTCACGGCGCCGGGCCGGCCGGCGTCGGCTCCGCTCGCGAAATCGGGTCGTCCGCTGCCCGGGAAGAGGACCTTCGGCTCTCGTTTCCACCGGGCTGTTCATGTCGTGTCTACGCGGCTGGGCCCAGTGAACGCGCCCGGCACCCACCGGGTGCAGTCACCGAAACCATGAAGCGGTTGGCTGGCCACGGCGCATGTCTTGTAGATTCGAACGAAAGGCGGGGCCCAGAAACCTCGCGGCATTCCACCGGCAACACCAGACAGAAAAGAACGGCGGGCGAGAGACCATGCGGCTCCGCGCACTCCTGGACACCGGCACTCTCGGCCTGCGGCTGCTGGGCGGCGAGGAGGAACTGGACCGTACCGTGCGCGGCGTGATGACCACCGACCTGCGCGACCCCAGCCGCTACCTGTCCGGCGGCGAGCTGGTGCTCACCGGGCTGGCCTGGCGCCGCGAGCCGGAGGACTCCGAGCGGTTCGTGCGTATCCTGGCCGCGGCCGGGGTCGCCGGGCTGGCCGCGGGCGAGGCCGAGCTGGGCTCGGTCCCCGACGACCTGGTGGCGGCCTGCGCCCGGCACCGCCTGCCGCTGTTCTCCGTCGTCGAGGCCGTCTCCTTCGCGTCGATCACCGAGTACGTCGTACGGCAGGTCTCCGGCGAGCGGGCGGGCGACCTGGCCGCCGTGGTGGACCGGCACCGCCGCCTGATGACGTCCGGACCGGCCGGCGGGGGCCCCGAGGTCGTCCTGGACCTGCTCGGTTCCGACCTGGACCTGCGCGCCTGGGTGCTGTCCCCCACCGGACGGCAGATCGCCGGGTCCACGCTGGCCGGATCCGGCCCCGAGCTGCCCGCCGAGGTGGGCGCGCGCCTGGCGGGCGAGCACCTGGCCGCGTCCCGCACCGGCCGCCGCGGCCCCTACCGGCTCCCGCTCGGCGGCACCACGTACTCCCTCTTCCCCATCCGCGGCACCAGTCGGGATCTGCGCGAGACCGTGCTGTCCGACTGGCTGCTGGCCGTCGAGGCGGACGCGGGTGACTGGGCCGAGGAGCGCCTGGACCTGCTGCACGGCGTCACCCAGCTGATCGCCGTCGAACGGGACCGCCGCGACGCGGCCCGTACGGTGCGCAGGCGCCTCGCCCAGGAAGTCCTCGAACTGGTCCAGACGGGGGCCGCGCCCGCCGAGATCGCGGCCCGGCTGCGGGTGGCCGCCCCGGTGCTGCTGCCCGGGCTGGGCACCGCCCCGCACTGGCAGGTCGTCGTCGCCCGCGTCGAGTGGGAGGGCGGTGACGTGCCCGGTGGGCCGGTCGCCCAGACTCTCCTGGAAGAGGTGCTGGTCGACCCGGGTACGTTCGGGCCCGAACCGTCCGACCGGATCGCCGTCGCGCACATCGGCGACGAGGCGGTGGCCCTGGTGCCGCTGCCGGCCGTGCCGGAGGACGGCGGCGCGCGGGACGGCCGGGACGCGTCCGCCGCCGGTCTCCACGCCGACGCCCTGCTCTCCGTCGTCCGGGAGCCGCTGACCCGCGGCCTGGCCGACGACGGGCGCCTGACCATCGGCGTCAGTGCCTCCGTCCACTCGGCGGAGGGCCTGCGCGGCGCCCTGGAGGAGGCCCGGCACGCCCGCCGGGTCGCCGCCGCCCGCCCCGGCCGGGTCTGTGCGGCGGGCCACGAGGAGCTGGCCTCGCACGTCCTGCTGCTGCCCTTCGTCCCGGACGACGTACGCCGCGCCTTCACGGCCCGCCTCCTGGACCCGCTGCGTGACTACGACCGCCGGCACCGTGCCGAACTGATCCCCACCCTGGAGGCGTTCCTCGACTGCGACGGCTCCTGGACCCGTTGCGCCACCCGGCTCCACCTGCACGTCAACACCCTCCGCTACCGGGTCGGCCGCATCGAGCAGCTGACGGGCCGTGACCTGGCGCGCCTGGAGGACAAGCTGGACTTCTTCCTGGCGCTCCGGATGAGCTGACAGGCTGTGCGCACTCCCGGCCGGGCGCGGGGCGGCAGGGCGCACATCCGGCCATGCCGGAATGGCTCGTATCCGCCGGTCCGGTGGCCGACACGCAACTGGTCTCGCTTTCCCGTCAGTTGACTCTGCGTCAGCAAGAACGGTGATCGCCGAGGCGGCGTCACCCGTTCGGAGGTTTCCCGCCGACCCCGCCGGGCAGGGCCCGCATCACACCTCTCCCCCCGGCGCGCCGTGCCCTGTCCGCTCCCCGGGCGCGCCGCCGGCCCCGCAAGGCGTCCAAGAGATTGTGAAATCATTCACCTTCCCCCTTGGCCGGGCGCCGGAATCCGTGCTGAGATGCGCCCACTGCTTCTCAGGTCCAGCTCAACGGTGCGCTCGGGGAGGGCAATGTGGCGGACACCGCCATGTCAGGAGCCGCGGAGTCCGCGGGAACCGCGGATCCCGTGGAATCGGTGCCGGGGATTCCGGCGGCCAGGTCGGCGGCCGGGGCGGACGCCCTGGACCGTGCCGTATGGCGGCTGCGGTCACGTGGCTGCTGGGACGACGCGGCGGCACTGCTGGAACCACACGCGGCGGGGTTCGCCCCGTACGCGATCCGCCGCGCCGCGCTCCTCGTGGAACGCTGCATGTTCACCGCCACCGGGTGGGCCGCGGCCGAGGACGCGCTGCGCGCCGCCGAGGCGCTGGCGGGCGACAACGACGAGCGGGGCGCCGCGGCCTGCGAGCGCGGCCAGCTGGCGTACGCCGCCACGGTCCTCGGGGTGCGCGACCGCGCCGACGAGGCCCGCTCCGCGCTCGGCCGGGCCGCGGCGCTGCTGGCACCGGCGGCACCCGGCCGCCCGCTGCTGGACTTCCGGCGCGGCTTGATGGCCGAACACGTCGCCGACAGCCCGGAGTCCGCCCGCGCCGCCTACCGCCGCGCCCACGCGGGCGCCACCACGCACGGCGATGCCCTGCTGCTGTCCTTCACCTGGCGCCACCTGGCCGGACTGGCCCTGCGCGACGGCGAGCCGGCGGAGGCCCGGCACGGCTTCGGCGAGTCGCTGCGGATCCGAGAGGAACTGGGCTTCCTGGTCGGTACGGCGCCGGCACTGGTCGCCCTTGCCGACGCGGCGCCGCCACAGGAGGCGGCGGCGCTGCGTACCGAGGCCGCCCGCCTCTTCCGCCTCATGGGCGGCGTGCCGACCTGGCTCGCCGAGCACCTGGCCGACGTGCCGGTGACGCCCGCGCCTTCGTAGGCCGCTCGCCCGCGCACCCGCTTGACGGTCCGTCGCCCGGCGGCGGGCCGTCAGGGGCCGGGCGCGCGACGGGGGCATATGTGGCTCCGCGCGCCCCACGGGCCCCGAATTTGGCCTCAAGTCGCACTGTCCGTAGGTGACTTGGCACTGGATGCTGGTGCGGTCGACTCCGACCTACGGCAGCGCCTTCTAGGAGGCCACACCTTGGCAGCAGGAGCACCGCACCCATCGGCCGGCCCGGACTGGGGAAAGGCGGATTTCGAGGCCATCTACGACTGCCCCGACCCCCGTACGTACTTCCGCACGCTGCGCCCGCTCGACTACCAGATCCCGCACCACGGCCAGGCCGTCTTCCGCGCCCTGACCGAGTCCCTGCAACGGCACCGCCCCGGGCGTCCGCCCCTCCAGGTCGTCGACCTGTGCTGTTCCTACGGCGTCAACGCCGCACTGCTCAACCACAAGCTGGGCCTCACCGACCTGTACGACCGGTACACCGACGCGCAGGAGACCGGCGGTCTGGCGCCCGGCCGGCTGGCCGACGAGGACCGGGCGTTCTTCGACGAGCTGCGCCGGCCGGAAGCGGTACGGACCATCGGCATCGACGCGGCCCGGCACGCGGTCGGCTACGCCGAACGCGTGGGCCTGCTGGACGCCGGGTTCGCCGAGAACCTGGAGGCCGCGGAGCCCACCGGGCGGCTGCGCGAGGCGCTGGCCGGCACCGACCTGATCACCGTGACGGGCGGCGTGGGCTACATCTCCGCCACCACCTTCGGCCGGCTGCTCGCCTGTACGCCCACCCCGCCCTGGGTCGCCGCGTTCGTGCTGCGGACCGTGTCATACGCGCCGGTCGCCGCGCTGCTGGCCGACGCTGGCCTGGTGACCGAGCGGCTGCCCGCCCGCACCTTCCGCCAGCGCCGGTTCGCCGACCTCGCGGAGCGCCGGGCCGCCTTCGCCGCGCTCCAGGCGCGGGGTCTGGACACCGCCGGCAAGGAGTCGGACGGCTTCTACCACGCGGACCTCCACCTCTCCCGGCCCGCGGCGGACGTGGCGGCGCTGCCCCTGGAGCGGCTGCTCCCCTGAGGGGCCCCGCCGCTCCGTGCGGGCGGCGGGCCCACCGGGTGCCCGCATACTCGGTGCGCGCGGCAGGCGTGCCCGGTGCCGCGCGCTCAGTGCGAGCGGCGGGCCGCCGCCAGGTGTTCGCGGGCGATCCGCTCGACGATCGCGTACTCCCGGGCCATCAGGGCGTCCAGCAGCGCCGTGTGCTCGGACGCGGCGGCGAGCAGGTCGGCCGTGCGGGGCGCGGGGGCGCCGGGCACCGGCCACTGCGTACGGCGGTGCAGGTCGTCGGCGACCAGGAGGAGCTGGCGGTTGCCGGTGAGCGCGAGCAGCGCGTGGTGGAAGGCGTGGTCGGCCTCCGCGTACCCGGCGCGGTCGCCGCGGGCGGCGGCCGCGACGCCGGCGGCGGCCAGCGGGCGCAGCGCCTCCCACCGCTCGGCCGGCAGCGCCCGCGCCAGCCGCAGCAGCGCCGGCACCTCCAGCATCGCGCGCACCTCGGCCAGCTCCGCGAGGTCGCGGTGGGTGCGCTCGGCGACGCGGAACCCGCGGTTCGGGGCGACTTCGACCGCGCCTTCACCGGCGAGGGTCTGCATGGCTTCCCGTACGGGCGTGGCGGAGACTCCGTAGCGGACGGCGAGCGCGGGGGCCGAATAGACCTCGCCGGGGGCCAGTTCGCCGGATATGAGGGCCTCGCGGAGGGCGGCCAGCACCTGGCCCCGTACGGAGTGCCGCTGCGGCTGCTTGCGCGGTGCGGTGCCGGGAGCGGGGCCGGGCTCCCTCCCGGCCACCGCGCCTCCCCCCGCCGGCCCGGGGGCGGCGGCAAAAGGGGACACGGGCGCGGGCACGAACGCCGTGGCGGGGTCGGGCACGCCGGGACGGTGCTCGTACGCGGCGTCCGGAACGCCGGGGGCGGCGTGCGCGGCGGGACGCTCGGCGGGCGCGTCGTGCCTGGTGTGCCCGCCCCGCACGGGCTGCGAGTCGCCCTGTGCGGGCACCTGTGCGCGCAGCCGCGGCGCCGGTTCCGCTCTGCCCTGCTCCATGCGGGTTCCTCCTCACGTTCTCCAGCACCTTAGGCGCCCCCTGTGGCAGTTCAAACCCGGCTCAAAACCACCGAAGATCGGGTAAGGTTAGCCTTACCTGCCAACGCCCGCGATATCGGTGGTGTCCCGCATGGCCTCTCTGCTCGCCGCCCGGCCGCATATCGAGCCCCTCGCCGGGGCGTACGCCCGGCTGACCGAGGTGTTCCCCGGACTGAAGGTGTCCGAATGGGAGACGGCGGCCCCGCAGGGCGAGGGCTGGGTGACGGCCGCCGGGCTGGCCACCGACCCCGCGGCCCTGGACGCCTTCATGGCCTGGGACGACGCACAGGTGATACGGGACTACGGGCAGCGCGCCCGCCCCGACGTCGTCGCCGCCTTCGCCCTGCACCGCTACGCCTGGCCCGCCTGCCTGCTGATCACCATCCCCTGGTTCCTGCACCGCCGGGTGCCGCGGCTGCCCGTCGAGGCCGTCGCCCACCACCGCGAGCAGGGCCGGATGGCCGTACGCGTCCGCTCGTTCGCGTGCCTGCCCGGCGACCCGGCGGCCGGACTGCCCGGCGCCCGTGTCGTCCGGGACGAGGAGGCGCTGCGCGCCGAGGTGCGGGAGGCCGTCGCCGAGCACCTCGGACCGGTCCTGGAAGGGTTCCGGCCCCGGCTGCGGCGCGGGCCCCGGGCCCTGTGGGGCATGGTGTCGGACGAGATCGCCGAGGGACTGTGGTACCTGGGTCACCTGCTGGGCGAGGAGCCGCGCGCGGTGGCCGAGCTGAAGCGGCTGCTGCCGGGCGGCACGGCCCCGTACCCGGGCGGCGCCGCCTTCCGCGAGCTGACCGGTCCGGACGGCGCGGCGCTGCCCACCCGGGACCGGGCGAGCTGCTGCATGTTCTACACGCTGCGCCCCGAGGACACCTGTGTGACCTGCCCGCGTACGTGCGACGCGGATCGCATCAAGCGCCTCACCGCAACCACCTGACCCCCACACCACCCGATCGAGTCGCCGGATTCGAACCCAACCACACTCACCGCAGCGGGAGTTCGAGCCGAACGCACCTATCCGTAGGCCCCCGCACCTCCCTTGCGGTCCTCTTGCTTTGAAACCCCCGGCGCGACGGACGGATTCCGCCAGGATGTCGCGCGAAACCGCGTTCGCCGAAGCAAGGGGTCCCAGGGTGAGAATTATCGATATATCGCTTAATTGGCTGGTTCCGGGGGTTCTGCTGCTCGTCGGCATCCTTTCCGCCGTCTTCGTGGTCCTGCGCGGCAAGCGCTCGGCCGACGCGACGGCGGGCGGCGAGGACTCCTGGGAACGCACCGAGGAACGCCGGCGCCGGAAGGAAGCCGTCTACGGCACGGCCTCGTACCTGCTGCTGTTCTGCTGCGCCGCGGTGGCGGCGGCCCTCTCCTTCCACGGACTGGTCGGCTTCGGCGTGACCAACCTGAACCTCTCCGGAGGCTGGGAGTACCTGGTGCCCTTCGGGCTCGACGGCGCGGCGATGTTCTGCTCCGTGCTCGCCGTGCGCGAAGCCAGCCACGGGGACGCGGCACTCGGCTCGCGCCTGCTCGTCTGGCTGTTCGCAGGCGCCGCCGCCTGGTTCAACTGGGTGCACGCGCCCAGGGGCTTCGGCCACGACGGCGCGCCGCAGTTCTTCGCCGGGATGTCGCTGTCGGCGGCGGTCCTCTTCGACCGGGCGCTCAAGCAGACCCGGCGGGCCGCCCTGCGCGAACAGGGCCTCGTACCGCGCCCGTTGCCGCAGATCCGCGTCGTACGGTGGCTGCGCGCCCCCCGGGAGACCTTCGGCGCCTGGTCGCTGATGCTGCTGGAAGGCGTACGGACACTGGACGAGGCCGTCGAAGAGGTACGCGAGGACCGGCGGCAGAAGGAGCAGAACCGTCACCGCAGGCGGGAGCGGGACAAGCTGGACCGCGCCCGCATCAAGGCGATCAACCGCCAGCACCGGCACTGGAACCGCGGCCGCGGCGGCCGGCAGGTACCGCTGACGGCGGGCGTCCCCACCGCACACGGCACCCCCACCGCCGCGCAGCAGGCCGGCGCGGAACCTGCGATAGCCGCCGACCCGGAAACCCTGCCGTCCGGACCGCTGTCCCAAGGATCCGACCCGCTGCATCCGGTCGCTTCCCGCCCGGCCCTGAAGGCCGTGCACGGCGCCGATCCCGCGGGCCCCTACCAGCGGACCGTGGACCTGACCGCCGAGGACGACACCCAGGCCCTGCCCCGGCTGGACTCCCTGGAGGAGAAACTGGCCCAGATCGAGAAGCAGTTCGGCTGACCCCCGGCGGACCGAGCCCGCACCCCCGGCCTTTTCGTCAGGCCGGTCCGCCGCCCAGCTCGAACCAGACGCACTTGCCCACGCCGTGCGCCTTGACCCCCCACGCGTCCGCGAGGGAGTGCACCAGCATCAGCCCCCTCCCCGAGGTGCCGTCCGTCGTCGGCGGGCGCAGCCTGGGCCGCCGCCCGACGAAGTCCCGTACCTCCACGCGCAGCCGGTCGGTGACCGTGGCCGTCACGACGGCGCCCCCGTTCGTGTGCACGAGGGCGTTGGTGACCAGCTCGCTGATGAGCAGTTCCGCTATGTCGGCGTCCTGGGACTCCCCCCACTGGCGCAGCAGCTGACGCAGTTCGGCGCGTACGCCCGCCACCGCCGTCAGGTCCGCTCGCCGCAGTGTGCGCTCCATCTTCCCCGGCAGCCGGGCTCCGTACCGGACGTCGCCGCGTCCGTCCACCGCTCCGGCTCTGTCCTCGCGCCGCACAGACTGACGCTTCATCCTCCCCGCCCTGTACGCTTTCCGTGCCGTAGACTCGAACAGCTTCACGGTCATGCATGCCCATCCGCCCCGGCGCCATGCTTCGGCCCGCGAGACGGCGCGACGGCAGACCGCGGGCATGTGCCTGCGGCTCACCTCGGGGAACGCCTCAGGAACCGGCCCTCAGGGGCGCGGGATGTTGCGGAGGTTGGAGCGCGCCATCTGGAGCATCCGGCCGACGCCGCCGTCCAGCACGATCTTGCCGGCCGAGAGCGCGAAGCCCTGCACCATGTCTTTGCTGATCTTCGGCGGCATGGACAGCGCGTTGGGGTCGGTGACGATGTCGACCAGGGCCGGGCCCTTGTGCTTGAGGGCGTCGCGCAGCGCGCCGCGCAGTTCCTTGGGCTTCTCCACCCGTACGCCGTGCGCCCCGGCCGCCCGGGCGATGGCGGCGAAGTCCGGGTTGTGGTTGCCGGTCCCGTACGCGGGCAGGCCGGCGACCATCATCTCCAGTTCGACCATGCCCAGCGAGGAGTTGTTGAAGAGGATCACCTTCACCGGCAGGTCGTACTGGACGAGGGTGAGGAAGTCGCCCATCAGCATGGAGAAGCCGCCGTCGCCGGACATCGAGACGACCTGGCGGCGGCGGTCGGTGAACTGCGCGCCGATCGCCTGCGGCAGCGCGTTGGCCATCGATCCGTGGGTGAAGGAACCGATCACCCGGCGGCGGCCGTTGGGACTGAGGTAGCGCGCCGCCCAGACATTGCACATACCGGTGTCCACAGTGAAGATCGCGTCCTCCGCCGCCTCCTCGTCCAGCACGGACGCGACGTACTCGGGGTGGATCGGCGTGTGCTTGTCGACCTTGCGGGTGTACGCCTTGACGACGCCTTCCAGCGCGTCGGCGTGCTTCTTGAGCATCCGGTCGAGGAACTTGCGGCTCTTCTTGGGCGTGATGCGCGGGTTGAGGCAGCGCAGCGTCTCGCGTACGTCGCCCCAGACGGCGAGGTCCAGCTTGGAGCGGCGGCCCAGCCGCTCCGGGCGCACGTCGACCTGCACGATCTTCACGTCGTCCGGCAGGAAGGCGTTGTACGGGAAGTCAGTGCCCAGCAGGATCAGCAGGTCGCACTCATGCGTGGCTTCGTAGGCCGCGCCGTACCCGAGCAGACCACTCATGCCGACATCGTATGGATTGTCGTACTGAATCCACTCCTTCCCGCGCAGTGCGTGACCCACCGGGGCCTTGAGCCGCCCGGCGAACTCCATCACCTCGGCGTGCGCCCCCGCCGTGCCGCTGCCGCAGAACAGCGTGACCTTGCCGGCGTCCTCGATCATCCGGACCAGCTGGTCGATCTCCGCGTCGCCGGGGCGCACGGAGGGGCGCGAGGTGACCAGCGCGGTCTCGATGGAGCGTTCGGGCGCCTCCTCGTCGGCGATGTCGCCGGGCAGTGAGACGACCGCGACGCCGCTGAGCCCGATGGCGTTCTGTACGGCGGTCTGCAGCACCCGCGGCATCTGGTCGCGGGTGGAGATCATCTCGCTGTAGTGGCTGCACTCGGTGAACAGCCGGTCGGGGTGGGTCTCCTGGAAGAAGCCGGTACCGATCTCGCTGGAGGGGATGTGCGAAGCGAGCGCGAGCACCGGGGCCATCGAGCGGTGGGCGTCGAAGAGGCCGTTGATCAGGTGCAGGTTGCCGGGTCCGCAGGAGCCCGCGCAGGCCGTCAGCCGGCCGGTGACCTGTGCCTCGGCACCCGCCGCGAAGGCGGCGACCTCTTCGTGGCGGACCTGGACCCAGTCGATCGCGGCGTTGCGGCGGATCGCGTCCACGACGGGGTTGAGGCTGTCACCGACGACCCCGTAGAGCCGCTGCACGCCGGCGCGCACCAGAATGTCGACGAACTGCCCGGCCACGGTCTGCTTCGCCATGTCGCCTCGCTCCTCGGGTGCTGGACCGAGGAGCAGACGCATGCCCGACCATGGCCCGGTGTGCCGCCCGTTTCGCGGCATTCCTTCGGTTCTATCACTCCCCCGGGCCGGTGTCCGGCGGGACTACGCCTGTCGCGTCATTCCGGGCCGCCACGGCTGCCGCGGCGCTCCGGGGCCCCACCGGGTCACCCCAGGGCCGCCACACCCGACGCATCACTCCGGGGCCGCCGCGTCCCGCCCTTCCCAGACCGCCACGGCCGTACGGTCCTGCCCGTACCCCTCCGCACGCAGCCCGACATCGGTCAGGAAGGCCGCGAGCCCCGGTGGCACGGCGCCCGCCCAGCGGTCCGCCAGCCGGCCCGCGAAACCGGCCGCTTCGGTCAGCGGACCCGCGAACCCCGCGCTGCACAGCAGCAGGGTGTCGCTGGGCCGCGTCACGCAGGCCCGGAAGCGGAACGGCTCCGGCCACGCCCGCGGCACGGGCTCGTACGGCGGATGCCACTGCCGACCGGACGCGGCGCGGGGCAGGCCGGGCAGGGCGCCGCCCAGGGCCGGCGTGGGCAGGGCGAGGCCGGGACCGGCATCGGAGGGCAGGCGCAGGTCGGGAAGGGTGTCGGGCGGCCGGCGGAGGCCGGGGCGGGTGTCGGGCGGCCGCGGGACACCCTGGCGGAGCGCCTCCGTGGCGAGGTCACCGGGGACCGGCCATGGCGGCGCGGCACCGGGTGGCTCCTGTGTGTCACTCCCGGCGGGTCCCCCACCCGGCTGCCCGTCGGCAGCCGGCGCACCTGCCGCGTCCCCCTGGGGCGGCGGGGGCTCCAGGTCCTGCCAGGCACCGTTGCGCAGCCGGAAGAAACCGCCCGCGCCGACGCCGAAGAACACCCGGGTGCGGCAGGCCGGGTCGGCGGGCAGCAGCAGGCAGCGCAGCGCGGCCGTGTACTGCTCGGGCTCCATGCCATGCTCGCCCGCGTACGCGCGGAGCTTGCCGTAGCTGCGGTCGGTGAGGCGGTGCAGGCCGGACTTCAGGGCGCAGCGGTCGCCCGTACGGACGTCCTCGGCCAGCCGGGTGCAGCTGCGGCCGACGGCGCCGCCGATCCAGCGGCACACGTCGCGGGCCGCACGGTGCGCGCCCCCGTACGCGTACGTACCGCCGTCGCCCGCCGCGGTGGCCACGGCGACCAGGATCAGCGCGTGCTGCCCGGTACCGAACCGGGCGGTGAGCAGGGCGTCCCCGCGCGGCTCGGCCCGGTGGCGGGCGGCCTCGCCGCGCAGTGAGGCCGCCCGCAAGGTGAGCGGGCCGTACCCGGCGCCGTCCAGCTCCGTGTCGGGTACGAGGTCGTCGAGCGCGGCCGGGTCCGCGGCGGGCAGGGCCATCGGCTCGGGGGCGGGGCCGGGGGCGTCGGGCACCGCGGGCGCCTGGCCCACCGCGCGGAAGGCGGAGTCCACACGGTCGTCGAGCGTGTCCGGGGCCGCCGCGGGGCCGGTGTCCCGCGCCGCTTCGCTGTCGTCCTCGTACAACTCCCGCCACCAGGAGTTCTCGTGGTGGCGCCGATCCCCCTGTGGGTTCATGCGGCGTATTGTCCACCGGCCGGCGGCCCGGAAACAGGGCACGGAGGGCCGCCGCGGGACGACCCGCGGGTACGCGCCACAGAGGGGCCGGCCGGTTCAGGCCAGGGCGGGACCGCCCGCCCGGCAGGACCCGCCCGTGGCGCCCGAGGGGCGCGCCGCCCCCGCTTCCGGCACGCTGGGGCCATGGGCCTGTGGCAGTTGCTCGCGGTCGGCCTCGTCTTCCTGTTCGGCCTGCTCGGCGTGCTGATCCCCGGGGTGCCGGGGCCGCCGATCGTCTGGGCGGGCGTGCTGTGGTGGGCGATGACCGAGCAGACCGCGCCGGCCTGGTACGTCCTGTTCGGCGCGAGCGCCGTACTGCTGCTCAACCAGGCCCTCAAGTGGCTGCTGCCCCCGCGCGACCTGGCAGCGGCGGGCGCGCCGTACCGCACGCTGTTCCTGGCGGGCGTCGCGGGCATCGCGGGCTTCTTCGTCGTGCCCGTGGCGGGGGCCGTCCTGAGCTCGGTCGGCGTGCTCTACCTGCTGGAACGGTCGCGGCTCGGCAGTCACGGCGACGCGTGGGCCGCCACCCGTACGGCCATGCGGTCCATCGGGCTCGGCGTGCTGACCGAACTGCTCGCCTGCCTGCTGGTGGTCGGCGCCTGGACGGGCGCGGTCATCGCGAGCTGATCCTCGTGCGGGCCGGTGCCCGCCTCCCGCCACAGGTGGTGCAGGGCGTACGACCGCCACGGCCGCCACGCCTCCGGGAACGCCTCGCCGCCGGCGCCGCCCACCGGCCCCACGTCCGGGTCGCCCAGCGCCCGCATCCTGATGTACGCGGCAGCCGCCGGGCCCACCCCGGGCAGACCGCGCAACGCCCGTTCGGCGGCCTCCCGGTCCGCGCCCGCGTCCAGCGTGACTGTGCCGTCCGCGAGCGCTTCGCACAGCGCGCGCACCGCATCCGGCACCCCGTCGCCGGTCAGCGCGCCGGGCTCGGGGAAGAGGTGGGTCAGCGCCCCGTCCGCCGCGTCCAGGGGCTTTCCGTACGCCCGTACAAGATCGGCGGCGCGCTCGGGCGGCCCGCCGAGGACAGCCCGTACCGCCAGTTCCTCGGGGTCGGCGGTACCCGGCGACCGCAGTCCGGGGCGGGCGGCGACGAGCGGGCCGAGCAGCGGATCCGCGCCCAGCCGCTCGGCGACGGCGAACGGATCGGCGTCCAGATCGAACAGGCGGCGCATCCGCTGGACGGCCGTGGACAGGTCCCGCAGGTCGGTCAGGTGCAGGCGGCACTCCAGCCAGCCGCCGTCCGTGCCCCGCGCGGCCGGGCAGACCAGTCCGGCGCGCGGCCGGCGCGGCTGCCGGGCCCCGGCGTGCTCGTCGACCTCGGCGATGCCGCTGCCGTGCGCCAGGCGCAGCGTACGGCGGTACGTGCGGGTGCCCCGGCCATGGCGTACCTCCTCCACGCCGGGCACCGCGCGTGCCTGGAGAAAGTCAAAGATCTCGGCGGCGGCGTACGGACCCCGATAGGCCAGCCGCAGCGGCACCCCGGCAGGCGCAGCGTGCCGCACGGCACCGGACCCGCCCTTCCCCGTACCCGCGCGGGCCCCCGCCGCCGCACGCAGCTCACTCGGCGTACTGGCGTAGATCTCCCGCATCGTGTCGTTGAACTGCCGGATGCTGGCGAACCCCGCGGCGAAGGCCAGGTCGGTGACCGGCAGGCCGGTGGTCTGGAGCAGCAGCCGCGCGGTGTGCGCACGCCGGGCCCGCGCCAGGGCCACCGGCCCGGCACCCAGCTCGGCAGTGAGCTGCCGCTGCACCTGCCGTGCGCTGTAACCGAGCCGTCGCGCGAGGCCGCCGACGCCCTCCCGGTCGACCACGCCGTCGCCGATGAAGCGCATGGCCCGGCCGACCAGGTCCGCCCGGACGTTCCACTCCGCCGACCCCGGTACGGCGTCCGGACGACACCGGCGACAGGCCCGGAACCCGGCGCCCTGAGCGGCCGCCGCTGACACGTAGAACCGCACGTTCGCGCGCTTGGGGGTGACGGCCGGGCAACTCGGGCGGCAGTAGATCCCGGTCGTCACGACGGCGAAGAAGAACTCCCCGTCGAAGCGCGCGTCCCGGCTGGACACCGCCTCGTACCTGGTCTCGTCATCCATCACACGACCCAGTGTGCGCCACAGCCCGGCCGCTCACTGGCGGAAATCGGACGCGGAGCTGAGGCAGGCAGACACCTGACGTCCGCCCGCCCCGCCTACCTCGCTCGCACCTACCTCACCCCCGGGCCCCCCGTTTCCTCTCCCCCATGTGGCGGCCCAGCGCCTGCTTCTGCTTCCAGTCCCTGCGCATCTCCGCGCGCAGCCGGGCGTCCGTCTTGGCCACGATGCGTTGGTTCTCCCGCAGCAGCTTGCGGTAGCTCTCCAGCCGCCGCTGCGGCAGTGCGCCACTGTCGACGGCCGACAGCACCGCGCAGCCCGGTTCCGTAGCGTGCGCGCAGTCGTGGAAGCGGCAGCGCGCGGCCAGTTCCTCGACGTCGGAGAAGGCGCGCGCGAGACCCGCGTCGGCGTCCCACATGCCGACGCCGCGCAGTCCCGGGGTGTCGATGAGCACCCCGCCGCCGGGCAGGACCAGCAGGTCCCGGGTGGTCGTGGTGTGCCGGCCCTTGCCGTCCCGGTCGCGGGCGGCCCGTACGTCCTGGACGTCCTCGCCCAGGAGGGCGTTGGCGAGCGTCGACTTGCCCGCACCGGACTGCCCGAGCAGTACGGACGTACCGCCCGCGACCACCGCGGCGAGGACGTCCAGCCCTTCACCGGCGGCCGAACTGACGGCCAGCACCTGCACCCCGGGCGCGGCGGTCTCCGCGTCCGCGACCAGGTGCGCCAGCCCCGCCGGATCGCCGACCAGGTCGGCCTTGGTCAGGGCGAGCAGCGGCTGCGCCCCGCTCTCCCAGGCCAGGGAGACGAAGCGCTCGATGCGCCCGAGGTCCAGCTCCACGGCGAGCGGGACCGCGACCACGGCGTGGTCCACGTTCGCCGCCAGCACCTGCCCCTCGGACCGCTTGGAGGAGGTGGACCGCACGAACGCGGTACGCCGCGGCAGCAGAGCCCGCACCGCACCGTCCCGGCCCGCGCCGACCTCCCCGAGGTCGATCACGGCCCAGTCGCCGGTGCACGGCACCCGCAGGGGATCGCTGGTCGCCACCAGCGCGGTGTCCGCCAGGACGGTCCGTACGCCGTCCCCGTCGGGCACCACGGCGTCCACCCGCCCGCGGTCGACTCGGACGACGCGGCCGGGCACGTACCCCTGCCCGGAGTGAGGAGCGAAGCTCTCCGCGAAGCCGTCGTCCCAGCCGTAGTCGGTCAGCGGGCGCGGCGAAGCGGAGGAAGAAGCGGAAGACGATTGCAAGGGAAACCCTTCACAAGGGTGGCCCCGGCCCCACGCGCCCAGCGCGCGACGGAAAGTGAGGAAAGGTCAGCCGGAGGCCACGGAAGTGGAACTGATGGTCTTCTGAATGCGGGCAGCGCCCTGCGCACTGACAGCCATCGGGTCACACCTCCTGGTTCTTCCACAGCCGGACACGGCGGCCGACGGCCACCGCGAGGAACGGCCTCACCCTAACCCGCCCGCGCAACGTGGCGCACCTGATTTATGGGCGGCTCCGCGACGGCTCCAGGCGATGGCCGACCGCACGGTTGCGACCGGGCCCGGCGGGGAGCAGGATCCGCTGCCGGTCGAGGAGTTCAGCACGCCCCGTGATGACTGGCCCGGGCTTCGACGTGCGCGGATGCGGCCGCACGCGCCGTCCTCGGGCCGGCCCCACCGAGGGCGTGGACAGACCGGTTTGGCTCCTGCCACGATGGGGCCATGTCCCTACAGACAGACCGGTCTTCCCTGGCCGGTCCGGATGCCCTGGGGGTCCGTACCCGGCTGTTCGGTTCCTGTGCCGTGCTGACCGTACGGGGCGAGATCGACTACGGCACCGTGCCGGTGCTGGACGAGGCCGTCGAAGCGTTGCCGTCCGGCCTGGAGAGTGTGGTGCTGGAGATGACCGGTGTCACGTTCATGGACTCGGCCGGACTGCACTTCCTGCGACGCCTGGAGGCCTACGGGCAGCGGCGGAGTATCCCGGTGCGGGCCCTGAATCTGCGGCGGCAGCCTCAGCGTGTGATGGAGCTGGCCCGTAAGTGGCCGGGCACGCCGCGGCCAGGCAGGTTTCTCGGCCGCGCCGCGACGCCGACGACGGTTCAGGAGCCGCGGTGAGGCGGCGTTCGCCGGCGGCGCTGCGGCTCGCCACCGCTTCGGGTGCGCGGCGCGTGAAGTGGCAGGTGGCGTCCGGCGGGCCGGACGACGCGGTGGTCGACCGGTTGCGGGCGGAGAACGCGCAGTTGCGGCGGGCGCTGGACAGCCGGCCGGTGATGGACCAGGCCCGCGGCATTCTCGTGGCCACCGAGTCCTGCACCGCCGAGCAGGCCTGGGGCATCCTGCGGCAGACCTCGCAGCGGACGGACATCAAGGTGTGTGACGTTGCGCGTGAGGTGGTCGCGGGAGCCACCGGCCGGCGGAGGTCCGGGTAGCACGGGCAGCAGGGCGTGAAAGGCGGACGTGTCCGTTCTGTGCGGGCCGGCCGGCGTGTCGGGCCCGTCGTCAGCCGCTCGGTCGGGGCAGCCGCTCAATCGGCCAGTTGCGGCAGGACCTTCGTGCGGTAGAAGTCGAAGAAGCCGCGCTGCTCCGGGCCGATCTGATTGACGTAGACCGTGTCGAAGCCGGCCTCGCCGTACGCGCGGAGTGCGGACACGTGGGCGTCCACGTCGTCGCCACAGGTGACCGCCTCGGAGACGCGGTCGGGGGTGACCAGTTGGGACACCTGCTCGAAGTGGCGGGGTGTGGGGAGGACCTGCGGGAGTTCGCCGGGGAGCTGTTCGTTGGCCCACAGGCGGTGCGCAGTGCGTACGGCCTCGTCGCGGTCCTGGTTCCAGCAGACCTTGACGCCGCCCAGGACGGGTTTGTTGCCGCCGCCGCCCCGGCGGAAGCGTTCGACGGCGTCCGCGTCGGGGGTCATGGTCACGAAGCCGTCGCCGACGCGGGCGGCCAGTTCGGTGGCGTTGGGGCCGAACGCGGAGACGTCGATGGGCACCGGTTCCGCGGGAACGGTGTAGAGGCGGGCGTTCTCCACGGTGTAGTGCTTGCCGTGGTGGCTGACCTCGCCGCCCTCGAAGAGCTGCCGCATCACCTGGACGGCCTCCTCCAGCATCTCCAGGCGTACCGAGGTCTGCGGCCAGTGGTCGCCGAGGACGTGCTCGTTGAGGGCTTCGCCGGTGCCGACGCCGAGCCGGAAGCGGCCGTCGAGGAGGACCGCGCTGGTGGCCGCGGCCTGGGCGGTGATCACGGGGTGCAGCCGCATGATGGGGCAGGTCACCGCGGTCTCCACGGGCAGTGAGGTGACCTGTGACAGCGCTCCGATCACCGACCAGACGAAGGGGCTCTGGCCCTGTGCGTCGTTCCACGGGTGGAAGTGGTCGGAGATCCACAGTTTGGTGAAACCGGCCTGCTCCGCCATGCGGGCCTGTTCGACCAGTTCCGCCGGGCTGTGCTCCTCGCAGGAGAGGAAGTATCCGTAGTCGGTCATCGGGGCTCCGTGCGGTCTCGACGGCCCGCGGAGGGCCGGGGTGGGTGGCTGGTGGATCGCCCCCGTGGGTGCTGCGCCGGGTAACCCTTTTCGCGGCCGGGAAAACCCGTGCGGCGGTGGCCGGGGCCCGTGCCGGCGGCGTCCGCCAACGATTCGGCCGGGGTGATGCGGGTACTGGAGCTGCCACGACAGAGAACACCGCTTTAGACTCAAAAGCGGCTTTTGGGCTGCCGGAGGGTGATGACTGCCGACCGGGACTGTCCGGCGGGCCGGCCGCCAGAACAAGGAGATCCGCGATGCGAGCGAACGTCTGGCACGGCAAGCGTGACGTCCGCGTGGAGAACGTCCCCGACCCGAGGATCGAGAAGCCGACCGACGCGGTCATCAAGGTCACGTCCAGCGGTCTGTGCGGCTCCGACCTGCATCTGTACGAAGTCCTCACCCCGTTCATGACACCCGGCGACATCCTGGGGCACGAGCCGATGGGGGTGGTGGAGGAAGTCGGGCCCGAGGTGACGAACCTCAGCCCGGGCGACCGGGTGGTGATCCCCTTCCAGATCGCCTGCGGCACCTGCCGGATGTGCCGTGACGGGCTCCAGACACAGTGCGAGACCACGCAGGTCCGCGAGCACGGCTCGGGTGCCGCGCTGTTCGGGTACACCAAGCTCTACGGTTCGGTGCCGGGAGCGCAGGCCGAGTTCCTGCGGGTGCCGCAGGCCCAGTACGGGCCGATCAAGGTGCCGCACGGCCCCGCCGACGACCGCTTCGTCTACCTGTCGGACGTACTGCCCACCGCCTGGCAGGCCGTGCAGTACGCCGGTGTCACCAAGGGCAGCAGCGTCGCCGTCCTGGGCCTCGGGCCGATCGGCGCGATGTCCTGCCGGGTCGCCCGGCACCTGGGCGCCGAGCAGGTGATCGGCATCGACCACGTGCCGGAACGGCTGGCGCGCGCCCGCCGCGACGGGGCGACCGTCTTCGACCTGGACGCGTTCGACGACGAGGACGGGCTGCTCGACGCGGTCAAGGACGTGACCGGCGGCCGCGGCCCGGACGCCGTCGTCGACGCGGTGGGCACCGAGGCGCACGGCAGCCCCGCCGGGAAGCTGGCGCAGCAGGCCGCCGGGCTGATGCCGTCGCGCTGGGCCGAGAAGCTGATGAGCAAGGCGGGGGTGGACCGGCTGAGCGCCCTGCACCTGGCCATCTCGATGGCCCGGCGCGGCGGCACGATCTCCATCAGCGGCGTGTACGGCGGGATGAGCGACCCGATGCCGATGCTGGTGATGTTCGACAAGCAGCTGACGTTCCGGATGGGGCAGGCCAACGTACGGCGCTGGGCGGACGACATCCTTCCGCTGCTCACCGACGAGGACCCGCTGGGCGTGGACGACTTCGCCACGCACCGGCTGCCGCTGGACCGCGCGCCCGAGGCGTACGAGATGTTCCAGAAGAAGACCGACGGCGCGATCAAGGTGCTGTTCACCCCGTGACGGGGCGGCACGGGGCGCGACGGAGTACCCACGGGGCAAGGTGAAAGGACCGGTCATGCCGCATTTCGCTGCCGCGCCGCCGATCGCGGGGCTGACCGCCCTGGTGACGGGCGGGTCGCGCGGCCTGGGGCTGCTGATGGCACGCCAGCTGCTGGCGCGCGGCTGCCGGGTGACGATCCTGGCGCGCGACGGGAAGGAACTGGACGAGGCCGCCCGGTCGCTGCGCCGCCCCGGCGGGCCGCCGGTCACTACGGCGGTGTGCGACGTCCGGGACCGGTCGGCGGTCGAGGCGGTGGTCGAGGAGGTCGCGGCGCGCGAGGGCGGGCTGGACATCGTCATGGCCAACGCCGGTGTCATTCAAGTGGGTCCGTCGGCGTCGCTGGGCCATCAGGCGTTCCACGACGCCATGCGGACGATCTTCGAGGGTGCGCTGAACACGTCCCTGGCCGCCCTCCCCCACCTGCGGCGCAGCCCGGCCGGCGGGCGGCTGGCGCTGATCGGTTCGGTCGGCGGCCTGCTGGCCGTACCGCATCTGCTGCCGTACTCCTGCGCCAAGTTCGCCGTCGCGGCGCTGGCCGAGGGGCTGCACACGGAGGAGAGCGCGTACGGCGTGTCGGTGACGGCGGTGCATCCGGGGCTGATGCGGACCGGTTCGCATCTGCACGCGCAGTTCGGCGGGGACGCGCCGCGGGAGTTCGCCTGGTTCTCGGCGCTGGCGGGCACGCCCGTCCTGTCGATGGACGCCGGGTGCGCCGCCGAGCGCATCGTCTCCGGGGTGCAGCGGCGCCGCCCGCGCGTCGTCCTGACCCCGGCCGCCCGCCTGGCCGCCAAGGCGCACGGCCTGGCCCCCGTCACGACCACCCGCCTCTCGTCGGTCCTGGCGCGGGTCCTGCCGCGGGACGCGGTGGGCGAGCCGGGCGTGACCGAGGGCATCGCGGTGCAGCGTGGCGGGCCCGCGCCCGCCTCACGGCTGCGCAAGGTGTTCAGCGCTCTCAACGACCGGGCCGCCGGGCGCTTGAACCAGTGCGGGAGGGCGGCGCCGCCCTCCCGCTGACATGGCGGCGGGTACGGCCTCGTACGGGCCGTACCGAGGGTGGCCGGCCGATGGGCCGGCTGCCCCGGAACACGGCCGGAGCGCGAGCGCCCGGCCCGGCAGCGCGGCCGGCACCGGCCGGCCCTCGCGGAAGGAAGACACGGGTGAGCCCACGCGGAGCCGCACTCTTCGACGTCGACGGAACGCTGGTCGACAGCACCTACCTGCACGCCGTCACCTGGTGGGAGGCGTTCCGGCAGTCCGGCCACCGGGTGCCCATGGCGGAGATCCACCGGACCATCGGCATGGGGTCCGACCATCTGATCGGCCATCTGCTCGGGGCGGACCGGGACACCGACGAGGACGAGACCATCCGGACGGCGCACGGCACGCTCTTCGCCCAGTACTGGGAGCGGCTGGCCCCGCTCGACGGCGCCGCCGAGCTGCTGCGGGCGTGCGCGAAGCGCGGCTGGACGGTGGTGCTGGCCAGTTCGGCGCACGGTCCGGAGCTGGAGGCGATGCGGCGCGCGCTGGACGCGGAGGACGCCATCGCCGCGGTGACCAGCTCCGACGACGTGTCGGCGAGCAAACCGGCACCCGACCTGGTGCAGAGCGCCCTGGAACACAGCGGTGTCGCCGCCGACTCGGCGGTGTTCATCGGCGACACGGTCTGGGACGTACAGGCCGGCCACCGCGCCGGTGTGCCGTGTCTGGCGGTGCTCAGCGGCGGCTATCCGGAGCGCGACCTGCGGGAGGCGGGCGCGCACGAGGTGTACGAGGGCCCGGCCGACCTGGTCGAGCGCCTGGACGGCAGCCTCCTGGCGGAGCCGGGCACGCGGGCCGGATGACAGGCGGTCCCCCGGCGTTCCGGGACGGGTGCCGGGCGGCCGGCCGCCGTACCGGGCCGCCCCGGTCCCGTACGGCACGTACCAGCACGTCGTCGCACGTGTGAAGGCGATCTGGCCGGGCACCCGGCCGGGC
This sequence comes from Streptomyces sp. NPDC030165, assembly GCF_055573595.1. Classification (NCBI taxonomy): domain Bacteria; kingdom Bacillati; phylum Actinomycetota; class Actinomycetes; order Kitasatosporales; family Streptomycetaceae; genus Streptomyces; species Streptomyces sp. NPDC030165. Next base: position 114,746 of record NZ_JBVIBD010000021.1, on the reverse strand, counting down.
GGGCACGAGGGCGGCCGCACCGGCGGGCCGGCCGCACGGAAGGAGGTTGTCCATGACCACGACGCACCGGACGGCAGCGGAAGCCGGCGGGCGTTCACCGGCACCGTGGCCGCGGGAGCGCATCGCGGCGCTGGAGGCGGCGCTGCGCGCCCGGGTGGACGGTGAGGTGCGGTTCGACGCGGGCAGCCGGGGCGCGTACGCCACCGACGGGTCGAACTACCGGCAGGTGCCGATCGGCGTGGTCGTGCCGCGGACCACCGACGCGGGCGCGGCGGCCGTCGCGGTGTGCGCGGAGTTCGGCGCGCCGGTGCTGTCCCGGGGCGGCGGGACGAGCCTGGGCGGCCAGTGCACCAACACCGCCGTGGTCATCGACTGGACCAAGTACTGCAACGCGCTGCTGTCCGTGGACGCCGGCCGCCGTACGTGCGTGGTGAAGCCCGGCATCGTGCTGGACGAGCTGAACCGGCTGCTGGCCCCGCACCGGCTGAAGTTCGGGCCGAAGCCGTCGACGCACAGCCACTGTGCGCTGGGCGGCATGATCGGCAACAACTCGTGCGGCGCGTCCGCGCAGGCGTACGGCAAGACCGCGGACAACGTGCGGCGGCTGGAGATCCTGACGTACGACGGGCTGCGCTGCTGGGTGGGGCCGACGTCGGAGGACGCGTACGAGAAGGCGGTCGCCGAGGGCGGGCGCAAGGGGCAGCTGTACGAGGGGCTGCGGAGCATAGCCACGCGCTACATGGCCGACGTCCGGCGCGGCTTTCCCGACATCCCCCGGCGGGTCTCCGGCTACAACCTGGACGCGCTGCTGCCGGAGCACGGCTTCAACCTCGCCCGCGCGCTGGTGGGCAGCGAAGGCACGCTGGTCACCGTCCTGCGGGCGGAACTGGAGCTCGTACCCGTACAGCCTGCCGAGGCGATGCTCGTCCTCGGCTACCCGGACATCTGCACGGCCGCCGACGACGTTCCGCGACTCTTGAAGCACGGCGACCCGACGCAGCTGGAGGCCATAGACGGCCGGATGGCGCAGCTCATGCGGGAAGAAGGCGCCTACCTGGATTCGCTGGAGAACTTCCCCGAGGGCGACAGCTGGCTGCTGCTCCAGTTCAGCGGCGGCAGCCGGGACGAGGCGGACTCCCAGTGCCAGGCGCTGCTCGACGCCATCGGCCGGTCCCAGGACGACGCGTCGGTGGCCTTCTCCGACGATCCGGGCCGCGAGCAGAAGATGCTCAAAGCGCGGGAGGCGGGGCTCGGCGTGACCGCCCGGCCGCCGGACGACCGGGAGACCTGGGAGGGCTGGGAGGACTCCGCCGTGCCGCCGGACCGGCTCGGTGACTACCTGCGGGACCTGCACGCGCTCTTCGCGGAGTTCGGGTACGACCACGCGGCGCTGTACGGGCACTTCGGGCAGGGCTGTGTGCACACCCGCATCCCGTTCGACCTCAAGAGCGCCGACGGCGTCGCGGACTTCCGCACGTTCCTCTTCCGCGCCGCCGACCTGGTCGCCTCGTACGGCGGGTCGCTGTCCGGCGAGCACGGTGACGGGCAGGCACGCGGGGAGCTGCTGCCGCGGATGTTCGGCGAGCGGCTGGTGACGGCGTTCGGGGAGCTCAAGGGAGTGTTCGACCCGGAGGACCGGATGAACCCGGGCAAGGTCGTGCATCCGGCCAGGGTCGACGAGCACCTGCGTCTGGGCGCCGGGTGGCGGCCGCGGAGCCTGGACACCCACTTCGCCTATCCGGACGACGACCGCAGCTTCACGCAGGCCGTGATGCGCTGTGTCGGCGTCGGCAACTGCCGTACGCAGGAGGGCGGCGTGATGTGCCCCTCGTACCGGGCGACGGGCGAGGAGGAGCACTCCACGCGCGGCCGGGCCCGGCTGCTGTTCGAGATGCTGGGCGGACACGCGGACTCCCCGGTCACCGACGGCTGGCGCTCCACCGAGGTACGGGACGCGCTCGACCTGTGCCTGGCGTGCAAGGGCTGCAAGTCGGACTGCCCGGTCGGTGTCGACATGGCGACGTACAAGGCGGAGTTCCTGTCCCACCACTACGCGGGGCGGCTGCGGCCCGCCGCGCACTACTCGATGGGCTGGCTGCCACTGTGGGCCCGCCTCTCCCGGCTCTCTCCGGGGCTGGTCAACGCCGCGCTGAACGCGCCCGGGCTGGCCCGGCTCGGCAAGCGGCTGGCCGGGGTGGCCGCCGAGCGGGACGCGCCGGTGTTCGCGCCCGAATCGTTTGTACAGTGGTGGCGGGCGCGTGGCACGCCCGAACCGGACCCGGCGGACCCGCGGACGGTCGTGCTCTGGCCGGACACGTTCAGTACGTACTTCCACCCGGGCGTCGCGAAGGCGGCGGTACGGGTGCTGGAGGACGCCGGGTTCCGGGTCGCCGTGCCGGAGCGGGCGGTGTGCTGCGGGCTGACGTGGATCTCCACCGGCCAGCTGGACACCGCCGGGCGGGTGCTGCGGCGGACCCTGGACGTGCTGCGACCGTGGATCGAGGCCGGCACCCCCGTCGTCGGGCTGGAGCCGTCCTGCACCGCCGTCTTCCGGGCCGACGCGCCGGAGCTGATGCCGGATGACGAGGACGTGCAGCGCCTGGCGCGGCAGTTCCGCACCTTCTCCGAGCAGCTGGTCAACCACGCCCCCGAGGGCTGGCGACCGCCGTCCCTGGGCCGGTCGGCGACCGTGCAGACGCACTGCCACCAGCACGCGGTACTGGCCTTCGACGCCGACCGGGAGCTGATGCGCCGGGCCGGGGTGGCCGCCGACGTGCTGGACGCCGGGTGCTGCGGGCTCGCCGGGAACTTCGGCTTCGAGCGCGGGCACCACGGACTCTCGACGGCCATCGCGGAACAGGGTGTACTGCCTGCCGTACGGGACACGCCGCCCGGCGCGCTCGTCCTGGCCGACGGCTTCAGCTGCCGTACGCAGATCGAGCAGGGCGGCACCGGGCGGCAGCCGGTGCACCTGGCCGAAGCGCTGGCCCTGGCACTCGACCGGCGGCTGCCCACCGACCACCCGGAGCGGACCGCCGACCGTCCCGTGCCGCCCGCGGCCGGCTCCGGGCGCCTGCTGGCCGCCGCGACGGCCGTGGCGGCCGGGGTCACGCTGACGGCCGTCACCCGTTTGCTGGTGCGCGGGCGGCGCCGCTGATCCCCGACCGGGAACCGTACGCCCGCTTGGAACCAGTACGCCCGTTTGAGAACCGTCCGGTCGGCCGTGCATCCGCGGAGCCGGGACGGGCACACGGAACACCGGGCCGGCACCCGCCGTCGCGATTTGTGAGAGGAAAGAACCGCATGACCACCAAAGTTTCCGACCACATCCTCCAGCGCCTGCGCGAATGGGACGTCGACCACGTCTTCTCCTACGCGGGGGACGGCATCAACGGCCTGCTCGCGGCCTGGGGCCGGGCGGCCAACCGGCCGAAGTTCGTGCAGGCCCGGCACGAGGAGATGGCCGCGTTCGAGGCCGTCGGGTACGCCAAGTTCTCCGGCAAGGTGGGTGTGTGCGCGGCGACCTCGGGGCCCGGCGCGATCCACCTGCTGAACGGGCTCTACGACGCCAAGCTGGACCACGTGCCCGTGGTGGCCATCGTCGGCCAGACCGCGCGCAGCGCGATGGGCGGCTCCTACCAGCAGGAAGTCGACCTGATGGCCCTGTACAAGGACGTCGCGTCGGAGTTCTGCGAGATGGTGACCGTCCCCGAACAGCTGCCGAACGTCATCGACCGGGCGATGCGCACCGCGTACGCCAAGCGGACCGTCACCGCGATCATCGTCCCCGGCGACGTGCAGGAGCTGGAGTACAGCGCGCCGACACACGAGTTCAAGATGGTGCCGTCCAGCCTGGGCGTGTCGCCGTACGCGCCGGTGCCGGCCGACGAGGAACTGCGGCGCGCCGCCGAGGTGCTCAACGCGGGCGAGAAGGTGGCGATCCTGGTCGGGCAGGGCGCCCGGGGCGCCCGCGAGCGGGTCGAGGAGGCCGCCGAACTGCTCGGTGCCGGGGTGGCCAAGGCGCTGCTCGGCAAGGACGCGCTCTCCGACGAGCTGCCGTACGTGACCGGCGCCATCGGGCTGCTGGGCACCCGGCCCAGCTACGAGCTGATGCAGGAGTGCGACACGCTCCTGGTGATCGGCTCCAGCTTCCCGTACTCGCAGTTCCTGCCCGAGTACGGGCAGGCCCGCGCCGTGCAGATCGACATCGACCCGTTCATGGTCGGGCTGCGCTACCCCTTCGAGGTCAATCTCGTCGGCGACGCGTCGGCGACGCTGGAGCGGCTGCTGCCACTGCTCAAGCACAAGAAGGCCCGCAAGTGGCGGGAGCAGGTCGAATCGAACGTCAAGCGCTGGTGGCAGGTCATGGAGCGGCGCGCCGCCGTGGAGGCCGACCCGGTCAACCCGGAGTACGTGGTGCACGCGCTCGACGCGCTGCTGCCCGACGACGTGATCCTGGCCGCGGACTCCGGCTCGGCGGCCAACTGGTACGCGCGCCACCTGCGGCTGCGCGGCTCGATGCGCGGCTCGCTGTCCGGGACGCTGGCCACCATGGGTCCTGGCGTGCCGTACGTCATCGGCGCCAAATTCGCCCATCCGGAGCGGCCCGCGCTGGCGATCGTCGGTGACGGGGCGATGCAGATGAACGGCATGGCGGAGCTGATCACCGCGTCGAAGTACTGGCGGGAGTGGAGCGACCCGCGCATGATCGTCGCGGTGCTGAACAACGAGGACCTCAACCAGGTGACGTGGGAGATGCGCGCCATGTCGGGGGCGCCGCAGTTCGAGGAGTCGCAGCGCATCCCGGACGTGCCCTACGCCGACTTCGCGCGCTCCATCGGCCTCGGCGGCGTCCGGGTCGAGCGGCCCGACGAGGTGGAGAGCGCGTGGCGGCAGGCGCTCGCCGCGGACCGGCCGTTCGTCATCGACTTCCGTACCGATCCCAACGTGCCGCCGATCCCGCCGCACGCCACGCTGGACCAGATCGAGGCGGCGGCCACCGCGATCCTCAAGGGCGACCCGGAGACGGCCGGGGTGCTCAAGCAGGGCGTCAAGGCGAAGATCCAGGAGTTCCTGCCGGGCGGCAAGGGCCGCGGCGAGGGCCAGGACTGACCGGCGGGCCGGGCCCGGCGGCGGATGCCGGGCCCGGCCCCCGGCCGACACGACCGAGTTGACATGGATTGGCAAGGAGGACCCGTGGCCAGGTTGACGGCGCTCAAGGACTGGCGGCACTGGCGGCGGGGGCGGGAACTGCGGCCCGCCCCCGGCGCGGACGACGTGGAGAACGCGACGCAGCGCGTCCTGATGTACGGCGTACTGCCCATGTGGTTCGTGCCCGCCGTGGCCGACTGGGTGATGCACCGGCGCACCGACATCGAGAGGACCACCGGCGTCAAGGAGTCGGCGATCCATGCGCTGATGATGGCGGAGGCCGGGGTGCCGGTGCTCGCCGGGCTGGTCGCGCGCGTCAACCCGCTGGTGCTGTCGATGATGGGCGGTGCCGCCGCCGTACACAGCGCGACCGCCATCTGGGACGTGACGGTGGCCACCGAGGACCGTGAGGTGCGACCGGTGGAGCAGCACATCCACAGCTTCCTGGAGGTGCTGCCGCTGGCGGCCGTGGTCATCACGTCCTGCCTGCACTGGGAGTCCGTACGGGACCTCGCGCACGGCGGCCGGCAGCCGGACGCGTGGAAACTGATGCCCAAGGAGCGTCCGCTGCCCGGCAAATACCTGGCCGGTATCGCGGCGGGGGTGGGGGCTTTCGTCGCCCTGCCGTACGCGGAGGAATTCATCCGGTGCCTCCGGGCCCGCAAGTCCGGAGCGTGAAACACCGGGCGGGCGCGCTGCGCGCACCGCCGCGTTCGGCCCCTCGGGGCAGTCGCCGGAGGCCATTCGTTACGACCTTGTGTTCACGGGTAACCGTAGTTGCGAGAAACGGTATACGGCAGGCCCGGGACAGGTACGCCGTACGTGTCCGGGGCGTGTGCGAGACGAAGGAGAAGCACCATGCCCGCAGGATCGAACGCCAAGCGTGAGCGCCAGTACGAGCACATCAAGGAAGGCGCCGAGAAGCGCGGTACGTCCAAGGGCCGGGCCAAGGAGATCGCGGCCCGCACCGTCAACAAGGAACGCGCCCGCTCCGGCGAGTCCAAGACGGCCAGCAAGTCCTCGACCAAGGACCGCAAGTCGGCGCCCGAGCGCGGCGGCCAGCGCTCCGGCAACCGCACCGGCTCCAAGGGCCCCACCCGCGACCAGCTCTACAACGAGGCCAAGCAGCGCGGTGTGGAAGGCCGGTCGAACATGAACAAGGACCAGCTGGCCAAGGCGCTCGGCCGCTGAGCCGGCGGCCGGACATGAGCAAGGAACCGCTGCGGACCTATCTGTCCAAGCGGCATTTCGACCGGACATCGGAACCGCAGGGCGGCGATTCCCCCGACTCCTCCGATAAGCCGCGGTTCGTGGTCCAGATTCACGACGCGAGCACCATGCATTTCGACTTCCGGCTGGAGGTCGACGGGGTGCTCAAGTCGTGGTCCGTACCGAAAGGGCCGTCCACGGACCCGAAGGACAAGCGGCTGGCGATGCCCACCGAAGACCATCCGCTGGACTACCGGGATTTTGAAGGCGTCATTCCGCAGGGCGAGTACGGGGGCGGTACGGTCATCGTGTGGGACCAAGGCCATTACCGCCCGATGTCGCACGACAAGAAAGGCCGCCCCGTACCGTTCGCCGAATCGCTGGAAAAGGGCCATGCGACGTTCTGGATGGAGGGCAGGAAGCTGCACGGCGGATATGCCCTCACCCGGTTCCGCGGCGGTCCGGACAGTGCCGAGCGGGAGTCGTGGCTGCTGGTGAAGGCCGACGACGCGCACGCGGACGGGCAGGGCACGCCCGACCCGAAGCGAGCCCGTTCGGCGCTGAGCGGGCACACGCTCAAGCAGGTGGCCGCGGACGTGGCGGCGGAGTCCGGCGCGGACGGCAAGCAGTCCGGCAAGGACGGCGGGCGGTCCGCCGGGGACGGCAAGCAGTCCGGCAAGGGCAAGGGCGCCAAGGGCAAAGAGCACGCGTGAGTTCCCTGCTCGACGGAGTTGCCCGCGGCGCAGCGCGGCCTGCCGGCCGACGCGCCGCCCGGCGAGGAACTCGCCGCCCGCCCCATGCTCGCGGTCCTCGGCGACCGGCGGGAGTTCGACGCCGGCTGGGTCTTCGCACGCAAGCCGGACGGCATCCGGGTACTGGCCGTACGGGAAGGCGACCGCGTACGGCTGCTCTCCCGCAACGGCAACGTCCTGAACCACACCTGTCCGGAGATCATCGAGGCGCTGGCGAAGCAGCCGCGCGCCGACTTCGCCGTGGACGGCGAGAGCGTCGCCTTCCACCGGGGCCGCACCGATTCCGCCCGCCTCCGGCAGCGGATACAGCTCACCGACCCGGACCGGGCGCGGGCCAGTGGTGCGACAAGAAGGCGTCGGAGGTCGTGCGGGAACGTCCGGGCGGCGCACAGCGGCCGGGGTGATCGCCCCGGCCGCCGCCCGGCCGGCCGCCCTGCCCGGCGGCCGGTGACCCGGTTCGGGACCTCGGCGGATCAGGAGTTGCCCATCGCCTTGCGTACGGCGTCCCGGGTGCGGTCGATCACCGCGGCCACGGGTCCGGCCGCGAGGTTCTTGGCCGCGGTGTCCGTACCGGGGTGCGGCCGGGTCGGTGCCAGCGCCTCGGCGGCCTTGACGGCGCGCGCCAGGCTCTCCAGACCGCGCTGGTCCGTCACGTCCCTCAGCCGGTCGAACTCCATGCGTTCCTCGGCGTCGGCGTGGGCGAGCACGTCCTGCCGCAGCGCGGTGAACCGGTCGTGGAACTCCGGCGCCCCGGTGTCCAGCGACGACAGCTCGCTCAGTACCCGCTTGGCGCGTTCCTCCTCCTCGATGCGTTCATCGACCACCTGGTCGCCTCCGTCGATGTGCCGACGGGCGTACGGGTGGACGACCTCCTCCTCGGCCGTCTCGTGCACCGCGAGCAGGCGCACCAGGCGGTGGAAGGCGTCCGTGCGGTCGGTGTCCTTGGAGTCACCGACCTCGTCGAAAAGTTCGCGGATCTGCCGGTGCTGCTGTTTGAGCAGTTCGACGACGTCCGGCTGTTCACTCATGTCCGTGTACCTCCGTCACGGCGGTGGTGCCGACAGTGTTCCGGAGCCGCGGCGGGTACCCCCGGCGGCGGCGCCGAACCGGGGACCGGGCACCCGCGGGAGTCCCGTGTAATTCTCGGCCAGTTCGGCGGCGGCGTGCGGGGAGGAGGCGATGCGGTCGAGCTGGGACAGTTGCAGGCGGGTGTCGAACGCGCTCTGGCCGGGGGCCGTGTGCAGCATCGTCGTCATGAAGTACGAGAAGTGCTCGGCCCGCCAGACGCGGCGCAGGCAGGCGTCGGACCAGCCGTCCAGCAGTTCGGCGGAACCGCTGTCCTTCAGGTGGGCGAAGGCGTGGGCCAGCGCGGTGACGTCGGAGACGGCGAGGTTGAGCCCCTTCGCGCCGGTCGGCGGGACGATGTGCGCCGCGTCCCCGGCGAGCAGCACCCGCCCGTACCGCATCGGTTCGGTGACCACGCTGCGCATCGGCAGGACGGACTTGGCGGTGATCGGGCCGCGCGCGAGCTGCCAGGGGCCGTCGACGGCGGAGCGGGCGTCGAGTTCGTCCCAGATCCGCCCGTCGGGCCAGTCGGCGGGGTCGGTGCCGTTGGGCACCTGGAGGTAGAGGCGGCTGACGGTGGGCGAGCGCATGCTGAGCAGGGCGAAGCCGCGCTCGGAGTGCGCGTACACCAACTCGTCGCAGGACGGCGGCACTTCGGCGAGCACGCCGAGCCAGGAGTACGGGTGGCCGCGCTCGTACGTGCGCCGTACGCCGGCCGGCACCGCCTCCCGGGTGACGCCGTGGAAGCCGTCGCAACCCACGACGTAGTCGCAGGTCAAGTTGTGTTCACGGCCCTCGTGCAGATAGCGGATCACCGGCCGTGCGGTGTCCGCGCCCGCCACGGTGAGCGCCCTCGCCCCGAAGACCAGTGGTCCGCCGTCCGCGAGCTGGAGACCGATGAGGTCCTTGACCACCTCGGTCTGCGCGTAGACGACCACGCTGCGGCCGCCGGTCAGGGCTTGGAGGTCGATGCGGTGCGCGCGCCGGCCGTACCGCAGCTGGATGCCGTGGTGGACGAGCCCCTGCCGGTCCAGGCGCTCCCCCGCGCCGCAGGCGCGCAGTGTGTCGACGGTGCCCTGTTCCAGGACTCCGGCGCGCTGCCGCCGTTCGACGTAGGCCCGGTCGCGGCTCTCCAGGACGACGCTGTCGATGCCGCAACGGTGCAGCAGCCGCGCCAGGAGCAGCCCTGCCGGGCCGCCGCCGACGATACCGACGGTGGTCGTGGCGGGGGCGGGAGCAGGGGCGGCGGCGGTGGGACGCGTACGGGGCGTGGGGGACACAGGAGGTGAGGGGGACGTCGGGGGTGTGGGACGCATCGGTGTCACTTTCCTTCGCGGTGCTCGGCGAGGGCGCGGTCGGCCGGTGCGGACGCGGAGTCCGCCGCCGGCACGCCGCGGGAAACCGCCGACTGGAGCAGCACGTCCTGGATGTCCTCGGCCGCCGCGTACACCGCGAGGTGGCCGAGGAGCGCGGCGAGGACGGGTACGGGCCGCTCGGCGTTGGCCAGGTGGGCGGCCCCGGCGACCTCGGTCAGGCTCGCGGCGGGGATGCCGTCGGCGAGTTCGCGGGCGTGGGCGGGTGGTGTCGCGGGGTCGTCGCGGCCCGCGACGACGAGGGTGGGCGCGCCGATCCGGCCCAGTTCGCCGCGCAGATCATACGTGGCGAGCGCGTCGCAGCAGGCCGCGTACCCCTCGGGCGCCACGGCCCGCAGCCCGGCCAGCAGTCCGTCCGCAGCCGGTGACCCGGCGAAGGCCGGAGTGAACCAGCGGCCGGCGGCCGTGGCGGCGACCGGCGCGATGCCCTGTTCCCGTACGAGGGCGGCCCGTTCGTGCCACACCGCGGGCTCGCCGAAGCGGGCGGAGGAGCAGACCAGGGCGAGGGACGCGATCCGTTCGGGGTGGTGGACCGCGAGCCGGGCGCCGACCGCGCCGCCCAGGGAGATCCCCGCGTACGCGAACCGGCCGATGCCGAGGGAGTCGGCGAGGGCGAGGACGAGGCTGCCGAGGCCGGCGACCGTGCGGGACCCGACCGTACGGCCCGTGCCCCTGCCCGTGAGCACGTCGTGGGGTGTCCCGCCGTGTCCCGGCAGGTCCCAGCGCACCACGCGGAACCGGCGCGCCAGCGCCTCCACCTGGGGCTCCCATACGGACAGCGAGGTGCCCAGGGACGGGCCCAGGATGAGCGGGGGCCCGTCGGCGGGGCCGTCCTCGCGGTGGTGCGGGAGCGGGCGGGCGCTCCCGGGCCGGGCGTTCGGCATCGTCATCCGTGCTCCTGCGGGGACGGTGCCGGGCGGTGGGTCCCGGGGCGGCGCAAGGCGCGGTCCACGAGCGCTCCGGCCGAGCCGGTGTACGCGGCGGGGTCGGCCAGTTCCCGCAGCCTGGCCGCGGGGAAGGCCGCCGCCGCGGCGGGATGGTCCGCGCGCAGGGCGCGGTCCAGCGCCTCGTCCAGGCCGGTGCCCTCGTCGGCCGCCCGGCGCGCCACCTCGGTGAGCAGCCGTTTCGCCGTGTCCCGGCCAAGGTGGGCGCCGAGTACGGCCGCCAGGCGCTCGGTGACGGTCGGTCCGCCGGTCGCGGCGAGGTTCGCGCGCATCCGCTCCGGGTGTACCCGCAGGCCCCCGGTCAGTCCGGCGGCGTCCCGGGCCGCGCCGCCCGCCAGGCGCAGGGCGTCGCGCAGCGGCTGCCACTCGGCGTGCCAGGCTCCGGCGGGCCGTTCGTCCTCGGCGGCCAGCGACCCGTACAGCACCCCGGCCAGGGCCGGGACCTGCCGGGCAGCGGCGGCGATCAGCGTGGCCCGTACCGGGTTGGACTTGTGCGGCATGGCGGAGGAGCCGCCGCCGCTGCCTTCGGCCAGCTCCGCGGTCTCCGTGCGGGACAGGACCAGCACATCGGCGGCGACCTTGCCGAGGGCGCCGGCGGTGTGGGCCAGCGCGCCGGCGAGGTCGGCGACGGGGGTGCGCAGTGTGTGCCAGGGCAGTGCGGGTTCGGCGAGGCCGGTCTCGGCCGCGTACGCGGCGAGCAGCCGCAGCCCGAGGTCCGTGCCCGGCCCGGGAACCGGCTCCCGGCCGTCGGCCTCCGCGAACGCGTGGAACGCGGCGAGAGTGCCCGCCGCGCCGCCCAACTGCGCGGGCAGCGCGGACCGTACGGCGGCGAGCCGGGCGCGGGCGTCCAGGACCAGCCAGCGCCAGCCCGCGGCCTTGAGGCCGAAGGTGACCGGCACCGCGTGCTGGGTGAGCGTACGGCCCGCCATCGGGGTGTCGCGGTGCTCGGCAGCCAGCCGCCCCAGGGCCGCGGCGGTGTCGTCCAGGTCGGCGAGGACGGCGTCCAGAGCGCGTGAACAGACCAGCATCGTGGCCGTGTCGAGGATGTCCTGGCTGGTGGCGCCGCGGTGGACGTACGCGGCGGCCGCGGCGTCCCGCCCGGCCACGGCGGAGGTGAGCGCGGCGACGAGGGGGATGACCGGGTTGCCGCCGGCGCGGGCCCGTACCGCGAGGTCGCGGGCGTCGAAGCGGCCGGTGTCGCGCGCGGCGGCGGTGACGGCCGCGGCCGCTGCGGCCGGTGCCAGCCCGATCGCCGCCTGCGCCCGGGTCAGGGCCGCTTCCGCGTCCAGCAGGGCACGTACGTACGCGGTGTCGCCGGTGGCTTCCTCGACGGCCGAGTCCGCCCGGCCCGGGGCGAGCAGGCCGGTGTCGGCGGCCTCGGGGCACGGCCACGTCCCGGCGGGGTGTTCAGCGGAACTCAAGGAAAACCGTCTCCTCGCCTGCCTCGCCGCCTGCTTCGGTGCCGCCGTCAGCGGCAGCCTGGAGGCGGATGTCGAACCGGTACCGCCGCTCGCCTTCGGCCCGCGCGACCAGGGTGCGCGCCCGGTGCGCGGGGAGCCGGGACAGCAGGGGGTCGGCCGCGTGCGCCGTCGCGTCCTCGGGGAAGTAGACGCGGGTGAACAGGTGGTGCAGCAGGCCGCGGGCGAAGACGCACACCGCGATGTACGGCGCCGCGTCCGGGCGGCCCGCCGGGGCCGTGGCGGGCAGGGTGCGCAGCACGTAGCGGCCGTCGGCGCCGGTGGGCACCCGGCCGAAGCCGGTGAAGTCCACGCCGTCGCGGCCGACGACCGCGCCGGTCGCCGGGTCGCGGCGCAGCGAACCGGGCGCGCCGCGCAGGCTCCCGTCCGGGCCGGCCTGCCAGAACTCCAGCAGCGCGTCCGGCACCGGCTCCCCCGCGCCGTCCAGGACCCGCCCGTGCAGGGTGACGGTGTCAGGGTGGCCGGTGGGTGCCATCTCCCCGCCACCGGGGAACGGCAGGGCGTAGCCGAAGAAGGGGCCGATGGTCTGGGAGGGGGTGGGGGCGAGCTTTTCGGGTGTCTCCGGGTCTTCGGGCGCCCCCGGCCCGGGCTGGGGCGGTACGCCCTCGTGGTGTGATGCGGCCTCATTCGTCGCGGCCTGGTGCGACGCGGTCTCGTACGGCGTGGCCTCGTGCGGCGTGACCTCGTGCGGCGTGACCTCGTGCGGCGCGGCTTCGTACGGCATGCCGGACATCAGCGGTCCTCCTCGGTCCAGGTGGCGGACGGCCCGTCCAGCACGATGTCCCATCGGTATCCGAGGGCCCACTCCGCGCCGGCGAGGTCCGGGTCGTACGCGCAGACCAGCCGTTCGCGGGCCCGCGGGTCGGTGCACGAGGCGAGGATCGGGTCGTACGGGAAGAGCGGGTCGCCGGGGAAGTACATCTGGGTCACCAGCCGCTGGGTGAAGGCGGTGCCGAAGAGCGAGAAGTGGATGTGGGCCGGGCGCCAGGCGTTGTGGTGGTTGCGCCACGGGTAGGCACCGGGCCGGACGGTGGTGAACGCGTACCGGCCCTCGTCGTCCGTCAGGCAGCGGCCGACGCCGGTGAAGTTCGGGTCGAGCGGCGCCGGGTGCTGGTCGCGCTGGTGGGCGTACCGGCCGGCGGCGTTGGCCTGCCAGACCTCGACGAGCTGGCCGCGCACCGGGTGCCCGGCCCGGTCCCGTACCCGGCCGGTGACGGTGATCCGCTCGCCGAGGGGCTCGCCGGTGTGCTGCCGGGTGAGGTCGGCGTCCAGGGCGGTGACGTCGGTGACACCGAAGGCGGGCCCGGACAGTTCGACGGACTCCGGGTCGCGCGACGCGTCGATCGCGGCCAGGGGCCGGACGGGGTGGCGCAGGCGGGTGCTGCGGTACGGGGCGAAGTCGCGGCCGGGGTGCACCGGTACGGGTCCGCCGGCCGTACGGGCACGGGCGGCGGCCGTGTGCAGGGCGGTGATCTCACGGTCGATGACGGACTGCGGTTCGGGGGCCTGGGACCGTGTCGCCGGTGCTGCCGCGGGCCCGGCGGGTGCGGTGGTGGCCGGGTGTGCCCGGGATGCCGGGGCGGCGGATGCGCTGGGTGGAGTCATCGGGAGTTCTCCAGACGTAGGGCCTGTGGTGACTGCGGGCCTGCTCCGAACGGGTAGCGGGAGTGGGGACGCGGCCGGTCACCGTCCCAGTACCAGCGCCGGTCCCCGGCCCACGCCGATGCGCCGCGCGGCGAGTCCGGTGCCGGAGCCCGCGGCGGCCGGCCGGCGGGCGACGGCACCGGCGATGCGGACGCCGGTCGCGCGGGGCGGGAGGCCGAGGGGGAGCGCGCCGCCGCACGGGGTGGCCAGGTCCGGGTCGAGTTTCGGCGTACGGTCGGCGAGGGCGCGGACGACGTGCGCCGCGAGGTCGTCGGGACGTACGCCGGCGAGTGCGCCCCCGTACGTGCCGACAGGGGTACGGACCGCATCGACGGCATACACGCCATGCACGCCATACACGTCACGGACGTCCATGGGGCTCATGATGCCCTCCCGCCGGCTGCTTTGAGGGCGCGCAGGGCGGACAGCTCGGCCTCGGTCGGCGCCTGGGTGACCGTCAGGTCCGGTGCCGTGCGCAGGTCCCAGCCGGTCGCCTCGCGCGCCTGCTCCGGCGTCACGCCGGGGTGCAGCGCGGTCAGCACGAGTTCGGCCGTGTCCGGGGCCGGGCGCAGGATGCCGAGGTCGGTGATGACGGCGGTGGGCCCGGCGCCGCGCATCCCGAGGGCGGCCCGGTCGCCCGGACCCGTACCGTGCCCGACGGTGGTGACGAAGTCGAGCGCGGGCACCAGGTTGCGGCGGGTGTGCCGCAGCACGATCAGCACCTCGCCGCAGTTCGCGGCGATCTCGGGGGCTCCGCCCGCGCCGGGCAGCCGCGCTTCGGGCCGGTCCGGGCCGCGGTCCACGACCGTGGTGTTGATGTTGGCGAACCGGTCGAGCTGGGCGGCCCCGAGGAAGCCCACATCGATCCGGCCGCCCTGAAGCCAGTAGTTGAACATCTCCGGCACGGACACCACCGCGTCCGCGGTGTCGGCCAGTTCGCCGTCGCCGATCGACAGCGGCAGCCGCGTCGGCCGGGAGCCGATGGTGCCCGACTCGTACACCAGGACCAGGTCCGGGTTGACGGTACGGCGCGCCAGGTTGGCGGCGGTGCTGGGCAGCCCGATGCCGACGAAACAGCTCCGGGCGCCGGCCAGCGCGCGGGCCGCGTTGACTTCCATCAGCTCGTCGCGGCCGCGGCGCGCGCCGTCGTCCGTACCGCTCATCGGGCCCCGCCCTCCGTGTTGCCGCGCACGTTCTCGTCGAGCCACCGCAGGAAGGTGTGCCGGTCGCGGGAGACGGCGTCCCACTGCTGGTAGAAGTCGTTGTCCCGGACCGAGTAGCCGGCCGCGTACGAGGGGTGGGCGCCGCCGGGCACGTGCGCGACGGCGTCGATCACCCAGCCGGGCAGCACCACCGCGCCCGGCCGGGGCTCCAGGGCGCCCTCGACGATCTCCTCGACCGTGACCAGCGCCCGCCCGGCGGCCAGCACCGCCTCCTTCTGCACCCCGGTCAGGCCCCACAGCTGCACATTGCCGTCCCGGTCCGCCTGCTGGGCGTGGATGACCGTGACGTCCGGGTTGAGGGCGGCCACGGCGGCCAGTTCCTCGCCGGTGAAGGGGCAGGTGACGGTGGCGACGGTGTCCGTACGGCCGGGGATGCCGCTGCCGCGGTAGCCGCGCAGCACCGCGAACGGCAGCTTCGAGGCGCCCGCGACATAGCGGTTGGCCATGCCCGCATGGCTGTGCTCGTCCAGTTCCAGCGGGTGCGGCCAGCCGTTCTCGACCGCGTCGCGGAAGCGGTGCAGCGAGCCGACGCCGGGGTTGCCGCCCCAGGAGAAGACCAGTTTGCGGGCCGCGCCCGCGCCGATGAGCTGGTCGTGGACCACGTCCGGGGTCATCCGGGCCAGCGTGAGGCCGGTGATGCCCTGCCGGATGATCTCGTGCGCCGCGGCGAAGGGGATCAGGTGGGTGAAGCCCTCCAGGGCGACGGTGTCCCCGTCGTGGACCAGGTCCCGCACCGCGTCGTGCAGGGAACGGATGTCGGCCATGTCCTCGCCCTCGCGTCGTCCTGTGTGCCGGTGTCCGGCGGGGCCTCCCACCACGCCACCCCGCACGCCTTGTTCGCCAGGTGAACTTTCGTCCATAATCGGCGTGCCCCGAGCTTGAACCCCTCCCCCGGCCCTGTCAACGGGCCGACGGGTACGGTTCCGACGAGATGCCCGCACCACGGAGAGCCCATGCCGCACCCCTCCGACGCCGCCCCGTCACCACCGCCCAAGGAAGCGGTGGGCCCGCTGGTGCGCGCCCTGTCCGTGCTGCGCGTGCTCTCCGCGGGCGGTGGCCGGCAGGCCGTCGGCGACCTGGTCCGCGCGAGCGGCCTGGCACGCTCCACCGTCGACCGCGTCCTGAGCACCCTGGCCCGCCTCGGACACGTACGTGTCGAGGGCCGGGACGCGGTACTCGCCCCCGGCCTGCTGGAACTCGGCAACGCCTACCTGGCCGCCTCCGAACTGCCCGACCGGCTCGCCCCGGCCGCCGAACGGCTCGCCGACGCGCTCGACGAGTCGGTCTCGCTCGCCGTACCCGACGGCGACGGCGTCCGCTTCGTGCACCAGGCGACGCGGCGGCGGGCGATGTCACTCGCGTTCCGCATCGGCGATCTGCTGCCCGCCGAACGGGGCGCGGTCGGCGCGCTGTTCGCCGCCGACTGGGGCGAGGACGCCTGGCGGCGCTGGCGGCAACGGCGCGCGGCGGACCCCACGGACGCGGGATTCCCGGCCGTACCGCCACGGTGGTACGAGGAGGGTGGTACGACCGCCGGCTCCACCACCCCCGACTTCACCACCACGGACTTCACCGCCCGGGTCGAAGCCGCCCGGGCCGCCGGCTGGTCACTGGACGACCAGCTCATCGAACCGGGCCTGGTCGCCGTCGCCATGCCCGTACGCGGCCCCCAGGGCCGCCCGGTGTGCGCGGTCAGCGTCGTCAGCCACACCAGCCGACTGTCCGCCGGCGAGCTCCCCGCAGCCGTACTCCCCCAACTGCGCGACACCGTCACCGAGATGGAACGCTCCCTGGCCGACCCGGCCCCGCCCCCGAACGCCGCCCCGTCCGGGCCGCCCACCACCCGGCACGCCTCCCGGATGCACGCCTCCAAGCAGGAACTGGGCCCGGAATTCGTCGAGTCCCTGGCCCGCGGCCTGCTCACGCTCACCGCGTTCGGCACCGGCCGGGCCGCGCTCCCTTTGACCGCCGTGGCGGAAGCCACCGGCCTCGCCCGCGCCACCGCGCGCCGCGCCCTGATCACCCTCGAACACCTCGGCTACCTCACCTCGGACGGCCGCCGCTACCGCCCCACCCCGAAGGTGCTGGAACTGGGCTTCGCCCCGCTCTCGGGCCTGACGCTCCCCGACATCGCCCAGCCGCACCTGGCCGCGCTGGTGGAGCGGGTGCACGACTCCGCGTCGATGGCGGTGCTGTCCGGTACGGACATCCGGTACGTGGCCCGGGTCCCCACCGTACGGATCATGAGCGTCAACATCACCGTGGGCACCCGCTTCCCCGCCTGCCCGACCTCCATGGGCCGGGTCCTGCTCGCGGACCTGCCACCGGCCGAACGCGCCGCCCACCTCGCCCGCGCCGACCTCACCCCCCGCACCCGGCACACCGTCACCTCACCCGAGCGCCTCGCCGCCCTCCTGGAGCAGACGCGACAGAACGGATACGCCCTCGTGGACGAGGAGTTGGAGGAGGGCCTGCGGTCGATCGCCGTCCCCGTGCGCGACCGGCACTCCCGGGTCGTCGCCGCGGTCAACATCTCCACCCACGCGGGCCGCCGCTCCCCCGAGGAGGACCGCGACGCCTACCTCCCACCCCTGCGCACGGCCGCCGCCCGCATCGAAGCGGATCTGCACACGGCGGGGCGGTACCTGCGGGTACC
This sequence comes from Streptomyces sp. NPDC030165, assembly GCF_055573595.1. Taxonomy (NCBI): domain Bacteria; kingdom Bacillati; phylum Actinomycetota; class Actinomycetes; order Kitasatosporales; family Streptomycetaceae; genus Streptomyces; species Streptomyces sp. NPDC030165. Next base: position 97,251 of record NZ_JBVIBD010000021.1, on the reverse strand, counting down.
GCTCGCCTGAAAGTGTCTTTGCGGGGCGCCGCAGCAACGTGACATGTGCGGCGGGGGGCCGTCAGAGTGCGGCGATGCGCGCCTTGAGCAGGCAGAACACAGTGCCCTCGGGGTCGGCCAGGACGTGCCACGACTCCTCCCCCGTCTGGCCGATGTCGGCCGGGCACGCGCCGAGCTTCAGGAGGCGTTCGAGTTCGGCGTCCTGATCGCGGTCGGTGGCGCTGACGTCGATGTGCAGCCGGGGCGTCCCGTTCTTCGGCTCGTCGCTGCGGCTGAGGATGATCGTCGGCTGCGGGCCGCCGAACCCCTCGCGCGGCCCGATCTCGATGCGCGGATCCCATGGGCTCCCCGGGCGAACGCCCAAGCGACCGTACCGGGTGCGGCGATCAGGGGCGAGGGAATTCCGGGCCCGCGTCCGGCCGGGCCGCCCGGCGAGGGCCGGGCGTCCGCACCGTCACGGCCGTCACCCCCAAGGCGTCGGGCCGCCGCCGTTCGACCACGCCACCAGCCGTTCGCCGTCGAAGCAGCGGATGCCGCAGGTGTCGGCGTATTCGGTGGCGGGTTCGGTGAAGGCACTGGTGGTGACGACGGCCGCGATCTCGGCCCCGTGCACCGTGTAGCAGGTGCCGCCGAAGCGCTGCATGTCCTGGGAGCCGACCTTGTTCGTCGGGCAGTAACGCTTGCACTGGATGATGATCCGCCGGCCGTCGGACGTGGTGGCCAGGACATCCGCGCCCAGGTCCCCCGCACCGCCGACGACTTGGACGTCCCGGCAGCCGTCGCGTTCGCAGAGGCGGGCTATCGCCTGCTCGAAGGCGTCCGCGTCCATGGCGAGGAAGTCCTCGACGCTGCTCCACGCGACGGCCGTGGGCACGGGGCCGGCCACGACAGCCGGGGCGGAGCCCGCCGTGACGACCGGCTCGGTGTCCGCCACGGCGGCCGGAGCGGCTCCCTCCGCGGCCGCCGCCACCTCGGCCTCGGCCTCCGCCTTCCCCTCCCGGGCCGCCCGCCGCAATTCACGCAGGCGAGGCATGCCGCGCACCGCCACGACCAGCAGGGCCAGGACGAACGGCAGGGCGGCCCCGCCCACGAGCAGGGCCGGCCCCGGGTGTTCCGCCGCCCACCGGGCCACCTCACGGACGGCGAGGAAACCGCCGCACACGAGGGCGCCGACCACGGCCAGGACGAAGACCGTCCGCCGCATCGGGTACGTACGGGCGCGCGGGCGGCCCGACGGCTCGTCAACTCCCGTGGATGCGGCCACAGGCGGGGCTCCTTCGCTTCGGCGGGGCGGTTACGGCTGCTCGCTCACCTCCTGCCCCGCACGAGCCGATCCATGATCACCACGCTGGCGCAGCCGCTCCCGCCTCCGCCGGGCGTTCTCCAGATCCCGCGCCGCCGCCAGCACGACCGCCACCACGATGAGCGCCACGGCCCCCGGTGCGGCCAACGAAATCAGCATCGGATGCACGACTCTCCCGACAAAAGGCAGCGAATTCCCCACCCCCGGAAAACACCATGCGCCACCCACCCGCCGCCCCACCGCCCATCACCACCGCCCCACGCCCCCGATCACCCGAATTCACCACACGGAGGCCACCCCGCCCCGCCCTGCACGGCCACGCCGCTCCCCCGTCCCCACAATTCCTCGGCGTGCTCGACAAACCGGTCGAACATCCCACCCCGCTCCTGCCTGCGCAGGTGCAGCAGCGGCGAATCGTGTCCCACCGGGCGGGCGAGGTGCGGCGTCACCAGCGCGTCGTCATCGAGTCCGGCCCCCAGGAGGACCAGGACTCCGCCGAGCAGTGGGCACTGCGCCACAGCGGCCGGACCCACCGCGGGCTTTTCGGCGCGTGGTCTCCGACCGTGCGCGAGTGATCCGGGACGGGTGATCGCTCAGCTCCGCCCACCCCCGGCAAATGACGCACCTATATCCGGACGATAAGCTTTCGTCCGGTTTTTCATATGCGAGGGGGACAAATGTCCGGCGAATCACGGACCGGAACGGGCATCGAGCTTGCGTACCGGATGACGGCCGAGGACTTTCGTGAGGGGCTGCGGGCGCGGACGCGGGCCATGCCTGCTGCGCGCTTTCAATCGTGGCTGATGCTCGGGGGTGCTGCGCTGGTGCTGGTGGTACTGGTCTGGACCTGGGTGGCCGACGGGGCCGTGGATGTGCGCCTGGCGGTTCTCGCGCCGGTGCTGCTGGCGGTGCGGCTGGGGATGCCCCGGCTGCTGGCCCGGCAGTTCCACCGGCGTACCGAGGCGATGGGGGACTTCCGGGCGGTGGTGGACGAGAACGGCGTCACCGTCACGAACCAGCAGCGGTCCAGCGTGCTCACCTGGCAGGCGGTGAACCGCTATGCCGAGACGCCGCGGGCGTTCGTGCTCCTGGGCGGGGACCGGAACGTCACGGACATGACGATCCTGCCCAAGCGCGGTGCGGCCCGCACCGCCGACGTCGAGCGGCTGCGGGCGCTGTTCGAAGGGCGGCTGACCCGCGTCTGACCGGACGGGGCCCGGCCAGGTCATGGCGCCGCCCCCTCAGCGCCGCCGGGGCCGCTTCGCGTACGTGCGCAGCCGGATCCGGATGTCGGCCGGCGGCAGGAAGTCCGCCCAGCGTTCGGGGTATTCGGACGGGGGCGGTGTGTCGTCGTCCTCGGTGTCCTCGTCCTCGTCGTCGTCCGGTTCGGGGGCGGCTTCCTCCGGGGCCCGGCCGGTCAGGCCGACAGCGGCGAGGGCGGAGCGCTGGGCCGCGGCCACCTCGCGGGCCCGGCGTTCCTTCTCGGCGCGGCCCGCCGCGGTGGCGACCGAGGGCCATACGCGGTCGAGGGCGGCGTTCATGGCCGCGCCGACCAGGACCGCGAAGGCGGAGACGCCGATCCAGAGGAGGACGGCGACGGGTGCGGCGAGGGAGCCGTAGATGGTGGGGCCTTCCACGGTCTGGGTGAGGTAGACGCGCAGCAGGAGGCTGCCCAGGACCCACATGGCGAGGGCGACGACCGCGCCGGGGATGTCCTCGCGCCAGGGTGAGCGTACGGGCACGGACACGTGGTAGAGGGTGGTGAGGAAGGCGACGGAGAGGATGAGGACGACCGGCCAGTACAGGATGCGGATGGCGGTCTCGCTCGCCGGCATCCAGCTGACGACGGTGTCCGGGCCGACCACCATCAGCGGCATCGCCACGGCGCCGACCACCAGCGCGGCCAGGTAGAGCACGAAGGCGAGCAGCCGGGTCCGGACGATGCCGCGCCGCCCGTCCAGGCCGTACATGATCGTGATGGTGTCGACGAAGACGTTGAGCGCGCGGGAGCCGGACCACAGGGCGATCGCGAAGCCGAGGGAGATGACGTCCGGGCGGCGGCCGGTGAAGATGTCGTCGAGCAGCGGCCGGGCGATCTCGTTGACACCCTTGCTGGACAGCAGCGTGTCGGACGCGCTGAGGATGTTCTCGCGGATGTGGTCGATGGTCTCCTGGCCGATCCAGGGCTCCATGTAGCCGAGCAGGCCGATGAAGCCGAGGAGCAGCGGCGGCAGCGACAGCAGGCAGAAGAACGCCGCCTCGGCGGCGAGTCCGGTGACGCGGTACTCCATGCAGGAGTTGACGGTGTCCTTCAGCAGCAGCCAGGCGAGGCGGCGTTTGGAGACGTTGCGGTACAGGACGCGGGCCCTGTGCAGACGGCCGGACGGCCGCTGCGCTGCTTCTTTCACTGGCTGCACCTCCTTACCGTAGCTGCCATGGCAGCCACCACTCATACGGTCACGAACCAGCCTCCGCCGCTGGTCGGGTACGACGTCTTCGCGGCGGACGCGGCGCTCACCGAGGGCGTCGCGCGGCATGTCCCGCCCGGATTGCGGGACGAGGTGCGGGGTGAGCTGGGCGAGCTGGGGCGCGCGGCGGGCTCCGCGCACGCGCAGCGCTGGGGCGCGCTGGCCGACGGCAATCCACCCGTCCTGCGTACCCACGACCGCTACGGCCACCGGGTGGACGAGGTGGAGTTCCATCCGGCGTGGCACCGGCTGCTGGGGCACGCCGTCTCGTCCGGGCTCACCGACGCCTGGTCGCGGCCGGCCGGGCACGTCCGGCGTACGGCGGGGTTCCTGGTGTGGACGCAGGCCGAGGCGGGCCACGGCTGTCCGCTGTCGATGACGCACGCGGCGGTGCCGGCGCTGCGGGCCGACCCGGAGCTGGCGGCGGAGTGGGAGCCGCTGCTGACTTCGCGGGTGTACGAGCCGGGGCTGCGGCCGGTGGCGCAGAAGCCGGGCGCGCTGGCCGGGATGGCGATGACGGAGAAGCAGGGCGGGAGTGACGTACGGGCGGTGACGACCGTTGCCGAGCCGCTGGCCGGTGACGGGGAGTACGTGCTGACGGGGCACAAGTGGTTCTGTTCGGCGCCGATGTCGGACGCGTTCCTGGTGCTGGCGCGGACGCCGTCCGGGGACGCGGCGGGGCGCGCGGACGACGACGGCCTCACCTGCTTCCTGCTGCCCCGGGTACTGCCCGACGGCAGCCGCAACTCCTTCCGCATCCAGCGCCTCAAGGACAAGCTCGGCAACCGCGCGAACGCGTCGGCCGAGGTGGAGTTCGACGGCGCGACGTGGGTGCGGCGGGTCGGTGAGGAGGGGCGCGGGGTCGCCACGATCATCGAGATGGTCGCGGCGACCCGGCTGGACTGCGTGACGGGCTCGGCGGCGGTGATGCGGCAGGCGGTGGCGCAGGCGCTGCACCACACCGCGTACCGGCACGCGTTCGGCAAGCCGCTCGCCGGCCAGCCGCTGATGCGCAACGTCCTGGCCGACCTGGCGCTGGAGTCGGAGGCGGCCACGGCGCTGGCGCTGCGGCTGGCGGCGGCGTACGACGCGGACACCGAGCAGGAGCGCCACTTCCTGCGGCTGGCGGTCCCGGCGGCGAAGTACTGGGTGACCAAGCGCTGCACCCCGGTGGCCGCCGAGGCGCTGGAGTGCCTGGGCGGCAACGGGTACGTGGAGGAGTCCGGAATGCCGCGGCTGCTGCGCGAGTCGCCGCTGAACTCCGTGTGGGAGGGGTCGGGCAGCATCCAGGCCCTGGACGTGCTGCGGGCGCTGCGCCGCGAACCGCCGGCGCTGCACGCGTTCCTGACGGAGATCGGTACGGCCCGGGGCGCCGACCACCGGCTGGACGGCGCGATCAAGGGGCTGCTGACCGAACTGGCCGACCTGGAGGGCATCGAGGCCCGCGCCCGGCGGCTGGCGGAGCGGATGGCGCTGGTCCTGCAGGGCGCACTGCTCGTCCGGTACGCGCCGCCCGAGGTCGCCGACGCGTTCTGCGCCTCGCGCCTGGGCACCGACCACGGCGCCTCCTTCGGCACCCTGCCGCACACGCTCGCCCTGCGCGCGATCGTGGAGCGGGCACGGCCGGTGGCAGCACCGTGAGGTACGCGGTGGCGCGGTGAGGTACGCGGTGGCGCGGTGAGGTACGCGGTGGCGGGCCCCGTTCCCTCAAGAGGGGGGGGCGGGGTCCGGGGCCCGCCACCGTGTGGGCGGGGAGCGGTGCCGCGCCGACCCGGCGCCGCTCCCCGGTCTCGGACCGGTCCTTGGGACCGGCCCGCGAAGTCTGTTCCGCCACCCATGGTCGCGGCGCCGTGCCGTCGGCGTCCTTCTGGGTGGCGTCCGGCCGGCATCCGGCGAGGACGCCGCACCGTGACGTCGCCCCCTCTCGGCCTGCCGGTCACCTTCCTCGCCGCCGTCATACGCCACAACAGTTGCAGCCGGTTGCAACCAATTGACGCAATCCCGCGTTCGGACCGTCCCGGTGACGGCACCATGGGCGGCAACCCACGGACAGTGCACGACGGAGAGAAGAGCGTGAGCGACAGACCGAGCGACATGGGTATCCGGTCGGCCCAGGAGGTACACGAGACGACGCGGCGGCTCGCCTCCCTCCGTGAGGCCGCGCTCTGCGGCGGCCGGACGGCCACCGCGCCCCGTGCCGTGATCTGCGAGTCCTGGCGCCGGGCGCTGGACCGCGGCGTCGATCCGGACCGGGACCGGAGGGAACGGCCGCTGACCGTCGAGGAGCTGGAGCACCGGCGGCACAGCTCCCGGCTCGCGTCGCTGCTGCCGCTGTTCAACAGCGGCCTGCTGCCGGCCGCGGACGCCGCCCAGCAGATCATGGTCATCACGGACGCCGAGGGCCGGGTGCTGTGGCGGGAGGGCTGCGCGCCGGTCCGGCGGATGGCCGACCGGCACGGTTTCGACAAGGGCGCGGACTGGACCGAGGAGGTCGTCGGCACCAACGCCATCGGGACGGCGCTGGTGGCCCGCCGCCCTGTCCTGGTGCACTCCGCCGAGCACTTCGTCCGCACCCACCACCGGTGGACCTGCGCGGCGGCGCCGCTGCACGATCCGCGCGACGGGCGGCTGCTGGGCATCGTGGACGTGAGCGGCCCGGCGCACACCTTCCACCCGAGCACCCTGTCGCTGGTCTCCGCGGTGGCCCGGCTCGCGGAGAGCGAGCTGCGCGAACGGCACCACGGGTCGCTGGACCGGCTGCGGGCGAGCGCCGCGCCCGTCCTGGCCCGGCTCGGCGGGCAGGCGCTGGCCGTCGACAGGGACGGCTGGACGGCGGCGGTCGTCGGGCTGGCCCCGCCGGACCGGGTCGCGCTGCCCAAGTCCCCCGGGGCCGGGCCGCTGTGGCTGCCGCGGTACGGCATGTGCACGCTGGAGCCGCTGCCCGGCGGCTGGCTGATCCGCGTCGGGGCGCCGCAGGGTGAGGAGCCCCGGGCCAGCCGGGTGCTGTTGGACCTCGGCAGCCGCACCCGGCCGGCGGTCACGGTCACCGGCCCGGCGGGCAGCTGGACGCACGAGCTGAGTCCGCGCCACGCTGAGGTGCTGTTCGTGCTGGCACACCGGCCGGAGGGGCGCAGCGCGGCCGACCTGGCGCAGGATCTCTTCGGGGACCGCGCCCGTACGGTCACGGTACGGGCCGAGCTGTCCCGGTTGCGCCGCCATCTGGCGAGCGTGCTGGCGCACCGCCCGTACCGCTTCGCCGACGGGGTGGACGTGGAACTGCGCCTGCCGCCGCGCCCGGTGGACCTGCTGCCGCATTCGACGGCGCCGGCGGTGGTGGCGGCGCGGCACGCGTGACGGGGGCGCGGGCCCGGGACCTCGTACGGTGCGCGGGCGGGGACGCCGTTCGGTGCGCGGGCCCCGCCCCGTACGCCGCCTCCGCCCCGTGAATACGGTGCGGCCGCCCGAGCCCCTCGGCTGACCTGGCACCGCTTCGAACATCAGCTCCCCAGGAGGACGTCGCAGAACGGGAGCAGCCCACGCCATGGCGCGCGTGCGGCCGGGCGAGCAGGCGACACGACCTTTCGCGAGCACCGCACCGCGCTGCTCGCCAAGCAGGCCGCCCCCCTCGGCCTGCTCTCCGACGCGCGCTTCGCACTCGGCATCGGGCTGGGCGGGCGGACGACTACGCGGCAGTGGGTGTGGACATGAGCACCCGCGGCCGCCGGCTGGACGGCCGGATGTCCCGGCTGCGGGCGGCCTGGGCCGGTGAGCCGTACCGCGAGGGTGCCGGCCCGGTCGGCCCCGCACCTGCCCGTGCCGGCGGGCCGGAAGTCCTCTTCGGCGGCTTCGTGCAGGCCGTGTTCCGACGGGTGGCCCGCTGGGGCGGCGGCTTCCTCGGCGCCGCGCTGTCCGCGTCGATGATGGACGGGCTGTTCCGCGACGTGGAGGAGGCCCGGGACGCGGCGGACCGGCCCGGCCGGCCGCGGCTGGCGGCCCAGGTGAACGTGGCGCTCGGCCCGGAGCCCGTCCTCGACGAGGCCCGGCGCGAGGTTCGCGCGTACTACGGCGACTTCCGGCACACCGACCACGTCGCCGGGAACCTGCTCACCACGGAACGCGGGGTCCGTGACGCGGTGGCCGTCTTCCGCGCCGTCGGCGCCGACGAGGTGATGCTCTACTGCTGGGCCACCGGCCCGGACCAGGTGGACCGCATCGCGGACGCGGTGCTGTGCGGCGGGCGGCCCGGCCCCGTACCGGGACGGCCTCCCGGCAGGCGAGGGGCCTGTGATGTGCTGGCCCCATGACGCTCACCGTGACCACCTGGTACCTCGAACAGACCGCGCCCGACGACCTCGCCACCGCCGCCGCTCCCCCGGAGGAGCAGCGGGTCCGGATCGCCCGGGCAGAGGTGATCTCGCCGGAGTTCAGCCGGTTCCTGTACACGTCCGTCGGCGGGGACATCACCTGGACCGACCGGCTGGGGTGGTCGTACGGGCAGTGGGAGGAGTTCCTCGGGCGGCCCGGCGTGGAGACGTGGGTGGCGTACGAGCGGGACACACCGGCCGGGTTCGTGGAGTTGGACGCGCAGCCCGAAGGGGTGGTCGAGATCAGCTACTTCGGCCTGCTGCCGGCGTTCCGCGGGCGGCGCATAGGCGGGCACCTGCTGTCGTACGGGACGGCCCGCGCGTGGGACCTGGCCGAGCGGTGGCCGGAGCGGGACAAGACGCGCCGGGTGTGGGTCCACACGTGCAGCAAGGACGGTCCGCACGCGCTGGACAACTACCGGCGGCGCGGATTCCGGGTGTGCGCGACACAGGAGACCGAAGAGGCGGAGGTGGCGGCTCCGGGTCCGTGGCCGGGCGCCTGACCGAACGCGGCGGTTTCTGCCGATAAGCCGGAAAAGCGGGAGGGTGGGGACCACGGCCCCCACCCTCCCGCGGCGTGACCGACACCACAGTTTCTCGGTATGCGGGACAGTCCTGTCCATATCCTGGAAGACGGTGGACTGGCTCAAGAGCGCCATGACACGCTTCCGTCATGTCTACAGCTGGAATTGCCTTGGTGAGTCGGCGGCACGTCGACCTCGGCCGCATGTCCAGCGCCATCTGTCCGGCGGGCTGACAGTCTCAGCAACGTCATCTCTTTCGCCGTCCCCATCGTCGCGGACGCGCGGGCACCCCTGATCCGACCTGCCCCGGACACCCTCATTCCAGCACCTCGCGCCACTCCGCGCCGAGGCGCGTCCTCGCAGGTCACGGTGGGGTTGCCGCTGCCCGCCCCCGCCCTCACCGAGCCGCCCAGAAGGACATACCGCCATGGCCGCCACCCCCGAACGAACCGGTTCCGCCACGACCCGCCGCAAGGCCGGACGCCACCGCGGTGAGGGCCAGTGGGCCGTGGGTCACTTCACTCCGCTGAACGGCAACGAGCAGTTCAAGAAGGACGACGACGGTCTCAATGTGCGGACACGCATTGAGACGATCTACGCCAAGCGCGGTTTCGACTCGATCGACCCCAGCGACCTGCGCGGCCGGATGCGCTGGTGGGGCCTGTACACCCAGCGCAAGCCCGGGATCGACGGCGGCAAGACCGCGGTCCTGGAGCCGGAGGAGCTGGACGACAAGCACTTCATGCTGCGGGTCCGCGTCGACGGCGGACGGCTGAGCGTCGCGCAGCTGCGGGCCATCGGCGAGGTTTCCCAGGAGTACGCGCGCGGCACCGCGGACATCACCGACCGGCAGAACATCCAGCTGCACTGGATTCGCATCGAGGACGTCCCTGCGATCTGGGAGAAGCTGGAGTCCGTGGGGCTGTCGACGACCGAGGCGTGCGGCGACTGCCCGCGCGTCATCATCGGCTCGCCGGTCGCCGGCATCGCCGCCGACGAGATCATCGACGGCTCGTCGGCGATCGCGGAGATCGAGCGGCGCTTCATCGGCAGCAAGGAATTCTCCAACCTGCCGCGGAAGTTCAAGACGGCGATCTCCGGCTCGCCGGTGCAGGACGTGGTCCACGAGATCAACGACGTCGCGTTCGTGGGCGTCGAACATCCCGAGTACGGGCCCGGCTTCGACGTGTGGGTGGGCGGCGGCCTGTCCACCAACCCGCGGCTCGGTGAACGGCTGGGCGCGTGGGTGCCGTTGGCGGATGTGCCCGATGCCTGGGCCGGTGTCGTGGGGATCTTCCGCGACTACGGCTACCGGCGGCTGCGCAACCGCGCCCGACTGAAGTTCCTGATGGCGGACTGGGGCCCGGAGAAGTTCCGCGAGGTGCTGGAGAACGAGTACCTCAAGCGGAAGCTGGCCGACGGTCCGGCGCCCGCCGAGCCCAGCTCGCGCTGGCGCGACCACGTGGGCGTGCACCGCCAGAAGGACGGCCGGTTCTACGTCGGCTTCGCGCCGCGCGTCGGCCGGGTGGACGGCGCCACCCTCGTCAAGATCGCCGAACTGGCCGCGGCGCACGGCTCGGACCGGCTGAACACCACCGTCGAACAGAAGATGATCATTCTCGACGTGGCCGAGGACCAGGTCGAGCCGCTGATCGCGGGGCTGGAGGCGCTGGACTTCCAGGTCCGGCCCTCACCCTTCCGGCGCGGCACGATGGCCTGCACCGGCATCGAGTTCTGCAAACTGGCGATCGTCGAGACCAAGGCGCGCGGCGCCTCGCTCATCGACGAACTGGAGCGCCGGATGCCGGACTTCCAAGAGCCGGTCAGCATCAACATCAACGGCTGCCCGAACGCCTGCGCCCGCATCCAGACCGCGGACATCGGCCTCAAGGGCCAGCTGATGCTGGACGCCGACGGCAACCAGGTCGAGGGCTACCAGGTGCACCTGGGCGGCGCCCTCGGCCTCCAGGCGGGCTTCGGCCGCAAGGTCCGCGGCCTGAAGGTCACCGCCGAAGAACTGCCCGACTACGTCGAGCGGGTGCTCACCCGTTTCCAGGAGCAGCGCGAAGAGGGCGAGCGGTTCGCCACCTGGGCCGCCCGCGCGGAAGAGGGTGCGCTGAAGTGAGCGGGCGGGCCGCGCCGTTCTACTGCCCGTACTGCGGGGACGAGGACCTGCGCCCCTCCGAGGAGGGACACGGCTCGTGGGAATGCGGGGCGTGCAACCGCGCGTTCCGGCTCTCGTTCCTCGGACTGCTGGCCAAGGGTGTCGCCGCCCCGGCCCGGCAGCACGACAACCGCCAAGGGAGCAGCAGTACATGACGACACCTCAGGAACGTACCGAGCCCGAACTGGCCGCACTCGCCGAGCAGGCGGGCCGCGACCTGGAGGACGCCTCCCCGCTGGAGATCCTCACCTGGGCCGCCGGGACCTTCGGCAAGCGCTTCTGCGTCACCTCCTCCATGGAGGACGCGGTCGTCGCGCACCTGGCCTCGCGCGCCTTCCCCGGCGTCGACGTGGTCTTCCTGGACACCGGCTACCACTTCCCGGAGACCATCGGCACCCGGGACGCGGTGGCCGAGGTGATGGACGTCAACGTCATCACCCTCACGCCGCGCCGGACGGTGGCCGAACAGGACGCCGAGCACGGCCCGAAGCTGCACGACCGCGACCCGGACCTGTGCTGCGCCCTGCGCAAGGTCAAACCCCTCGAAGAGGGCCTGACCGACTACGACGCCTGGGCGACCGGGCTGCGCCGCGACGAGTCGCCGACCCGCGCCGGCACCCCCGTGGTGGGCTGGGACACGCGGCGCCGCAAGGTGAAGGTCTCGCCGATCGCGCGCTGGACGCAGCAGGACGTGGACGCGTACGTCGCCGAGCACGGCGTGCTCACCAACCCGCTGCTGCTGGACGGCTACGCCTCGGTGGGCTGCGCGCCCTGCACCCGGCGGGTGCTGGCGGGCGAGGACGCGCGGGCCGGCCGCTGGGCCGGCAGCAACAAGACCGAATGCGGGCTGCACGGATGAGCGGCCCCGGGGCGTCCGGCCGTCAGGAGCCGGACACCGCAGAGATACCGGACCTTCGGGAGCGAAAGATGACGGGCGCCACGGTGTGGCTGACCGGACTGCCCAGTGCCGGCAAGACCACGGTCGCGTACGCGCTGGCGGAGCGGCTGCGGGGCGAGGGCCACCGCGTCGAGGTGCTGGACGGCGACGAGATCCGCGAGTTCCTCTCGGCAGGACTGGGGTTCAGCCGCGAGGACCGGCACACCAACGTGCAGCGCGTCGGCTTCGTCGCCGAACTGCTGGCGAGCAACGGCGTCAAGGCGCTGGTACCGGTGATCGCCCCGTACGCGGACTCCCGTGAGGCGGTGCGCAAGCGCCACCAGCGCGAGGGCACGCCGTACCTGGAGATCCACGTGGCCACGCCCGTCGAGGTGTGCTCCGAGCGGGACGTGAAGGGCCTGTACGCCAAGCAGGCGGCGGGCGAGATCTCCGGGCTGACCGGCGTCGACGACCCGTACGAGGCCCCCGAATCACCCGATCTGCGCCTGGTGACACACGACCGGACCGTGCAGGAGTCCGCGGCGGCGCTGCACGCGCTGCTCACCGAGAGGGGACTGGCATGACGACCGCCGCTGCCGTGAACCCGAGCGCCGGGAACACCGGCGACGCCGACAACCCGTACGCGCTCAGCCACCTGGACGCGCTGGAGTCCGAGGCGGTGCACATCTTCCGCGAGGTGGCGGGCGAGTTCGAGCGGCCGGTGATCCTCTTCTCCGGCGGCAAGGACTCGATCCTCATGCTGCACCTGGCGCTGAAGGCGTTCGCGCCGGCACCGGTGCCGTTCGCGCTGCTGCACGTCGACACCGGCCACAATTTCCCCGAGGTGCTCGACTACCGGGACCGTACGGTGGCCCGGCACGGGCTGCGGCTGCACGTCGCCTCCGTCCAGGACTTCATCGACCGCGGCGAACTGCGCGAACGTCCCGACGGCACCCGCAACCCCCTCCAGACCGTGCCGCTGCTGCACGCCATCGAGTCGAACCGCTTCGACGCGGTGTTCGGCGGCGGGCGCCGGGACGAGGAGAAAGCGCGCGCCAAGGAGCGGGTGTTCTCGCTGCGCGACGAGTTCGGCGGCTGGGACCCGCGCCGCCAGCGCCCCGAGTTGTGGCAGCTCTACAACGGCCGCCACTCCCCCGGTGAGCACGTGCGCGTCTTCCCGCTGTCGAACTGGACCGAGCTGGACGTGTGGCAGTACATCGCCCGCGAGAAGATCGAACTGCCCGCCATCTACTACGCCCACGAGCGCGAGGTCTTCGCCCGGGGCGGCATGTGGCTGGCGCCCGGCGAGTGGGGCGGCCCCAAGGACGGCGAGACCGTCGAGACGCGGCAGGTGCGCTACCGCACCGTCGGGGACATGTCCTGCACCGGCGCCGTCGACTCCGACGCGGCCTCCATCGAGGCCGTCATCGCGGAGATCGCCGCCTCCCGGCTCACCGAGCGGGGCGCCACCCGGGCCGACGACAAGCTGTCCGAGGCCGCCATGGAGGACCGTAAGCGCGAGGGGTACTTCTAACCATGAGCACGATTGTCGATCCGGTGGACCCGGTCGATGCGACCGGTACGGCGGCCACCTCGCTGCTGCGTTTCGCCACCGCGGGATCGGTGGACGACGGCAAGTCCACCCTGGTCGGGCGGCTGCTGCACGACTCCAAGTCGGTCCTGGCCGACCAGCTCGAAGCGGTCGAACGGGCCTCGCTGGGCCGCGGGCAGGAGACGCCGGACCTGGCGCTGCTGACCGACGGCCTGCGGGCCGAGCGGGAGCAGGGCATCACCATCGACGTGGCCTACCGCTACTTCGCCACGCCCCGGCGGCGGTTCATCCTCGCCGACACCCCGGGACATGTGCAGTACACCCGCAACATGGTCACCGGCGCGTCCACCGCCGAGCTGGCCGTGGTGCTGGTCGACGCCCGCAACGGTGTCGTGGAGCAGACCCGCCGGCACGCCGCCGTCGCCGCGCTGCTGCGCGTCCCGCACGTCGTCCTGGCCGTCAACAAGATGGACCTGGTGGACTACGCGGAGCCGGTATTCGCGGCGATCGCCGAGGAGTTCACGACGTACGCCGCCTCGCTGGGCGTACCGGAGATCACCGCGATCCCGATCTCGGCGCTGGCCGGCGACAACGTCGTGACCCCGTCCACGAACATGGACTGGTACGGCGGCCCGACCGTGCTGGAGCACCTGGAGACCGTCCCGGTCGTGGCCGACCCGTCCGAGGACCCGGCGCGCTTCCCGGTGCAGTACGTCATCCGCCCGCAGACCCCCGAACTGCCCGACTACCGCGGTTACGCGGGCCAGATCGCCTCCGGCGTGCTGCGCGTCGGCGAGGCGGTGACCGTGCTGCCCTCGGGCCGTACGAGCACGATCGAGGCGCTGGACGTCCTGGGCGAGGCGGTGGACGTGGCCTGGGCGCCGCAGTCGGTGACCGTACGCCTCGCCGACGACCTGGACATCTCGCGCGGCGACCTGATCACCCCGGCCGCGGCCCCGCCCGTCACCACCCGCGACGTCGAGGCGACCGTCTGCCACGTCGCCGACCGGCCGCTGAGGACCGGCCAGCGGGTGCTGCTCAAGCACACCACGCGCACGGTCAAGGCGATCGTCAAGGACATCCCTTCCCGGCTGACGCTGGACGACCTCTCCCAGCACCCGGCGCCCGGCGAGCTGGCCGCCAACGACATCGGCCGGGTCGTGCTGCGCACCGCCGAGCCGCTCGCGCTGGACGCCTACGCCGACTCCAGGCGCACCGGATCGTTCCTGCTCATCGACCCGGCGGACGGCACCACGCTGACCGCGGGGATGGCCGGGTTCGCGTTCGCCGAGGCGGCCGGGGCCGTGGCGGCGGTCGCCGCCGAAGACGACGCGGAATGGGACTTCTGAGATGACCGGTCCCCTGGCCCCGGACGCCCTCGCAACCTTCGCTGACGCCTTCTCGACCTTCGCGAAGGAAGGCGGCCGGATCGGCTGGGGGTCCCCCCGTACGAAGTATGGGGGAGGCGCCCTGAACAGCGGCCAGGGCAGCGTCGGGCGATGTGTGCGCCGATGACGCACCGCCGCCCGTCCCTTGTCCTTGTCCGACATTCCACCGCTCTGCCGGGCCCGCCGTAGGCGGTCGCCGCCCGGCCCTCCGAGAGGATCCCCTCCCGTGCCTGCCGTACGCCACCGCCTCCTGGCGGCCCTCGCCATCGTCCCTCTGCTGACCGGCGTACTGGGCGCCTGCGGGTACGGCTCCCGCGCCAAGCAGGACGACCAGGGCGCGGTCGCGGCGAAGGGCCCGAAGACCGACGGCCTCGACCAGGTGAAGGTCGGTTACTTCGCCAACACCACGCACGCCACCGCTCTGGTCGGGGACAAGAAGGGCTTCTTCCAGAAGGAGCTGGGCGGCACGAAGTTCGCGCCGTCGGTTTTCAACGCGGGCCCGGCCGAGATCGAGGCGCTGAACTCCGGCGCCATCGACATCGGCTGGATCGGCCCGTCCCCCGCCATCAACGGCTGGACCACCTCCCAGGGCAAGAGCCTGAAGATCATCTCCGGTTCGGCGTCCGGCGGCGTCTCGCTCGTGGTCAACCCGAAGAAGATCAAGAGCCTGGACGACCTCAGGGGCAAGACGATCGCCACCCCCCAGCTGGGCAACACCCAGGACGTGGCGCTGCTCAACTACCTGGCCGAGAAGGGCTACCAGGTCGATGCCACGACGGGCAAGGGCGACGTGACCGTCCAGCGCACCGAGAACAAGGTCGCCCCGGTCGCCTTCCGGCAGGGCAGCATCGACGCCGCGTGGGTGCCCGAGCCGACCGCCTCCAAGCTGGTGGCCGAGGGCGGCAAGGTGCTGCTGGACGAGAAGAAGCTGTGGAAGGACGGCAAGTTCGTCATCACGAACGTGATCGTCTCGCAGAAGTTCCTCAAGGAGCACCCGAAGGCCGTCGAGGCCGTGCTGCGCGGCTCGGTCAAGACCAACACCTACATCAGGACCCACCCGGCCGAGGCCAAGCAGGCGCTCAACGACAAGCTGGCCGCCACGGCCGGCAAGGCGCTGCCGCCCGACGTCATCGATCCGGCGTTCCGCAACACCGACGTCACCGACGACCCGCTGGCCGCCACCCTCCGGCTGGAGGCGGACCACGCCGTCCGGGCCGGCCTGCTGAAGAAGCCCTCCCTCAAGGGCATCTACGACCTCACGCTGCTCAACAAGGTGCTCAAGGCCGAGGGCAAGCCGGCGGTCGACGACGCCGGACTCGGCAGCGAATAGTCCCGCCGCACGCATCTCCAGGAGGTGACACCGATGACGACCACCACGCTCAGCAAGCCCGGCAGCCGGCCGTCCGCCCCGGCGGACACGGGCGGCGCGACCGCCTCGTACGCCGCTCGCATCGACCACGTCTCGAAGTCCTTCGGCCGCCCCGGCGCGCAGCAGCACGTACTGGACGACATCAGCATCGATGTCGCGCCGGGCGAGTTCGTCTGCCTGCTGGGGGCGTCGGGCTGCGGCAAGTCGACGCTGCTCAACCTCGTCGCCGGGCTCGACGAACCCTCCGCGGGCAGCATCGAGACACCCGGCGGCCGGCCCGCCCTGATGTTCCAGGAGCACGCGCTGTTCCCGTGGCTCACCGCGGGCCGCAACATCGAACTGGCGCTGCGGCTGCGCGGGGTGCCGCGCGCGGAACGCCGGGGCGAGGCCGAGCGGCTGCTGGAACTCGTACGGCTCAAAGGCGCGTACGGCAAGCGGGTGCACGAGCTGTCGGGCGGCATGCGACAGCGGGTCGCGATGGCCCGCGCACTCGCCCAGGACAGTCAACTCCTTCTCATGGACGAGCCGTTCGCGGCACTCGACGCCATCACACGCGATGTGCTGCACGACGAGCTGACCCGCATCTGGCGGGACGCCGACGACGGCGCCTCCGGCAGCGGCGGCCTGTCCGTCCTGTTCGTCACCCACAACGTCCGGGAGGCGGTGCGGCTCGCCCAGCGGGTGGTGCTGCTGTCCTCCCGGCCCGGCCGGATCGCCCGCGAGTGGACCGTGGACATCCCGCATCCTCGGCGCATCGAGGACGCGGCGGTCGCCGACCTTTCCGTAGAGATCACCGAACAGCTCCGTGGGGAGATCCGCCGCCATGGCCAGCACTGAGACCGGGACGGCCGCCGAGGCCGCCGGCACCACCGACGGACCCGCGGCCGACGCGGCACCGGCTTCCGCCGCCGAGGACGCCCCCGCCGGCACGAAGCCGGACGGCGCAGCCGACCTCGCCGGGCTGGAGGCCGGCCTGGACGCCCTGGACACCACCGTCACCGACCGCCAGCCCTGGCTGCGGACGCTGGCGTCCAAGGCCGTGCCGCCGGTCGTCGCCGTCGTCCTCGTCCTCGGCCTGTGGCAGCTCGCCTACCACTTCGAGCTGAAGGACCACTACCTGCTGCCCAGCCCGGTCGACGTGGCCCGCTCGCTCCAGGACAAGTGGCTCGAAGGCACCCTGCTCGACTACGTCTGGACGAGCGTGTCGCGCGGCGCGCTCGGCTTCCTGGCCTCGGTCGCGATCGGTACGCCGCTCGGCCTGCTCGTCGCCCGGGTCAAACCGGTACGGGCCGCCATCGGGCCCATCCTCAGCGGCCTCCAGTCACTCCCCTCGGTGGCCTGGGTGCCCGCCGCCATCATCTGGTTCGGGCTGAGCGACGCCACGATCTACGCGGTGGTGCTGCTCGGCGCGGTCCCCTCGATCGCCAACGGCCTGGTCGCCGGCGTCGACCAGATCTCGCCGCTCTACCTCCGGGCGGGCCGCACGATCGGCGCGCGCGGACTGACCGGCGTACGGCACGTCCTGCTGCCCGCCGCGCTGCCCGGCTACCTCGCGGGACTCAAGCAGGGCTGGGCGTTCTCCTGGCGCTCCCTGATGGCCGCCGAACTCATCGTCAACGCGGCCGACCTGGGCACCGGCCTCGGCCAGCTCCTCGAACAGGGCCGCGAACTCCAGGACATGTCCTGGGTGCTCTCCGCCATCCTCCTCATCCTGATCGTCGGCATCGGCATCGAGCTGCTGATCTTCGCGCCGATCGAGCGGCGGGTGCTGCGCAGCCGCGGCCTGCTGGTGAAGAGCTGAACCGTGGATGCCCGACCCGCCCTCCTCGTCATCGCCCACGGCAGCCGCGACGCACGGCACGCGGCGGCCGTCACCGCGCTCTGCGCGCGCGTACGGGCACTGCGGCCCGGCCTGCGCGTCGAGGTCGCCTTCCTCGACTTCACCGCACCGAGTGTGCCCCGGGCGCTGGAGCGGCTGGCGGCGGACGGCGTGCGGGACGTGGTGGCCCTGCCGCTGCTGCTCACCCGCGCGTTCCACGCCAAGACGGACATCCCGGCGGTACTGCGGGAGGCCGCCGCCCGGCTGCCCCGCCTCACGGTGCGCCAGGCCGATGTCCTCGGCCCCGCTCCCCTGCTGACCGCCGCCCTGGAACGGCGGCTGTCCGAGGCCGGGCTACGGCCCGGCGACCGGCGCTCGACCGGGGTCGTCCTGGCCTCGGCGGGCTCCTCCGACCCGGAGGCGATCGCAGTGATCGCTGAAATCGCGCGGGAGTGGCGGCGTACCACCGGTTGGTACGCCGTGCGGCCTGCGTTCGCCTCCGCCTCCCTCCCCCGCACGGCCGACGCCGTACGGGCCCTGCGGGCCGAGGGCGCCGAACGGGTGGCCGTGGCCCCGTACGTCATCGCCCCCGGCCGCCTCCCGGACCGCATCGCACACGGCGCCGAGGAGGCCGGTGCCGATGTCCTCGCCGACGTCCTGGGACCGGCGCCGGAGGTGGCCCGGCTGCTGGCCGAGCGGTACGAGGAGGCACGGTGGCGGGGTGTGCCGGCGATGGTGGCGTAACCGGGCGCCCCATCAGCCGCGCGGCGGCAGCCGGTGCAGTTCCACGTCCGTGAGCCGGCCCGAAGTGACGCCCGCCGTCAAGTACGTGCAGTACGGCTGCCGTCGGCGGTCGGTCGGTGAGCCGGGGTTGAGCAGGCGCAGGCGGCCGTCGTCCGTCGTGGTGTCCCAGGGGATGTGGCTGTGGCCGAAGACGAGCACGTCGAGGTCGGGGTACTGGGCGGCGCAGCGGCGTTCGCGGCCCTGTTTGGGGCCGGTCTCGTGGACCACGCCCCAGCGAAGGCCGCCGAGTTCGGCGTACGCCACCTCCGGCAGGCGGGCGCGCAGGTCCGGGCCGTCGTTGTTGCCGTACACGCCGAGCAGTCTGCGGGAGCGTTCCTCCAGCAGGTCGAGGGTGGCGGTGTCCACCCAGTCCCCGGCGTGCACGACGACATCGGCGCGCGCCACCTGCTCCAGCAGCTCCGGCGGCAGGGTCTTGGCGCGTTTGGGCAGGTGGGTGTCGGACATCAGCAGCAGGCGCACGGGCCGACCGTAACCCCTCTCACAGGCAGTCGCGCGGCAGCGTCTCGTTCCAGGTGCGGGAGAAGACGCGGCGGTCGTTCTCGTAGCCGTCCAGGGTGGCGTCGATGTGGAACTCCTTATCGGAGCACCGCAGTTTCTGGTGGGTGACCACCCGTACGTCCCAGTCGCCGCGCCGGAAGCGCATGGTCCACAGGGTCTCGCCGGTGGCGGAGGTGAAGTCGTCGGCGACGGTGGCGTACCGCTCGTAGGCGCGCCGGCCGACCTCCATGCCGGTGTCCTCCAGCCGCGTCAGCCCGCGGTCCTTGACGATCTCCAGCTCGGAGTTGTAGCCGACCAGGTCACGCTTGACCTCCCAGCGCTCCTCCGGCGGGGTCAGCTGGGCGGTGGTGAGCGGCCGGGTGCCCTCCGGCTCGCCGAACGGGCGCGGGGGCAGCCGGTCCGGTTCGGTCGTCGGCCGTACCGGCAGGGTCAGGGTGCTGCTGCCCTCGTGGACGCTGAGCATGCCGGGCCGGGGCGGCGGCCAGGCCAGCGGCCAGTACGAGGTGGACAGCGACAGCCGGATGCGGTGGCCGGGCGGGAACGCCTGGGCGACGCCGTTGAGCTGGATGGTGGCCCGGTAGCGCCGGCCGGGCTCCAGGGGCTCCGGCTCGCCGACCGTCTCGTGGTGGGCGAGGTTGAGCACCCCGTAGGTGACGCGGGTGGCCCGGCCGTCGGGGGCCACGTCGGAGAGGCGGGCGGCGACCATGGCGACCGGTTCGTCGACCGACAGGTCGAGTTCGACGGTGGGCGAGCCGAGGATCTCCACACGTTCGGTGAGCCGGTCGCTGTCGAAGACCATCGAGCCGCCGTCCTCCTCTCGCTGGTCGTACGGCAGGTCCGGCGGCGCGTTGTACGAGGCCCACTTGCCGGCGAACTGGCCGACGGACAGCGGCGACTGCACGGTCAGCACGCCGCAGCCGCGGTCACCGCACTCCTCGCCGTCGGCGCCGATGCGGTGCCGGAAGAGCGGGCGGGCGGCGGTGCGGATGTGCGGGGAGGGCCACTCCGGCTCACCGACCCAGCGGCCCGGCCGGGTCTCGTAGGACGTGGACGGCGGCACGCTGTCCTGCATCCAGGCGCTGAGCATCGGCCCGTCCATGACGCCGTTGTCGACGCCCTTGAGCCAGTGGTCCCACCAGCGCACGACTTCCTGGAGGTAGCCGATCGCGGGCCCGGGTTCGCCCAGATGGGGGAACTTGTGCGACCAGGGGCCGATCAGGCCCTTGCGCGGTACGCCGAGATTGCCCAGCAGCCGCGTCACGGCGTTGGAGTACCCGTCGGCCCAGCCGCTGGAGGCGAGCACCGGGCAGCGTACGGAGCTGTAGTCCTCGCAGACCGAGGCGTGCCGCCAGTAATCGTCGCGGCGCTGGTGGCGCAGCCAGTTCAGGGCCCACGGCGCGGTGTGTTCCAGGCGTTCGCGCCACATCTCGCGCCAGCGGCCGCCGACCACGGCCGGATCGGGCGGGCAGGTGGCGTAGGCGAACATGGTGCCCGCCTCGGCGAGGTTGTCGGAGAGCAGCTGGCCGCCCATGTAGTGCATGTCGTCGGCGTACCGGTCGTCGGTGAAGGACGCGATGACGATGGCGCGCAGGCTCTCGGGCTGCCGGGCGGCCACCTGGAGGGCGGCGAAGGCGCCCCAGGACAGGCCCATCATGCCGGTGTTGCCGTCGCACCAGGGCTGGTCGGCCAGCCAGGCGAGGACGTCCTCGGCGTCGGTCTGCTCCCGTTCCAGGTACTCGTCCTTCAGGACCCCCTCCGACTCGCCGGTGCCGCGCAGGTCGACGCGGACGCAGGCGTAGCCGTGGCCGGCGATGTAGGGGTGGTGGATCGAGTCGCGGACGGCGGTCAGGTCCCCTTTGCGGTACGGGATGTACTCCAGCACCGCCGGCACCGGTTCCTCGTCGGACGCCGTGGGGCGCCAGATGCGCGCCGACAGGCGGGTGCCGTCGGAGACGGGGATGGTGACATGGTCCTCCTCCGTCGTCGCGCAGGGCAGATTGCTCACGAAGCGCATGGGGCGACCTTCTCCTTGCTGTCGTGCGGTCGGCGCGGCCGGGCGGGCCGGCCGGCTGGCCGGGCCGGTTCAGCTGTCCCGGCCGGCGGGTGCGGCCTTCTCACAGGCCAGGTGCAGGGCCGCCACGCAGTGGTCGTACTTCTCGCGCAGCTCCTCCTCACTGTCGCCCCCGGTGAAGACATGGGCCAGTTCGAAGCTGTAGCTGTCCTGCTGCTCCATGTCCGACAGGTGCTGGCCCGGCTCGGGAATCACGTGGATCCGCGTGCCCGGGATCTCGCGCTCGATGCGCCCGATCTCCTCGTGGGAGGGGACCGCGCAGGCGACGCCGTCGGCGAACCAGCGGTAGTACCACTTGGCGGCCGTCTTGTAGCGGCCCTTGCGGTGCGGCATGGCCGGGTCCTCGCCGAGGGCGAGGCGCAGCATGGCGTGGTGGTTGGGGGCGCCGTCGACGTACTGGAAGAGTTCGGCGTGCGACTGGGAGTGCCGGGGGTTGACCTCCAGCACGTTGATCACGTCGGTGTGCGGATCGTAGAAGTACTCGATGCTGAACGTCGCCTCGCGCATCCCGATCTGCCGCATGACGCGGGCGGAGGTCTCGCGCAGCCGGCGCAGGAGGGGCTCGGGGAGCGTCGAGGGGTACTGGTGGCGCAGGAAGGACGAGCTGCCGGGGTAGTCGATGGAGTCCAGGATTCCGTAGACCGTGACCTCGCCGTCGTGTACGTACCCTTCGACCGCGACCTGGATGCCGGACAGCGCCTCCTCCGCCAGGCAGACCTGTCCGCCGACGTCCGCCATCTCCGGGGGGAGGTCGAGCCGGTCGAGGATGTACTCGAAAGGCCGGCCGACGCGGCCGATGCCCTCGCGGATCTTGTCGACGGCCGCGCGGAACTCCGTCTCGTCCTTGACGCCGAAGGCCAGCTCCGAGGAGTACGCGAGGGCGGGCTTGAGCCACATGGGGAAGCCGACGCCCTCGGGCGGGCGCGGGGTGTCCGTATGCAGGTCGACGCGGCCGAAGCGGGGGTGGCTGTCGACGGCCTTCTCCTGCTCCAGGCGGCTCCAGTACTTGTGCTCGCACTTGACGACCGACTCCAGGCTGGTGCTGCGGGTGCCGTAGCGCTCGCCGAGGATCGGTACGAGGGTGCTCACCGGGAAGTCCCAGTACCCGACGATGGCGTCGATGCTGCCGTCGAAGGAGTCCAGCACCTGCTGCGCCTTGTCCAGGAGGTCGGGTACGGACACCTCGCCCACCTGGAGTTCCTTGATGGTGAGCAGCGGATGGAAGCGGTACCGGTCCGCGTCGGGCACGTCGTGCAGGGCGGGCAGGTTGGCCTCTTCCATGCCGAGGACAAAGATGTTCTTCTGGCTCACCGGGGGATCCTCCTCGCCGCTCGCTGTCCGGCGAGGCACGCGAGTACCCGCCGGAGTCCCGGCAAACCTCGGGGAGCCGCCAGGGCGGCGGCAAAGGGGCTGGTGGAGGGGCTGGTGGAGGGGGCGGGGCGGTACGGAGGCGGGGTTCTGGGGCGTACGGGTCCCGCACGGAATCCCGCACAGGACACCTGTCCGATTAGTCCGTTAATGCCCGGGTACCGGAGGGGCGGCCGCCCGGCAGCCCGCCGGACGCCCCCCACCCCCCTGTAACCGGAGGACCCCATGAGCGACACCAACCCCATCGAGCTGCAGAAGGCACTCAAGGGCGCGAACTACCCGGCGAGCAAGGATGACCTGGTCTCCTGCGCCGAGGGCAACCACGCGGACCGCCGGATGATGGACAAGATCTCCCACATCCCGGGCAAGAGCTACGAGAACCCCGCCGAGGTGGAGAAGGCCGTATTCAAGAACCGGTGAGGCGGGAACCGGAGAGGCGAGGACCGGTGCGCGGCACCCCGCACGGCCGGTGAAAGCCGCCGGGGGCCGGCGGGACGCGTGGTCCCGCCGGCCCCCGGAGCGGCCCTCGGGCCACCGAGCGGCAGTCTGCTCGGCCCGCCGGGTCCGCTCAGGCCACCGACCGGTACTCCGCCGCCACGGCGGGGACCGGCGCCGGCGCCGGCCAGGCGATCCGCTCACGGGAGCGCAGCAGGGCGCCCGCGCCGATCGCCACCGCGATGATCAGACCGCCGGCCACCAGGGCGCCCCGGGCCCCGGCCACCTCCATCAGCAGGCCGAGCAGCGGCGGTGCCACCAGGCCCCACACCGTGCTCGCGCTGCGCCACACGCCCAGCACCCGGCCCCGCATGTTCGCGGGCGGGTCCGTCTGGAGCACCGTCGTACCGGCCGTGTCGGAGACCGACTCGACCACCGACATGGGCAGCACCAGGACGAGCAGGACGATCAGCGACGGGGACAGCCCGGCGAAGACCTGGAGCAGCGCACCGGCGGCGGCGAGCGCACCGACCAGCTTGACCGACGGGTTGCGCAACCGGGCGGCGAGGATCGCGCCGACGATGCCGCCCGCCGCCAGTACGGACGAGACGGTGCCGAACGCCCCGGCACCCGCGGCCAGCGGGCCGGTGACCAGGACCGCCAGCGTCAGCTGGTAGTTGCGGCCGAAGATCGCGCTCAGCCCGGTGATCGCGGCCAGCGCGACCAGGCGCGGCCGGCGCATGAAGAACGCCAGCCCGTCCCGGGCCCGGTCGCCGATCTCCTCCTCCGGTGCACCCACGGCCTCCACCGCCTTCTCGGTGGCCGGCGAGGACTTGGCCGGTGCTCGCAATGCCTCGCCGACCGGCCGCAGGAAGGGAATGACGGCCGCGACGAACAGGAAGGACACGCCGTTGGCCGCATACGCGGCCCCGGTGCCCAGGAATCCGACGGCGACACCGGCCAGCGCCGTACCGCCGAGGCGTCCCACGCTGTGCACCAGCGAACCGACCGCGATGGCGGAGGGCACGTCCTCCCGGCGCACGAGATCGTTGCCGAGCAGGGCGGTGGCGGGGCCGTCCACCGTGGCGACCAGGCCGGTGACGGCGGCCAGCGCCATCAGCAGCCCGTAGTTGAGCTGGCCGGTCGCGACCAGCGCCGCGGTGGTGAAGGCGACCAGGCCGAGGACGGCCTGGCTCAGTCCGGCGGTGAGCTTGCGCGGCCAGCGGTCCACGGCGGCTCCGCCGAACAGCCCCATGACCAGGCCCGGCCCGGCCTGCACGGACAGTGACAGGCCGGTGGCCGCCGCGGATCCGGTGAGCTGTAGCACCAGCAGGTTCTGCACGGTGAGCTGCATCCAGGTGCCCGCGTTGGACACCAGGTTGGCCACCGACCACCAGCGCATGCTGCGGTACCGCAGGGAACGCCACGGCGCGTGGTCGCCGCCGTCCCCCGTGGCCTTACGGCCCAGGAGGTAGCGGAAGCCACCGGCACGCCGGCGCGTATTTTTTTCGGTTTCGACTGTTTCGGGGGTTTCCGGTGCGGGAATCGTTTCGTGAGACTCCGCCTGCGCCGGGACACGGGCAGCGGAACGGACGGAAGAAGACACAGCGGCAGAGACTTCGTGAAGAGCCCAGCAGGCTCGGAGCGCGGCTCGGCGGGCACGGGGCACGTCTGTGTGCGGGGCGTGGGCGCCGATTCGGTCGGAATGCCGGCCTCTCCCGGTCCGTGGCGACGGACCCTTTCAGGCGCAGCAATCCCATATCTTCACAGACGGCTCCCGGGCAGGGGAACACCTGTCCGGGGGCCGGTCGTGCTGCGCGCCCGTGTGACTTCCGTGGATCCCTTGTGGCCCAAGGGATCCGGGCGGTGGGTGGGGTTGCTCACAGACCGTGATCACCGAGGGCGGGGCAGTGGCGCGGCACGTCGTACGCCTGCGCCTGACCGCGCCCGGTCCCGGGCGGCCGTCACCGGTCGCGGCCCGCCCCCGGCGCCCGCACATTGGAGGACAGCGGCGCGTACCGCGCAGGCGGGCCCGCGTCGCCCCGTACTGCCCCGAGCCGGGGGCCCGGCGTCCATGGGGCTCGCAGGATTGTCGAGGAGGCAACCGTATGACCCCGGCCCGTTCCTGCCCGCGCGATGCGCTGCGCTCCGCCGAACGGCCTCGCATTCTGGTTCTCAGGGCGCTCGGCCTCGGGGACCTGCTGGCGGCGGTGCCCGCCCTGCGCGCCCTGAGGACGGCCCATCCGCAGCACGAACTGGTGCTGGCGGCGCCCCGCCGGCTCGCCGAGGCCGCCGCGGCGACGGGGGTGATCGACCGGTTGCTGCCCGCGTCGGCGCCCGCCCGTGACGTGCCGCGGGCGCTCGACTGGAGCGGGCCGCCGCCTGCCCTCGCCGTGGACCTGCACGGCAACGGGCCCGCGAGCCACCTGCCGCTGCTGGCGCTGCGCCCGGCGCGGCTCTTCGCGTACGCGCATCCGGCCACGCCGCGGGTCGCGGGGCCGGTCTGGCGCGCGGACGAGCACGAGCGCAGCCGCTGGTGCCGCCTGCTGACCTGGTACGGCATCCCGGCGGACCCGGACGACCTGCGGATCGGGGCGCCCTCGGAGCCCTCCCCCGCGCCCGGCGCGGTCGTGGTGCACCCGGGGGCGGACGCCGGGGCGCGTCGCTGGCCGCCGGAACGGTTCGCCGCCGTGGCGCACGCGCTGCACCGCGCGGGGCGCCGGGTCGTCGTCACCGCGGGCGCCGGTGAGGGGCCGCTCGCCCGGCAGGTCGCCGCGCAGGCCGGGCTGCCGCCGTCGGCCGTCCTGGGCGGCGAGACGGACGTGCCGTTCGGGGAGCTGTCGGCGCTGGTCGCCCAGGCCCGCGCGGTGATCGTGGGCGACACCGGGCTCGCGCACCTCGCCAGCGCCCTCGGCACGCCGTCCGTCGTGCTCTTCGGCCCGGTGGCGCCCCGGCTGTGGGGCCCGCCCCGGGTGCCCCGGCACCAGGTGCTGTGGCACCCGGACCACCTGGACCGGGCCCGTCCCGGGGACGCGCACGGCGAGCAGCCGGACGGGCGGCTGCTGCGCATCACCGCGGCGGAGGTGCTGAGGGCCGTGGCGCGGCTTCCCGAGCCGGTCCGGGGGCCGGACCGGCCGGTCGCGGCGCCGGTTTCGTGAGGGCGTCCGGCGGCCGCCCGCCGCGGGTCCTTCTCACCGGCTGGTTCAGCTTCCTGCACGGCGAGGTGACGGCCGGTGACGCGCTCGCGGCCGAGGCGGTGCAGGAGGCGCTGCGCGGTGCGGGGATGGCGTACGACACGGCCTGGTCGCCGGTGTTCCGGCCGGGTGCGCTGCATCTGGACGACGCCGACCCCGCCCGGTACACCGACCTCGTCTTCGCCTGCGGCCCGGTGCACTCCCGTCCTCCGCCGGACGGCGGGCCGAGTCCGCTGCTCGCGCTGCACGACCGGTTCGCGGGCTGCCGCCGCGTCGCCGTCGGCGTGTCGGTACCCGACCCGGACGATCCGGCGGTGACCCGCTTCGACGATGTGCTGCCCCGGGACGTCGCCGGGCAGCCGGCCGGGGTGCGGGACCTGAGCCTGCGGGCCCCGGCGCCGTCCGGCCTTCCGCTCGTCGGCGTCGTGCTGACCGGCGGGCAGCACGAGTACGGTGCCCGGCGCCGGCACTCCGAGGCCGGCGACGCCCTGACCGGCTGGCTGGGCAGTGTGGACGCGGCGCGCCTGCCGTTGGACACCCGCCTGGACTCGCGCGACTGGCGGCTGCCCGCGACGCCGGACGAACTGCACGCCGTACTGGCCCGGCTGGACGTGGTGGTGACCACCCGGCTGCACGGCATGGTGCTGGCGCTGCGGGCGGGCGTCCCGGCGCTCGCCGTGGACCCCGTCGAGGGCGGCGCGAAGGTCGGTGCCCAGGCGGCGGCGCTGGGCTGGCCCGCCGTACTGCGCTGCGAGCAGGCGGAAGCGGCGGAACTGGCCCGGCTGTTCGCCTGGTGCCTGTCGGCGGAGGGGCGGGAGCGGGCCGCGCGGCACACGGTGCGGCCGGCCGGTGGCGGGCTGCTCGACGGGCTGCTGCGGCGCCTGGCCCAGCCGTACGGGTGACTGTGGAGTGGCGGTTGTCGGCGGGCGTGCCGGGGATGCGGTCCGTGCCGTACGCGATGTCCTGGGGCGCCGGGGGGGGCGACGGCCCGTGGGCGGCCTGTCGGGAGACAGGAATCCGGCATGGAGCGACTTTTCAGCGTAAAGCATGTCATGGCGGGGCGCAGTGTCGCCTAGCGTGACGTTTCCACCGAACCAGGCGAGGCACCCAATTCTGGGCAACCCCCTAGTCGAGGGAGTCCCATGAACGCCCTTTCCCGGAAC
The DNA here is from genome assembly GCF_055573595.1 of Streptomyces sp. NPDC030165. Taxonomy (NCBI): domain Bacteria; kingdom Bacillati; phylum Actinomycetota; class Actinomycetes; order Kitasatosporales; family Streptomycetaceae; genus Streptomyces; species Streptomyces sp. NPDC030165. The sequence continues at coordinate 69,890 of NZ_JBVIBD010000021.1, read as the reverse complement.
TGGAAACACGCCGTGGTGACCGGCGGCGCGGGTTTCGTCGGTTCCCATCTGTGCACTGCGCTGCTGGCCCAGGGCACCTCCGTCACCTGCGTCGACGACCTGAGCACCGGGAGGCGGGAGAACGTCGCCCAGCTGCGGGGGATGCCCGGCTTCAGGTTCGTGGAAGCCGATGTCACCGAGCCGTTCGAGGTGGGACGCGAGGTGGACCTCGTCCTGCACTTCGCCTCGCCCGCCTCCCCCGCCGACTATCTGCGGCTGCCCCTGCACACGCTGGACACGGGCAGCCTCGGGACGCGCAACGCGCTCGCCGTGGCGCGGTCGCGCGGGGCGCGTTTCCTCCTCGCGTCGACCTCCGAGGTGTACGGCGATCCGCAGCAGCACCCGCAGAGCGAGACGTACTGGGGCAACGTCAACCCCGTCGGCCCGAGGAGCGTGTACGACGAGGCGAAACGTTTCGGCGAGGCGATGACCACCGCCGAGGCGGGCACCCACGGCACCGACACCGGCATCGTCCGGCTCTTCAACACCTACGGACCGCGGATGCGCGGCCACGACGGCCGCGCGGTCCCGACATTCATCCGGCAGGCGCTGGCCGGCGAGCCGCTCACCGTCACCGGGGACGGGCTGCAGACCCGGTCCCTGTGCCACGTGGACGACACCGTCCGCGGCATCCTCGCGGCAGCCGCCTCCGACCTGCGGGGACCGGTGAACCTGGGCAACCCGATCGAGATCACCATGCTCGAACTCGCCCACCTGATCATCGAACTGACCGGCTCCCGCTCCCAGATCCGCTTCATCGACCGGCCCACGGACGACCCCGCGGTCCGCTGCCCCGACATCACCATGGCCCGCGGCAAGCTCCAGTGGGAGCCCGAAGTGGCGCCGCGGGACGGCCTGGCGCGCACCGTCGCGTGGTTCCGCGCTCGGCAAGAGGCCTGACACCGCCTCCGGTCCCGGCAGCCGCCGGGGCCGGAGCACCGGGCGCCCGGCCGCCCCGACCGGGCGGCGGGCCGGGCGCCGTCCATCCCGACGAAAGGCCAGCGAAACCCCATGCGCATTCTCGGCATCAACGCGCTCTTCCACGACCCCGCCGCCGCCCTCGTCGTCGACGGGCAGACCGTCGCCGCCGCCGAGGAGGAACGCTTCTCGCGGCGCAAACACGGCAAACGCCCTGTGCCCTTCTCCGCCTGGGAGATGCCCGAACAGGCCGCCGCCTGGTGCCTGGCCACGGCCGGACTGCGCCCCGAGGACCTGGACGCGGTGGCGTACTCCTTCGACCCCCGGCTCGCCCGGCCCGCCGACCAGATGGGCCTGGACGACCCCTGGGACCACCTGCGCCTGACCTACGCGCGCGAGGCCCCCGGCTTCCTCGGGACCGCGCTGCCGGGGCTCGACCCGCGGCGGGTGCGCTACGTCGCGCACCACATGGCGCACGCCGCGTCCGCCGCGTTCGCCGCGCCGGACGCCGACAGCTCCTCGGTGCTCGTGCTCGACGGCCGCGGTGAGGCCACCTCGCACCTGGCCGCGCAGCGCGTACAGGGCAAACTGGAGCCGCTGCACGGGCAGGAGCTGCCGCACTCGCTCGGCCTGGTCTACGAGGAGCTGACCGCGCACCTGGGATTCCTGCGCTCCTGCGACGAGTTCAAGGTGATGGCGCTGGCCTCGTACGGCACCCCGCGGATGCTGCCCGAGCTGCGCCGCTACGTGTACCCGACGGGCGACGGCGGCTTCCACGCCGCGCACGTGCCGTGGAGCGACCTGTGCGTACCGCGCCACCCGGACGAGCCATGGAGCCAGGCGCACGCCGACCTCGCGGCCAGCGCCCAGCTCGTCCTGGAGGAGACGCTGCTGGACCTGGCCCGCTGGCTGCACGGCCGCACGCACGACAGGGTGCTGACGCTGGCCGGCGGGGTGGCGCTGAACTGCGTGGCCAACGCGCGGATCGCGCGCGAGGGGCCATTCGACCGGGTGTGGGTGCAGCCCGCGGCCGGTGACGCCGGGACCGCGCTCGGCGGCGCGCTGCTGCTCAGCGCCGACGGCGGCGAGGAACCCGCGCCGATGCCCGGCGCCGACCTCGGCCGCGGCTGGTCCGACACGGAGCTGGAGGCGTGGCTGCGGACCGCCGCCGTGCCCTTCGAACGGCCCGCGGACATCGCCGCGACCGTCGCGGAGGCGCTCGCGGAGAACGCGATCGTCGCCTGGTTCCAGGGGCGTTCGGAGTACGGGCCGCGGGCGCTCGGCCACCGCTCCCTGATGGCGCACCCCGGTCACTCCGCGAACCTGGAGCGGCTCAACGACGTCAAGGGCCGCGAGCAGTTCCGGCCGGTCGCGCCGATGGTGCTCGCCGACCGGGCGGGCCGGATCTTCGACGGGCAGCTGCCCAGCCCGTACATGCTGTTCGTGCACGACGTGGCCAAGGAGTGGCGGGAGCGCATCCCGGCGGTGGTGCACGTGGACGGCACCGCCCGCATCCAGACGGTGGACCGGGACGACGAGCCGCTGGTGGCCCGGATGCTGGCCGAGTTCGAGCGGCTCACCGGGCTGCCCGTCGTCGTCAACACCAGCCTGAACACCGCGGGCCGCCCGATGGTGGACGATCCGCGGGACGCGCTGGAGTGCTTCGGCTCCACACCCGTGGACCTGCTGGCCATCGGCCCGTTCGCGGTACGGCGGGACGCGTTCTTCGCCGCCGGCAACCGGTCGGCGCACCGTGCCGACGTGCTGTCCTTCCCGTCCGGCCTGGAGGAGACGCTGGCGCCCGCCTCGTACGACCAGCTGGCGCGGCCCGCGCAGGCACCGGTCGTGGGCAGCGGTGGGGAGGCGGTCCGATGACCCTGCCGACCGCCGCCGACTACACGGTGGTGATCCCCACCCTCGGGCGGCCCAGCCTGACGGCGTGCCTGCGGGCGCTGGCCGCGGCCGAGGGCCCGCCGCCGCTCCAGATCGTGCTGGTCGACGACCGGGCACTGGACGACTGCACCCCGCTGCCCGCCGAGGTCCCCGACGAGCTGCGCGACCGTACGAAGACCGTGCCGGGCTGCGCGCGGGGACCGGCGGCGGCCCGCAACACCGGCTGGCGGGCGGCGGACGCCACGCCGTGGGTGGTCTTCCTCGACGACGACGTGGTCCCCGGCCCCACGTGGGGTACGGACCTGGCCGCCGACCTCGCCGCCGCGTCACCGCGCACGGCCGGGATCACCGCGCGGATCGCGGTGCCGGTCCCCCACGAGCGCCGGTCCACGGACTGGGAGCGCAACACGGCCGGGCTGGCCACCGCCAAGTGGATCACTGCCGACATGGCGTACCGGCGGGACGCGCTGGAGTCCGTGGACGGCTTCGACGAACGGTTCCGGCGCGCCTTCCGGGAGGACGCCGACCTGGCGCTGCGGGTCCTGGCGGCGGGCTGGACGCTGGCGGTCGGCACCCGCCGCACCACCCATCCGGTGCGGCCCGCCGACCGCTGGATCTCCGTACGGCTCCAGGCGGGCAACGCCGACGACGTGCTGATGACCCGTAAGCACGGCCCGGACTGGTGGCACCACGCGGACGCGCCGCGCGGCCGGCTGCCGTGGCACCTGGCGGTGACAGCGGCGGCGGGGGCCTCGCTGGTCTGCGCCGCGGCCGGGCGGCGGCGGGCGGCGCTGGCACTGGCCGGGCTGTGGCTGGGCGGGACGGCCGAGTTCGCGTGGGCACGGATCGCGCCCGGCCCCCGTACCCGGGACGAGGTCGTCACGATGGCCGTGACCAGCGCGGTCATCCCGCCGGCCGCCGCCGGGCACTGGCTGCGCGGACTGGTGCGGCACCGCCGGGTGGCGCCGCTGAGCATCCGGCCGGCGCCCGCGGTGCCGGAGGCCCTGCCGCAGCCGGTTCCGGAGCGGGTGTAGCCCGTGGACAGCGATCAGGGGGCCACGGCGGTCGCCACCCCGGCGGCGGGCCGCGAGGAGCCCGGACGCCTGTGGCTGTACGCGCCGGGGCGGAGTGCTCCGGCAAGGGTGCCGGTGCCCCCGGGCACGCGGGCGCCCGGCGGCCCGGGACCGCTGGAGGCGGTGCTCTTCGACCGGGACGGGACGCTGGTGGCCGACGTGCCCTACAACGGCGACCCGTCGCTGGTGGAGCCGGTGCCCGGGGCGCGCGCGGCCCTGGACGCCGTACGGGCGCGCGGCCTCGCGGTGGGCGTGGTGAGCAACCAGTCCGGTGTCGCGCGCGGTCTGCTGAGCGGCGCGCAGGTCGCGGCCGTACGGGAGGAGGTCGAGGCGCGGCTCGGGCCGTTCGGTGTCTGGGCGGTGTGCCCGCACGGGCCCGGTGACGGCTGCGACTGCCGCAAGCCCGCTCCCGGTCTGGTCCTCGCCGCCTGCGCCTTCCTCGGCGTCCGCCCCGCGCGTACCGCCGTGATCGGCGACATCGGCGCGGATGTGGACGCGGCGCGGGCTGCCGGGGCGCGTGGGGTGCTCGTTCCGACACCGGTGACGCGCGCTGAGGAGATCGCGGCGGCGCGGGAGTACGCCCGTGATCTGCCTGGTGCCGTACGCCTGCTGCTGGACGGCGGCCGGCCACCCGGCGCCCCCGGCGAGTGGCACGCCCTTCCGGCCATCGGGGAGGACGCCGTATGACCGCCGCCCCGCGCACGCTCGTCGTCCGGCTGGACAGCGCGGGCGACGTGCTGCTGGCCGGTCCGGCGGTACGCGCCGTGGCGGCGGGCTCCTCGCACACGGCACTGCTGTGCGGCCCGCTGGGCGAGCGCGCGGCGCGGCTGCTGCCCGGTGTGGACGAGGTGATCGTGCACGACGCGCCATGGGTGGGCCTGCGGCCCCCTCCGGTGGACCGGCGGGTCACCGAGGAACTGGTGGACACACTGGCGGCCGGGCGCTTCGACCGGGCGCTGGTGCTCGTGTCGTACCACCAGAGCCCGCTGCCCGCCGCGCTGCTGCTCAAGCTCGCCGGGATCGGCTGGATCGCGGCGGACAGCGTGGACTACCCCGGCGCCCTCCTGGACCTGCGGCACCACCGCAAGCCGGAACGGCACGAGGCCGAGGCGGCACTGGACCTCGCGCGGGACGCCGGATTCGCCCTGCCGCCGGGCGACGACGGGGCGCTGGGCGTCCTCCCGCCGCCCGACACCACACCGCTGACCGGCGGCGACCCGTACGTGGTGCTGCACCCGGGCGCCGCGGTACCGGCCCGCGCCTGGAGCGCGGCGCGGGCGGCACGCGCGGCGGGCGCGCTGAGCGCCGCGGGGCACCGCGTCATCGTCACCGGCGGCCCCGGCGAACGGGAACTGACCGCCGCCGTCGCGGGCGGCCACGCCCTGGACCTCGGCGGGCGCACCGACGCCCACCAGCTCGCCGGGGTGCTGGCCCGCGCGCGAGCGGTCGTCGTCGGCAACACCGGCCCCGCGCACCTCGCCGCCGCCGTGGGCACCCCGGTCGTCTGCCTGTTCGCGCCGGTGGTCCCCGCCCGGCTGTGGGCGCCGTACGGCGTGCCGCACGTCCTGCTCGGCGACCAGGAGGCCCCGTGCGCCGGCAGCCGCGCCCGGCGCTGCCCGGTGCCAGGACACCCCTGTCTCGACACGGTCAGCGACACCGCGCTGCTCGCGGCCGTGTCCCGGCTGACCGGCCCCGGCGCCGCCCGCGGCGCGCCCGGGGCCTCCCGCCCACCGGACGGCCGCGTCCGGCCCGCGGCCGGAGCCGCCCGGACCGCGACCGACACCGAACGAGGTGCGACTGTATGAACATCCTGCTCTGGCACGTCCACGGATCCTGGACCACCGCGTTCGTCCAGGGGCCGCACACCTACCTGGTGCCGGTCACCCCGGACCGCGGACCCGACGGGCTGGGCCGCGCCCGTACCTTCCCCTGGCCCGACTCGGTGGTGGAGAAGACCCCGGCGGAACTGCGGCACGCCCCCGTCGACCTCGTCGTCCTGCAACGGCCGCACGAGGCCGAGCTGGCCGAACGCTGGCTGGGCGGGCGCCGCCCCGGCCGCGACGTGCCCGCCGTCTACCTTGAGCACAACGCGCCGGACGGCGACGTGCCGCACACCCGCCACCCGTGCGCCGACCGCGACGACCTGGTCCTGGTGCACGTCACCCACTTCAACCGGCTGTTCTGGGACAACGGTGGCACTCGTACGGAAGTGATCGAGCACGGCATCGTCGACCCCGGCCACCAGTACACCGGCCGGCTCGCACGCGCCGCCGTCGTCACCAACGAACCGGTCCGCCGCGGCCGTACGGTCGGCACCGACCTGCTGCCCGCCCTGTCGGCCGCCGCGCCCCTGGACGTCTTCGGCATGCGCACCGACGGGCTCGCCGCACACCTGGGCCTGCCCCCGGACCGCTGCCGCACGGCCGACCTCCCGCAGGGCGAACTGCACGCGGCGATGGCCCAGCGCCGGTTCTACCTGCACCCGGTGCGCTGGACCTCGCTCGGCCTGTCCCTCCTGGAGGCCATGCATCTGGGAATGCCGGTGGTGGCGCTGGCCACCACCGAGGCCGCCGAAGCGGTGCTGCCCGGCACCGGCACGCTCTCCAACCGGCCCGAGACCCTGGCCCGGGCCGCCCGGACGTACCTGGAGGACCCGGACGCGGCGGCCGAGGACGGCGCGCGGGCCCGCCAGGCGGCGCTCGACCGGTACGGGCTCAAGCGCTTCCTGCACGACTGGGAACGCCTGATCACGGAGGTGCAAGCATGACCCCTCTCGGCAACACACCGCGGCTGTCCGTCGCCCTCGTGTCCGAGCACGCCAGTCCGCTGGCGGTCCTCGGCGGCGTCGACGCGGGCGGCCAGAACGTCCATGTCGCCCGCCTGGCGGGTGCGCTGGCCGACCGCGGGCACCGGGTGACCGTGTACACCCGGCGGGACGCCGCCGAACCGCCCGACGAGGTCGCGCTGCGGCCCGGGGTGCGGGTGCGGCACGTCCCCGCCGGGCCGCCGCGGCACGTGCCCAAGGACGCGCTGCTGCCGTACATGCCGGCGTTCGGCGACTTCCTCGCCGGACAGTGGCGGGTACGGGCGCCGGACGTGGTCCACTCCCACTTCTGGATGTCCGGCCTCGCGGCGCTCCGGGCGACCCGCGAACTGGGGCTGCCGCTGGCCCACACCTACCACGCGCTGGGCACCGTCAAGCGGCGCCACCAGCGGGACTCCGACACCAGCCCGCGCTCCCGCGTCACCAGCGAGATCGAGGTGGGCGAGGGCTGCGACCGGGTGATCGCCACCTGCCGGGACGAGGTCACCGAACTGGGCCGGATGGGCATCCCAGAGAGCCGGATCGACGTGGTGCCGTGCGGGGTCGACACAGCCCGCTTCACTCCCGATGGGCCGGCCGCCGACCACGGTTCGCACCGTCCGCTGCTCCTCCAGCTCGGCCGGCTGGTCCCCCGCAAGGGCGCGGAGGTCTCCATCTCCGCGCTGGTCCGGCTGCCCGAGGCCCGGCTCGTCATCGCCGGCGGGCCGCCGGCGGACCGCATCGACCAGGACCCCGAAGTACGGCGGCTGCGCGAACTCGCCCGCGCCGCCGGGGTCGCGGACCGGGTGAGCTTCACCGGAGGCGTGCGGTGCGAGGACGTACCGCAGCTGCTGCGCGCCGCCGACGTGGTGCTGTGCCCGGCGGACTACGAGCCGTTCGGCATCGTGCCGCTGGAGGCCATGGCCTGCGGTACACCCGTGGTGGCCACCGCCGTCGGCGGGCAGCTGGACACCGTGGCCGACCCGGAGTGCGGACGGCTGGTGCCGCCCCGCGACCCGGCCGCACTGGCCCACGCCGTCGGCGAACTGCTCCTGGACGGCGCACTGCGGGCCGCCTGCGGCGCCGCCGGCCGCCGCCGCGTACTGGCCCGGTACGGCTGGGACCAGGTCGCGGCCGGCACCGAAGCCGCCTACCTGGGCGTCCTGAGCCCGCGGCCCGCCGCCGTCACCGAGGTGGCCTGACCGCCGGGCCACGCGGCCGCTCACCGCCGCGGCCCTGCTCCGTCGCGTCCCCTCGTCGCCGTCCGACGCCCTGTCCCCGCCGCAGACGTACGAAGGAGGTGCGGGCCCCAGCGCCACCGGCGCACCCCGGGAGCCCGACGACCATGAGCCAACCCCTTGACGCCGCCGCACACCGCCACTGCCAGTCCCTCCAGGACGCGGTGACCACACTGCGCCGGAACAGCCTGCGCCGGCTCGCCGAGTGGGGCACCCACCTCGGCGCCGTCCTGCCCGTCGGCGGCCGGCTGCTGGCCGCGGGCAACGGCGGCAGCGCCGCCCAGGCCCAGCACCTGACGGCCGAACTCGTCGGCCGCTACCAGCAGGACCGCCCCGCCTACTCGGCCATCTCGCTGCACGCCGAGACCTCCAGCGTCACCGCCATCGGCAACGACTACGGGTTCGACCAGGTCTTCGCCCGGCAGGTCGCCGCGCACGGCCGCCCCGGCGACGTGCTCCTGCTGCTGTCCACCTCGGGCCGCAGCGACAACCTGCTGGCCGCCGCCGAGACCGCGCGCGACGCCGAACTGCGGGTCTGGGCTCTGACCGGCCCCCGGCCCAACCCGCTGGCCGACACGGCCGACGAAGCGGTGTGCGTGGACTCGCCCAGCAGCGCGACGGTCCAGGAGGCGCACCTGATAGCGGTGCACATCCTGTGCGAGCACTTCGACGCCGTCAGCGCCACACCCCGGACCGCGCGGACCGCGGCGGGCGTCCCGCTGGAGACCGCGGTGGCGGACCGGGACGGTGCGCTGTGAGCGCCCGCCGTCCCCGCGGACGCAGGAGGAGCCTGTGACTGCCCGTCAGCCCCTGGTGGTCGTGGGCGACGTCCTCCTCGACCGGGACATCGACGGCGACTCCTCGCGCCTGGCACCCGACGCGCCCGCCCCCGTCGTGGACGTCGCCGACGACCGCAGCCGGCCGGGCGGCGCCGGCCTCGCCGCCGCGCTCGCCGCACGGTCCGGACGCGAGGTGGTCCTGCTGACCGCGCTGGGACAGGACCCGGCGAGCGAGGCGGTACGGCGTGCGCTGCACGGTGTCGTTCGCCTGGTGGAGATCCCGCTGGAAGGCCGGCTCCCGGAGAAGACGCGGGTGATGGCGTCCGGCCGCCCCCTCGTGCGGTTCGACCGCGGCGGCGGCACTCCGGGCGAGCCCGGCCCCGCCGTACGGGATGCGCTGGCCGCGGCCCGTGCCGTCCTCGTCGCCGATTACGGGCGCGGCACCGCGACGGCGGTCCGCGACCTGCTCGCCGGCGTGGCGCGCCGCGTCCCGCTGCTGTGGGACCCGCACCCGAAGGGCGGCCCGCCCGTACCGGGCGCGCGGCTGGTCACCCCCAACGCGTCCGAGGCCCGCGCCCTGACCTCCGGCGAGGACCGGTCACTGCACGCCTGCGCCGTACGGGGCGCCCAACTGGCCGCCGAATGGCGGGCCGCGGCCGTCGCGGTGACGCTCGGCGTGCGCGGCGCGCTGCTGGCCAGGGCGGGCAGCGACTCGCCGATGCTGGTGCCCGCTCCGTACCGGGCCGACGGCGACCCCTGCGGGGCGGGCGACTGCTTCGCCGCCACAGCGGCCGCCGCGCTGGCCGACGGCGCGCTGCCCGAGGAGGCCGTACAGCGGGCCGTGGCCGAGGCCGCCGCGTTCGTCGCGGCGGGCGGCGCGGGCAACCGTGGCCTGTGGCGCACCGCGCCACCGACGGACCGGCCGGCGCCGGAGCGGCCCGCCGGCCCGTTCGAGCTGGCCCGTTCCGTACAGGCCAGGGGCGGCACGGTGGTCGCCACCGGCGGCTGCTTCGACCTGCTGCACGCAGGGCACGTCGGACTGCTGGAGAGCGCCCGGCGGATCGGTGACTGCCTCATCGTCTGCGTCAACTCCGACGCGTCCGTCACCCGCCTCAAAGGACCGGGACGGCCGCTGACCCGGGCGGCGGACCGCACCCGCGTCCTGGCCGGCCTGGGCAGCGTCGACGCCGTCGCCGTCTTCGACGAGGACTCCCCCGTCGAACTGCTGCGCCGCCTGCGCCCCGACGTGTGGGTCAAGGGCGGCGACTACTCGGTGGACGCGCTGCCGGAGGCCGCAACGCTCCTGGAGTGGGGCGGCCAGGCGCTCGTCCTGCCCTACCTGGACGGCAGGTCGACGACCGCGCTGGCCCGGCGGGCGGCCCGCGCCGCCGCGCCGGGTCCGGAGTACCGGTCGTGACCGCGCGGACGGCAGAGCTGCCGGGCACCGTGACCGCACCGGACACCCGGCCCGCACCGCCGGTGGGCGTCGTCATGATCACCCGGGACCGGCGCGAGCGCCTGCTCGCGACGCTGGAGCGGGTGACGCGGCTGCCCGAGGACCCGCCCGTCGTGGTCGTGGACAACGGCTCGTCGGACGGCACCGCGGACGCCGTCCGCGCGCGCTTCCCCGCCGTACGGGTCCTCACCCCCGGCCGCAATCTCGGCGCCGTCGGCCGTACGTACGGTGCGGCCGCGCTCGGCACACCGCTCGTCGCGTTCAGCGACGACGACTCCTGGTGGGAACCCGGCGCGCTGGCCCGGGCCGCCGAAGTGTTCGCGGCCCACCCGCGACTGGGACTCGCCGCCGCCAGCACCCTGGTCGGCACGGACGCCGACGCCGACCCGCTCAACGCGATCCTCGCCGCCTCCCCGTTGGGCCACGAACCCGACCTGCCGGGACCGTCCGTGCTCGGCTTCCTCGGCTGCGCCGCCGTCGCCCGCCGGGACGCCTTCCTGGAGGCCGGCGGCTACCACCCCGTACTCCACTTCGGCGCCGAGGAAACCCTGCTGGCCATGGACCTCGACGCCCGCGGCTGGGGCGTCGCCTACTGCCCCGCCCTCGTCGCCCGGCACGAACCCGACGGCGCGGGCGGCGCCCCCCGCCCCGGCCGCACCGCCCGCGTACGGCGCAACGCCCTGCTCACCGCCTGGCTGCGCCGCCCGCTCCGGCACGCCCTCGCCCACACCGCCCGCCTGGCACTCGACAGCCGTACGGACCCGGAAGCGCGCCTGGCGCTGACCGAGGCGGCACGGCGGCTACCGGCCGCACTGGCACGCCGCGAACCGCTGCCGGCGCTGGTGGAACGCCGGGTGCGGAGGCTGGAGATGGAGGCGTGACCGGGGGCCGGGGCCCTCACCCGCACGCTCAGCGCCGCGCCCCGGAACACGCCGACGCGCCGACGCGCCGGCTGAGCCCCCCGCGCGCCACACCCGCGCGTCCGCACCGACCCGAGGAAACCTCCCGTGACCGATTCGCGCACCACCGTCATCGTCATCACCCGCAACCGCAGCGACGACCTGCTGCACACCCTCGACCGGCTCGCCGAACTGCCGGAGAAGCCGCCCGTCGTCGTGGTGGACAACGGGTCTACGGACGGGAGCGCGTCCGCCGTCCGCCGCCACCCCCTCGCGCCGCGGCTCATCCCGCTGGCGCACAACACCGGGGCGGTGGGCCGCAATCTGGCCGCGCGGGTGGCGACCACGCCGTACCTGGCGTTCTGCGACGACGACTCGTGGTGGGAGCCGGGCGCCCTGGCCGGGGCCGCCGACCTGCTGGACGCGTACGGGCGGCTCGGCGCGGTGACCGCGCGCATCATGGTGCACCCGCACCCGGACGCCCCGGAGGCGGGCACCGCGCCCGGAGCCGGTCCCGGCGAGCCCGTCGAGGACCCGATCGTCCAGGAGCTGCGGCACTCCCCGCTGCCCGCCCCCTCCTGGCTGCCGGGCCCGGCGCTCGGCTCGTTCCTCGCGGCGGCCACGGTGCTGCGGGCCGACGCCTTCCGGGCCGCGGGCGGCTTCTCGCCCCGGCTGGTCCTGGGCGGCGAGGAGGAGCTGCTCGCCGCCGACCTCGCGGCCGACGGCTGGTGGCTGGCGTACGCGGACCGGCTCACCGTCCACCACCGGGCCTCGCCGCACCGCGACGCGACGCTGCGCCGGCGCCAGGGCATCCGCAACACCCTGTGGTTCACCTGGCTGCGCAGACCGCTGCCCGCCGCCGTACGCCGGACCGGCGCGCTCGCCTCAACGGTGCCCCGGGACGCGGTGTCGGTACGGGCGTTCGCCGAGGCCGCCGGCGGGCTGCCGTGGGTGCTGCGGGAACGGCGCCGGCTGCCGCGGGAGGTGGAGAGCCGGCTGCGGCTGCTGGAGGCACCGCAGCGGGAGTCGACGGCGCGCCGCTACTGCGGCTGAGAGCCGGTACGCGCCTTCGGCCCCGGACAGCGCGACGCCGGCCGTCGCGCCCCGTGGGGGCGGGCGCGACGGCCGGCGTCCGGAGCCGAACGGGCGGTGAGGTTACTCGCCGACCTTCAGCAGCTTGTTGGGTGTGCCCTCGCCCGGGTTCTTGATCTTGTCGGGCGTGGCGCCGTCGGTCAGCGCCTTGGCGACCGCGTCCGGCTTGGCGTCCTGGTGGGCGCTCAGGTAGACCGCGGCGGCGCCCGCGACGTGCGGGGTGGCCATGGACGTACCGGAGATGGTCTTGGTGCCCTGGTCGCTGTCGTTCCAGGCCGAGGTGATGTCCGAACCGGGCGCGTAGAGGTCCACGGCGCTGCCGTAGTTGGAGAAGTCGGACTGCTCGTCGGTGTTGGTGCTGGAGGCGACCGTGACGGCCTCCTTGACCCGCGCCGGGGAGCCCTGGCCCGCGTCGGTGGACTCGTTGCCCGCCGCCACGGCGAAGGTGACGCCGGAGGCGACCGCCTTCTGCACCGCCGCGTCCAGCGCCTCGTCGGCGCCGCCGCCCAGCGACATGTTCGCCACCGAGGGGCCCTTGTGGTTCTTGGTCACCCAGTCGATGCCGGCGACGACCTGCTCGGTGGAGCCGGAGCCCTGGTCGTCCAGCACGCGGACGGCCACGATCTTGGCCTTCTTGGCGACGCCGTGCGCCTTGCCGGCGATGGTGCCCGCGACGTGGGTGCCGTGACCGTTGCCGTCGGTGGCGTCGTTGTCGCCGTCGATCGCGTCGAAGCCGGAGGACGCGCGGCCCTCGAAGTCCTGGTGCGTGGTACGTACGCCGGTGTCGATGACGTACGCGGTGACGCCCTCGCCCGCGCTGTCGGGGTAGGCGTACTTCTTGTCGCCCTGGGTGTCGGCCTGGTCGATGCGGTCCAGGCCCCACGACGGCGGGTTGTCCTGAGCGCCGTCGATGTGGAACTTCTTGTTCTGCACGACCTTGTCGACGGCCGGGTCGGCGGCCAGGCGGCGGGCCTCCTCGGCGCTGAGGCCGGTGGCGGAGAAACCGTTCAGCGCGGAGGAGTACGTCCGCTTGACCTCGCCGCCGTACTTGCCGGCCAGGTCCTTACTCTGCTCGGCCTGGACCCCGGCGCTGCGGACCGAGTTCTTCAGCATGACGATGTAGCTGCCGCTGACGGCGCCCTTGGCCTCGGCACCGTAGATCTTGCCCTCGGCGGGCGACGCGCCCGCGGTGACCGCGGTGACCGTGGCGATACCGGTCGCGGCAACCACGGCGGTTATCGCGGTGACGAGCCGCTTCTTGCTGGAACGCTTGTGAGCGTGAGCCATTCGAGGGTTCTCCTCGTTCAGGGTGTGGGGGGAAAGCGTTGCGCAACAGCCCGGACGGACAAGAAGATCTCCGCCGGGCTGGCTCGAAACCCTGTCGGATTGACGGGACCAATTCAAGACCGACCGGGCGTTGTGAGATAGGCAACAACCTTGCGTAATTGCAAAGTTCCGCAGAAGGGGGCAAAAACGCACCGCACCCACCCGACGCCGGGTCAACTCCGTTCACACAGCGGCAACATGACGCAGGTCAGCCACGGTGCGACCCTAGACGTTACCGGCGGTACGGAGTGTGACGCCCCGAAAGAGAGGACAACCGGCTGCCATTGCGGAGAGGTGGACATTCACCCTCACCGCCCCCTTCTTCACGGATCAACAATCCCCGGCCGGAACGCACCTCAATCAACGACATGACGCCCCCGGGGGTGGCGTCACTCACCCCGCATCAACCCTGCCGGAACCCGCCCTGTACACACCGCATTCCTTTCGGCACACCGCGCGACGAGGCGACCGCACACCTCGCCCACTTCTCGTCACCCTTATTGGGAATGCGCCGATATTCCCTCACAGAACGCCCTCTGACGGGACGCCATCGGGTGCCGGCTCCTGCGTACCGGGCAGCCGCCCGGGGACCGGACACCCGGGTGACCGGACACCACGGCCGAGCCGGTCCGCCACGCGGCAAGCCCTGTCACACGACAGCCCTGCCACACGACAGCTCCGCCGGGCCGGAACCCGACGGAGCTGGAACCACTGGTGTCAACAGGGCTGGAACCACTGGCCTCAGCGGAGCTGAAACCACTGACCTCAAGGGCCTCACGCGTGTCGCCGGACCCACCACGGGGTGACAGCGGCAAGGAGCACAGCGGCGATGCCGATCTGGAAGATGTGCCGGATCCAGTCGATGCCGCCGGTGTCGCGTACGCCGAAGGCAGTGGCGAGCCCGTTGCCCGCGACGGCTCCGATCATGCCCAGGACGATCGTCAGCCACAGGGGGACCGGCTGCCGCCCGGGAACGACGAGTTTGGCCAGCAGGCCGATGACGAGCCCCGCGATGATGGCCCACAGGAACGACACGACTTCTCCTTCCGATCGTTCGCTTCGACACCCCTCCGCGTGCCCACCGGCGCCCTCCGTAAGCGTCGTGCGACGAAAGGCTTTCTTTCTCGGCCATCGGGTGACACATCGCGGCACGTCATGTCACATCGTGTGACGTCATGCCACGTCGCGGAACATCCGGAACATCCGGAACGTCCGTACGGGAGGAGGCTGGAGGGATCAGCGCTGATACCGCGCCAACACCAGGTTCCCGTCGTGGACCAGCCTGTGCCGCAGCTCGTCGAGGTCGATCGCGCCGCTGTAGTACTCCTGGAAGCCGGGGGTCGCGATCTTGTCCTTCCATTCGGGGTAGCCCCGCACCGACTGCGCGGGCGCGGCCCGCAAGGTGCCGGCCAGGGCTGTGCCCGTCGACCAGCCGTAGCGGTCCGCGTGGAGTTCCGGTGCCTTCAGTGCCTCCCGGCCGGTCGGCAGCATCCAGTCGCCCAGGGCGAGACGCACCATGTTCGGCGGTCTCAGCAGGAAGTCGACGAAGGCCATCGCCTCCTCCTTGCGGGCGCAGTCCGCCGCGATCGACAGGGTCTGCGGGCTGACACCCTGGGCCGCGCCGCCGGTGCCGCCGGGGGCGGGCAGCACCGTCCACTCGAAGGACTTCGGGGCCTGCTGCACGATCTGCTGCCGGTAGGAGAAGCCGAGCGGCAGGATCGCGTACCGGCCGGCGAAGAAGCCGGGGAGCGTGTCGGAACCCCCCATGCCGAGGGTCGTACGGGCCGCGCTGCGGGCGACGTTGACCTGGTCGTGGATGGCGCGCGGCACCACCTGGTCGGCGGCGTCGAACCGTACCTCGGCCTTGCCGTCCGGGCGGCGCCGGAAGATGCGGCCGCCGGTGGACAGGGCGAGGTTGAGGGTGGCGGACACCGGCTCCTTCAGTGGCCAGGCGACGCCGTACCCGCCGCCGCCCGTCAGCTCCTTCGCCACCTCCCCGAACTCCTCCCACGTCCACGGCTCGCGCGGGGTCGGCACGCGCACCCCGGAGCGCCGCAGTTTCACCTGGTCGGCGATCAGGACACGCGGCTCCTGGAGGAAGGGGATGCCGTACACCCGGCCGCCGAACGTGCCCGACTCCCAGCTGCGCCGCGGGATGTCGTCCTTCAGGCGCCGCGGGACGAGGCCGGTCAGATCGGCGAGGTAGCCACCGTAGGCGAAGTCGGCGAGGTCGTCGGAGGCGTCGTGGATGATGTCCGGCGCCTCGCCGCCCTCGAAGGAGGTGAGGAGCTGGTCGTGGACGGTGGGCCAGGCCCCCTGGACGTACTGGACGGGGATGTCCGGATGCCGCCGGTTCCACTCCGCGACGAGCTGCTCGTTGGCGTCCACGGACTCCTTCTGCCAGGCCAGCGACTGGAAACGGAGCACACCCCGGTCACCGCCCCGGCGCCCGCCGCCGCCCGAACAGCCGGACAGCAGAGCCGCGGCGGGCACGGCCGCGACGGCGGCGAGCACGGCGCGGCGACGGGGGGCGGGACCGTTCTCGGGCGCCGCCATCAGTTCTTCACCGCCCCGGCCAGCATGCCGCCGGTGATGCGGCGCTGGATGACCGCGAAGAGCAGCAGGCTGGGCAGCGTGGCGAGCAGGGCTGCCGCGGCGAGCGGGCCGAGGTCGGCGACGCCCTCGGCCCCGAGGAAGTGGGTCAGCACGACCGGCATCGTCTGCTTCTCCGGTGATTTGAGCAGGACGAGCGCGAAGAAGAACTCGTTCCATGCGGTGATGAAGGCGAACAGGCCCGTGGCGACGATGCCGGGCGCCAGCAGCGGCCCGGTGACCGAGACCAGGATGCGCAGCCGGCCCGCGCCGTCCACCGCCGCGGCCTCCTCCAGCTCCGGCGGTACGGCCCGGACGTAACCGGTCAGCATCCACAGCACGAACGGCAGCGACCACACCACGTACACCAGGACGAGCCCGGCCCGGGAGTCCACGAGATGAAGGTTCTTCAGGACGAGGAACAGCGGGATGATCACCAGGACCAGCGGGAACGCCTGGCTGACCACGACCCAGCCGGTCGCCGCCCGAGCGAAGCGGGTACGGCGGCGCGCGAGGACGTACGCCATCGGCGTCGCCAGGACGATCGCGACCAGCGCCGAGACCGCGGCCGCGAGCAGGCTGTTGGCGGCGGCCTGGAGCAGCGGCTGCTCGTCGAAGGCCGTACGGAAGTTGTCCAGCGTCGGCGCCCTGGTGACCCAGGTGGGGTGGATGCTGCCCAGCTCGCGCGGCGGCTTGAAGGCGGTGGAGACCAGCCAGAGGAACGGGAAGGCGAGGAAGACCAGGTAGCAGAGGAGGGCCAGGTACTGGCCGGCACGGCCGAGGGAGCGACGGCTGACCGGGAGGTGCCCTGCCGACGGAGAGCCGTGAGTGCTGTGAGTGCTGTGGGTGCTGTGGGTGTTGTGACTGTCGTGGGGTTTCTGGGGGCCGTGGGTGGCGTGGGAGTCGTGGGTCACTGGTCCTCGTCCCCCCTCAGCCGCCGCGAGAGATAGACGGCCAGCAGGACCGCGATGAGCGCGACCATCGCCAGTCCCATCGCGGCCGCGTAGCCGAACTGCCCGTACCGGAACGCCTCCTCGTACGCGAACAGCATCGGCAGCCGCGTACGGCCGCCCGGACCGCCGTCGGTCAGCACGAAGACCAGCGCGAAGGAGTTGAAGTTCCAGATGAAGTTGAGCGCGGAGATGGCCAGGGCGACCGGCTTGATCGCGGGCCAGGTGACCGTACGGAACCGGCGCCAGGCCCCGGCGCCGTCCATCGCGGCGGCCTCGTGCAGTTCACGGGGCACGTTCTGGAGCCCGGCGAGGAGGGTGACGGTGGTCTGCGGCATGCCTGCCCAGACGCCCACGACGATCACGGCGAGCAGGGCGGTGGCCGTACCGCTCAGCCAGTCCCGTCCCTCGTCCGGCCCCAGCCCGAGGCTGCGCAGCGTCTCGTTCAGGACGCCCGCGTCCGGGTGGTAGACCAGCCGCCACATGATGCCCACCACGACCTCGGGCATCGCCCACGGGACGATCGCCAGCGCGCGGGCCAGCCAGCGCAGCCGCAGGTCCTGGCTGAGCAGCAGCGCCAGCCCGAGGGCGAGGAAGAACTGCGGGACCGTGACGCCCAGCGCCCACACCAGACCGACCCGGAACGAGTCCCAGAAGAGGGTGTCCTGGAGCAGGTCGGAGAAGTTGAGCAGGCCGACCCACCGGGTGGCCTGGGTACGCCCCGACTGCGCGTCGGTGAACGCCAGCCCGATGCCGTACAGCAGCGGACCGGCGCTCAGCACCAGGATCGGGATCAGCGCGGGCAGGACCAGGAACCATGTCCCGTGACCACGCCCCGGCACCGGCCCGCCCCGTCGCGCCCCTTCCGCCCCCTTCGTTCCCGTACGCCCCTGCCTCTGGCCCTTCCCCTGCCCTTGTTCCTGTCTCCGTCCCCGTCCGGGACCCTCTCGACCCAACGCGACTCCCCCGCTTCTGTGCGCCCCGGACGGCACGGCCGACCGTGGACGTCTCCGCCCAGGACGGTTGCGACCACCACCTACGGGCCGCGTGTTCCCGGGCGGAACGGGGCAGGCGGCCGCCGTCATCGTCGTGACGGCGGTCGGCGCAGTCAAGCATCCGCCCACTCCGCCCCGCCCCGGGCCACGCCGGAGTCCGGCCGGCCTCCCGCCCGCCTCCCACCCGGCATCCGCTCACCGTCCACCCGCCGGCCGGATCCGCACGACCCGGCGACGCGGGGACCTGCAAGACTGATACGGATCACGCACCGCAGGAGGCGCCCCGATGACCGCACCGAGCACCACCCCGTTCACGGAGGCGCACGCCCGGGACGTCCTGGCCGCGGCCGGCCGGCCCGACGCCGCCGCCGACGCCCGGCTGCTGTCCCTCGGCGAGAACGCGGTCTTCGCCACGGGCGGCAACGGCCCGGTCGTACGGGTCGGACGCAGCGCCGAACTCCTGGAGCGTGCCGAGCGAGAGCTGCGCGTCGCCGTGTGGCTGGCGGATCAGGGCGTGCCGGCCGTCCGCGCGGCCGAGCCCGCGGCCCGTCTGGTGAACGGGCACCCGGTGACGTTCTGGGAGCTGCTGCCCGACCCCGTACGCCCCGCCGAACCGGCCGACCTGGCCGCCCTGCTGCGCCTGGTGCACGCGCTGCCGGAACCGCCGTTCGCCCTCCCCCGGCGCGAGCTGCTGGGAGGTGTCGAACGCTGGCTGCGGCTGGCCGGCGACGCGGTCTCGGCGCGGGACGCCGAGTATCTGCGGGGCCGCCGCGACGCGTTCGCCGCTGCCGCCACCGCGCTGGAACCGCATCTGCCGCGCGGTCCGGTCCACGGTGACGCGCTGACCCGTAATGTCCATGTGGGCCCCGACGGCCCGGTGCTCGTCGATCTCGAAACCTTCTCCTCCGATCTGCGGGAACACGATCTCGTGGTGATGGCGCTCAGCCGCGACCGCTACGGCCTGGCCGCCGAGGCGTACGACACGTTCGTGCGGATCTACGGCTGGGACGTCCGGGACTGGGAGGGCTGTGCGGTGCTGCGCGGCTCCCGTGAGACGGCCAGTTGCGCCTGGGTCTCCCAGCACGCGCCCGGCAACCCCGCCGCCCTCAAGGAGTTCCGCCGCCGCATCGCCTCCCTGCGCGAGGGCGACACCACCGTGCGCTGGTACCCCTTCTGACGCTCGCCCTCTCCGCCCCTCTGTTCCTCTCCTCCCCCTCTACTCCCCTCCCCCCCTCTACGCGGTGCCGCGCGCGGCCGACGCCTGACCCGGCAGGTCCAGTTCCAGCTCCTCCTGGACCTCCCGTGTGCGCTGGTACGGAATGAGCGGCCAGGCCGCCTCGACCAACGCCGCCGGGTCACCGGAGCGGCGCAGATACCGCTGGAACGAGGCGGCCTGCTCGGCTGCCGCCTGCTCCTGGAGGGCGTGCAGCGCGGCGAGCGGCGTCCCGGCCAGCTCCGGATGCCGCTCGCCTATCCGGCGCGCCACACCGGCCGCGGCCACCGCGTCCGCGCCCGCTTCATGCGCCGCGTCCAGCGGCACGCCGTAATGCCGGCAGAGGGCCTGGAGGGTCCGCTTGCCCTTGCGGTAACGGTCCACGTGCTTGTCGAGCACCAGCGGATCGATGACCGGGGCTGGTGGCCGGCCGAGCCGCTCGGGCAGCGTCGGCACGCCGTGGCGGCGGCATTCGCGGTCCAGCAGGGAGAGGTCGTACCGCGCGTTCATCACCACCAGCGGCAGGCCCGCCTCCAGCGCCGCGGCGAGCGCGGTGGTGATCTGCTCGACCCCCTCGGCCGCCGCCCGGCCATGCGCCCGCACATGAGCGGTCGTCAGGCCGTGTATGGCCGCCGCCTCCTCGGGGACCGGCACGCCGGGATCGAGCAGCCAGCTCTCCCGCCCGGTCTCCCGGCCGACCGCGTCCAGCCTTATCAGTGCGGCGGTGACGATGCGGTCCTGCTCGACGTCCGTGCCGGTCGTCTCCAAGTCGAAGCTGACGAGCAGCCCTTGATGCCAGCCCATGACGGCCTCCTTCGGTGTTGCTTCCCCCGTGTTCCCCTACTCTCCCACGCGACACTGACAACGCCCCGGCTTCCACCCGCCCTTGCCGTCCCGACACGGGCCGACACGTGCCGACGCGAGCCGACGCGAGCCGACGCGAGCGGAGCCTCAGGCGTCAGCGGCCACCGCCCGCACAAGATCAGACGTACTTCCCGTAGCACCTTCCTCGAAAGCCGCGGCGAACGCGGCATCCCCCAGCCCCTCGCGGGCCCGTGCCGTGATCCGGTCCACGTCCCAGCGTTCGGCGGGTGGCAGGGGGGTGCCCAGGGCAGCGCGGGTTGCGGACGCGTGGCCGAGCAGGCGGGCGGCGCTGGTGGGGTGGCCGGCGGCGGCCTCTGCCCCGGCCAGGCCTTCCAGGGCGAGTGCCACCGCGCGCGGATCGCCGGTGGCGTGTGCCGCCTCGTAGCCGTCCGGGTGGAGGCGGCGGGCCGTCGCCGCGTCGCCCCGCAGTTCGGCGGTGAAGCCCAGTTCGGCGAGGATCAGGGCCGTACCGGGTTCGCCGTCACGGCTGCGGCACCACTCCAGCCGGCGCGCGTGGTGGCGTTCGGCGTCGTCGAGCCGGCCGGCCCGCCGGGCGCCGATGCCCAGTCCGGTCTCGGCGAACATCTCGCCGCGCCGGTGCGACTGCTCGGCGGCCAGCCGCAGCCCCCGCTCGTGGTGCTCCCGCGCCGCCTCCAGGCCGCCGGTCAGCAGGGCGATACGGCCGAGGCCGGAGTGCCGGTACGAGGCCTGTATCCACAGGCCCAGTTCCTCAGCGGCGCGCAGTCCGCGGTCCGCGTCCACCGCGTCGGCGGGGGTGTCCGGCTGGTGGCCCGGCGGGCGGGCGACGACCAGCGAGCGGCCGCCGGGCCCGGCGGTCTCCAGGGCGCGGCGCAGCTGGGAGACCTTGGCCTGGAGTGCGCCGGTGGGGCTGGCGGGCAGCCGCTCGTCCCACAGGCCGTCGATGAGCCGGCCGGCGGCGACGGGCCGCCCCCGGTGCGCGAGCAGCGCGGTCAGCAGGGCACGCACCTTCAGTTCGGGTACCCGTGCGGACCGCCCGTCCGCCGCCCGCACTTCCACCGGCCCGAGCACGCCGAATCGCATGGCGCAACGGTACCCGGCCCTCCGCCGGCACCGGCCGCCACCTGTGCGCATGCCGTCACCTGCGCGCATACGGAACGGGCGGCCGCGTCTGCCAGATTTGTGCCATGGACGACACCGGGCCCCGGCCCACGACGGAAGCACGCCTCGCGCCCGTGCTGGAAGCCCTCGCCGCCCGCGAGCCGCTCTTCCACCGACCCGAGTTCGGCACCACCCGGGCCGACTTCGAGCGCATGACGGCACCGGACTTCTGGGAGGTGGGCGCGTCCGGGCGGCGCTACGGCCGGACGTACGTCCTCGACGTCCTGGAGGAACGGTTCAGCGACCCGGCGGCCACGGAAGCCGAGGAGTGGGAGACGTCCGGCTTCCACTGCCGTGAGCTGGCCACGGACGTCTACCTGCTGTCCTACACCTTGGTCCTCGACGGCCGGACGACCCGGCGGGCCACCGTATGGCAGCGCGACGGCGAGGACTGGCGAGTCCTGTACCACCAGGGCACCGTCGTGCAGGACGCGGCATCCTGACCCCCGCCACCGGCCCCGCCGCCGATCCCGGTCACCGGCCTCGCCCCCGCTCCGACTGCGCACCGCCGCCCTGGAGGACCCCTCAAGACACCGCTCGAGAATCCGCCCAGACGTTCTCGAACTCCTCCCGGTACGTCTCGAAGAGGCCCCGGTCGTCGTCCCGGTCCGCCTCCTGCCGCAGGACCTCGCGCCCGCCGCCGCGCAGGACGAGGACCGGTGACTCCATGCCCCGGCTCCGGCGGAGGTACGTCTGGACGACGGCCACGCCGTCCGGGCCGTCGCCGTCCACCAGGTAGGCGGTGAAGCGGGGGGTCTCGTCGAAGACCTGGATCTCGAAGGCGCCGGGGTCGTGCAGCCGGGCCCGTACCCGCCGCATGTGCAGGATGTTCATCTCGATGGAGCGGCTCATCTCGCCCTTCTTCAGGCCGAGTTCCCGCTCGCGGCGGCGGACCGCGCTGCTGGCGGGGTTGAGGAAGAGCAGCCGGACGCGGCAGCCGGACTCCGCGAGGCGGACCATGCGGCGGCCGGAGTAGTTCTGTACGAGGAGGTTGAGGCCGATGCCGATGGCGTCCAGGCGGCGGGCGCCGCCGAAGAGGTCCTCGGCGGGCAGTTGCCTCTGGAGGCGTACCCGGTCGGTGTGGACACCGACGACGTCCGCGTACCGGTCTCCGACGAGGTCCTCGACGGCGTCGATGGGCAGCCGTCCCGCGGTGCGGGTGCCGATGCCGGAGCCGAGTATGTCCAGCAGCCGGGCGGAGGCCCGTTCCGCCTGGGCGAGGACGGTGCCGGTCAGGGCGCGGTTGCGGGAGACGATGTTGCGGGCCACCTCCAGTTCGTCCAGGGCCAGCTCCACCTCCCGCCGGTCGTCGAAGTACGGCTCGAAGCAGGGCCAGTGCTGCACCATCAGCTCGCGCAGCTGCGGCAGGGTCAGGAAGCTGAGGATGTTGTCGTCGGCGGGGTCGAGCAGGTAGCCCTTGCGGCGGCTGACCTCGCGGACCGCGACCGCCCGCTGTACCCATTCCTGGCCGGTGGGCCCGGCGGCGGCGATGACCCATTCGTCGCCGTGCACCGGTTCGTAGACGGGGCACAGCACGGCCGCCACGACGGCGCGCAGCCGCTGTTCGACGAGGTTCAGCCAGATGTAGGCGCGCCCGGCCCGCCGGGCGCGGGTGCGTACCTCGCTCCAGGCCTCGGCGCCCCAGTCCAGCTCCGCGCCGATCTCCATCGGCCGGGCCAGGGACACCGCCCCGGGCGGGGCGTCGACGGAGCCGCCCTCGTGTCCCTCATGACTGTCCTGGCCGTCATGGCCGTCGTCACCAGGGGGCAACTCCAGCCCGCCCGAGCTCACCTGCACACCGCCTTCCGAACCCCCGTGCCAACGATCAAGGCAGACTACTGCGGGTCCGGGAGGCGGTGCAGCAGGATGGATCGAGTCCCCGGTCAACTCCCCTTACCCGGCGTGACCGTTGTGTCCGGAAAGCTCGGGCGGAGTGAGCGGATTCATAGCGGTGACGTCCCGCGGGGCGAGCTGGAAGCCCTGCCAGTGGACCGGCATGGGCTCCTGGTCCTCGTCCCGGGCGATGTGGTGGTATCCGATGTTGACCCAGGCGACGGGGTGACGGAGCGGCTGTCCGTTGACCCAGGTGTCCACGCTGGTGCCCGCACCGGCTCCGCAGTTCGCGAGGTTGTTGCTGGCGAACTGCTCGCACTTGTTGTACTCGGTGAAGTACACGTCGTGCCGGGTGAAGGCCCGTCCGGTGTACTTGCTGGAACGACCGGGAACGATCTCGTACGACCGGGGATGACCGTCCTTGTTTTTGCCGATGGTGCTGACCACCCGCCACCAGCGGGTCGGCCCGGCATCCCCCGCCAGCTCCTTGGCCACCGGCGTGCGGACCGTCTTCGTCTTCGGCGTCAGCCCGCCGCTCTGCGGGGTGGTCGTCGAGTCGAACTGCTCGACCCGGTTGGCCGTCGAGCCGTCCAGGCCGAAGTTCAGCCGCCAGAAGACGTTGTGGCTGTGGCTGGTGGCGTAGTCCTTGGCACCCTTGCCGATCGGCCAGCCGCGGCCGTCACCCGCGTCGTAATCGGCGGGCGAGAGCGTGCCGGTCGCTCCGACCTGCATGTTCATCGTGCCGTCCGCGGAGAAGCGCCATTCGACGATGTATTCGTACCAGCCGGTCTTGTTGACCGTGTAGACGAGCAGGTCCTTGCCCTGGACCTGCTGGGTCCTGCTGGTCTCGCCGGGATAGCGGCCCAGCCGGTAGGCGTGGCCGCGGGCGCGCGTGGTGACGCACAGTCCGTTGACGTCCGGGTGTTCCGGGTCCCAGGCGTCCGGCACCTTGACCGATTTGATGGTGCCGCCGGGACACTCGCCCGGGTCCAGCGTCTGCAGCCCCTGGGCGAAGGACTGTCCCGTGAGGTCGTCGTACTCGTGGCCGCCGTCGTCGTACGGCACGTGGATCTGCGCCAGTCCCGCGCTGGTCAGCACCCGGATCGGGCGGGGCTCGCCCTTCGGCTGGTACGAGACGTTGTCCAGGACGAGCCCGGCGTTCGCCTCGTAGTGCCAGCACATGCGCCAAGTGGTGCCGCCTTCGAGGGTCTGCGTGATGCTGTACGGGGTACTGCACCCTGCGGCGGTGGGTGCGGGCGGGGGCGCGGCCTGGGCGGCGGCCGGTCCGGTCGTCAGCGCGGCCGTACCGAGCAGCAACGGCGCGGCGAGCAGTGCGGCGCGCCGGACCCGTGCACGGTGGGTACGGACGTGGGTACGGACAGGGACACGGGCACGGCCGTGGCCGACGCGGGCGCGGCGGAAGGGTCTTTCGTGCATGGAAACGCTCCTGTACGACAGTGATACGGAAGCTTCGGAGTACGCGGGTGCGGGGTGCCGCACGGTGCCTGCCGGCCGGCGGCTGCCGGTCCTCGGCGGGACGGGATTCCGTACGGAAACGGGTCTCCGTACGGGAACGGGTCTCCGTACGGGAACGGGTCTCCGTACGGGAACGGGACTCCGTACGAGGACGGGCCGCCATACGGGTACGCTCGCGGGCGGCTCAGGGCAGCCGGCCGACCGTGCGGGCGCTCAGGTCGACCACATAGCGCCGGGTGTCGATCCACTGGCCGTCGCGCACCTTGGTGAAGAGCCGGACGCAGCGGTGCTCCCCGCAGGCGCGCAGCCGTTCCGGAGCCGGACCCTCCGCCTCCCCCCGGTAGACGAAGCCCCGCACGGCCAGCTGACCGGGCCCGGTCAAATCCTTGCCGGTGGCGTGCCGGTAGTCCTCCCGCAACCCTGCCCCCTCGGGCGCGGCGATCAGCAGCGCGGCCGCGGTCTCGCTCTCGGCCCGGTCGGGCGGCGGCTGCACGCCGTGCCGGCTGTCGCTCTTCTCGACCTTTCCGGTGGTGAGGTTGACGGTCTTGGTCACGTACGTGTCGGACCGGTAGTCGTAGAAGGACACGTTCGCCCGGCGTGGCGGATCGGCGCGGCCGGTCTCGTCCGGCCCCAGCTCGGCCAGATCGGTGGTCAGCCGCTCCGGCCCGGGCCTGCCCCGGACGTTCTCGGTCGCGTCGCGGAACGTACGGGGCGCGGCCAGTTCCTGGGCTCGCGCGCTCTCGTCGTCCGTGAGCGGGTCCCGGCCGACTCCTTCGCTCCTCTCCTCGGGGGCGCGTTCCACGGCTCCCGGCCGTACCTGCTGCGCCTGGCCCGTTTGCGACTCCGGTCCCGCGGCCGCGGCGGCCCGGCTCCCCCCGCCGGCCGCCCCCGCGTCCCCTGGCAGGGTCACTGCGGCCAGCGCGGCGGTACCCGCCAGCGCCACGGCCGCGCCCGCCACCAGCTTGCCCAGGTGGCGGTGCATCATGTTGCGCACTGTTCCCCCCTGCTGCCTCATGGTGCTCAGCACATATCGGTCGCCCTGTACGACGATCCGACTTCGCCGCGGGTTGCCCGCCTTTCGGCGCAGATCGCGCGAAAAACCAGCCGAATTGGGCAGGTTGAAACACAAGCCGAGCGCAGCACCGTAGGCAGCAAACGAACACGGCGACGCATGACCGACGTGAGGCCCGAAGGCTTCGCGCCGCCCATCGAGGAAGTGGAAGAGTCGACGTATGCAGGTCTGGCCGGGACAGATGTATCCCCTGGGTGCCACGTACGACGGTGCGGGCACCAACTTCGCGGTGTACTCCGAGACGGCGGAACGCATCGAGCTGTCACTGCTGCACGACGACGGCTCGGAGACCGCCGTCGAACTGCGGGAGACCGACGCGTTCGTACGGCACGCCTACCTCCCCGGGATCATGCCGGGGCAGCGGTACGGCTTCCGCGTGCACGGCCCGTACAAGCCGGAGCGCGGTGACCGGCACAACTCCGCCAAGCTGCTGCTGGACCCGTACGCGAAGGCGGTCAGCGGCACCATCGACTGGGACGAGGCGGTGTACGGCTACCACTTCGGCAGGCCGGACAGCCGCAACGACCTCGACTCGGCGCCGCACACGATGGCGTCGGTGGTGATCAATCCGTACTTCGACTGGGGCGACGACCGCCCGCCCCGCACCGACTACCACGAGACGGTGCTCTACGAGGCACACGTCAAGGGCCTGACCATGCTCCACCCCGACCTGCCGGAGGACCTGCGCGGCACGTACGCGGCGCTGGCGCACCCCGCGGTCATCGATCACCTGACCGAGCTGGGGGTCACGGCCCTGGAGCTGATGCCGGTCCACCAGTTCGTGCACGACCACCGGCTGGTGGACGCGGGGCTGGCGAACTACTGGGGCTACAACACCATCGGATTCTTCGCCCCGCACAACGCGTACGCGTCCTGGGGCGACCGCGGACAGCAGGTGCTGGAGTTCAAGTCGGCGGTGCGGGCCCTGCACGAGGCCGGCATCGAGGTCATCCTCGACGTGGTCTACAACCACACGGCGGAGGGCAACCACCTCGGCCCGACGCTGTCCTTCCGCGGCCTGGACAACGCCTCGTACTACCGGCTGGCCGACGACCCCCGCTACTACACGGACACCACCGGCACCGGCAACTCGCTGCTGATGCGCAGCCCGCACGTCCTCCAGCTCATCATGGACTCGCTGCGCTACTGGGTACAGGAGATGCGGGTGGACGGGTTCCGCTTCGACCTGGCGGCGACGCTGGCCCGCCAGTTCCACGAGGTGGACCGGTTGTCCTCGTTCTTCGACCTGGTGCAGCAGGACCCGGTGGTCAGCCAGGTCAAACTGATCGCCGAGCCGTGGGACGTGGGCGAGGGCGGCTACCAGGTGGGAAACTTCCCGCCGCTGTGGACCGAGTGGAACGGCAAGTTCCGCGACACCGTACGGGACCTGTGGCGCGGCGAACCGCGCACCCTCGCCGAGTTCGGGTCCCGGCTGACCGGCTCCTCCGATCTCTACCAGGGCGACGGGCGGCGCCCGCTGGCCTCCGTCAACTTCGTCACCTGCCACGACGGCTTCACCCTGCGCGACCTGGTCAGTTACGACAACAAGCACAACGAGGCCAACGGCGAGGACAACCAGGACGGCGAGAGCTTCAACCGGTCCTGGAACTGCGGGGTCGAAGGGCCGACGGACGACCCCGCCGTACAGGAACTGCGCGCCCGCCAGATGCGCAACTTCATCGCCACGCTGCTGCTGTCCCAGGGCGTGCCGATGCTCAGCCACGGCGACGAGTTCGGACGCACCCAGCACGGCAACAACAACGCGTACTGCCAGGACAACGAGCTGGCTTGGGTGCGGTGGCCGGGGGCGGGCGATCCAGAGGTGTCTCACGGCACAGCGGGCTCCGACGCGACGGCCGGATCCGGACCGGGCGGGTCCGGTGCCACGGCCGAGTCCGGCCTGGAGGCCGCCGGCGAGACCGCCGGGCAGACCGTCACCGACCTCGCGGACGGCCCCGACACGGACGACGGCTCCGGCACGGACAGCTCCGGCACGGCCGCCCAGGAGCAGGCGGCCATCCGCGAGGAGGACCGGGAGATGCTCGCCTTCGTCCGGCAGACGGTGTGGCTGCGGCGCGACCACCCGGTCTTCCGGCGGCGGCGCTTCTTCCACGGCCGGCCCATGGAGGGCACCCACGACGAGCTGTCCGACATCGCCTGGTTCACCGCGGAGGGCGAGGAGATGCGGCAGCGCGACTGGCAGGCGGCGCACGCCAAGTCGCTGACGGTCTTCCTCAACGGCAGCGCTATCACCGAGCCGGGCCCGCGCGGCGAACGGATCACCGACGACTCCTTCCTGCTGATGTTCAACGCGCACGAGGGCGACCGCGAGTTCACCGTGCCGATCGACCACGGCCGCCAGTGGCAGGCGGTGGTGGACACCGCCCACCCGGAGGCCGTCGCCGGCGGCGGGGGCCTCAAGGCCCAGGCCGGCGATCAGATCACCCTGCCCGGGCGCAGCATGCTGGTGCTCCAGCGGCCCGCCTGAGGCGCCCCGGGGCCGGGTACGGGCCGGGCGTACGGGTCACATGTACAGGACCGGGCGGCCCAGGCCGGGCGTACGAGACCGGGAGCCGCGGGGCCGCTCACCCGGGACCGGGCGTACCCGGCCGGGCGTCCGGGCCGGAGGATCGCCTGCGCGCGGCCTCCGTGTCCGGTCCGGGTACGCCACCGGCCGTACGCCCGGCTCCGCCATTGCGGTGGATCCCGCCGGTCACGTACGGCCTGGCTCCGGCTGCCGTACGGCGTAGTCCGTGCGCTCGTGCCGTGCGGTGGCCGGCCGGGCCATGCGTCCGTACGGCGGCGACCGGACCCGTCAGGGCCGGGCCGGGCACGGACGGCGTCCGGCCCGGTGTGCTGTCCGAGGCCGCCTCGGTGAAACAACAAGCCGTCCGCCGGGTACAGGTGTTCCCATGACGGCCGAATCCAGTGCGCCACCCACCGCCACTGCGCCCCCCACCGCCACGTACCGGCTCCAGCTCCAGCCGGACCTGCCCTTCGCCGCGGCCGAGAAGGCCGTGCCGTACCTCGCCGCGCTGGGCGTCTCGCACCTCCA
The DNA here is from genome assembly GCF_055573595.1 of Streptomyces sp. NPDC030165. NCBI lineage: Bacteria > Bacillati > Actinomycetota > Actinomycetes > Kitasatosporales > Streptomycetaceae > Streptomyces > Streptomyces sp. NPDC030165. Next base: position 41,184 of record NZ_JBVIBD010000021.1, on the reverse strand, counting down.
CCTCTCCCCCGTGCTGGAGGCGGCTCCCGGGTCCCAGCACGGCTACGACGTGGTGGACCACTCGGCCGTACGGGCCGAGCTGGGCGGCGAGGAGGGGCTGCGGGCGCTGGCGGCGACGGCCGCGGCGCACGGGTTGCGGCTGGTGGTGGACACCGTGCCCAACCACATGGCCGTCCCGGCGCCGGAGTCGCTCAACGCCCCGCTGTGGGCGGTGCTGCGGGACGGCCCCGCGTCCCCGTACGCGCGCTGGTTCGACATCGACTGGGGCGGCGGGCACGGCGGTCGGGTACTGCTGCCGGTGCTGGGCGGGCGGCTGGGCGACGAACTGGGCGACATCCGGGTCGACGGCGGCGTACTGCGCTACCACGACCACGCCTTCCCCGTCCGGCCCGGTACGGAGCACCTGCCGCTGCCCCGCCTCCTGGACGCGCAGTGGTACCGCCTCGCCTGGTGGCGGCTGGCCCGCAGCGAAATCAACTACCGGCGGTTCTTCACCATTTCGGAGCTGATCGGAGTACGGGTCGAGGAACCGGAGGTCTTCGACGCGACACATGCCACGGTCCTGCGGCTGCTGCGCGAAGGGGTCGTCGACGGGCTGCGCGTCGACCACCCGGACGGCCTGGCCGCCCCCGGCGACTACCTCGCCCGGCTGCACACCGCCACCGGAGGCCGCTGGACGGTGGCCGAGAAGATCCTGACCGGCCGGGAGCACCTGCCACGCGGCTGGAAGTGCGCGGGCACCACCGGCTACGACGCGCTGCGGCACCTCGACGGCCTGTTCGTCTGCCCGCTCGGCTCCGGGCGCCTGTTCAGCGTCTACCGCGACTTCGTCGCCCCGCTCGCGGACGCGGGCGGCGACTGGGAGGAAACGGTACGCCGCGCCGCCTACGAAGTGGTCACCCACGACCTCGCGGCCGAGGTCGAACGGCTGGTGCGCGCCGCCGGACGGATCAGCGACCGCGCCTCCCACCAGGGCGACCACGCGCCCTGGGCGCTGCGCACCGCCGTACGGGAACTGCTGGTCCGGCTGCCCGTCTACCGCCCGTACGCCACCGACGGCACCGCGGCGCGCACAGCACAGCGCGACGAGCTGGACGCGGCAATGCTGGCCGAGGCCGCCGCCCGGGCGCGCACGGCCTTCCGCGCGCCGGAGGAGGCGCTGGCGGTCGACCTGGTGCGCGACCTCGCGCTCGGCCTGCTCGGAGACGGCGCGGACTGCGCGGACTTCTGCGCGCGCTTCGCCCAGACGTCGTCCGCGCTGCGCGCCAAGTCCGTCGAGGACACCGCCTTCTACCGGTACGTACCGCTGCTGTCGGCCTGCGAGGTCGGCGCCGACCCGGGCGCGCCCACGGTGGGCGTGGACACCTTCCACGCCTACTGCGCCCGCATCCAGCGCGACTGGCCGCTGACCTCGACGGTGCTCTCCACCCACGACACCAAGCGCAGCGCCGACGTCCGGGCGCGGATCGCCGTCCTGACCGAATGCCCGGACCGGTGGCGGGAGCTGCTGCACCGGGTGTCCACCGGGCCGGCCGGGCGCGAGGGGCCGCAGCCGCCGGACCAGCACCTGGCGTGGGTGGCCTGGCAGACCGCCTTCGGCCTCGGCAAACCCTCCGCCGAACGGCTGATCCCGTCGGTGCTGAAGGCCGTACGCGAGGCCGGGCTGCGCACCTCCTGGACGGACCAGGACGCCGCGTACGAGGAGGCGGTCGGCGACTTCCTGCGCGCCGGGCCGTGCGGACCGGCGGCGTCCTCGCTGACCGAACTGGCCGCCGGGCTCGCACCGTACGTCCGCGCCAACGTGCTCAGCGCGGCGCTGCTGCACCTGACCATGCCCGGCGTGCCCGACCTGTACCAGGGCACCGAGACCGAGTACTACGCCCTGGTCGACCCGGACAACCGCCGCCCGCCCCGGCTGCGCGCCGACCTGCTCGCCGAACTCGACGGCGGCACCGAACCGCAGGACCTGGCCGCGGAGAAGCTACTGCTGACCGCGACGGCCCTGCGCCTGCGGCGGACCCGCCCCGAGTGGTTCGGCACCCGGGGCACGTACACACCGCTGCACGCGGACGGCACGGCGGCCGGTCACTGCCTGGCCTTCGCCCGGGCCGGGCGCGCGGTGACGGTGGCCACCCGGCTCTCCCTCCGGCTGGCCGAGGACGGCGGCTGGCGCGATACGGAACTGACCCTTCCGAGTACGGGCACGGGCACAGGCTGGCGCGAGCTGCTCACGGGGCGGGAGGTGCCGGGGCCGGTGGTGTGCCTGCGGGAGCTGCTGCGGCGGAATCCGGTGGCGCTGCTGGTCGCGGAGGGATAGCGGGGGGACAGCGGGGGACAGCGGGAGAAGGCGGCGGAGGAGAGGGCGAGGCGTACGGTCCCCCGGAAGCGCTCACCGTCCGTCGGGCGGCAGGTGGGTTTCGCGGAGGAGCGTGACGAAGTGCGCGGCCGCGCCGGTGGGTGGTAGGCGGGAGAAGGCGGTGATCTCGCGGCTCCACGGCGGGTCGGTGGGGACGGCGGTGCACTCCAGGCCGGTCAGCTCGTGGGCGGCGGTGATCAGGATGCCCACGCCGGCCGCGGCCATCCGTACCGCCGTCGACGTGTGCTGCGTACGGACGGCCGTACGGGGTGTGAAGCCGGCCCGTTCGCACTCCACGTCCAGCCAGCGCCGGCCCGCCACGACCGGCTCCAGCGCGCAGCGCACCCACGGCCGGTCGGCGACCTCCTCGATCCGTACGGCGGCACGTCCGGCGAGCGGGTCGCCGGGCGGCAGCACCATCACCATCCGCTCCTCGCCCACGACCGTGACCGGTCCCGGCCAGACCTCGGGCCGCGGGCCGACCGCCAGGTCGGCGACACCGCGTTCCATGTGCGCGAACAGGTCCTCGGTGGTGGCGTATTCGTGCAGGACGAGGCGCACGCCGCCGTACTCGCGCCCCCAGCGCGCGCAGACCTCCGGGAGCACGCCGATGGCGTGCGCGTGCACCGTCGCGATATGCAGCTCGCCGCTCAGCGCCCCGGCCGTCGCCAGCGCGGCCCGGCGGGCCTGTCCGGCGCTGCGTACGGCGAGTTCGGCGTGCGGGAAGTAGGCGCGGCCCATGGGCGTCAGCCGGACGCCGCGCGGCATCCGCTCCAGCAGCGGGCCGCCGACCTCCCGTTCCAGGGCCTTGATCTGGTGGGACAGCGCGGACTGGGTGACGTGCAGCAGCTCCGCCGCGCGCGTGAAGGACCGTTCCTCGACGACCGTGACCAGGTATTCCATCTGTCGCAGACTCATGGCTCTCCCCTGCTCCTCCATGCCCCGCCATCGCCCCGGCCATGAACGTTGCTCATGACCTCCATGGAAATAATGCCTTGGACTCATGGCGAACGGCGGGCGGAGGCTGGCCGCATGGGAGACATGAGAGACACGGAGCACGGCAGCGGCGGCGAGGCCGACGTGATCGTCATCGGTGGCGGTACCGGCGGTTACAGCACGGCCCTGCGGGCCGCCGCCCTCGGCCTGCGGGTGGTGCTCGCCGAACGGGACCTCGTCGGCGGCACCTGCCTGCACCGCGGCTGCATCCCCAGCAAGGCCATGCTGCACGCGGCGGAACTGGTGGACGGCATCGCGGAGGCGCGGGAGCGCTGGGGTGTGAAGGCCACGCTGGACACCGTGGACTGGGACGCGCTGACCGCCACCCGCGACGGCATCGTGACGCGCAACCACCGGGGCGTCGAGGGGCACTTGGAGCGCTCGGGGGTGCGTGTGGTGCGCGGCAGCGCGCGGCTGACCGGCACGCGCTCCGTCTTCGTCGACGCCCCGGACGGCGGGGAGTTCACCGCCCGGCGCGGCATCGTCCTGGCCACCGGGTCACGCCCGCGCCTGCTGCCCGGCCTCGTACCCGACGGCCGTACCGTCGTCACCAGCGACGACGCCCTGTTCGCACCCGGCCTGCCGGACTCCGTCCTGGTGCTGGGCGGTGGCGCGATCGGCGTCGAGTACGCGTCCTTCCACCGGTCGATGGGCGCCCGGGTGACGCTCGTCGAGGCCGCCGGCCGGCTGCTGCCGCTGGAGGACGAGGAGGTGAGCCGCCACCTGGCGCGCGGGCTGAAGAAGCGCGGCATCACGGTCCGTACGGACTCGACGCTGACCGGGACCGAGGTGACGGACCACGGGGTACGCGCCACCGTCCGTACGCCCCGGGGCGAGGAGACCGTCGAGGCCGAGCGGCTGCTGGTCGCGGTCGGCCGGGTGCCGGTGACCGACGGCCTGGACCTCGCGGCAGCCGGACTGGCCACCGACGCGCGCGGCTTCGTACCGCCCGCCGACCCGTCCCGGCTGGAGACCGCCGTGCCCGGCATCCACGTCGTGGGCGACCTGCTGCCGCCCCCGTACCCCGGCCTGGCGCACGCCTCCTTCGCCGAAGGGCTGCTGGTCGCCGAGACTCTGGCCGGCGTGCCGTCCCGGCCGCTGGACATCACGACCGTGCCCCGTGTCACGTACTCCTCGCCGCAGACCGCCTCCGTCGGGCTGACCGAGGCCGAGGCACGCGCCCGCGGCCTGGCCGTCCGGGTCAACACCCTGCCGCTGACGGCGGTCGCGAAGGGCATGGTGCACGGGCAGGGCGGCATGGTGAAGGTCGTCGCAGCGGCGGAGGGCACGGCCGCCGGGCCGGTACTCGGTGTCCATCTGGTCGGTCCGCACGTTTCGGAGATGATCGCCGAAAGTCAGCTCCTGATCGCCTGGGACGCCGAACCGTCCGACGTCGCCCAGCACATCCACGCACACCCCACGTTGTCGGAAGCGATCGGCGAAACGTTCCTGACGCTGGCGGGACGGGGGCTGCACCAGCACTGAGGCGCCTGCGGCGTGGGGGCGCGCCGGCCCGCCGAAAATGGGTTGCGCCACCCCCGCCGCACGTTCACCATCGGCGCGTACGACTCGCACCCCTCGCGTACGGGCCCGTACGCACCCCCGCGTACGTCCTCCCCCATACGCCCCGAGCCGCAAGCAGGAGCAACGGAAATGCGCCGAAACCTCGGAACTACTCAGCGCCCTGACCGGACGACAGTTCTCGAGGTCTCGACCACCCATGCACACCCTGAACATCGGCATCCTGGCCCACGTCGACGCGGGTAAGACCAGCCTGACCGAGCGGCTTCTGTACGCGACCGGCGCCATCGGCCGTCTCGGCAGTGTGGACGCCGGGGACACCCGGACCGACACCGGCGCCATCGAACGTGAGCGCGGTATCACGATCCGGTCCGCGGTCGCCTCCTTCACGGCGGGGGACGTCCAGGTCAACCTGATCGACACGCCGGGGCACTCCGACTTCATCGCCGAGGTCGAACGTGCCCTGGGCGTACTGGACGGTGCCGTGCTGCTCCTGTCCGCCGTGGAAGGCGTACAGGCGCGTACGCGCGTCCTGATGAAGACGCTGCGGCGGCTGCGGCTGCCCACCCTGCTGTTCGTCAACAAGATCGACCGGGCGGGCGCGCGGACCGACGCGCTCGTGGCGGACATCCGCCGTACCCTGGCGCCGCACGTCGTCCCGATGGCCGCCGTGCACGACGCGGGGACCCCGGACGCGCGTACGACGCCGCTGCGCGCAGAAGAGCCCGCGGTACGGGCCCGGCTGACCGAGCTGCTCGCCGACGCCGACGAGGGGATTCTCGCCCGCGCGGTGGACGGCCCGCCGCCCACCCCGGAGGAGCTGCGGGCCGCGCTGACCGCCCGTACCGCGGACGGCTCGGTGCACCCGCTGTACTTCGGGTCGGCGGTCGGCGGGCAAGGCACCGGCGCGCTCGTCGACGGCATGACCCGGCTGATCCCGCCGTCCGCGCCCGGCACCGCCGGCGCCCCGCCGCGCGGCACGGTCTTCGCCGTCCAGCGTGAGCCCGGCGGCGGCAAGAGCGCCTACCTGCGGCTCTACGAGGGCGAGCTGCGGCCGCGCCGGACGGTCACCCTGCACCGCCGGGAGCCGGACGGCACAGCTGCCCGCGTCGAGGGGCGGATCACCGCACTGGAGGTCGTGGGGCGGCCGCCGGGCGACCGGGAGCCGTTGACGGCGGGCAACATCGCGGTGCTGCGCGGCCTGCCCGGCGTCCGCGTCGGCGACCGGCTCGGCGGCGAAGTACCCGGCACGCAACAGGAGCGGGACGGCGCGCTGTTCGCCCGCCCGACCCTGGAGACCGTGGTGCGCGCCCGGCGCCCGGCGGAAGCCGCCCGCCTGCGCGCCGCGCTGCTGGGCCTGGCGGAACAGGACCCGCTCATCCACGCCCGGCCCGCCCCCGCGGGCGCCACCTCGGTGCTCCTCTACGGGGAGGTCCAGAAGGAGATCCTCGCGGCGACGCTCCTCCAGGACCACGGCCTCGCCGCGGACTTCGAACCGAGCCGGGTGGTGTGCGTGGAACGGCCGCTGGGCACCGGCGAGGCGTACGAGGAGATCACCGGGCGCGACCACGTCGGCTGGTGGGCGACGGTCGGCCTGCGCGTCGAGCCCGGCCCCCGGGGCTCCGGCCCGCGCTTCACGTACGAGACCGAACTCGGCGCGCTGCCGCACGGCTTCCACCAGGCCGTCGAGGACACGGTGTACGCGTCGCTGCGCACCGGCCCGCGGGGCTGGGCGGTCACCGACTGCCGCGTCGTACTGACCCGTTCCGGTTTCGTGGGCCCGGTCAGTACGGCCGGTGACTTCCGCGGGGTCACGCCGGTCGTCCTGGCACGTGCCCTGCGCCGGGCCGGGACGCGGGTGTACGAACCGTGCCACTCCTTCGAGGCGGAGGTGCCGCTCGACACGATCGCCCCGGTGACCGCACATCTGGCGGCCCTGGGCGCGGAGTTCGACGACACCTCGGCCACCGGCGGCACCTGGCTCCTCACCGGTACCCTCCCGGCCCGCCGGGCCCCCGACGCCGAGCGGCGGCTGCCGGGGCTCACGCACGGCGAGGGCACCTGGTGGTCCCAGCCGTCGGGACCGGCGAGCGACCGGCCGGTGCCGGAGGGGGCTCCGTACGCCGCGGCGCCGTCGTGAGCGGCCGGGGTACCGGGATACGCGGTGGTTCAGGGGCGGGGCGCCGAATCGGCGCTCCGCCCGGGGGCCGGCCCTCAGGCGCGGTCCCCCTTCGGCTTGGCCGGCTGGTCCGGTGTCCCGTGCGGGTGCGGGACGTCGGCGCCTGCCCGTGAGGGCGCTACCCGTCCGTGAGGACGTACCCCACGCTGCCGAACGCCACATGGTCGCCCGGCTGCACCAGTACCTCTCCCACCACCCGGCGGCCGTTGACGCACGTGCCGTTCGTGGAGCCGAGGTCGCGCAGGAGCCAGCCGCCGCCCGCGCTGCGCAGTTCGGCGTGGGCGCGGGAGACGGTGTCGTGGTTCAGGCGCAGGCCGGAGCCGGGGGCGCGCCCTATGAGGAGGGGGAACGGGCCCGGGACGGGGAGGAGGAGCTTCGGCAGGCGCTCCCGGCGCCAGGCCCGGCGGACCATGATGTTGAACGACGACACCTTGCCCACCGCGCGCAGCACGGCGCCCTCGACCCGGCCCCGGGAGGCCAGGTCGGCGGTGGCCGCGGCGAGTTCGGCGTGCCGGCGGGCGCTGAGCACCAGCTCCAGCCGCCGCAGGAAGGTGTCCTGGGACAGCCTGCCTTGCGCCGCGCCTTCGCGCAGCAGTTCCAAGGCGCGCTCCCGGTCGGCTTCCGACGGGCGCGCCGGTCGAGCCGGGAACTCCAGCGATGTCATGCGGAGATTGTCCGGTGCCCGCGCGCCGGTGTCCAGCCGGACGGACCGTGCCGGCGGACGGCGAGGCGGACCCGGCGGATGCCGGGATGGGCCCGGCGGACGGCGAGAAGCCCGGCGGACGGCGAGGCGGACCCGCCCGGAAATCCGTGGCGCCGGGCCCGTGGTGCGGGCTAGGCTCTGCGCCGGCCCCGCAAGAGGAGAGGAGGCGAGAGCCGTGCCGAAGCACCCGTTCCCGCGCTCCCGCCCCGCCCGCCGGGCCGTCCTGGGCTGATTCCGGCCCATCGGGAGCGCTCGACCGCCTTCCGAGAGGACCCCATGACCGAGTTGGTCATCCGCGCGCTCACCGAGAGCGACGCGTATCTGTTCGACACCCTGGACGACCCCACCGCCGGTCTCGTCGGCCATCTGCCCTTCGGGCGCCGCTACGCGACGTCCGCCCAGGGCGGCCGGTACCGCCCCGAGTGGACGTGGGTCGCGCTGCGCGACGGTGTGGTGGTGTCCCGCGCCGCCTGGTGGGCCGGGCCGGACGACGCCCGGCCGGTCGCCCTGGACTGGTTCGACTTCGCGCCGGGCGCGTCGGACGCCGCCGTCCGGCTGCTGCGCACCGCGCCCCTGCACGCCGAGTACGTCCTGCAACTGCCGCCCGGCTGGCGGGACCAGGAGGCCGTACGGGACGCCGCCCGCGCCCGGATGGACGCGGCGGCCGCGGCCGGTCTCGTACCGCTGGTCGAACGGTTCCGCTACACCTGGACGCCCGAGTGCGGGCTCCCGGAGGCGCCGGGGCGGCTGGTGTTCCGTCCCGAGCCCGACGACGGGGTGTTCCTGGACATCCTGCGGCGCGTCGAGACCGGCTCGCTGGACGCCCATGCGCGGCAGGCGATCGCCGAGGGCGGTGTCGAGCGGGCCGCCCAGGAAGAGCTGGACTTCTTCAACTGGTGCCCGTCACCGCGTGACTGGTGGCGGGTCGCCTGGACGGCCGACCCCGGGCGGGGCGGCGAGGCCGTGGGGGTGCACGTGCCCGCCCGTAACCTCCAGGCGCCGGTCATCGGGTTCGTCGGGATCGTGCCGGAGCACCGTGGCCGGGGGTACGGCTACGACCTGCTCGTCGACTGCACCCGGCACCTCGCCGCACACGGCGCGGAAAGGATCATCGGCGAAACGGACCAGCCGAACGTCCCGATGGCGGCGGCTTTCGCCAAGGCGGGCTACCCGATGACGCAGGAGCGTGCATTCTTCGTCTGAGAGCGGGCGGAGCACCTTCTCCGTCCGCCCGCCGGACGAAGGAGGACTGCCGTGCTCTTCGAGGTGTGGGCGCCGAACGCCGGACAGGTCGCGCTCCAGTTCGTCTCGCCGCGGGGCCGCGCCGCGGACCGGGAAGGGGATGAGGGGTACGCCCTGACGACGGGCCATGCCGCGGCGACACGGCAGGCGCCCTCGGGGCGGGTGCCTGCCGAGCACGTCCCCATGGAGCGCGACCCCGGCCGTGCGGGCTGGTGGCGGGCCGATGCCCCGGCCCGCCACGGTGACCGCTACGGCTTCCGCCTCGACGACGGTCCGCTCCTGCCCGATCCGCGCTCGGCCCGGCAGCCCGAAGGGCCGGACGGGCCGAGCGCGGTCGTCGAGCACGACCGGTTCGGCTGGCGGCACGACTGGCCCGGCCGTCCCCTGCCGGGTGCGGTCCTCTACGAGCTGCACACGGGGACGTTCACCGGCGCCGGCACCTTCGACGCCGCTGTCGAGCGCCTGCCGCACCTCGCCGGGCTGGGCATCACCCATCTCGCGCTGATGCCGGTCTGCCCGTTCCCCGGGAGGCACGGCTGGGGGTACGAGGGGGTCGCCCCCTGGGCCGTACACGAGCCGTACGGGGGCCCGGACGGGCTCAAGCGCCTGGTCGACGCCGCTCACGGGTACGGGCTGGGCGTCGTCCTCGACGTCGTGCACAACCATCTCGGCCCGTCCGGCAACCATCTGCCCGCCTTCGGGCCGTACTTCACAGAGACCCACCAGACGCCGTGGGGCGCCGCGGTCAACCTCGACGCGCCCGGGTCGGACGACGTCCGCGCGTACCTCACCGACAGCGCGCTCGCCTGGCTGCGGGACTACCGGATCGACGGCCTGCGCCTCGATGCCGTACACGCTCTGATCGACACCCGCGCCCGCCATTTCCTGGCCGACCTGTCCGCCGCCGTCGATGCGCTCGCCACACACCTGCGCCGTCCGCTGTTCCTCATCGCCGAGTCGGACCTCAACGACCCGCGCACCACCGCGCCGCGCGCGGACGGCGGCCACGGCCTGCACGCCCAGTGGAACGACGACTTCCACCACAGCCTGCACACCGCGCTCACCGGCGAGTCCCAGGGGTACTACGCGGACTTCGCCCGCGCGCCGCTCGCCGCCCTCGCCAAGACGCTGACCGGCGGCTTCTTCCACGACGGTACGTACTCCAGCTTCCGCGGCCGCCGGCACGGCAGCCCGCTGGACCGGCGCGCCACCGGCGCCCACCGCCTGCTGGCCTACGCCCAGACGCACGACCAGATCGGCAACCGCGCGCTCGGTGACCGGCTGGCCGCCGGCCTCTCCCCCGGCCTCGTCGCCTGCGGGGCCGCGCTGGTGCTGTGCTCCCCGTTCACGCCGATGCTGTTCATGGGCGAGGAGTGGGCGGCGCGTACGCCCTGGCAGTTCTTCACCGACCACACCGACCCGGAGCTGGCCGAGGCGGTACGTGACGGACGCCGCCGCGAGTTCGCCGAGCACGGCTGGCGGGCGTCGGACATTCCCGACCCGCAGGACCCGGCGACGCGGGACCGCTCCTGTCTGGACTGGTCGGAGCCGGAGCGCGAACCGCACGCCGCGCTGCTGGCCTGGTACCGCGCCCTGCTCGCGGTGCGTGCCGCCCACCCGTCGCTCACCGATCCGGACCTGACACGTACCGAGGTCACGTACGACGAGGAGGCCCGCTGGCTGTCCCTGCGGCGCGGCCCGGTGCGGGTGGTGGTGCATCTGGGCGGGGACGGTACGGCGGAGGTACCAGGCGGGAGCGTACGGGCGCGGGTGCTCGCGGCGTGGCCGGACGCGGACGCGGCGGCGGCCGGCCCGGACGGCGTTCTGAGACTGCCGCCCGAGTCGGCCGTGGTGCTCACGGAGCAGGAGTAATCCGTGCCCCGGACGGGGATCAGCGCTTGAACTCCGCGACGAACGTCTCGCAGAACGCCTTGAGGTCGTCCGGCTTGCGGCTGGTGATGAGCTTGTTGGGGCCGCCGGTGCAGACCTTGACCTGTTCGTCCACCCAGGTGCCGCCGGCGTTCTCGACGTCCGTGCGCAGGCTCGGCCAGGACGTCAGCGTGCGGTCGCGCACCACGTCCGCCTCGATCAGCGTCCAGGGCGCGTGGCAGATCGCCGCCACCGGCTTGCCCGCGTCGAAGAAGCCGCGGGCGAACGCCACGGCCTTCTCGTTCAGCCGCAGCGCGTCCGGGTTGGCGACACCGCCGGGCAGCACGAGGCCGTCGAAGTCGCCGACCTGGGCCTGGTCCACGGTCTGGTCGACAGGGAAGGTGTCCGCCTTGTCCAGGTGGTGGAACGCCTGGACCCGGCCGGATTCGGTGGAGACGAGCTTCGGGGTGCCGCCGGCGTCGATCACCGCCTGCCACGGTTCGGTCAGCTCGACCTGCTCGATGCCTTCGGGTGCTACGAGAAACGCCACCTGCATGGCCGTTCATCCTTTGCGCTCGTCTTGCGTACGAAGAGGTGTTCCCTCTGCGGTCTTCTTTTCGCATCCCCGGTCGCAACCGGGCAAAAACGTGCCAAATGGGAGGTGATCCCCCCTCGGAGAGCGGGTACCGGGATGTGTCCTCCCGCAAACGGAGCAGGCCGCCTCTCCGGCCCGGCCGTATACCGCGGCTTCACCTGTCGGACACTGTGTCCATGCCCCTGCGTATCGCCGACCTCCTCGCCCGGCCCGAGCTGAACCTGTCGGTGACCTACGACGTCCCGGCCGGGCTGCTGGACCGTACCGTCGAGGCCGCGACCGTCTCCGACCTGCTGCACCCGGGAAAGTGGCTCCAAGGCGGCGAGCTGCTGATGACGATCGGCCTGGTGCTGCCGATGGAGCCGGCGGCCTGCCGCGCGTACGTCCGCGACGTGACCGAGGGCCGGGCGGCCTGCCTGGCGCTGGGACTCGGCACCGGGCTCCCCTACCAGGCGGCCCCCGCACCGCTGGTCGACGCGGCGCGCGAAGCGGGCCTGCCGCTGCTCACGGTGCCCGACGAAGTGCCGTTCATCGCGGTCACCAAGGCCGTGTTCGACGCACGCGCCGACGAACAGCGCGCCGTACTGCACCGGGCGTTCGCGACGCAACGGCGGCTGACCGCGGCAGCGACGGACAGCGGCCTGCAGCCGATGCTGGAGGAATGGACCGCCGCCACCGGCGTCGGCGCGGCAGTGCTCGACCCGCTCGGGCGGCTGCTCGCCACCGGCGGCGGGCAGCGGACCGTGCCACCGGCCGCGGCACATGACCTCGTCGAACGGGTCGCCGCACGCGGTCTGCGCGGCAGCGCGACCAGCACGGCCGGCGGCCGTCAGCTGGAGGTGCAGCCGCTCGGCGCCCGGCGGCTGCGCGGCCTGCTGCTGCTCACCGGCAGCCCGGACGCGGCGGCCCGCGCCGTCGTCCCCGGCCTGGTCTCACTGCTCTCGCTGGAGCTGGAGCGCCGCCACCTGATGGACGAGCCGGAGCGGCGCCGCCGGTCGGCACTGCTCGCGGAACTGCTGTCCGACGAGGAGGGGCCGGCGGGCCGGGCCCACGACATCCTGGCCGCCGCCGGGCTGCACGACGACCGGGTACGCGGCGTCGTGGTCGAGCCCCCGGCCGCCGGCCCGGCGGACAGCGGCCCGCAGGACATCGCCGCCGACCTGGCGCTGGCCGTGCCCGGCGGCCTGGTCCGGGTCGCGCAGAGCGGGCTCGTCGAAGCGGTGGTGGGCGCGGGCCTGGACGTACGGGACGTGCTCGGCCGGTTCGCGCCGCGCTGCCCCGCCGGGATCGGCCCGCTCGCCCCGCCGGACGCCGTACGGGTCTCGCTGCGGCAGGCGGCGGGGCTGCTGGGCGTCAGCCGGGCGAGCGGGGTGCCCGAGGAGGCCCGGCAGAGCGCGGCCAGCCGGCTGCTTCTGGACCTCGGCGACCGCCGTACGCTGCACGGGTACGCCGACGCCGTACTCGGCCCGCTCGACCTGGCCGACCACGGCGAGGAGTTGCTGACCACGCTCGCCGCCTGGCTGGAGACCGGCGGCGCGTGGGACGCGACCAGCCGCCGTCTCGGCGTGCACCGGCACACCGTACGCAACCGGCTCGACAAGGCGATGGACCTGACCGGGCGCCGGCTCGACGATCCCGACGACCGGTTCGACCTGTGGCTGGCCACCCGCATCCGGCGCGGCGGCGCCGTCCCGCCGGGCGGTACGGGCGGGTCGTGACCTCCCGACGTGTCCAACGCCTCACCCCCGGCATGTCCTCGCGCCCGTCCCCTGTCCTACCGTCAGGGCATGCAGATCCCATGCTCCGAAGGAGACCGCACCACCGAGGCCGACCGGGAAGGGGTCGCGCCCGGCAGGCTGATGGCCATCAGCGACCTGCACATCCGTTACGAGGAGAACCGCGCGATCGTCGACCGGCTGCGGCCCGCCTCGGACGCCGACTGGCTGCTGGTGGCCGGGGACATCGGTGAGTACGTCGCGGACATCCGCTGGGCGCTGACCGTGCTCAGCCGCCGCTTCGCCAAGGTGATCTGGGTGCCCGGCAACCACGAGCTGTGGACCCCGTCCAACGACCCCGTCCAGCTCCGCGGCGTCCGGCGCTACGAGCACCTGGTGGAGATCTGCCGGGAGTTGGGCGTCCTGACGCCCGAGGACCCCTACCCGGTCTGGGAGGGCGAGGGCGGCCCGGCCGTGATCGCCCCGCTCTTCGCCCTGTACGACTACACCTTCCGCCCGCCCGGCACCCACACCAAGGAGGCGGCGCTGGCGGTCGCCGAGGAGGCCGGGGTGGTCTGCACGGACGAGTTCTTCCTGCACCCGGACCCGTACCCGACCAGGGAGGAATGGTGCCGGGCCCGCGTGGCGGCCACCGAGGCGCGGCTCGCCGGGATTCCCGGGCACCTGCCCACGGTGCTGGTCAACCACTGGCCGATCGTCCGCAAGCCCACCGAGCCGCTGTGGCACCCCGAATTCGCCCTGTGGTGCGGCACCGAGGCCACCGCCGACTGGCCCCGCCGCTTCCGCGCCGCCGCCGTCGTCTACGGCCACCTGCACATCCCGCGCACCATCGAGGTGGACGGCATCCCGCACCAGGAGGTGTCCCTCGGCTATCCGCGGGAGTGGCGGCGCCGCAAGGCGGCACCGGGGCAGCTGGTGCAGATCCTGCCAGCGGTGGCTCGGGCGCCGCAGTTCTGACGGGCGGTTCCGACGGGGCCACGAGCCGTGCGGCCGCCGGGCCGGCTCCGCGCCGGGCCCGGCGGCCCCGCCGTCAGCCCTCGTCCGGCGTCAGCCGCACCGAGATGGAGTTGATGCAGTAGCGCTGGTCGGTCGGGGTCGGGTAGCCCTCACCCTCGAAGACGTGGCCGAGGTGGGAGCCGCAGCGGGCGCAGCGGACCTCTGTGCGGACCATGCCGAGGGAGGTGTCCCGGAGGAGTTCGACGGCGTCGGTGTCCTTGGGGTCGTAGAAGGACGGCCAGCCGCAGTGGCTCTCGAACTTCGTCTCCGAGCGGAACAGTTCGGCGCCGCAGGCGCGGCAGGAGTAGACGCCCGCCGTCTTCGTGTCGGTGTACTCACCGACGAAGGCGGGTTCGGTGCCGCCCTGGCGCAGGACCTGGTACTCCTGCGGGGTCAGCTCGGCGCGCCACTGCTCTTCCGGCTTGTCGATCTCGTACGGCATGAGTACCTCTGCTTCCTATCGGCTCTGCAGGCGCGCGAGGATCTGCGGGCCGAGTTCGGTCACGTCGCCCGCGCCCATGGTGAGAACAAGGTCGCCGGGCTCCGTCATTCCGGCGATCAGCTCGGGGACCGCGGTCTTGTCGTGCTCGGCGGTCACCCGGGCGCCCTTGGCCTGGGCGGCGTCGATGATCAGTTCGCTGGTGATGCCGGGGATCGGGTCCTCACGGGCCGGGTAGATGTCCAGCACGACGGAGGCGTCGGCGAGGGTGAGTGCCTCGCCCATCTCCTTGCCCAGCTCCTGGGTGCGGGAGAAGAGGTGCGGCTGGAAGACGACCAGGACGCGGGAGCCGGTGGCGGCGCCGCGGATGGCCTCCAGGTCGGCGGTCATCTCGGTGGGGTGGTGCGCGTAGGAGTCGATGACCTGGACGCCGGCCGCCTCGCCCTGGAGCTGGAGGCGGCGCTTGACGCCGGTGTACGTGCCGAGCGCGGAGGCCAGGTTGTGCGGCGGGAGGCCCATCGCGGTGCCGGCGGCGAGGGCCGCGACGGCGTTGAGGGCGTAGTGCCGGCCGGGCACGGAGACGGTGAAGGTGAGGATCTTGCCGGTCGCGAGGGTGACGGTGACCTCGCTGGTCAGCCCGCGCTGGTTGATCTTGAGGACCCGTACGTCGGCGTCCTCGGCCTCGCCGTACGTGACGATCTCGATGTCCAGGCGGCCGGACAGGCGCGGGGTCAGCTCGCGGGCGCCGGGGTGGTCGGCGGAGACGACGAGGGTGCCGCCGGGGCGGATGCGGGCGGCGAAGGTCTCGAAGGACTCGTAGATCTCGTCCATCGACGCGTAGTTGGCGTGGTGGTCCAGCTCGACGTTGAGGACGATGGCGACCTCGGGCGCGTACTTGTGGAAGCTGCGGTCGCTCTCGTCCGCCTCCGCCACGAAGATCTCGCCGCTGCCGTGCTCGGCGTTGGAGCCGGGGGCGTCCAGGTCGCCGCCGATCGCGTACGACGGGGACAGGCCCAGGGAGGCGAGGGAGACGGCCAGCATCGAGGTGGTGGTCGTCTTGCCGTGCGTGCCGGCCACGGCGATCGGGCGCAGGCCGTCCATGAGGGCGGCGAGCGCGTCGGAGCGGTGCACGACGGGGATGCCGCGCTCGCGGGCCGCGGCCAGCTCGGGGTTGTCGTCGCGGATCGCGGAGGAGACGACGACGCTGGTGGCGTCCTCGGCCAGGTGGGCGGCGGCGTGGCCGAGGTGGACCGTGGCGCCGGAGTCGCGCAGGGCGCGGACGGTCGCCGACTCCTTGGCGTCGCTGCCCGCGACCCGGGCGCCGCGCCGGGCGAGGATCTTCGCAATGCCGGACATCCCGGCGCCGCCGATGCCGATGAAGTGCGGTCGGTCCATCGCGTCGGGGATGCCCGGGGACGGTGCCATGCGTCAGTCTCCTGCTCGTCGATCTCTACGTCCGTACGCGCACGATTCTCGCACCCGGCACCGGCAGTCCGTGCCGGGCGGGCCCGCGGTGCCCGGTCAGCGGCGGATCAGTCCGCGTGCGGTGGCCGCGGCGACCGCCGACGTACGGGAGTCGACGCCCAGCTTCGCGTAGATGTGCACCAGGTGGGACTTGACCGTGGCCTGGCTGAGGAAGAGCCGCTTGCTGATCGAGGCGTTGGACAGGCCGTCGGCGACGAGCTGGAGGACCTCGGTCTCGCGCCGGGAGAGGGCTGTGGCGGGCGCCCGCATCCGGTCCATCAGGCGCAGGGCGATGGTCGGCGCGAGGGCGGATTTGCCGGCCGCCGCGGTACGGACAGCGGCGGCCAGTTCCTCGGGCGGCGCGTCCTTGAGGAGGTAGCCGGTGGCGCCGGCCTCGATGGCGGCGAGGATGTCCGCGTCGGTGTCGTACGTGGTCAGCACGAGGACGCGGGGCCCGCCGTCGCGTGCGGTGATGGCGGCGGTGGCCTGCGAGCCGAGCATCCGGCCGCCGAACTGGAGGTCCATCAGGACGACGTCGACGTCCGGCCGGGCGGCCCGTTCGACGGCCTCCTCGGCCGTGGGGACGTCCGCGACGACCTCGAAGTCCGGCTCGGTCTCCAGGACGGCGCGCAGCCCGGCCCGTACGACGGGGTGGTCGTCGGCCAGGAGGAGGCCGATGGCGGCGCGGCCGGGGTCGGGGCCGGGGTCGGTGGCGGTCTCGGGGCGGTGCATCACGCGGTGGCCTGTTCGGGAGGCGGGTCGGAGGTGGGCGTGAGGGAGGTGGGCTGCGGAGCGGCCGGTTCCGGGTACGGGAGGGTGACGGCGACCGCCGTGCCCTCGCCGGGCGCGGACTCCACGGCCAGCGTGCCGTGCAGCGCGCGGGCGCGGGCGCGCATCGCGGCCAGCCCGAAGCCGGTGCCCGCGGCGGCGCCGGAGCCCGGGGACGGCACCGCGTCGGGCGCGAAGCCGGTGCCGTCGTCGACGATGTCGAGGGCGACCTCGGTGTCCATGTAGGAGAGGGTCAGCTCGGCCCGGCCGGCGTGTGCGTGCCGGACGGTGTTGGCCAGTGCGGACTGTGCGATGCGCAGCAGCGCGACCTCGTGCGGGGTGGGCAGCTCGACGGGCGCCCCGGAGACCTGGCAGTGCACGGCCAGGCCGGCGGAGCGGGCGGTGGTGGCGCACAGCCGTTCCAGGGCGGCGGGCAGCGACCCGGCCTCCAGGTCGGGCGGGCTCAGGGCCCGTACGAAACGGCGGGCCTCGGCGAGGTTCTCGACGGCGGCCTGCCGGGCCTGCTGGACGTGGCCGAGGGCGGCGGCGGTGTCCGACCGCAGCGGAATCCCCCGTTCCGCGGCCCGGAGCAGCAGCTGGATGCTGGAGAGCCCCTGCGCGAGGGTGTCGTGGATCTCGCGGGCGAGCCGTTCCCGCTCGGCGAGCATCCCGGCGGCGTGCTCGGCGGCCGCCAGGTCGCTGCGGGCGGCGGTCAGCTGCTCGATGAGGCGGCGGCGCTGTTCGCTCTCCCGGTACAGGGCCTGGTAGCCGAGGACGACGGCGACCGCGACCGCCGCGCCCAGCGCGGGGCCGACGACCGTACCGACAGTGAGCGTACGGGTGTGCCAGCCGAACCCGCCGACCGCGACGGCGGTGGTGACCAGGACCGCGGGCAGCGCCCAGCGCAGCGGCAGCAGGTGGAGCTGGACGAAGAAGAGCGGGAACGCGAGCCACACCCCGAGGGGCGTGAGGGCGAGCAGGACGGCCCACACCGCCATGACGGCGGCGAGCCAGAGCGCCGCGGCCGCCGTCGAGGTGCGGACCGGCGGCAGCGTGGGGCCGACGGCGTACACGGCGAGCAGCAGGACGGCGGCGCCTGCGACGGCCGGGGCGTCCGGACTGTGGTCGGCCACGGCCCGTACGGCGGCGAGCGCCAGCAGAGCGGCCACCATCAGGTGCAGGCAGACGCGCAGCACCCGCAGGGCGGGGGTCAGGGAGTGGGGAGTCACAGCCCTCCCAGGCTAGGCGCCCGGACCCGTACCGGCATCAATCAAAAGGTGGATCGCGGACCTGTCCTTTCGATACCGGCGAACCACTCCCGGGCGCGATGCCCGGCGCACCCTCCCCCGGCGACGGTGGGGGCAGCCGCCGGGCACCGGGCCCGGCATCCGCCGGAAGGACGGCCCAGACCCCGTGTTCGTCGCCTGGAGAGACCTGAGATTCGCCAAGGGCCGGTTCGCCCTGATGGGCACCGTCGTCGTGCTGATCACTGTGCTGGTGGGGCTGCTGTCCGGGCTGACGGCGGGCCTGGGCCGGGAGAACACCTCGGCGATCACCTCGCTGCCCGCCGACCGCCTCGCCTTCACCGCTCCCGCCGACGGCGGCGGCGGTGACAACGTCTCGTTCACCGACTCGCACGTCACGCAGCGGACCTGGGACGCCTTGGCCCGGGTGCCGGGCGTCCGGTCGGCGGAGCCGCTGGGGATCGGTACGGCCAGGGCCACGGCGGGCGAGAGCGCGGGCGACGACGCGGGCGAGCGGACGGCCGCGCTGTCCGCCTTCGGGGTACGGCCCGGCTCGCACCTGGCGCCCGAGGCCGGGCGGATCGCGGACGGCTCGGCGGTGCTCTCCGCGAAGGCCGCCGACGAACTGGGCGTACGGGCCGGCGGCCGGTTCACGCTGAACGGGCGGACGCTGACGGCCGCGGCGGTGGCGGGCGAGGCGATGTACAGCCACACGCCGGTGGTCTGGACGTCACTGGACGACTGGGCGGCGGTGTCGGGCGGAGCGCGGGCCGGAGGGGCCGGGGCCGGGGACGGTGATTCCGGTACTGCCCGGGCACGGACGGCCACCGTCGTCGCCCTCACCACCTCCTCGGACGCCGGTCTGGCCGCCGCCGACCGCCAGCTGGGCACCCGTACCGTCACGACCGGCGACGCCCTGCGCGCCATCGGCTCGTACACCGCCGAGAACGGCTCGCTGCAACTGATGCGCGGCTTCCTCTTCGCCATATCGGCGCTGGTCATCGGCGCGTTCTTCACGGTCTGGACGATCCAGCGCAGCGGCGACGTCGCCGTGCTCAAGGCGCTCGGCGCGCCCACCCGCTACCTGCTGCGGGACGCGCTCGGCCAGGCGGTCGTCCTGCTGGTGACCGGTACGGGCGTGGGCACCGCGCTCGCGGCGGCGGCCGGCGCGGCCGTCTCGGGCACCGTGCCGTTCGTCCTGGATCCGGCCACGGTCCTGGTCCCGGCCCTGGTCATGATCGCGCTGGGGGCCGTGGGCGCGGCGCTGTCCATCCGCCGTATCACCGCTGTCGATCCGCTGACGGCGCTGGGGAGCGCACGGTGAGCGCCCGGAAGGTTCTCCGCCCGAACGGTATCCGTGAAGGCGCTCCTGTCCCGGTCCCCTTGCGGACCATTCCGGTCCGCCTCCCGCGGACTATTCCGTGAGCAAATTCCCGAGCAGTCGAGCGCGCAGCCCGCACCATTCCGGCCCGGCCCCTGGAATTCCGGTTTCCGTTCCGGTTCCGACCGGCTTCGGTTCCGGTCCCGTACGACTCCGTGCGCATTTCGCGGGTCCGAAAGCCCGGGCCGTACAGCGCTCACGTGCCCCGCACACCACCCGATCCCTCTACTCAGCGACGGACCCCATGAATGCGAACTCCTCCGATATCCGGACCCGCACCAGCCCCGGCACCGGAACCCCACCGCCCGCCGGTCTCGCCCTGAGCGGTGTCACCCTCACCTACCCGGACGGCACCGGCCGCCTCACCGCCCTCGACGACGTGAGCCTGACCGTGCCGCCGGGGTCCGTGGCCGCCGTGGTCGGGCCCTCGGGCTCCGGCAAGTCCAGCCTGCTGGCGGTGGCCGCGACGCTGATCGGCCCGGACGGCGGACGGGTGGTGATCGACGGTACGGACACCAGCGGGATGAGCCGGGCCGAGCTGACCGCGCTGCGCCGCACCAGGGTCGGCATGGTCTTCCAGCAGCCCAACCTGCTGCCTTCCCTGACGGCGGCGGAGCAGGTGCAGGTGATGGCGCACCTGGACGGCCGTGCGCCGCGCGCGGCCCGGCCCCGGGCCCTGGAACTGCTCGACGCGGTCGGTCTGGCCGACCAGGCGGCACGCCGTCCGCACCAGCTCTCGGGCGGCCAGCGGCAGCGGGTCAACATCGCCAGGGCGCTGATGAACGAGCCGGCCGTCCTGCTGGTCGACGAGCCGACCAGCGCGCTGGACCACGAGCGCGGCGCCGCGGTCCTGGACCTGCTCACCACGCTCACCCACCAGCGCGCCACCGCGACGGTCCTGGTCACGCACGACCGCGCCCACCTGGACGCGGTGGACGCGGTCGCGGAGATGCTGGACGGGCGGCTCAGCCGCCGGCCGGATCCCCTCCGGAGCCGTTAGCCGGGCCCTTGGCCGGGTTGTGCGCCACGTCCTGGGCCGGGTCGTCGGCCGCGTGCGAGAAGAGCTTGAGCACCGGTACGCCGACCTTGTGCCGGGCGCGGGAGGCCCAGTCGCGGTGGAAGAACTCCTCGACGAAGTGCGGGGCGGTCAGCACGATCACCTCGTCGGCGCCGGTCTCGTCGACGACCGACCGCAGCAGCTCCAGCGGGTGGTCCTCGACGACCTGCCCGATGGCCTCGGCGCCCGCGGTCCGCAGGGCGTGCAGGGTGTAGGACAGGGCGCGCTCGGCGGGCGGCTCCGCCTGTGCGCCCTCCGGCTCGTCGCCTTCCCGTACGGCCTCCTCGAACTCGCCCAGCGCGACGTCGTCGATGGCCCTGAGCAGGCGGTCCTGATTGCCGCGCGGCTGCATGAGGACGACGAAGGAGACCTGGTCGTCGCCGTGCAGCGTGGTGACGAACTCCACGTCGGCGGGCGTCAGGGGCTTCTCGATCATCAATACGCTCGTGAACACGGCGGGCGCCCTTCTTCTCATCTCTCGCGGCCCGTCCGGGGAGCGGACCGACAGAAACCATCCTGCCCCGTCGCCACACGGGACCTGTTGGCCTTTAGTGTGCCCAGCGGAGGCTAAGCGGAACGAATAATTCCGCCTTTTGTTCAGGACCGACGGTAACGGGTGAACAGGAAGCCGGCCTCCTCCAGTACGGACGCGAGTACGAATGTTTCCGGAACGGTCGTCACCGGCGCGTTCGTGATGCGCGACGCGTCGCCGGCGACCACCAGCGGTGCCAGCGAGAGGCACAACTCGTCGAGTGCCCCGCTTGTGACGAACTGACCCAGGAGCCGGGGCCCGCCCTCCGTCAGCAGCCTGGTCAGACCGTGCCCGGCGAGCGCCCCGACCACCCGCGACGGGTCGACGGCAGCCCCCTCACCGGCGAAGACGACCTCGGCACCGGCCTTGCGCGCGGTCCGCACCCGGTCCTCGTCCGCCCCGGAGCCGGTCACCACGACCGTCGGCACCAGCGGCTCGGTGAACAGCGGCTGCGCGAAGTCCAGGTCCAGGCTGGCGGTGACCACCGCGATGACAGGGGCGGGCGCCTGCCCGGCGGCGGCCCGGCGCGCTGCGAACGCCTCGCGGGCGCGGGCCGGGCGGTAACCCTCCTTGCGTACGGTCTCGGCGCCGACGACCACCGCGTCCGCGAGGCCGCGCAGCACACCGAAGATCCGCATGTCCGCGTCGCTGGACAGCGGCTGCGAGCGGCCTTCGTGGTGGGCCGCGCCGTCCAGCGAGGAGACCATGTTCGCGCGGAGCCAGCCCGCGCCCTCGTCGACGCGGGGATACGCGTAGGCGTCGGCCAGTTCGTCCAGGCTCCACCGGCGGTCGGTGAAGTCCGCGCTCCACCGGCGGCCGGTGAAATCGGCGGAGCCGGCCGTACGGGGATCAGCGGCACCGGCCGTACGGGAATCGACCGGGCCCACCGTTGCGGAATCGACAACACCGGCGGCGCGGGAATCACCGGGACCCGCAGTTCCGGAATCAGCGGCACCGGAATCGGCTCCGGCGTCGGTTCCCGTCGCGGTTCCGGCAATGGCCCCCGGTTCCGCCGCGAGGGCGGACGCGACCGCGGCGGAATTCTCGTCATCCGCGGTGCCCGGGAAATCGCCGGACGGAACGGGCGGGGCGGGAAGGGGAAACAGGCGTCGCATAGGCGGCAGTGTGACATGCCTCGCTCACCCGGCGGAGTCCTCCCGCACAGCGACTAGGCTGGACGGCTGTGTCGCCTTCCCAGCCCTCGTCATCCCAGTCCTCCCCCATAGCCGGGCCGCCGGCCGGCGGGGCCGGAGCGGCCCCCGCCGCGCTCACCGCGCGCGAGCCGCACGTCCCTGCCGACCGCCTGGTGGCGGAGATGGTCCCGCCGCCGCGGTTCCAGAGCGCGCGCTTCGAGACGTACATCCCGGACCCGAACCAGCCCAGCCAGGCGGCGGCCGTGGAGGTCCTGAGCGGCTTCGCGGCGGGCATCGGCGGCACGGGCCCGTCCGGCGGCGGCAAGCGGCGCTGGTTCGGCCGGAGCGCCAAGAAGGCGGCGGCCCCCTCGGGCCCGCGCGGCGTCTACCTCGACGGCGGATACGGCGTCGGCAAGACGCACCTGCTGGCCTCCCTCTGGCACGCCACCCCCGCCGAGCCCGCGCTGAAGGCGTTCGGCACCTTCGTGGAGCTGACGAACCTGGTCGGCGCACTCGGTTTCCAGCAGACCGTGCAGACGCTCGGCGGGCACCGCCTGCTGTGCATCGACGAGTTCGAACTGGACGACCCCGGTGACACCGTGCTCGTCTCCAGCCTGCTGAGCCGGCTGGTCGAGGCGGGCGTCGCGCTCGCCGCCACCTCCAACACGCTGCCCGGCAAGCTGGGCGAGGGCCGCTTCGCGGCAGCGGACTTCCTGCGCGAGATCCAGGGGCTGAGCGCCCACTTCCGGCCGCTGCGCATCGACGGCGAGGACTACCGCCACCGCGGACTGCCCGAGGCCCCGCCCCCGTTCGACGCCGCGACCGTCACCCGCGTCGCGCACCGCACCCCCGGCGCCTCGCTCGACGACTTCCCGGCCCTGCTGGAGCACCTCTCGAGGGTGCATCCCAGCCGGTACGGGGCGATGTGCGACGGCATCAACGCCGTCTGCCTGACCGATGTGCAGGCGGTGCCGGACCAGTCCACCGCACTGCGGCTGGTCGTCCTCGCGGACCGGCTGTACGACCGCGAGGTGCCGGTGGTGGCGGCGGGCAAGCCGTTCGACGCGCTGTTCAGCGAGGACATGCTCAAGGGCGGCTACCGGAAGAAGTACTTCCGCGCCATCTCCCGGCTCACGGCACTGGCCCGCGACGCCAAACCGCTGGTGAAGGGGTAGCGGGCGGAGGGGGAACGCGGGGGCGGCCCGCCGCGGCCGTGGTGCGGGCGGAGGGGCGGGACACAGCGGCGGCTCCCCGCCGGTGCGGCGGATTCCGTAGCCGCGCGCGGCCGGTTCCCGGCGGCCGACGTGCGTGGTACACACATGCGGGTCACATCACCTGTCCGCCAGCAGGGAGTTGCCCATGTCCGCGACACGTCGTCAGGTCCTGGCAAGAACCGGTGCGCTGGGCGTATCGATCGCCTTCGCCGGCAGCGTTCCCGAGATGTTCGCCGGCACCGCCACCGCACAGAGCGCGGGCCGGCACGGCTACGGCCCTCTGATACCCGACCCGGCGGGTCTGCTCGACCTGCCGAAAGGATTCCGGTACCGGGTGCTGTCCCGTGAGGGCGCCCCGCTGCCCTCCGGCGAGGGCCGAATACCGGGCAACCACGACGGTATGGCGGCCTTCCCCGGCCGCCACGGCCGCGTCCACCTCGTACGCAACCACGAGAACCGCACCAGGTCGCGGGTCCCCGTCCCCGCCGTCGACGGCCTGACCTACGACCCGGCGGGCGAAGGCGGCTGTACGGCGCTGGAGGTGGACCGGCACCACCGCGTCCTGTCCGAGCGCGTCGCCATCGCCGGTACCTCCACCAACTGCGCGGGCGGGCCCACCCCGTGGCACACCTGGCTCACCTGCGAGGAGACCGAAGTGCGGGCGGGCGAGGACGGGCACACCAAGGACCACGGCTTCATCTTCGAGGTCGACCCGTACGATCCGCGCCGCACCGGCGCCGTACCGCTGACCGCGATGGGCCGCTTCCAGCACGAGGCCGTCGCCGTCGACCCGAGGAACGGCACGGTCTACGAGACCGAGGACGCCTTCGACAAGCCGTTCGGTCTCTTCTACCGGTTCCGGCCCGCCAAGCCGCTGGGCGGCCGGGGCTCCCTGCGGGCCGGCGGACGGCTCCAGGCGCTGCGCGTACCGGACATGAAGGACCTCTCCACCGTCCAGGAGACCGGCACCAGCTTCGACCGCGTGGAGTGGGTGGACGTCCCCGACCCGCTCGCGCGGCAGACCCCCATCCGTTTCCAGGACTTCGGGCCGCGCGGCATCACCCATGCGCAGAAGCTGGAGGGCTGCTACTGGGGCGGCTCCAGCGTCTACTTCGTCTCCAGCTTCGCGCGGAGCGCCGACGGTTCGGCCGCCGACCACTACGGCCAGGTGTGGCGGTACGACCCGGCCGCGCGCCGCCTCACGCTGGTGGTCGTCTTCGGCCCGGACACCGACGTACAGCTGCCCGGCGAGTCCCCCGACAACATCTGCCTGGCCCCCGGCGGCAGGCTGATGGTGTGCGAGGACGGCGACGGGGCGCAGCACGTCTTCGGCCTGACCCGGCACGGCGCGGTGTACCCGGTGGCACGCGGCCGGCAGAACATCGGCACACCGGAGAAGCCCGAGTGGGGCGAGTTCGCGGGCGTCGCCTTCTCCCCCGACCACCGCACGATGTACGTCAACTGCTACACGCCGGGGACGACATTCGCGGTCACCGGGCCCTGGGAGGACTGAACCGGGCCCGCTCCTAGCCGGAGCAGGCCGAACGCTGGGCCTCCAGCCACTCGCAGTGCGGACACAGCAGCGCACCGGGCCGGTCGGCGGGGTGTTCGGTGGGCTCGCCGCAGTGCACACAGTCCGCGAAGGGCGGGCCGCCGGTCTTGTCGGCCGTGCGGCCCGCCCCGTCGTCCGTCCTGCTGCTCTGCTCTTCTTCGGTGCCCGGCATACAGCCGATTTTACGGGCGGGGGCGCGGGCGTACGGACGCGCAGGTGTGCGGACACACGGGCGTACGGAGTGTGCGGGCGTCCGGACAGACGTGCCGCAGGCGGGCTCGTCAGCCGCGGCGGGAACTGAGGCGGCAGGCCACGGCCGTGGCGGCGGCCGCGATCAGCGCGCTGGAGAGCAGGGGGAGCCAGGGCAGGGTGATCGTTCCGTGGGCGGAGCCGGTGACCAGGCCGGTGACGGCGGCGTTCGCGGGCGAGGCACCCGTGATCAGCAGCAGGAACGCGGCGAGCAGCCCGGACAGGACCGACCAGCCGGTGCTGCGCAGCACCGGCCAGTTGCAGAGCGCCCCGACGGCGGTGCCGAGCAGGACGCAGACCAGCCCGGCCGGCAGCCCGGCGCAGGCGGCGGCGAGCACGGGGACGGCGGTCCGGTGGTCGGAGGCGTGCGGGTCGGCGACGAGCGAGATGTACGCCGTACCCGCGCAGGCCAGGAACACCGCCGACAGGCTCCCGGTCAGTACGGCGGCGAGGTGCGCCCTCCCGGGGCCGGCAGCCGCCGCCGTGCAGGTACGGGCGGCCGGCGGCTCGTTCGTGACGCAGATCCGGCACAGCCACGCGGCGAGGGGCAGCAGCCCGAACGCGGCGACGCCGTACGAGTCGAGGATCGGCCCGCCGGCCTGCACGCCCACGGCGAGGAGGGCGGCGTACAGGAGGACCGGCGGCAGCCAGCGGTGCGACCGCAGGAGCAGGGCGAACTGGTAGCGCACGAGCGGGATCACGGGTACCGGTTTTCGTGTGCGTTCGGGCCGGGGGCGGGCGGGGGCGGCGCCGTGGGTGATGGCGGTGCTGCCGGTGACGGCGGTGCCGGGGTGACCGTGCCGATGTGCCAGGGCGGGTGCGCCGTGAGCAGGGCGCGCAGCAGCGCGTCGGAGTGGGCGGCGGGGACGGTCAAACGGGCCGTCGTACCGTCCGGGCCGAGGGTGATGCGGGGACTGCCCGGAAGGCCGGCGAGGACGGGCGTCGTGGGGTCGGGCACGGCGAGGTCAGGTGCGGCGAGACGTCCGGCCCTGCCGGGGACCCCGGCCTCGATGACCACCTGAGGGCCTGGCGGCCGCACCTTGTGGACCCCCGACGGGCCCGCGTCCGTCCCCGCCCCGGCCGGGAGCCGGTCCAGGCCGTCGGCCGTGACGCGGTACCGCGCGTCGGCCGCGCCCTCCAGCCGGCGCGGGTCGTGGTCGACGAAGACGACCGTGCCGCCCGCCGCGACGCGCTCGGCCACGGCCCGGTCGAGGACGTCGCGGGCGGCCGGGTCGAGGCCCGTCCAGGCTTCGTCGAGGACGAGCAGTTCCGGCTCGGCGAGCAGGGCCTGGGTCAGCGCGACCTTCTGGCTGGTGCCCTTGGACAGCTCGGCGAGCGGCGTACGGGCCTGACCACCGGCGCCGAAACGTTCGAGCCAGCCGGTGGCGCGGCGGGCCGCCTCGGGGCCGCGCAGGCCGTGCACCCGCCCGAGGTGGGTGAGGTAGCCGACGGCGGTGAACGGGAGGACGGCGGGGAAACGTTCGGGTACGTACGCGCTGCGCGGGCGCCCGGTGACGCGGCCCTCGCTGGGCACGTCGATACCGGCCACGATCCGCAGCAGCGTCGACTTGCCGCTGCCGTTGTGGCCTTCGATCCGTACCAGCGACCGCCGCGGCAGACGGAGGTCGATGTCGCGCAGCACCCACGGCCCCCGCGCCCCGTAGCGCCGCCCGACCCCTTCCAGTCTCATCGGCTCCCCGCCGTCGCCTTCGTCCTCGCCGTCCTGCCCACGGTCGTCACCCTGCCCGCGGTCGTCGCCGTCAGTTCCCGGCGGTCCGCTCGGGGCGCAGCTCGCTGGGCCGTACGATCACGAAGCCCTCGCCGTCCAGCCGCAGTTGCACGGCCTCGCCGGATCCGCCGCGCAGCATCGAGCCGAGGCTCTGCGAACGGTGCAGTGAGGTCTTCAGCGACGCGGTCCACCCGACCACCGCGTCGGTGTCGACGAACACCGGCGCCTGCGGCGACACGGGAATGACGATGGGGTTGCCCTCACAGACCACGCCCAGTCGTCCGTGACCGGTGAAGACGGAGTTGAACAGGCCGCCGCCGGTCATCCCCGCACCCTTGACGGTGGAGATCTCGTAGGACAGGGACGGGTCGAAGCACAGCACGTTGCGGCCGTTGATCGTGATGCCGTCGCCGGGGGCGAGGTCGACGACGAAGCAGTTGGCGGCCTCGTGCGCGAACCAGACCTCGCCACGGCCGCGCACGGCCATCAGCGCCAGGCCCTCGCCGGTCACGGCCCGCTTGAGGAACTTGCCGACGCCCTGCCCCTGCTTCTCGAACTGCAGGTCGCCGCGGTAGGCGACCATCGAGCCCTGGCGTGCGAAGCACTCACCGTCCACGGCGTACTTGATCGACTTGGCGTTCTGCAGGGTCATGCCGGGCGCGGAGGCCGGCGTGACCACGTTCTCGGAGGCGAAGAGGTCACTGTGCATAGGGAGGATCATCACCCGGAACGTTTCGCTCCGCCAAGGCGGTGGCCCGCGCCGCGGCGTTCCGGGCTGCTGGCACACTGGTCCGTGTGACCAGCACCGATCTCGCCGGACCCGGCGATCCGACCGACGCCGCGACCGACGCGCCCCGCCCCTCGGGGACCGGCCGCGACGCCGCCCCGGAGTACGCCCTCCCCCTCGTCGTACGGATCGAGCGGGACGGACCGCCCGCCCTCACGGACGCGTTGGAGACCGCGGCACGGGCCGTGCTGGTCCTGCTCTCGGACGAGCGGGCGACGGGCGACGGCGCATGGGCCGCGGCCGTACGCGGCTGGGAGGACGCCCGTATCCGCAAGGTCGTGCGCCGGGCGCGCGGCGCGGAATGGCGGCGCGCGGAGGCGCTGCCGGGCATCACGGTGCGCGGCGGGAGCGCGGAGGTCCGCGTCTTCCCGCCGGTGCCGCTGGACGGCTGGCCCAAGGACCTGGCCCGCCTCCAGGTCTCCGGCACCCACCTCGACGACCCGTACGAGCCCGCCGCCCCCGCCACCGATGCCCCGGTGCTGTGGCTCAACCCGGACCTGGACATGTCGGCGGGCAAGGCGATGGCCCAGGCGGGTCACGGCGCGCAGCTCGCCTGGTGGGACCTGCCCGAAGCCGCCCGCGCGGCCTGGCGCGAGGCCGGCTTCCCCCTGTCGGTGCGCCCTGCCCCGGCCCACCGGTGGCCCGAGCTGACGCGGAGCGGCCTGCCCGTGGTGCGGGACGCGGGGTTCACGGAGATCGCACCCGGGAAAACGGTCGCGGTCGAGGGTGGCAGTCGCTTGTGCCCTCTCCCTAGCGAACGACGACCGTAGGGCGCCGGCACCCGACTGCCGTTCCGCGCGTCGCCGCGGGCTCGCGACGACGCGCGGGGCCCATGCCGTGACCGGCGCATCAGCTCCCGCAGGCGCAGACCGCGGCGGGGGCGGTGCCGGCCGGCTCGCCGGCGCAGCAGGTGTCACCGGCAGCGTCGGGGCCGGCGCTCTTGCCGAGGGTGTCGGCGTCGGCCTTGACGACGTAGACCTCCCACGGCTCCTTGCCGGGGCCGTGCACCCACACCTTGTCCTGCAGGGCGTAGCAGCAGGAGGTGTCGTTCTCCTCGAAGGTGGCGAGGCCGGCGTCCTTGAGGCGGTCGGTCGCGGCCGTCACCTGGTCCGTGGACCCGACCTCTACGCCGAGGTGGTCGAGGCGGGTTTCCTGTCCGGGCTCGCCCTCGATCAGCACGAGCTTGAGCGGCGGTTCGGCGATGGCGAAGTTGGCGTATCCCTCGCGGCGCTTGGCCGGTTCGGTGCCGAACAGCTTCGCGTAGAAGGTGATCGACGCTTCGAGGTCACTGACGCGCAGGGCGAGCTGTGCACGGGACATGGTGCGTCTCCGATCGGCTTGCATTGATGTCTGTCGATTCAAGGTTGCTTCCTGGATCGAAGGGCGTCAACATAGAAGCATGTCGAATCAAGAGTTCGTGGTGCTCGACCGGAGCAGCGGGGCCGACGCCTGCTGCTCCGGGCTGCTGACCGCACCCCTCGACGAGGGACAGGCCGTGGAGCTGGCGAAGGTGTTCAAGGCGCTGGGCGACCCGGTGCGGCTGCGCCTGCTCTCGATGATCGCCTCGCGCGCCGGCGGCGAGGTCTGCGTCTGCGACCTGACCCCCGCCTTCGACCTGTCCCAGCCGACGATCTCGCACCACCTCAAACTGCTTCGGCAGGCCGGCCTCATCGACTGCGAGCGGCGCGGCACGTGGGTCTACTACTGGCTGCTGCCCGAGATGACCGACCGCCTCGCGGGCATCCTGACGCGCCCCGCCGGCGAGCCCCTGCCCGCGCCCGCCGGGGCGGCCTCGTGAGCGCCGCACCCGAGCAGGCGGTCGCCGGCCGCCTGACGTTCCTCGACCGCTACCTCGCCGTGTGGATTCTCGCCGCGATGGCGCTCGGCCTCGGCCTCGGCCGCGTCGCGCCCGGACTCGGGGACGCGCTCGCCAAGATCACCGTGACCGGAGTATCACTGCCGATCGCGCTCGGCCTGCTCGTGATGATGTACCCGGTCCTCGCCAAGGTGCGTTACGACCGGCTCGACACCGTCACCCGCGACCGCCGCCTGCTGCTGCCCTCGCTGCTGCTGAACTGGCTCGTCGGGCCGGCGCTCATGTTCGCGCTGGCGTGGCTGTTCCTGCCCGACCTGCCCGAGTACCGTACGGGCCTGATCATCGTGGGGCTGGCGCGCTGTATCGCCATGGTGATCATCTGGAACGACCTGGCCTGCGGCGACCGCGAGGCCGCCGCCGTCCTGGTCGCGCTGAACTCGGTGTTCCAGGTGATCGCGTTCTCGGCCCTCGGCTGGTTCTACCTGTCCGTACTGCCCGGGTGGCTCGGTCTGGAGCAGGCGGGCCTCGACGTGTCCGTGTGGGAGATCGCCCGAAGTGTGCTGATCTTCCTGGGAATTCCGCTGGTCGCCGGCTACCTGACGCGCCGGATCGGCGAGAAGGCCAAGGGCCGCGCCTGGTACGAGGCGAAGCTGATTCCGCGGATCGGGCCGTTCGCCCTGTACGGGCTGCTCTTCACCATCGTCGTCCTGTTCGCGCTGCAAGGTGACGCGATCACCTCGCAGCCGCTCGACGTCGCCCGTATCGCGCTGCCGCTGCTCGTGTACTTCGCTGTCATGTGGGCCGGCTCGATGGCGGCCGGCCGGGCCGTCGGCCTCGGCCACCCGCGCGCGACGACGCTCGCGTTCACCGCCGCGGGCAACAACTTCGAGCTGGCCATCGCGGTGGCCATCGCCACGTTCGGCGCGGCTTCCGGGCAAGCGCTGGCCGGCGTGGTCGGGCCGCTCATCGAGGTGCCGGTGCTGATCGGCCTCGTCCACGTCGCGCTGTACGCCCGCCGCTTCTTTCCCGCCTCCGCGCCCGTGACCGAGGAAGCCCCCGCCCATGTCTGACGCCGCCCTCCCCTCCGTACTGTTCGTCTGCGTGCACAACGCCGGCCGCTCCCAGATGGCCGCCGCGTTCCTCACGCACCTTGCGGGCGACCGCGTACAGGTGAGGTCCGCCGGGTCCGCCCCTGCCGACGCGGTGCATCCGTCCGTCGTCGCGGCGATGGCCGAGGCGGGCGTCGATGTCTCTGCCGAGGTGCCCAAGGTGCTCACCGTCGAGGCCGTGCAGGCATCCGACGTCGTGATCACGATGGGCTGCGGTGACGCCTGCCCCGTCTTCCCCGGTAAGCGGTACCTCGACTGGCGGTTGCCCGACCCCGCCGGACAGGGCGTCGAGGCCGTACGCCCCGTCCGCGACGAGATCAGGACGAGGATCGAGGCGCTGGCCGCAGAGCTGTCGCCTTGACGTGGTGCAGGTGAGAGCAGAACGCTGCCGGGGCGGTGACACGGCCCGGGAACGGGCCGGCGCCCCCGGCCGCTCGGGGCCGCGAGGCGCCGGTGGTCGCCCGGAGCGGGCGGTGTATCAGGTGGTTATGGTCGCCACGGGGTCGACGCCGTAGGTGCGGGCATAGCCGTTCTCGGTTCCGACGAGGATATCGACGATCTCGAAGTAGCGGTCCCAGAACGGGGTTTCCCGCAGCGCGTCGATCAGGAGCTGGTACGCGTCGTGGTCGTCGGCCTCCCAGACCCAGACGTCGGTGACGCGGGTGGAGTAGAACTCCGTGTCGTAGAAGCGCGACCGGACGCCGGTGGTCCTGGCCTTGACCACGGACATCACCTCGGTGCTCAGGGCGTCCACCCGCTCGTGCGGGGTCATGGCCAGCCACTCGGGTGTGGTCTTGATGAGCATGAAGGCGGTGACCACCGGGGCGGTTTCCTGTGCGGACATGATGGGTCCCTCCGAAAGGGCAGCTGAGGACGGTCGTGAAGGCCGGATGACGACGGTCGTGACGACGTCGTGGGCCGTACCGGATCGGTACGTCTCCATCCTGCGAACGCCCAGGCGTTGCCACAATGGGAATGTCAGCAAGGGATCATTGCCTGAAATGGAATTACGCTGGTGAACAGTCCGGACCCGGTCGTCGACGCCCACCTCGCCGTCGCGCTGAACGCCCTGCTGACCGAGCAGAGCGTCACCCGCGCCGCCGCGCGCCTGCACACCTCCCCCGCCGCCATGAGCCGCACCCTCGCCCGGCTGCGCCGCGTCCTCCAGGACCCGCTGCTGGTCCGGGCCGGACAGACCATGGTCCCCACCCCCCGCGCCCAGGCCCTGCGCGACGAAGCCGCCACCGTGGTGCGCCGCCTCGGAGCGCTGCTCACCCCCGGCACCGGCGTCGACCCCGCCACCCTGCGCACCACCTTCACCCTCCAGACCGCCGACCTGGTCGCCGCGGCCCTGGCCCCCGGGCTGCTGCGGCTGGCCCGGCAGGAGGCGCCGGAGGTCTCGCTGCGCTTCCGGGCCGAAGAGCTGGAAGCCGGACCGGCCCTCCGCGACGGCCGGATCGACCTGGAGATCGGGGCCATCGACCACATCGACCCCGAGACCCGGGTCGAGGATCTGGTCACCCTCCGGATGACGGCGGCCGTCCGGCCCGGCCACCCCCTCACCGAAGGGGAGCTGACCCCGGCGCGGCTCGCGGCCGCCGAACACGTCACGGTCAGCCGCCGCGGCCGGTTCACCGGCCCCCTGGACACCGCCCTGGCCGAGCGGAACCTGCACCGGCGGGTCGCCGCCGTCCTGCCCAGTCATGTGGCCGCGATGTCCCTCACCGCCCGCAGCGACGTCGTCTGCCTCGTCCCCACCGCGCCGCCCGGCGCCGCCCCCTCGCCCTTCACCGACGCCGCCACCGCGCTCGGCCTGCGCCTCCTCGACATTCCCCTGCCCCTGCCGCCGGTGACCATCGGCATGGCCTGGCACCCCCGCCACGCCGCGGACGGCGCCCACCACTGGCTCCGGGACGCCGTGCGCCGGGCCGTTCGGGCGCCGGGGGCTCGACCGGCTGATGCGGCGGGGGCGGCCGCGGAGGCTGCGGAAGCCGCGGAGGCCGCGGGTCTTCCGTCAGGCCCGTAGCCAGGTACGGCGGTTGCGGGCGACCGTGTAGACGCGTTCGACCCGGTCCGGGGCGAGCACCCCGCCGAGCCGCCCGAGCAGCGGTACGTCCCGTTCGTCGCGTATCACCCGTACGTCCCGCAGGGCCGGATCCAGCTCCACGTCCACCGCGCCGACGAACGCCAGCACCGGCCGCGTCTCGACGCGGAACCGGCAGCCGCGGGTCAGCACGTACGCGGCGCGCCGGGCGTCCTGCCGGCACTCGCGGACGTACGGCCGCGCCTCGTGCCCGCGGCCGATGTGCACGGCGTCCTCCCCCACCCGCACCCGGTCCCCGCGTACGTAGTGGGTGCCGACGCACAGCACACCGCCGGGCCCGATGAGCAGGTGCCCGATGACCGTCGCGGGCGGCAGGGGAACGGAGTGGATCACGTACCAGCCGCCCGCCGTCAGCTGGTCCAGGGCCGTGCCGACGGCCTGTTCGCCGAGGAGCTGCCGGTGCCAGGCGTCCTGGGGCGGGCGCCGGCCGAGCAGGCGGGCGCACCACAGGGCCGCCCTGGCGCGCGGCCGCTCGGCGAGGCGGACCCGCAGGTCCTCCCCCGGACGGTTCGGGGCGAGGTCGTCGTCCGGCGGCAGGAACAGCCGGTCCGGGTCGCTCGCGTACCGCGTCTCCTGCTTCCCCTCGTCCGCTCCGGGCCCGGGACGGATGTCGCTCATACCCATCACCCCCCGATGGCCATGGGAGCAGGCGCCCGGCCCCCGGGCAAGAGGTACGCAGCAGTGCGCGGGCGTACGAAGGGGTGCCGGGGAAACGTTGGCCGGAGGACGACGTACGGTTACGTCCTGTGTTCTCCTCCCTTCTTGGTTTCACCGCGGTGGCCGTCCTGCTGACCGTCTCGCCGGGGCCCGACTTCGCCGTGGTCCTGCGCACGTCCCTCGGTTCGGGGCGGCGCCCGGCACTGTGCGCCGCGCTCGGCATCTCGGCGGGCTGCTTCGTGTGGGGGCTGGCCGGGGCGGCCGGGCTGACCGCCATGCTCTCGGCGTCCCAGACGGCGTACGACGCGCTGCGCATCGCCGGCGCGCTGTACCTGATGTGGCTGGGCTTCCAGGCACTGCGCAGCGCCCACCGCTCCGCGAAGGCGGCACGTGAAACCTCGGATCCGGCCACGGCGGGTGTCTCCAGCCAGGACCGAGGTCACGGCTTCGTCGCCGGTGACGGTCCGGCCGGCCCGGCCGACCGGCAGTCGCCCCTCCAGGCGTTCCGTACCGGGCTGCTGACGAATGTCCTGAACCCCAAGGTCGGGGTCGTCTACATGTCCTTGCTGCCGCAGTTCGTCCCGCACGGCGCGCCGGTCGTGGCCACGACGCTGCTGCTGGTCGCCGTGCACGTCGCGCTGGGCGTCGTCTGGCTGGGCGGGATCGCCCTGGCGGTGCACCGGGCTCGCGCCTTCTTCCAGCGCCCCCGCGTCCGCCGGCGCATGGACCAGGCCACCGGCGGAGTCCTGCTAGCGCTGGGCGCCGCGGTCGGCGTCGAGACCGCCCGCTGAGCCGCCGGGCCTCGGCAGGCCGCCGTCGGGACCGGGCGGGTCATCGCCGGGCCGGCGCGGGCCGGCGCCGGGCGCGGCACGTCGCAAGCTCAAATCATGCTCTGAACCCGCGCCCTCCGGGGTTGGCCCGGCCCCTGGACGGCGATGAGTACCCGACACCACGGGGGTGCACGAGTGGGAGGGGGAACCACCATGGAACAGCTCGGAACGGGCATTGGCTGGCGGCCCGAGATCGCCGGCGGGATCGCGGACCTGCCCGGCGTGGACTGGGTGGAGGTCGTCGCCGAGAACATCTGTCCCGGTCATCTCCCACCCGCCTTGCACGCGCTGCGCGAACGGGGCACGACCGTGGTGCCCCACGGGGTGTCCCTGGGGCTCGGCGGCGCCGAGCGCCCGGACCCCGGCCGGCTGGCCGCACTCGCCGAACGCGCCGAGGCGCTGGGCGCGCCGCTGGTCACCGAACACATCGCGTTCGTACGGGCCGGGGGCCCGCTGACCGCCTCCCCCGCGATGGAGGCGGGCCACCTGCTGCCCGTGCCGCGTACCCGCGACGCCCTGGACGTGCTCTGCGAGAACGTCCGGATCGCGCAGGACGCGCTGCCCGTGCCGCTCGCCGTGGAGAACATCGCGGCGCTGGTCAACTGGCCCGGCGAGGAGATGACCGAGGGCCAGTTCCTCGCCGAACTGGTCGAGCGCACCGGCGTACGGCTGCTCATCGACGTCGCCAACCTCCACACCAATCATGTGAACCGGAACGAGGACCCGGCCACGGCACTGGACGAGCTGCCGGTCGAGGCCATCGCGTACGTGCACGTGGCGGGCGGGACCGAGCGGGACGGGGTCTGGCACGACACCCACGCCCACCCGGTGACCCAGCCCGTCCTGGACGTGCTGGCCGAACTCTGCGCCCGCGTCACCCCGCCGGGCGTCCTGCTGGAGCGCGACGAGAACTTCCCGGAGACCGGCGAACTCGCCGCCGAACTCGACGCGATCCGCACCGTCCTGAAGGAGGCCCCGCCCCCGGCACCGCTCCGGGTGCCCGGAGCGGCCGTGCCGCGCGGCGCGGCCGCGACCGCCACCACGGCCACGGCCACCACCGCCGCATCCGCCACGGCCACCGCCGCCTCCACCGACGCCGCCCGTCAGCGGCTGGCCGTCGCGCAGACCGCGCTGCTCTCCGCGCTGGTCGCCGGGACACCGGCGCCGGAGGGCTTCGACCGGCGGCGGCTGCTCGTCCAGAGCCGGGCCCTGGCCGCCAAGCGGGCCTCCGTCGTCGCCAAGATCGCGCCGGAGCTGCCGGAGATCCTCGGTGCGGACTACCGGCCCGGCTTCCTCGCTTACGCGCATCACCGGCCCCTGCGCGGCGGCTACCGCCAGGACGCCATGGACTTCGCCGTCCACCTGCTGGCCGAGGGCCGGCCCGCCGGCCCGGACGCCCGCCGCCGGCTGACGCAGTGGTGGCGGGACCGGGCCGGGCCCAGGCCGCCGGGCGGTCCGCTGCACCGCCTCGCCCGTGCCGTACGACGCTCTCTGCCCCGGAGGTGAAGGACATGTCCGCTGTTCTCGTGACGCTGGCGGTCGTCGCCTCCTCACTGCTGCTCGTCGTCCGTACCGTCCGCGTCGTCCTGGCGACGCCCCGGCTCAAGGTCTTCGGTCCGCCCGACCCCGACCTCTGGGAGGCCGCCTTCCTCTCCGGCGGCCCGGCGCGGGTCGCGGACGCGGCGATAGCCGGGATGCACCAGGACGGCCGGCTAGCCGTGGGCGGGCCCGGTGTGGTGTCCGTACGGCAGGCGGTGGCGTACGACCCGGTCGAGACCGCCGTACTGGACTCGCTGGCGCGGACCCCGGACGGGGCGCTGGACACCCTGCGCCGCCATGTCATGCGGGCCCCCGTGGTCCAGGCCATCGGCGACCGGCTCGCGAAGCGCGGTCTGATGCGGCATCCGCGCACCGGCCGCCCCTGGCGCCTCTTCGCCGGCTGGCAGGCCGGCATCTGTGCGGCGGGCTTCCTGCTCGTCCTCCTCTTCACCCTCACGGGAGCCATCACCGGCGCGGCGCCGGACGTCCCGTTCGTCATCCGGATCCTGCCCGCGGCCCTCCTCGGCACCGTGGCCGGCGTGGTCTGCCGGAAGGTACTGGGACGGCGGGTCACCCGGGCCGGTGTCTCGTCACTGCGGACGTTCCGCAGGGCGAACGCGGCGCGCCTGGTGAGCGACCCGACCCAGTCCGCCGCTCTGATCGTGGCGCTCGGCAGCACCGCGCTGCTGGTGGACGACGCGCTGCGCGACCACCTCTTCGAGGCGCAGCGCTCGATGGCGGGCGCCTCCGCCGGGGCGTACTCCGGCTCCGGCTCCTTCGGCACCTCGTCGACCGCTTCGTCGAACGCGGCCTGCGGCTGGAACGTGCCGGACGACAGCTCGCACACATCCTGGTGCGGGTCGTCGTGCGGCGGCGGGCCGGGGGCGGGCTGCGGCAGTTCGTCGTCCGGCGGCGGAGGGTCGTCCTGCGGCGGGGGCTCGTCGTGCGGCAGCAGCTCCGGGTCGAGCTGCGGCAGCAGTTCCTCCTCTTCCTGCGGCGGTGGTGGCGGCTGCGGCGGCAGCTGAGCCGCGGAGCGCCGGCGGTGCCCGACACCGCCGCGACGCCCGGAGCCCCTGACAAGGCCGGCGTCCCCGCCCCGCCCGCCGCCCCTCGCCCCAGGGGCGCCTGATACGCCTGGCGCCCCTGGGCAACCGGTCAACGTACCAGCGGCCAGGGGCCGTTGACGGGGCTTCCCCGAACGGGGGACGGGATCAGCGCAGGGCGCACTAGCGTGCGGTGCCGCACCAGGAGGCACCATGCGATCCGTAACCGGCACCGGCCTCGTCGTCGCCGCGCTCGCCGCGACGCTCGCGGCGCTGCTCTTCCCGATCTGGTCGTTCGCCGACAGACCGGGCGCGGGCGGGGACGTCAACACCCAGACCGTCGCCACCTCGTTCGGCCCGCTGTCCGCACTCGACCGGGACTTCGTCAACCGCGTACGGCTGGCGGGCCTGTGGGAGCTGCCCGCGGGCCAGCAGGCCCAGCAGCGCGGGACCGTGCCTGCCGTACGGGAGGCGGGTGACCACCTCGTCGACGGCCACGCCTCACTCGACCGGCACGTGCGCGAGGTGGCCGCGCAGCTCGGTCTGGCGCTGCCCGACCGGCCCAACGCCCAGCAACGGCAGTGGCTGTCGGAACTGAGCGCCGCGCGCGGGGCCGCGTACGACCGCAGGTTCGCGAACATCCTGCGGCTGGCGCACGGCAAGGTCTTCACCGTCGTCGCGCAGGTCCGCGCGACCACCCGCAACTCGCTCGTGCGCGCTCTGGCCGACGACGCCAACCGCACGGTCCTGGACCACATCTCCATGCTGGAGCGCACCGGCTTCGTCGACTTCGACGCGATCGCCGAGGACGCGGCCACCTCCTCTCCACCGCCGAGCCCCTCGGCCCCGCCACCGTCCCTCGACGCGGCGCCCGCCACCTCGCCGGCGCCGGTCACACCGTCAGCGACGTATTCGCTGCCTCCGCCCGCGACGCCACCCGCCACCGCCACCGGCGGCGCCACCAGGGCCCCGGATCCCTCCGAGTCCTCCGGCGACCGGCGTCAACACCCCTGAGAGAACGGGAAGAAGTGATCGCCCATGCCCGACCACCGTCGCTCCGGACAGCCCGAGCCCCCGAAGCCACCCCGCCCTTCTCCGCCGCCGCGGCCGTCGCCGCCCTCCCCGCAGCCCCCGCGGCACCGGCGCCGGCTCGGCACCAAGCACCTCGTGCTGATCGCCCTGCTCGCCGTGCTCGGCTCGGCCGGCACCTTCGTCTCCGTGACCGGAAATGCCTCGGCTCACAACGCCACTCCCCCGTCCGGGTCCGCGCCCGCTGGTTCGTCATCTTCACCGTCGTCACCCAGCGTGACACAGCCCACTGACAACGCCTCCGCGAGCGCCCCCGCCACGGGCTCCGCCGGGCCGTCGAACGCCCCCGCCGACGCTCCCGACGGACCCGCAGGCCCCACCGACACCGGCACGTCCGCCGGCTCCGGCGACCCCTCCGGCACCGGCCAAAGCGTCCCGGCGGCCGGTGACTTCGCCGACATCCGCTCCGTACGCCCCGGCCCGCAGCCCCCGAGCAACGGACGCGACGCGTCCACCGGCACCTTCACCAGCAACTGCGGCCGCAACGAAGAGCGGCACCACAACCCGGACAACTTCATCGTCACTCCGGGTGTCGCCAACGGCGCCCACCACCTCCACGACTACGTGGGCAACCGCTCCACCGACGCCTTCTCCACCGACGACTCGCTCCGTGCAGCCGGCACCACCTGCGACCGTGGCGACAAGTCGACGTACTTCTGGCCCGTACTGCGCCGCCTGAGCGGGCAGGACGGCCCGAGCAGCGGCAACGGGCAGGATCCGGCGGACGGGAACGTCGGCCAGGTCCTGACGCCCCGCTCGGTCTCGCTGACCTTCCGCGGCAGCCCGGCGGGCAAGGTCGCCGCCATGCCCGAGGGCCTGCGCGCCATCACCGGCGACGCCAAGGCGTTCACCAACGGCACCGCCAACGCGCGGGCGCAGTGGACCTGCACCGGCTTCGAGAACCGGCGCCTGACCGACAAGTACCCGCTGTGCCCCGGGGGCAGCCAGGCCGTACGGCTCCTGGACTTCCCGAGCTGCTGGGACGGGGCGAACAAGGACAGCGCCGACCACCGCACCCACCTCGTCTTCCCCGACCGGGCCTCCGGCCGCTGCCCCACCGGCACCAAGGCCGTGCCGCAGCTCCAGATGCGGCTGACCTACGCCGTGCCGCCCCGGGCGCGCGCCTTCGCCCTCGACAGCTTCCCCGAACAGCTGCGCAAGCCGGTGACCGACCACGCCGACTTCGCCAACTTCATGCCGCGCGGCCTGATGGAGCGTGCGGTGCAGTGCATCAACTCCGGCCGCCGCTGCCGGTGAGGAACACGGGACCGCATCCACGCAAGGCTGTACGAGCCGAACGGCCGTGACGCCCGCACCGCGCTCCACTCGTTGGGGGCATAGCTCCCGACACCGGAGCGCGGTGCTTTACAAGCCCAACCCTCGTCTCAACTATCCCTTTTGTATGCGCACCGGTTGTCCGCGCACCGGGCGCCTCCATACGAAGGGACGGCTTGTGAAAGCAGTAGCGCTGTACGGCACCCTCGGGTCGCTGGTCCTGACCGCACTCGTCGCCGTCCCCGCAGGCGGGGCCCAGCCGGACACGGCCGAGGCCCCGGCGCCCGCGCCGCCCCGTATCGCCTTCGGCCGCTGCGCCCCCGAGGAGCACCTGCCGGCCGGTGTGGAGTGCGGCCGGCTCGCCGTCCCGCTGGACTACGCCCGCCCCGGCGACAAGAAGATCAACCTCACGGTGAGCCGGGCCCGCGCCACCGGCTCCCCCAAGGAGCGGCAGGGCGCGCTCGTCTTCAACCCGGGCGGCCCCGGGGCGTCCAGCATGAACTTCCCGCTGTACGCGAAGGTGGAGCGCTGGCGGAAGACGGCGCGGGCGTACGACTTCGTCGGCTACGCGCCGCGCGGTGTCGGGCGCTCGGCGCCGCTGACCTGCCAGGACCCGGCCGAGTTCGCGAAGATCCCGAGTGCGAGCCCGCGGCACCCCTCGGAGGCGTTCAAGCGCAAGAAGTTCGCCGAGGCGAAGGCGTACGCGCAGGGCTGCGCACGCAACGCCGGGCCCGCGCTGCGCCACTACACGTCCGCCAACAACGCCCGTGACCTGGACATGCTGCGCGCCGCACTGGGCGAGAAGAAGCTCACGTACATGGGCGCCTCGTACGGCACCTACTTCGGGGCCGTGTACGCGACGCTCTTCCCCGGTCACGTGCGCCGGATGGTCTTCGACAGCGTCGTCAACCCCGACCCCCGGCAGATCTGGTACCGCAACAACCTCGACCAGAACATCGGCTTCGAGCGCCGCTGGCAGGACTGGGGCCGCTGGGTGGCCAAGCACCACAAGGTGTACCGCCTGGGGACGACACCGCAGACGGTGCTGCGCACGTACGACACCGTGCGGGAACGGCTCAGCCACCGGCCCCTGGGCGGCAAGGTCGGATCGGCCCAGCTGCAGGCGGCCTTCCTCAAAACGGGCTACAACGACGCGTACTGGCCGGGACGGGCCGCGGCGCTCGCCACGTACGTCAAGGGCGATCCCAGGCTGCTGCTCAAGCAGGCGACGCCGCAGCCGGGCGGCGAGAAGGCGGACGAGAACGGCAACGCGGTCTACACGGCCGTGGAGTGCAACGACGGGCTGTGGCCGCGTGACCTGCGGGTCTGGGACCGGGACAACACCGCGAGCGCACGCATCGCGCCCTTCGAGACGTGGGACAACGCCTGGATGAACCTGCCGTGCGCATTCTGGCCCCGCTACACGCCGCGGGGCGCCGTCCAGGACCCGATGCGCTACTCGCAGGACGTGACCGACGCGGCCCTTCCGCAGGCGGGCGCGCCGCACCGACCGGTCGACGTGCGGACCGCGCCGGGCGCGCTGCCGCCGGTGCTGCTGCTGGCCGCGGAGCGGGACGGCGCGACGCCGCACTCCGGCGCGGTAGAGCTGCGGCGCCGGCTGCCCGGCTCGGCGCTGGTGACCGAGCGCGGCGCGGGGACGCACGGCGTCTCGTTCGGGACGAACACCTGCGCGAACCAGCATGTGGAGCGGTACCTGCTGACCGGGCGGACCCCGGCCAGGGACACGTTCTGCGGGCCGCGCGCGGAGCCCAAGCCGCTGATGCCCGCCAAGAAGCGCGGAAGCAAGTAGCACGGCGTACCGCTCCGCGGAAGGCCGGGTCCCGGAAGGACCCGGCCTTCCGCGCCGTCCCGGGGGGGGGGGGGGGGGGGGTTTGGGGGGGGGGGGGGGGGGGGGGGGACGGGGCGGGGAAGGTGAGAGAAAAGGTAAGGGGAAGAGGGGTTGCGCATGGGGGGGGGAGG
>NZ_JBVIBD010000020.1:0-191238 GCF_055573595.1 Streptomyces sp. NPDC030165 | reverse complement strand
TCCCCCCCCCCCCTTCCCCCCCCCCCCCCCCCCCCCCCCCTCCCCCCCCCCCCCCCCCCCCCCCCCCCCCCCTTCCCCCCTGGGGGGGGCCCCCCCCCACGACGGCGCCGGCCGGCCGCCGCCCCCCGTAGGGCCACGTCCGTGCCCTGCCGCGCACGCCCCCGTCGGCGTCCTCGTGCGCGGTGGGCCGGCCGTGGCCGAGCGGCGGCCGGCCGGTGCCGGGCGGGATGGTGGCCCTCCCGGGCCGGGAAGACCCCCCACCATCCCGCCGTGTGATCAGCTCGCCGGCCCGGAGCGCGGGCGTGTGGCAGGGCCGGCGGGCTGAGTCTCAGCAGTTCAGGTAGGCCACGTGGATCCACACTCCGGTACGGCCGCCCCAGAGGTCACCCATGATCCAGGAGCCTTCGCGGCCCCGCGCGTTCATCTTCTGGCCCCTGTTCACCTGACCCAGGACCGGGTAGCCGGTGCCCGGACCGCCGCGGTAGTTGACGCCGTTGTCGTTGACCGTGCACACGACGGCCTGGACCGCGGGCGCGGCGGCGGACTGCCGGGCGGGGGCCGAACCGGTGGCGGCGGTGGCCACCGTGCTGCCGGCGAGGGCGAACGCGGCCGCGGTGGCCGCGAGAGCGGCGGCGGCGCGAGGGATGCGGATCATCTGGGTCTCCTCCGTTGTGCTGCTCGGTGCGCCGGGGCCGCCGACTGCTCGGACCCGGCACCCTGACCTTCGTCCCGCGCCGCACGGCGGGCCAAGGGGTTTCCCGTCCCCTGCGGGCCGCGGGAAACCGGGAAACCGGGCGTGAGCTGGGAGGGAGCAGGGGAGGGGCGAGAGGCCCGCTGCGCAATACGGCGGCGCCGCCGCCCCGGGACGGGACGGCGGCGCCGTACGGTGGTGCACCGGACCGGGGTCCGGACACGGTGTCAGCTGTTCATGGTGTCCGGGTCCGGACCCAGGCGCTTGCCCGAGTCCAGGGCCGCGAGCGCCGCCATGTCGGCGTCGTCCAGCTCGAAGCCGAAGACGTCGATGTTCTCCTTGATCCGGGACGGCGTCACGGACTTCGGGATGACGACGTTGCCGAGCTGAAGGTGCCAGCGGAGCACGATCTGCGCGGGGGTGCGCTCGTACTTCCCGGCCAGCTCGCCGACGGTCGCGTCCTTCAGGAGGTCCTTGCCCTGGCCCAGCGGCGACCAGGCCTCGGTCGCGATGTTGTGGCGGGCGTGGAAGGCGCGGGCCTCGGACTGCTGGAACTGCGGGTGCAGCTCGATCTGGTTGACGGCGGGGACGACCGACGTCTCGCCCAGCAGCCGCTCCAGGTGAGCGGGCTGGAAGTTGGAGACGCCGATGGCCTTGGCGCGGCCCTCTTCGTAGATCTTCTCGAACGCCCGGTACGTGTCCACGAACGTGTCCTTGGCGGGCATCGGCCAGTGGATCAGGTACAGATCCACGTACTCCAGGCCCAGCTTGCCGAGGGACGTGTCGAAGGCACGCAGGGTCGAGTCGTAGCCCTGCTCGGTGTTCCAGAGCTTCGTCGTCACGAAGAGCTCGTCACGAGCGATGCCGGAGGCGGCGAGCGCCTTCCCCGTGCCCTCCTCGTTGCCGTAGATCGCGGCGGTGTCGATGCTGCGGTACCCGGCTTCCAGGGCGGTTCCGACGGCCGTGGCGGCCTCGTCGTCCGGCACCTGCCAGACGCCGTAGCCGAGC
Organism: Streptomyces sp. NPDC030165; assembly: GCF_055573595.1. Lineage (NCBI taxonomy): Bacteria > Bacillati > Actinomycetota > Actinomycetes > Kitasatosporales > Streptomycetaceae > Streptomyces > Streptomyces sp. NPDC030165. The sequence goes on along the minus strand of NZ_JBVIBD010000020.1, from coordinate 189,539 downwards.
TGCGGCATGGCGACGCCGTTGTTGAGGGTGATGTGGGGGACCTTGCTCACGAGCGATTCGATCCTTAGGTCGTCGTACATGTTCTCCGACGTCAACGATCATCCGGTACGGAGCATTCCCGCGCACCTTCACGACGTGTGCGGGCGGGGCGGGGCGCGCGGGCCGTCTCCGCGGCCAGGGTGAGGGCGCCGAGGCAGAGCACGACCAGCCCCGCGACCAGTTCCAGGGCGCCCGTCAGACCGGGCAGGCCGCGGGCGGGGGACCCGCCGCCGGTCAGGGCGTCGGCCGCGGTCGACGAGAGCCACAGCGTTCCGCCCCACGCGAACACCGCCGCGGAGCCCAGCCAGGCCGGCGCGAGCGGCACCCGCGTACGCAGCCGCCGCGAGGCGCCCCGGCGGGGGAAGAGGAGTGCGGCCAGTCCGGCCGCGCCGGCCGGCGACAGCAGCCCCTGGACGACGCCGGACGTGGCCGTGACGGCGGTCCGCGCGGGCAGGGCCGCCGCTCCGGCACCCGTCGGCATGCCCAGGCCCCACAGCACGTCGACGACGCCGAGTACGGCCAGGAGCAGCGCCGCGGGAACGCCGAGCAGTCGGCGGGCCGCCCGTACTGCGGGAGCAGGTACGGGTACGGACTCCAGCCGCCGGCGCAGCAGCGCGCCCCAGCGCCGGTGCGCGTACACCGAGAAGGCGCCCATGGGGGTGATGCCCTCGACGGTGAAGGCACCGTAGACGAGGACGAAGCCCCAGGGCCGCAGGAAGTCGCCGGACGTGATCGGGTTCGCCGTCCCGGTGACGGCGGCGAGGGCGGAACCGGTGGGTGTCCATGGAGGACGAGCCTTCCGGCGACGCGAGCCGGGCACCTCCGGCCGCGGAACGAACCGGCTCCGCCGCACGGGGAGCGGCACCCTCCGGGCGGCGCCGCCTCACGTGCGGTACAGCGCCTCCACCTCCGTCGCGTACGCCGCCTCGATGGCCTTGCGCTTCAGCTTGAGCGACGGCGTCAGCAGGCCGTGCTCCTCGCTGAACTGGTGCGCCAGTATCCGGAACGTCCGGACCGACTCGGCCTGCGAGACCAGGGTGTTGGCGGCGACGACGGCCCGCCGGATCTCGGTCTCCAGGTCGGGGTCGTGCACCAGGTCCGTCGGCGGCAGCTCCGGCTTGCCGCGCATCCTGAGCCAGTGCGTGACCGCCTCCGGGTCCAGCGTCACCAGCGCGGCCACGTACGGGCGGTCGTTGCCGACGACGATGCACTGGGCGACCAGGGGGTGGGCCCGTACCCGCTCCTCCAGGACGGCCGGGGAGAGGGTCTTGCCGCCGGAGGTGACCAGGATTTCCTTCTTCCGGCCGGTGATCGTCAGATAGCCGTCCTCGTCGAGCGCGCCGAGGTCGCCGGTGGCCAGCCAGCCGTCGCGCAGGACGGCGTCGGTGGCCCTGACGTTGTTCAGGTAGCCCTGGAAGATCTGGCCGCCGTGCAGCCAGATCTCGCCGTCCTCGGCGATGTGCACGGTCGTGCCGGGGACGGGGGAGCCGACGGTGCCGAAGCGGGTGCGCTCGGGCGGATTGGCGGTGGCGGCCGCGGTGGACTCCGTCAGGCCGTACCCCTCGTAGATGGTCACCCCGGCGCCGGCGAAGAACAGCCCGAGCCGGCGCTCCATCGCCGAACCGCCCGACATGGCGTGCCGCACCCGGCCGCCCATCGCCTCCCGCACCTTGCTGTACACCAGCTTGTCGAAGAGCTGGTGCTGCATGCGCAGCGGGGCGCCGGGCCCGGAGGCGGTGCCGAACGCCTTGTGCTCCAGCGCCTCGGCATAGCGCACCGCCACGTCGACGGCCTTCTCGAACGGGCCGAGCCTGCCCTCCGCCTCGGCCTTGCGCCGGGCCGCCGCGAAGACCTTCTCGAAGATGTACGGCACGGCGAGGATGAAGCTGGGCCGGAACGACTGGAGGTCCGGGATCAGGGCGGCGGCGGACAGGTCGGGCTGGTGGCCCAGCTTGACCCGCCCGCGTACGGCCGCGACCTGCACCATCCGCCCGAAGACGTGGGCGAGCGGCAGGAACAGCAGGGTGGACGCCTCGTCGCCGGGCTTGGAGTGGAAGACCGTCTCGTAGCGCTGGACGACGTTGTCGGCCTCCGCCATGAAGTTGGCGTGGCTGATGACGCAGCCCTTGGGGCGGCCGGTGGTGCCGGAGGTGTAGATGACCGTCGCGGTCGCGTCCGGGGTGACCGCCATACGGTGACGGTGCACCACGTCGTCCTCCAGGTGCGCGCCCGCCGCCGTCAGTTCGGCGACCGGGTCGGCGTCCAGCTGCCACAGGCGGCGCAGCTGCGGCAGCCGGTCGATGACCGAGCCGATGGTCATCGCGTGGTCCTCGTGCTCGACCATGCAGGCCGTGACGCCCGCGTCGTGCAGCATCCAGAAGACCTGCTCGGCGGACGACGTGGGGTACAGCGGCACGGACTGGGCGCCCACGGACCACAGGGCGAAGTCGAACAGCGTCCACTCGTAGCGGGTACGGGACATGATCCCGACCCGGTCGCCGAAGCGGACGCCCTGCGCGAGCAGCCCCTTGGCCAGGGCCAGCACCTCGTCGCGGAACCGCGCGGAGCTGACGTCCCGCCACTCGCCGGCGGCGTCCTTACGCGCCAGCGCGGCCCGGCCGGGATCCGAGTCGGCATGGTCGAAGACAGCGTCCGCCAACCCGCCGACGCGGGGCGCCGTCGCCAAAGGTGGGACGGTGAACTCGCGCAATGACCCAGCTCCTCGTGCTGCTTCTCACAGGGCCGAGACCGTACCCCAACAGGACGGCGCGCGGGAGGGGCGTCCTGTCCGGCGGACGGATGGCATAGTCGCTGGTCATGCGGCGAAAACGGGCTACTCCGGAGAAGCCCGGACATCGTCGGGGCCGGCCCGCGCCCGACGATCACGACGCCGGGACCGGATCTGCACCAAATCTCTGCGAAAGCGTCCGGCCGGGGCGGCCGGGGAGTCCTGCCCCTATGGCAGCTGCAACCGGTCACCGCCCGCCAGTATCGCGTCGGCCAGGGCGTTCGCCGGGCCCCTGGCCGCTGCGTTCCGCTCGTCGCCGTACAGCAGGACGAAATCCACCCCGCCGAGGTCCGGCAGCCCGGCCCGGGACGGCATGCGGACCAGGCCGGGCGGAATCATGCCGAGGCTGTGCGCCATCACGCCCAGGCCCGCCCGGGTGGCCGCGATCAGACCGTTGAGGCTGCCGCTCGTGCAGGCGATGCGCCAGTCCCGGCCCTGCCGCTCCAGCGCCTCCAGCGCGCGGGCCCGGGTCACCGCGGGCGGCGGGAACACCACCAGCGGGACCGGCCGCCGCGCGTCCAGCCGCAGCCGGTCCGTGCCGATCCACACCAGCCGGTCCCGCCAGACGAGCCGGCCGGCGGGCGCCTCGGCCCGGCCGCGCGCCGGGCCGGGGCGGCGCTTGGCCAGGACGAGGTCGAGGCGGCCGGCCGCCAGGAGTTCGTGCAGCGTCCCGGAGAGTTCGACCGTCAGCTCCAGGTCCACCTCGGGGTGGTCGCGCCGGAACTCCTCCAGCACCTCCGGCATCCGGGTCAGCACGAAGTCCTCCGAGGCCCCGAACCGCAGCCGGCCGCGCAGCCGGGTGCCGGTGAAGAAGCCCGCGGCCCGCTCGTTGGCCTCCAGGATGGTGCGGGCGAAGCCGAGCATCGCCTCGCCGTCCTCGGTGAGGTCCACGGTGTGGGTGTCGCGGGCGAACAGCCGCCGTCCGGCCGCGTCCTCCAGCTTGCGTACGTGCTGGCTGACGGTGGACTGGCGCAGGCCGAGCCGGTGCGCGGCCTGGGTGAAGCTCAGCGTCTGCGCCACCGCGAGGAACGTGCGCAACTGCACGGGATCGAACATCGCCCCATCCTAGGTGCCCATCACACATCATGATGGCAGTCACCACGGTAAGAGGGCTTCCCGATGGCCCCGGAGCCAGGCAGGCTGGAGAGGGCACCGTCCGTAACGCCGTCCACAGCGCCGTCCGCCTGCACCGACCCGCGAAGAGAGAACATGCGCCGCCCTCACCTCACCATCCCCTCCTGGCTTCCCGTGGACGGTTTCATCCTGGCCCTCGTCGGCACCGTCGGCCTGGCGGCACTGCTCCCTGCCCGGGGCCCGGCCGCCGCCGTCGCCGGCGACGCGTCGACCGGCGCCGTCGCGCTGCTCTTCTTCCTCTACGGCGCCCGGCTCTCCACCCGCGAGGCGCTGGAGGGCATGCGCCAGTGGCGGCTGCACCTGACGGTGCTGGCCTGTACGTTCGTCGTCTTCCCGCTGCTCGGGCTGGCGGCCCGCGGCCTCGTCCCGTACGTCCTGACGCAGCCCCTCCACACCGGTCTGCTCTTCCTGTGCCTGGTGCCCTCCACCGTCCAGTCGTCGATCGCCTTCACCTCCATGGCGCGCGGCAACGTCGCGGCGGCGATCTGCGCGGGCTCCTTCTCCAGCCTCGTCGGGATCGTCGTGACCCCGCTGCTGGCGGCGCTCCTCCTGGGCGGTGACGGCGGGGGGTTCTCGGCCGGCTCCCTGGTCTCGATCGTCTTGCAGCTGCTGGTGCCGTTCCTCGCCGGTCAGCTGCTGCGCCGCTGGACCGTCGGTTTCCTCACCCGCCACAAGAAGATCCTCGGCCTGGTCGACCGCGGCTCGATACTCCTCGTCGTCTACACCGCCTTCAGCACGGGCATGGTCGAGGGCATCTGGCACCAGGTCTCGCCGTGGCGCCTGCTGAGTCTGCTGGCCGTCGAGGCCGTCCTGCTGGCCCTGATGCTGACGATCACGTCCTACGGCTCCGGGAAGGCCGGTTTCGCCCGCGGCGACCGGATCGCCATCACCTTCGCGGGCTCGAAGAAGAGTCTGGCCGCCGGACTGCCCATGGCCAGCGTCCTGTTCGGCGCCCAGGCCGGACTGGCCGTGCTGCCGCTGATGCTCTTCCACCAGATGCAGCTGATGGTCTGCGCGGTCCTCGCGAAGCGGTACGCGGCACAGGCCCCCGCCGAGCGGGAAACCGATGCCGGGGCGGGGGCCGCGGTGCGGACAGCGGGCGGGCCGCCGGGGCAGGGCGCGGGCGGCGACGGCTTGGTCCGCAGCTCGCCCTGATTCAGGATTCCTGAGAGTTCTTCGCCCCGAACCCGGGGAGGAGAGATTTTCTTCCGTGGCGGGCGGCGGCCTGCGCCTCGACCCCCTGGGCATGATCGGCGCTCCGCTCACCGACCTCGCGATGACCCGTCAGTTCGCATCGTCCACGCGGTTCAGCGACAGATGCAGGACGACCGGGCCGCGTACGCGCGCGTTGTCCCGGCGTACGCGATCCAGCTCACCGTCGCTCAATGCGCGCCCGTACACCCGTACTTCGTCCAGATCCCCGGACAGCTGGGAACGGCTGTCCACCTTCTGGCCCGCGTGGACGCCGAAGACCGAGTTCCGGCTCACGGAGCCGGGCACGCCGGGAACGGTACGGCTCTCGGTGCCGTCGACGGTGAGAATCAGCCGGCCGCCGGTACGCCGCAGCGCCAGATGGTGCCACGCGCCGTCGTTGTACGCGGCGGCGGATGCGGCCTCGGCGGTGGCGGGCGGCCGGGCGCCGTCGAGCGCGGTGACCGAGGCGCTGATCCGGTTGCGGGCCGGGTCACCGCGCAGCGCCACCTGCGGGCTGCGGCTGCCCACCCCGCCCATCCACAGGAAGGGCTGTTCAGCGGAGGCGGCACGGTAGCGGAACCAGAGGCTGCACGTGAAGTCGCGGTCGCCCAGGGGCAGTGAGCTGCGGAAGGGCAGCCGTACGGCATCGTCCCGGCCGTCGAAGGCGAGCCCGTCGCCGAAGCGGCCCGGGACCGGCCGGGCGCCGCCCAGGACGAGGGCGGGCCGGGCATGCCGTCCGTGGTCGGGGGGCGTCGGGTCGGGGGCACGGCGCGGACCGAGCCAGCCGTCGGTGAAGCGCGCGAAGCGGATCTCGTCGCGGGCGTCGGCCGCGCCGCCCTCGTACAGCAGGCCGGTCAGGCCGGGCGCGACGGACACCAGGTCCGAGTAGCCGGACCAGTCGGTGGTGACCCGGGCGCCGCGGTCCACGCCTTCCCAGGTGCGGCCCTCGTCGTAGGAGGAGCGGAGGGTCATGGTGCGGCGGCGGTCGGGGTCGGCGGGCGCGGCGAACAGCGTACGGACCGGCCCGCGGGAGCCCCGCCGGGGCAGCCGCAGCACCGAGCCCTGCACCATGGGCGCGTACAGGCCGGGCAGGGCGCGGAAGGGCCGGTCGAAGGATGTGCCGCCGTCGTGGCTGACGGCCGCCGTGCGATGGCCGAGGTCGGTACCGTCCTGCTCGCGCCCGTTGACGTACACCGAGCCGTCGGAACGTTCCAGCAGGCTCATCTCGGACGGCTTCTGGCGGAAGGTGCCGTCGGCGGCGGTCGGGTAGCTGTCCACGGCACCGACCCGCCAGGTGGCGCCGCCGTCGTCGCTGAGCATCAGCGCCGCGTGGTTGGCGGTTATCCGGCCGCCCGCGTAGCTCTCGGCGTTGACGGTGAAGACCAGCCGTCCGGCGTGCCGTCCCCGGGCCAGCTGGATACCGTGCACGGGCCCGGTCGCGTACCAGGAGTTCCATCCGGCGGGCCGGAGCTCGGCGGTCAGGTCGCGCGGTGCGGACCAGGTGGCGCCGTCGTCGTCGCTGTACTGGAGGTGCGGGGTGCGGTCGCAGGGCACGTCGCAGTTGCCCGCGTCGGGGCGGCCCTTGTTGTAGGTCTCCGCGAGCAGGATGCGGCCGGTCTCGCGGTCGACGACGGGGGCCGGGTTTCCGTGGGTGTCCCCGCCGCCCTCGTTGACGACCTGGAGCGGCCCCCACGTACGGCCGCCGTCGGCGGAGCGTTTCAGTACGAGGTCTATGTCGCCGGCGTCGCCGCAGTCGCGTACCCGGCCCTCGGCGAAGGCCAGCAGCGTACCGCCGGTGGACCGGACGATCGCCGGGATGCGGAAGCAGGCGTAACCGTGCTCCTGGGCTCCCTTGAACAGCACTTGCTGTTCGAAGCCCCGGGTGGGGGAGCCGGTTACCGCGGGGCGGGCCTGGGCGGCGGCCACCGGGACCAGGACGACGGCCGCCGTGGCGAGCGCGGCGAGTGTGCGGCCCTTCCGCCGGGATGTGCGGCGTGCGGGGCCGCCGGTCCTGGTGGCGGGTCTGCCGCGGTGGACTCGGTGGGTGCGGAACGGTGACGTCATGATCCGACCTGCCCTTCGAGGCATCGGCGAGGCGTCGGAGGAAGAAGAGAGAACGCTGGACGGCTGGACGGCACGGCAGACATCCGACGTTCTACGTAGGACGTCCCATGTCCGTGCTCCGGTGCGCAGGAAGCTACTGGGCCCCCGGCACCGCCACAAGCCACGCGCGGCGCTTCTTCGCACCCGGCCGGATTTCCCTCGTCCGGAGCAAGCGGTCAGGGAATCAGCACGACCTTGCCGAGGTTGGCGCGGGCTTCGATGATCTCGTGTGCGCGGGCGGCCTCCGCCAGGGGGACCCGCGCGTGCACAGTGGCCCGCAGGCGGCCGGCGAAGAAGTGGTCCCACAGCTCGGCGCCGTGCCGTTCGTACAGCTCCGGGCGGGTGGCGGTGAAGCGCGCCATGGTGAGCCCGGTGATCGTCTTGGAGCCCGCGAGGAGGTCGTAGGCCGAGACCGTGCCGCCGCCCGAGTTGAAGAACACCAGCCGCCCGCCCGGCGCGAGGGCCGCCACCGCACGCGGCAGCAGGTCCCCGCCGACGCCGTCGAGCACGATGTCGACGGGCGCGCCCCAGGACGCGTCCTCGTACGTCACGACCTCGTCGGCGCCGAGCCCGTACAGGAAGTCCGCCTTGGCGGCGGAACCGACGGCCGCCACCACCCGCGGCACGCCCCGCACTTTCGCCAGCTGCACCGCGAGGTGCCCGGTGGCGCTGGCGGCGCCGGTGATCAGGACCGACTCGGCGCCGGTGGGGCCGGCGGTGGCCAGCGCGGCGAGGGCGACCTGGCCGCCGCGGGCCAGTGCCACGGCGTCCACGCCGGTCGCGCCGTCCGGTATCCGGGAGGCAAGCGCCGCGGGGACGGTCGTCACGTCGGCGTACGAGCCGGTGAAGGAGAGCCCGGTGACCCGGTCGCCGACCGCGAAGCCGGTCACGTCCGGACCCAGGCCGGTGACCTCGCCGGCCACTTCGCCGCCGAGCACGGCGGGCAGCGGTACGCCGCCGCCCCGGCCGTCACCGCGCGTCCGGCGTACGGAGGGCAGACTCACGCCGATGGCCTCGGTGCGGACGAGCAGTTCGCCGGGGCCCGGCCCGGGGACCTCGGCCTCCTCGACGCGCAGGACTTCGGGGCCGCCGTACGCATGGAAACGGACTCGCCGCATGGGCACCTCCGGGGAAGCGGGCGCGGCGGGACGCCACGCAGGGGACGGCCGCCCGGACACACCGGGAAACCATTGGGTACCCCAACGATAACAGGGTTCGTTGGGGTACCCAATGGTTGTCTCGTAAGCTGGACCCATGGCAGAGACCCCGTACGCCCCCTCCCGTATCCGCGCCCTCCCCAGCTGGCTGCTCGGCCGGGCAGCCGCACGCGGCCACCGCCTCGTCGCGGAAGCGCTCGCCGAGGAGGGGATGCGGATGATGCACCACGCGGTGCTCTCGGCCGTCGGCGAGCTGGGGCCCGTCTCCCAGGCGGAGCTGGGCCGCAGCGTGGGCATCGACCCCAAGGACATGGTCGCGGTCGTCAACGACCTGCAGGCCGACGGGCTGGTGACCCGCACCCCCGACCCCAGGGACCGGCGCAAGAACGCCATCGAGATCTCCGCGGACGGCGAACGCAGGCTCCGCCGTACGGAGGCGCTGGGCGACCGGGCCAACGAAGAGCTGACCGCGCGCCTGACCCCCGCCGAACGCGAACATCTCATGGAGCTGCTGGCGCGCGTGGCGGAGCCGGGGCGGACGCCGGGTCCGGATGCGGCAAAGGAGCCGGACGCCGGCTGACGGCCCGCTCTCAGCCCCGCCCCGCCACCGCGCCCAGCGCCAGCCGCTCCTCGCCCGCGTACACGTTCATCGAGGTACCCCGCAGGAACCCCACCAGCGTCAGGCCGCTCTCGGCGGCCAGGTCGACGGCGAGGGAGGACGGCGCCGAGACGGCGGCCAGGGCCGGGATGCCCGCCATGACCGCCTTCTGGACCAGCTCGAACGACGCCCGGCCCGAGACCATCAGGACGGTGTCGCGCAGCGGCAGCCGGCCCTCCTGGAAGGCGCGGCCGACGACCTTGTCGACGGCGTTGTGGCGGCCCACGTCCTCGCGTATGTCGAGGAGTTCACCGTCGGAGTCGAAGAGCGCGGCGGCGTGCAGCCCGCCGGTCCGGTCGAACACGCGCTGCGCGGCCCGCAGCCGGCCGGGCAGGGCGGACAGGGTCGCGGGCGTGATGCGGGCCGCGGCGTCGGCGGGCGGGTCAAGGGGCCAGCGGGCGGACGTGCGGACCGCGTCCAGGCTCGCCTTGCCGCACAGGCCGCAGGACGACGTCGTGTAGACGTTGCGCTCCAGGGAGATGTCCGGGACGGGCACGCCGGGCGCGAGCTGTACGTCCACCACGTTGTAGGTGTTCGAGCCGTCCTCGGTGGCGCCCGCGCAGTACACGATGTTCGCCAGCTCCCCGGCGTCCCCCAGCACGCCCTCGCTGACGAGGAAGCCCGCGGCCAGCGCGAAGTCGTCGCCCGGCGTGCGCATCGTGACGGCGAGCGGCTTGCCGCCGAGGCGGATCTCCAGCGGCTCCTCGCCGACGAGGGTGTCCGGGCGTGTGCTCACGGCTCCGTCGCGGATGCGGATGACGCGGCGTCGCTCGGTGACCCGTCCCATGTCTGATCAGTCCCGTCCGTCCTGGTGCGCCGGCCCGTGGCGGCGGGCCGGTCTGGCGGTTCCATTGTCCGGCACGCGGAGGCGCACGAGCGGGTGGCCCGGATACGCGGCCCGCTACCGCTCCGTGACGCGAGGGGGCGCATCGCGCGTGCCCGGCAGTTCACGCCCGCCGAACGCGCTCGCGCCCGCCCCGGCCCACAAGGCGTCCAGCTGCGGCTGGCCCACCGTCCGCCAGTCTGGGCTCCGCAGAACGAGGGCGTCGCCCAGGCGGCGGCCGAGTTCCATCATCGGCACCCCGACGGGCCCACGCGCGGCGTCGTACGCGGCGGACACCTCGGACCAGGTGCTCGCCGCGGAGCACGCCGCCTCCAGGGCGGTGGCGTCACGGAGGGCCTTGACCGCGCCGCTGCCGGTGTGCGGGCGGGCGACCGTCGCCGCGTCGCCGGCGAGCAGCAGGCGGCCCGCGGCGTAGTGGGGCGCCGTGAAGTCGTACATCGGCTGGATGAACAGTTCCTCGGGCCGCGTGAGCCGGAGCAGGCCGCCCCAGTACGGCGGCAGGAGGTCGCCGGTGACCTGCGCGAAGCAGGCGTGCAGCGCCTCGCCGAGGGTGCCGGGCGGCAGGCTGGTGGGAGTGTCCAGTCCGAGGTCGAGTTCCGGCGGGGGCACGGTGTACAGCACCCAGTTGGCGCAGTGGCCGCCGACGCCGTCCGGGATGCGGTAGATGACGGCGTGGCCGCCGGTGAAGACGGCGAAGACACAGTCCTCGACCGGCCACGCGTCGTCCGGGTCGGGGCCGAGCGCGGCCAGCCGCTCGGCGGGGAACGCGCCGCGCCAGGCGAGGTACCCGGCGTACGCGGGCCGTACGTCGGGGAAGGCGGCGTCCCGGACCACGGAGCGGTAACCGTCCGCGCCGATGACCAGGTCGGCGTGGTGGGCAGAGCCGTCCTCCAGGCGTACCACCGCGCCGTCGGGCGGCACCTCGACCGTACGGACCAGGCTGCCCCCGCGGAACACGGTGGTGGCGGGCATCCGGTCGCGCAGCCCGCGCCAGAGCGGTCCCCAGTTGTACGTACGGAACGGGAAGGGCAGTTCCCCGACCACCCGGCCGAGCGGCAGCGCGCCGTCCCGCGTGTACCAGCGGCGTCGGCAGAGCTGTATCCAGGGGATGCCGGCGTCCAGGTAGCCCGCCGACGCCAGTTCCGCGTACCGGAGGTTGTGCATGGCTAGACCGGCGCCGCGGTCCGCCAGCCGGCCGGCGGCCCGTTCAAGGACCGTGACCTGTGCCGCGCCGCCCCGGTGTGCGGCCAGTGCGGCGGCGCATCCGGCGATGCTCCCGCCCACGACGGCGACCCTTCCTCCGCGCATCGGCAACCTGCTTCTCTCGGCGGTTCCGTGGGAACCGCGGTGGTTCGAGGCTGTGCAAGAGGTCGTAGTCTCGCAGGAGTTGACGGCGGGCGGGGCGGCGGCCGGGACGGACCGCGGGATGCGGCGGCCGTACGGGTGACCTGCGCGGCGACGGAGACGGTCGGTAGCTGTAGACGACGACCAATCGGGTGCCCGCGGGCCGGGCGTCCGCGCGCGAAGACCGACCCGGTCGCGTCCACGGAGGGGTGTCCCGATGCTGTCCACAGGGCTGCCGCAGGGGGCCGTACCGAAGCCGGAACGCCCCGGACCACTGCGCGAGCGCGTCTACGAAGCGCTCCTCGAACTGATCACCACGCGTACGCTGCGCCCCGGCCGGCACCTGGTCGAGAGCGAGCCGGCAGGCCATCTCGGCGCCTCCCGGCAGCCGGTCCGCGAGGCGCTGAAGCGGCTCGACACCGAGGGCCGGCATCGCGGAGCCGGAAGTGCTGTGCGACAAGGGCGAACAGGCGGTCCGGGACGACGCGGCGGAGACCGCGGTCGCCACGAACGCGGAGTTCCACGCCAAGGTGACGGTGCCGCCCGGCCTGGCGGGGCAGGCCGGGCGACGGGTGCGCCGGTACTGCACACCCGTCGCCCGGCAGCGCGGCAAGCAGTCCTGGGCCGAGCACCGCGAGCTGATCGCGGCGATCACCGACCGGGACGAGGCACGGGCGTCCGCGGTCATGCGGGCGCACACCGAGCACACCCGGCGTACGTACCACGAGCGCGACCGGGACCGACGGCCCGCTCCCGCGCAGGCCGCAGGCTCAGTCGGCCGCGATCTGGTGCAGCGGGCCCATCGCCACGTCGTTCACCGGGTCGACGGCAGGGTCTTGGGCGGGACGGGGCGCGACGGCGGGTGACTGGTTGTGGGCGGTGCCGGGGGTCTGCTTCCGGGCGGTGCCGGGAGCCTGCTTCTGCGGGGTTCCCGAGGTCTGCTTCTGGGGGGTGCCGGGCGTCTGCTTCCGGGCGGGGTCGGGCGTCTGCTTCTGTGCGGTGCCGGTTCCGGGGGACGTGCTGCCGGGCGCCTGGGTGGCGAGCCGGGCCGTACCGTCCCCGTCGAACACCCGCTGGCCCGCGGTGAACGGCGAGCGCCCCTGGAAGGCGCCGCGGAAGGCACCGACACCACGCTCGGTCAGGGTGAACGCCATCTGGGCCCGTACCTGTCCGCCGCCCACCTTGACCCGGTTCGGGTCCATACGGAACGCCAGGAAGTCGGTCCGGCGTGCCTTGGAGCCGCCCACGTGCGCGGTGACACGCGAGGTGGCGATGTCGCCCCGCAGGGAGTCGACCTTCAGGTGGCGCCGGTCCTTGCGTACGAAGTCGAAGCCGCCTGCGAAGGCGAGGTGCCCGGAGGTGAAGCGGGTGTTGAACTCGCCGCCCGAGATCGGCGCGGACACGCACCGGCGCCCGGCCGGGCCGGTGACCTTCGCCGGGGCGACCGCGGCGAGGCGGATCCCGGCCTTGGCCAGCGCGCGGGTGGCGTCGGGGGTGAGGCAGAAGTCGGCGGTGCCGGTCCCCACCCGCACCGTCGCTTCCCGGGGGTTCTGAGGCGCGGCGTGCGCGGGCCCGGAGGCGGTCGCGGGGGAGGGAACGAGGGCGGCTCCGGCCCCCAGGGTGGCGGCGAGGGCCAAGGCGCTCGCCGAGGCGATGGGGAGCAGGCGGCGGCGGTCCGTGGGCTGGGGCATGGTGTGGTGATCCGTTCTCGTGCGGGACGGCCCGCTCCGGCGGCAGCGGATGCGGCCGGTGCGGGCTCTTCCTGTCAGCAGACGTATTGACGGTGGAGGGCCCGTAGTGACGGCCGTGCGGGCGAATCACCCGGATAGCTCGGCCGCGCGTGTGGCGGGCGGGAGAGCCGGCTGTCCGTGCGTGCTCGTGCAGGTGAGCTGTAGGCGGCGTGTAGGCGGCGGCTGCGACGGTCGTGTCACTGTCCCGCACAGCGCGCCAGGGTTCACGCCCCCGGCCCGCGCGCTGTGCGTCCCTCGCGCCACCGCTGTAGTCAGCCGGTGGCCCGCCCCAAGGAGACGCGATGCAGCAGCAGACTTCCCGGCCGGCACCCCTGCCCGTCCGGTACCTCCGGGTCACCGCGGTCCGGCGGCTCTCACCGCACCTGGTCCGCGTCACCTTCGGCGGCCCTGACCTCGTCGGATTCCGTCTCGACGCGCCGGACCAGCAGGTGAAGCTGTACTTCCCCCGGCCCGGGCAGGACGTCCCGCGGCTGCCGGAGCCGTCCGCCGACGGTGACATGATGCGGTGGTACCAGGCGCTCCAGGCGCTACCCGAGGACGAACGGCCGTGGATGCGCAGCTACACGGTCCGGGCGCACCACCCCGCGGACGGCACGATCGACATCGACTTCGTCCTGCACGGTCCGGATGCGGCGGGCGGCCCGGCAGGTACTCCGGCGGACGGCCCGGAGACCGGCCCGGCGACCCGCTGGGCGCGCACCGCCGCGCCGGGCGACACCCTGGGCATGTTCGGCCCGTCGGCGTACTTCGCCCGGCCCGTCCCCCTCGGCGCGGCCGACTGGACGCTGCTCGCCGGGGACGAGACCGCGCTGCCGGCCATCGGCACGCTGGCCGAGTGGCTGCCCGAAGGCGCCCGCGCGGTGGCGTACATCGAGGTCGCGGACGCGGCGGACGAGCAGGCCTTCGACACCCGCGGGGAGCTGACCGTGCACTGGCTGCACCGCGGTACGGGGCCGGCCGGGCCCGGTGAGCTGCTGGTCGAGGCGGTGCGGGGAGCGCGGTTCCCGGCGGGATCGGTGTTCGCCTGGCTCGCCGGGGAGGCGGGCGCGGTCCGTGCGCTGCGCAGGCACCTGGTCGAGGACCGCGGCCTGGACAAGCGGGACATCGATTTCACCGGATACTGGCGGCGTGCGCTGGCCCAGGACGACGCGCCGACGGAGGAGGATCTGGCGGAGGCGCGGGAACGGCTTGCCGACGCCCGGTGAAGCGGGCACCGGCCAGGTGGCGGCGGCGATCAGACGGGGCGGCGGCCAGATGAGGGCACCGACCAGATGAGGGCATCGGTCAGACGAGGGCGGCGGCCTCCCGCACGGAGAGGCCGCCGCCCTCGGCCCGGGCGCTCTCGTACGCATCGGCTGTCAGTGCCGCCCGCAGTGCCGCCTCGGCCTGCCGCCGCACCCGGTCCTCGGCCGTGGGCGGCAGCGGCTGGAGGCCGAAACCCTCCGACGCGGGCGCGTGCCGGTCGTACGCGCCCAGCAGGCGCGCCCCGTCCTCGGCCGCCTCCAGGTGAGCCATCGCCCAGGCCGCCGCGAGGAACTGGTGGGTGATCAGGTGGGGCGCCACCAGCGGAGCGAGGCTGTCGAGCTGCCGTACGGCACGCCGGATGTGTTCCCGGGCGCCCGCGAAGTCCCCGTCGAGACAGTCCAGCCAGCCGTGGAGGCCCGTCACCATGCCGGTGAAGAGGGCCGGCGTACCGGTGGTGAACGCCTGCTGGGCCTCGTGCAGCTGCTCCCGGGCGAGCGTGGTGCGCCCGGTCCGCCCGTAGTGCCGGGCCAGCAGCAGCCGCGCCGTGCTGAGCGTCTCGCCGGAGGATGACCGGGACTCGGCCACGGCCTCCAGCAGCAGCCGCTCGGCCTGCTGCACCCGGAGAGAGAAGGAAGAGCCGTTCGCTGCGGCTTCGCCGCCGCTCTCATCCGTCCCGTACCTCCCTTCCAGCCGTACGGCCGCCAGCCTCGCCTTGAACTCTGGTACCTGCGCGTGCGCCCCGATCCGGGCGGAAGACTCCATGGCACGCTCGAAGTCCGCGTCCGCCAGTGCGTACTGCCCGCGCCGCTCGTACGCGTCGCCGCGCGCGGATAGGGATTCGGCGATCCCCCACAGGTCGCCGGCGGCCTCGAAGAGCGCCAGCGCTTCCTCCGCGTCGCGCGCCGACCGGTCCGGTCCGGTGGGCCGGCCGCCGAGCAGTTTGGTGCGCAGCAGCAGCGCCAGGCCCAGGTCCCAGCCGTCGCCCACGTCCCGGCAGTGCTGCACGACCGCGTCGACGGCCTCGTCGAGCCCCGCGAACTCCCCGGCCATCAGCCGGGCGAAGAACCACATGACGCCCGGCTGCCGCGCGGTCTGCGGCAGCCCCGGACGGTATGCGGCGGCGACCGCCTCCGGGCGCACCCCGCCTGCCGGCCCGGCCTGGTCGCCGCTGCTCGCCAGCACCAGCAGGCGCACCCCGCGCCGGGCCTCCCGCAGCCGTTCCCCGGACCACGGCGGCGGTACCGCCGTACACCGGTCCGCCAGCGGTTCGGCGGCCCGTACGGGGCCGGCGAACGGGTCGGGGCCGAGTTCCGCGACGGCGGCGGACCAGTGCCGGGCGTCCGCCTGGTGGTTGCGCAGCTGCCAGAACCAGCTCATGGACAGCGCCAGGCACAGGGCTTCCTGCTCCTCGCCCCGGCCGACCGCCGTGCGCAGCGCGGTCCGTACGTTGGCGTGCTCGGTCTCCAGGCGCTCCAGCCACCGCGCCTGCTCCGGCCCGCGCAGCCCGGGGTCGCCGGTACGGGCCAGCTCCCGGTACGCCGTCAGGTGCCGCAGCTCCACGGCCGTCCGCTCCCCGGACTCCGTCAGCCGCTCCCCGGCGTACTCGGCGACCGTTTCGAGCAGCCGGTAGCGCATCCCGCGCGGACTCTCCGGCGCGGCGGCGACCAGCGACTTGTCGACAAGAGAGGTGAGTACGGCCAGGACGTCGGCGGGACGGTGGGGGCCGTCGGCCGGGGCGGGGACGGTGCACACCTTCTCCGCCTCCGCCGCTTCACAGCCCCCGGAGAAGACGGACAGCCGGCGCAGCACCGCGCGCTCGTCCGCCGTGAGCAGGTCCCACGACCAGTCCACCACCGCGCGCAGCGTCTGCTGCCGGGGCAGCGCCGTCCGGCTGCCGCCGGTCAGCAGCCGGAACCGGCCGTCCAGCCGCTCCGCGATCTGCCGCGGGGTCAGCGCCCGCAGCCGGGCCGCCGCCAGCTCGATGGCGAGCGGCAGCCCGTCGAGCCTGCGGCAGATCTCGGCGCACGCGGCCGGATCGTCCTCCGTACGGAATCCGGGGCGCGCGGCGGCACCCCGCTCGGCCAGCAGCCGGAGTGCGGCCCGCGCCGGCAGCGGCTCGACGGGGAGGACGGACTCGCCGGGGACGTTGAGCGGTTCGCGGCTGGTGGCCAGCACCGTCACGCCGGGACAGCCGGTCAGTACGGCGTGCGCCAGTTCGGCTGCCGCGCCGATCACGTGCTCGCAGTTGTCCAGCACGAGCAGCAGCTGCCGCTGCCCGCAGTGCTCCACCACCCGGGCGAGCGCCGTCGGGAGCCCGCCGGGCGCCCGCAGCTCGTCGGCGCCGGGGCCGCGGACCTGCGTCGGGTGCCCGCCGAGTGCGGTCAGTACGGCTTCGGGCACGCTCTCCGGGTCCCGTACGGAGGCCAGTTCGGCGACCCGTACACCGTCGGGCCGGCGTCCGGGGTGCGCGCCGGAGGCGTCCGCGGCCTCCAGGGCCAGGCGGGTCTTTCCGACGCCGCCCGCACCCAGCAGCGTCACCAGCCGCCGTTCGGACAACTCGCCCGCAAGGGCGGCCAGTTCGTCGGAACGGCCCACGAAAGAGGTGAGGCGGGCGCGGAGGCCCCCGGAGAGTGGGGGAGGGGAGGGAACCGGTGCCGTGGGTGGCCGCGGTGCCGTGGACGGTCCCGGTGCCGGGTTTCCGGACAGCAACTGCGCATGCAAGGAGCGGAGTTCGGCGCCGGGGTCGGCGCCCAGTCGCTCCGCGAGCCCCGCCCGTACCTCCTCGTACGCCTGCAACGCCTCCGCCTGCCGGCCCGCCGCCCACAGCGCCCGGATGCGCAGTGCTTGCAGGGGTTCGTCCAAGGGCTCCGCCGCGGTCAGCGACGCCAGTTCGGCCAGGGTGTCCGCCGCCCGGCCCCGCGCCACCTCGGCCGCCAGCAGGGTGCGGCGGGCCTCGCCGTGCCGCCGTTCGGCCCGTACGGCGAGCGGGTCGCCGTCCCTTCCCGGCAGGTCCGCCAGCGCGGGGCCGTGCCACAGTGCCAGCGCTTCGTCCAGCAGGCCGGCCGCCTTCGCGGGGTCGCCGTCGCGCAGCGCGGCCGTACCTTCCGCCGCCAGCCGTTCGAAGCGGAAGAGGTCGACGCTGTCCGGCCCGGCCGCCAGCGCGTACCCGCCGGGCGAGGAGGTGACCGCCGGCCCGCCGAGGGCCCGGCGCAGCCGGCCGACCAGGGCCTGGAGCGCCGCGGAGGCGTCCGCGGGCGGCTCCTGTCCCTCGCCCCACACCTGGGCGATGAGCCGGTCCGGCGGTACGGGACGCCCGCCGCCCGCCGCGAGCGCCGCCAGCAGGGCACGCAGCCGTGCCCCCTTGACGGGCACTTCGGTGCCGTCGGGGCGGCACGCCCGGGCGGCGCCGAGCACGCGGTAGCGGTAGTTCACCGGCCCATTCTCCCCGGACCGCCGCCGGCCGCCGACCAGCGGCCACGAAGGCGCGGCGGGCGGACCGCTGCCGAGGCTTGCCCATGCTCACCCAGGCTTTGTCCTCGCACAGGAGAAAGTCGGCACGGATCCTGTCCATACTTCTTCCCCGTCCGGACAAGCACTGCTACGTTCCCCTCGAAAGCTCCGGCATCGCTCGGTGCCGGACCACGTGCGGCCGACGACGGCTGGAGGGGTGGCGTGAGGCGCATGACGGCGAGGCCGGCCAACGCGCACCAGGCGCGGCTCCTCCGCCTGCTCCGCGATCACGGCCCCAGCTCCCGCGCCCAGCTGGGCGACCAGGTCGACCTGTCACGCTCGAAACTGGCCGTGGAGGTGGACCGGCTGCTGGAGACCGGGCTGGTCGTCGCCGACGGCCTCGCCGCCTCCCGCGGCGGCCGCCGCTCGCACAACGTCCGGCTCGCGCCCTCGCTGCGCTTCCTGGGCATCGACATCGGCGCCACCTCCGTCGACGTGGCCGTCACCAACGCCGAGCTGGAGGTACTGAGCCATCTGACCCAGCCCATGGACGTCCGCGAGGGGCCGGTCGCCGTCTTCGAGCAGGCCCTCGCCCTGGCGGGCAAGCTGAAGGCGAGCGGGGTGGCCGAGGGGTTCGACGGCGCGGGCATCGGCGTGCCGGGGCCGGTCCGCTTCCCCGAAGGCGTGCCGGTGGCACCGCCGATCATGCCGGGCTGGGACGGCTTCCCCGTACGGGAGGCGCTCAGCCAGGAACTGGGCTGCCCCGTCATGGTCGACAACGACGTCAACCTGATGGCCGTGGGGGAGCAGCACGCGGGCGTCGCCCGCACCGTGCAGGACTTCCTCTTCGTCAAGATCGGTACGGGCATCGGCTGCGGCATCGTCGTGGGCGGCGAGGTCTACCGCGGTACGACGGGCAGCGCCGGCGACATCGGTCACATCCAGGTCGAACCGGACGGCCGCCCGTGCGCCTGCGGCAACCGCGGCTGCCTGGAGGCGTACTTCGGCGGCGCCTCCCTCGCCCGCGACGCGGAGGCCGCCGCGCGCGAGGGCACCTCACCGGAGCTGGCGGCGCGGCTGGCCACCTCCGGCACGCTCGGCGCGCCGGAGGTGGCCGCCGCTGCCGCCTCCGGCGACCCCGTCGCGCTGGACCTGATCCGGTCCGGCGGCACCCGCACCGGCCAGGTCATCGCCGGGCTCGTGAGCTTCTTCAACCCGGGCCTGGTGGTGATCGGGGGCGGTGTGACCGGCCTCGGCCACACCCTCCTCGCCGCGATCCGCACCCAGGTCTACCGCCAGTCGCTGCCGCTGGCGACGAACAATCTGCCCATCGTGCTGGGGGAGCTGGGCCAGGCGGCGGGCGTCACCGGTGCCGCCCGCCTGACCAGCGACCACCTGTTCTCACCCGCCTGACGCACAGCACAGCCCAGCGCAGCACCGACCGCGCGGCACAGCACTGCTGGAACCGCACAGCACCGCCGCACGGCCCCGCACCGATCGGACACCGTCCCGCTCCGCACCGATCGGGCACCGCCCGGCTCCGTACGCGCGCGCCGAGCACGCCGTACGCCGGTACCGCCGTACGTCCGCAACCAGGGCCCCGCACCGCAGCACTACGCAGCACTTCCCGCACGCGCCCGACCCGCCCCGCCGTACGCCACGCCGCCCGCCCGCCGACGCCCGTCGAGGAGGCCGCACGCCATGGCACCAGAGCGCCATCCCGGACCGCCGGCCCCGGCCGGTCAGGGGGACTCGTCCGGCCCGCCGCCGGGACCCGGCGGCCCCCTGCTCACCATGCACGGCATCACCAAGTCCTTTCCCGGCGTCCGGGCCCTGGACGGCGTCGACCTCGATGTGACGGCCGGTGAGACACACTGTCTCCTCGGCCGGAACGGCGCCGGCAAATCCACCCTGATCAAGGTGCTGGCCGGGGTCCACCAGCCCGACGCGGGCGAGATCCGCTGGCAGGGCGCGCCGGTCGCGCTGAAGTCCCCTGCCGCCGCCATGCGGCTCGGCATCGCCACCATCTATCAGGAACTCGACCTGGTGGAGCACCTGTCGGTGGCCGAGAACGTCTTCCTCGGGCACGAGCGGGCCACCGCCGGCTTCGTCCGCTCCCGGGCGGCGCGCACCGCCACCGCCGGCATCCTCGGCCGGCTGGGCCACCCCGAGATCGACCCGGGAGCGCCGGCCGGCTCGCTGTCCGCCGCCGGGCAGCAGATCGCCTCCATGGCGCGGGCCCTCTCGCACGACGTCCGGCTGATCGTCATGGATGAGCCGTCCGCCGCCCTCGACCCGGACGAGGTCGGCAACCTCTTCCGGATCGTCGCCGACCTGACCGGCGCGGGCGTCGCGGTCGTGTACATCTCGCACCGGCTGGAGGAGATCCGCCAGGTCGGCGACCGCGTCACCGTCCTGAAGGACGGCCGCGCGGCGGCGCGCGGGCTGGACGCGCGGACGACTCGCACCCGGGACATCGTGACCTTGATGACGGGCCGCTCCGTCGAGCACACCTTTCCCGTACGGCAGGGCAGCGCCACCGTGGACACGGGCCCCGTCCCCGTCCTCACGGCGCGAGGGCTCGCCCGCCGCGGCGAGTTCGCGCCGCTTGACTTCGACCTGTACCCGGGCGAGATCCTCGGGCTCGCCGGGCTCGTCGGGTCCGGGCGCTCGGAGATCCTGGAGACCGTCTTCGGTGCCCGCCGCCCCACCGCGGGCCGCGTCCTGGTCGACGGGCGTCCGCTGCGCCCCGGGAGCGTCCCCGCCGCCGTACGCGCCGGACTCGGCCTCGCCCCCGAGGAGCGCAAGTCCCAGGCGCTGCTGCTCCTGGAGTCCGTCAACCGCAACGTCTCGGTCTCCTCGCTGCCGCGCTTCTCCCGCGCCGGGTGGCTGGACCGCGCGGCGGAACGTTCGGCCACCCGCGCCGCCGCCCGCGATCTGTCGCTCCGGCCCGACGACCCGGACCGGCCGGTACGGACCCTGTCGGGCGGCAACCAGCAGAAGGCCGTACTGGCCCGCTGGCTGCTGCGCGGCTGCCGGGTGCTGCTCCTCGACGAGCCGACCCGGGGAGTGGACGTCGGCGCCCGTGCCGAGCTGTACGCGCTGGTGCGGCGGCTCGCCGACGACGGGGTGGCGGTGCTGCTGGCGTCCAGCGAGATCCCCGAAGTCCTGGGCCTGGCCGACCGGGTGCTGGTGCTGCGCGAGGGCCGGGTCGTCCACGAGGACAGCGCGGCGGCGCTGGACGAGCACCGGGTGCTCGCCCTGGTCATGGCGGGCAGCGCCGCCGGGGCCGCCCGGGACGCCGCGAGCGCCGCACGGGCCGGGAACGCCGTACGGGACGCAGGGGCCGTGCAGGACACGGGCGCCGTGCGGGACGCAAGCGCCGTACAGGACGTGACCACCGCACGGGACGCGAACGCCGACACGTCGCGAGGAGACCGACCGTGAACACCTCCGGAGAGAAAGTGCCTTACCGCCCGGTGTCGGGGCCCGGTTCCGGACGTGCCCCGGCGCCCGGCCCCGCGCCGGATGCGCCCGGTCCGCCCCCGTCCCGCACCCCCGGCGTCCGAGGCCGGCCGCGCGCCCGTGCCGACGTACGCAACCTCTCCCTGCTCGGCGTGCTCGCGGCGCTCGTGGCCGTCGGTGCCCTCACCCGGCCCGAACAGTTCCTGAGCGTGCAGAACCTGCAACTCGTGCTCACCCAGGCGTCGGTGATCGGCGTGGTGACCGTCGGCGTCACCTTTGTGATCATCGGGGGTGGGATCGACCTGTCCGTCGGCGCGATGGTCGCGCTCGCGACGGTCTGGGCGACGACCGTGGCCACCCAGGAGTACGGCCTCGGCGGCATCCTGCTCTGCGCGCTGCTCGTCGGCCTCGGCTGCGGGCTGGTCAACGGACTGCTGGTCGCCTTCGGGGGCATGGTGCCGTTCGTCGCCACGCTCGCCATGCTCGCCGCCGCCCGCGGCCTCGCCCTCCAGATCAGCCAGGGCGGTACGCAGATCGTGTCGGTCCCGTCCGTGCTGGACCTCGGCCGGCGCGACGCGTACGTCCTCGGCGTCCCGCCGATCGTGCTGGTCTTCGCCGCCGTCACCGCCGTCGGCTGGCTGCTGCTGAACCGTACGACCTTCGGGCGGCGCACCGTGGCCGTCGGCGGCAACCCGGAGGCGGCACGGCTGGCGGGCATCGACGTACGGCGGCAGCGGCTGCTGCTGTACCTGCTGTCCGGGCTGTGCTGCGGCATCGCCGCCTTCCTGCTGATCGTGCTGACCGGGTCGGGCCAGAACACCAACGGCAACCTCTACGAGCTCGACGCCATCGCCGCCGCGATCATCGGCGGCACCCTGCTCAGCGGCGGCCGCGGCACCGTCACCGGCTCGGTGCTCGGCGTCCTGGTCTTCACCACGATCACCAACCTGTTCGCCCTGAACAACCTGGAGACCGCCGTCCAGCAGATCGCCAAGGGCGCCATCATCGTCGTCGCCGTACTGGTCCAGAAGGGGCACAAGTGATGACCGACAGCACACCGGGTCCGTACGGTCCCTACGGCACGGAGGCGGGTACCCCGGCCGCCCGGGGCAACAGCCGCCGGGGCATCCTCTTCGGCGCGGCGGCGGTCTCCGCAGGCGCGCTGCTCAGCGCCTGCACGAGCAACCAGCGCGGCGACACGTCCGCAGGCGTCACGCAGCAGCAGGCGGGCGGCGCGGACGACAAGCCCGGTAAGAAGGTCACCATCGGCTTCGCCGGTCCGCAGGCCGACCACGGATGGCTGAACGCCATCAACCAGAACGCCAGGAGACGCGCGAAGCGCTACCAGGACGTCACCCTCGACATCACCGAGGGCTCCAACGACACCGCCCAGCAGATCGGGCAGATCGAGACCCTCATCAACAAGAAGGTCGACGTCCTGGTGATCCTCCCGGCCGACGGCAAGGCGCTCACCCAGGTCGGGCTGAAGGCCATGCGGGCCGGCATCCCCGTCGTCAACCTCGACCGGGTCTTCGCCTCACCGCAGGCGTACCGCTGCTGGATCGGCGGCGACAATTACGGGATGGGCCTGAACGCCGGCCGCTACATCGGCGAGCAGCTCAAGGACAAGCCGGACGCGACGGTCGTCGAACTGGCCGGCATCGACACCCTCGAACTGACCCGGGAGCGCACCAAGGGCTTCGACGACGCCCTGAAGAACTACCCCAACATCCGCAAGGTGGGGCGGCAGGCCGCCGAGTTCACCGTGGAGTCCGGGCAGGCGAAGATGGCCGGCCTGCTCCAGGCGCACCCTTCCTTCGACGCGCTGTGGAACCACGACGACGACCAGGGCGTGGGTGCCGAGCGCGCCATCGAGCAGGCCGGGCGGGACGGGTTCCTGATGGTCGGCGGCGCCGGCTCCCGGCGCGCCATGGAGACCGTCAAGGCCGGCAACTCCGTGCTGCGGGCGACGGTCCTCTACTCGCCGACCATGTCGGCCTCCGCCATCGACCTGGCCCGCGCCCTCGCCCAGGGCCGGGGCATCTCCGGCACCGCCGAACTGGAGATCCCCGCCTCGGTGACCCTCTACTCCGCCGTCGTCACCAAGGACAACGTCGACGAATACCTCCCCACCGGCTTCAACTGAGCGCCGGAAATGCGCAGTTATCCGAACCCGGAAGACCGCCGGCCACGGCCGACCGACGAGGTGATGCATGGATGAACACGACGACCACGCGCAGGAACCCGCACCGCACGCCGCACGACCGGTCACGGAGGTGACCCCGCCGCACCGGCAGCCTCCGCCGCCCGGCCCGCGGGCCGAACTGGGCATCGGCATGGTCGGCTACGCCTTCATGGGCGCCGCCCACTCCCAGGGCTGGCGCACGGTGGGCCGCGTCTTCGACCTGCCGCTGCGCCCCGCGATGAACGCAGTGTGCGGCCGGGACCGGGACGCCGTCGCGGCCGCCGCGGCCCGGCACGGCTGGGCCGCCGCCGAGACCGACTGGCGGCGCCTGCTCGACCGCGACGACGTGCAGCTCGTCGACATCTGCACGCCGGGCGACAGCCACGCCGAGATCGCCGTCGCCGCGCTGGCGGCCGGCAAGCACGTGCTGTGCGAGAAGCCGCTGGCCAACTCCGTGGCGGAAGCGGAAGCGATGGTGGCCGCCGCCTCGGCCGCCCGCGCCCGCGGCCGGTTCGCCATGGTCGGCTTCAACTACCGCCGCACCCCGGCCGTCGCGCTGGCCCGCCGGATGATCCGCGAGGGCCGGATCGGCTCCCTGCGGCACGTACGCGCCAGCTACCTCCAGGACTGGCTGGTCGCCCCCGAGGCACCCCTGACCTGGCGGCTGCGCCGGGAACAGGCCGGTTCCGGCGCGCTCGGCGACCTGGGCGCGCACATCGTGGACCTGGCCCAGTACCTGGCGGGGGAACGGCTCACCGGCGTCTCCGCGGTCACCGGCACCTTCGTACGGGAACGGCCGCTGCCCGCGGGCGGCCGGGGCACCGTCACCGTCGACGACGCCGCGCTGTTCACCGGCCGCTTCACCTCCGGCGCGCTCGCCTCCTTCGAGGCCAGCCGGGTCGCCGCGGGCCGCAAGAACGCGCTGCGCATCGAACTGAACGGGGAGCGCGGCTCGCTCGCCTTCGACCTGGAACGGCTCAACGAACTCTCCTTCCACGACCACACCGAACCGGCCGTCGCGGCCGGCTTCCGCCGCATCCTGGTCACCGAACCCGGCCACCCGTATCTGGAGGCGTGGTGGCCGCCCGGCCACGGCCTCGGCTACGAGCACACCTTCGTCCACCAGGCCCGCGACCTCGTGCACGCCATCGCCGCCGGCACCGAGCCCGCGCCGTCCTTCGCGGACGGGCTCCAGGTGCAGCGGGTACTGGCGGCGGTCGAGGACAGCGCCGCCGAGAACTGCGCGTACACGCCCGTACCCCCGGCCGTGGCCGACTTCCCCACCTGACGCCCCGGCCCCTCTTGCCAGTCGCGGCCCGGCGCCCGATCGTGTCCCTTCCCCCACCGCACCACCGCCGCCATCGCCCCACCGCCACACCGGCCCCATGACTACACCGGCACACCGTCCGCCCCGCCCGTACCGAGGAGATCCGTATGGCCAGACCGTTCACGCTCTTCACCGGACAGTGGGCGGACCTGCCCCTGGAGGAGGTCTGCCGGCTCGCCCGCGACTTCGGCTACGACGGGCTCGAACTCGCCTGCTGGGGCGACCATTTCGAGGTGGACCGGGCGCTGGCCGAGCCCGGCTATCTCGCCACCCGGGGCCAGCTGCTCGACAAGTACGGCCTGAAGTGCTGGGCCGTCTCCAACCATCTGGTCGGCCAGGCCGTCTGCGACGCGATCATCGACGAGCGGCACCGCGCCATCCTGCCCGCCCGCGTCTGGGGCGACGGCGAGCCGGAGGGCGTACGGCGCCGGGCCGCCACCGAGATGGCGGACACCGCGCGCGCCGCCGCGGCCTTCGGCGTACGGACCGTCGTCGGCTTCACCGGCTCCGCCATCTGGCACCTGGTCGCGATGTTCCCGCCCGTACCGCCGGAGATGATCGAACGCGGCTACACCGACTTCGCCGGGCGCTGGGGGCCGGTCCTGGACGTCTTCGACGCGGAAGGCGTGCGCTTCGCCCACGAGGTGCACCCCGGCGAGATCGCGTACGACTACTGGACCACCCGCCGCGCCCTGGAGGCGATCGGCGACCGGCCCGCCTTCGGCCTCAACTTCGACCCCAGCCACTTCGTCTGGCAGGACCTCGACCCGGTCGGCTTCCTGTACGACTTCCGGGACCGGATCTACCACGTGGACTGCAAGGAGGCACGGCGCCGGCTGGACGGCCGCAACGGCCGCCTCGGTTCCCACCTGCCCTGGGGCGACCCGCGCCGCGGCTGGGACTTCGTCTCGGCCGGGCACGGCGAGGTGCCCTGGGAGGACGTCTTCCGGATGCTGCGCTCGATCGGCTACGAGGGGCCGGTGTCGGTCGAGTGGGAGGACCCGGGCATGGACCGCCTCCAGGGCGCGCCCGAAGCGCTGGCCCACCTCAAGTCGTACGACTACGAGCCGCCCGCCGCCGCGTTCGACGCGGCGTTCGGTGCGGGACCGTCGGACAGTGCGGGCTCGTCGGACAGTGCGGCTCCCTTGCACAGTGCGGGCCCGTCGTCCGGTGGCACGGCTCCGTCCGGTGGCACGGCCCCGTCCGGCGTCTGAGGACGAGCACCCGACCGCCGGGCCGTCAGCCCGAGTGACATCCCGCTGCCCACCCACCCGTAAGGGAGGTACCGTGCACCGAAGATCACGCCGAGGCTCCCTGCGCCCGGCACTCGCCCTGTTCGCGAGCGCGCTGCTGGCCGCCACGTCCCTGTCCCTGGCCGGTGTCCCGGCCGCCACCGCGGCGCCCGCCGCTCCGGACGCTCCCGCCGCCGAGGACTTCCAGCAGGTCACCCTCGCCAAGGGGGAGCCCGAGACGGGCGAGCCGATGACGCTCGCCGTGCTGCCCGACCGGTCCGTGCTGCACACCTCGCGTGACGGAACGGTTCGCCTGACCGACGCGGGCGGCACCACGAAGGTCGCGGGCAAGCTGCCCGTCTACAGCCACGACGAGGAGGGCCTCCAGGGCGTCGGCATCGATCCCGAATTCGCCGCCAACCGCTTTGTCTACCTGTACTACGCGCCCCCGCTCGGCACCCCGTCCGGCGACGCCCCCGACGAGGGCACCGCCGCGGACTTCGCGAAGTTCGACGGCGTCAACCGCCTCTCCCGCTTCGTCCTCAAGGCCGACGGCACCCTGGACACGGCGAGCGAGAAGAAGATCCTGGACGTGCCCGCCTCCCGCGGCATCTGCTGCCATGTCGGCGGCGACATCGACTTCGACGCCCAGGGCAACCTCTACCTCTCCACCGGCGACGACTCCAACCCGTTCGCCTCCGACGGCTACACCCCCATCGACGCACGCGCGATCCGCAACCCCGCCTACGACGCCCAGCGCAGCGCGGGCAACACCAACGACCTGCGCGGCAAAATCCTGCGCATCAAGGTCAACGCCGACGGCACGTACACCGTTCCCGACGGCAACCTCTTCCCGGCCGGCACCGCGAAGACCCGGCCCGAGATCTACGCGATGGGCTTCCGCAACCCCTTCCGGATGAGCGTCGACAAGCCCACCGGAACCGTCCACGTGGGCGACTACGGCCCGGACGCGGGCACCGCCGACCCCCAGCGGGGCCCCGCCGGCCAGGTCGAGTTCACCCGCGTCACCAAACCCGGCAACTTCGGCTGGCCGTACTGCACCGGCAACAACGACGCCTACGTGGACTACGACTTCGCCACCGAAACCCCGGGCACCGCCTTCGACTGCGCCGCACCCAGGAACACCTCGCCGCGCAACACCGGACTGACCGACCTGCCGGCCGCCCAGCCCGCGTGGATCCCGTACGACGGCGGGTCGGTGCCCGAATTCGGCACCGGATCCGAGTCCCCGATGGCCGGGCCCGTCTACCGCTACGACGCCGCCTCCACCTCGCAGGTGAAGTTCCCGCAGGCGTACGACGGGAACTTCTTCGCCGGCGAGTTCGGGCGCCGCTGGATCAAGCGCATCGAACAGGCCGCCGACGGCACGGGCCGGACCGTCAACGCCTTCCCCTGGAAGGGCACCCAGGTCATGGACATGGCCTTCGGCCCGGACGGCGCGCTGTACGTCCTGGACTACGGCACCGGCTACTTCAACGGCGACGAGAACTCCGCCCTCTACCGCATCGAGAACGCCACCGGCGGCCACTCACCGGTCGCCGAGGCCAAGGCCGACCGTACCTCCGGGCAGGCGCCGCTGAAGGTGCGGTTCGGCGCCTCGGCCACCGACGCGGACGGTGACGCGCTCACCTACACCTGGGACTTCGGCGACGGTACGGCCTCGAACCGGCAGAACCCCGCCCACACGTACCGCAAGAACGGCACCTACACCGCGACCGTGACCGTCAAGGACCCCGGCGGCCGGACCGGCTCGGCGAGCGTGTACCTGACCGTCGGCAACACCGCGCCCGAGGTGAGACTCCAGCTCCCCGGCGACGGGCAGCTGTTCACCTTCGGCGACGAGATCCCGTTCCGGGTCGAGGTCACCGACCCCGAGGACCGCACCGTCGACTGCGCCAAGGTCAAGGTCACCCACATCCTCGGGCACGACAGCCACGGCCACCCCGTCACCTCCGCCAACGGCTGCTCCGGCACTCTCCAGACGTCGGCGGACAACGAGCACGACCCCAACGCCAACATCTTCGGGGTCTTCGACGCCGAATACACCGACCGGGGCGCGAACGGCCAGCCGCCGCTGACCACCCACGACCAGGCCGTCACCCAGCCCCGGCACCGCCAGGCCGAGCACTTCGGCACCTCCCGGGGCGTACGGGTCGTCACCCACACACCGGCGCACGGCGGCCGGACCGTCGGCGACATCGACCACGGCGACTGGATCGCATTCACGCCGTACATCGTCAAGAACGCGAAGAAGTTCACCGCCCGGGTCTCCTCCGCCGGAGCCGGCGGCACGCTGGAGATCCGTACGGGCCGGGCGGACGGACGGCTGCTCGGCAGCGTCAAAGTGCCGGTGACCGGCGGCTGGGAGACCTTCACCGACGTCTCGGCCACTCTCAACGGCAAACCGCCGGCCGGTACCACCACCCTCTACCTCGTCTTCAAGGGCAGCGGCACGGGAGCCCTCTTCGACGTCGACGACTTCACCTTCACCACCGGCTGACCCCAGGTGGCCACCGGGGCGGGCGGACAGCGCCCGGGCCGACCGGACGCAGAGCCGCCGGCCGCCCGCCCCGTGGCCGGAGGAAGGAGAACCGGCATGTACCCCTGTGCCCGGCCGGCCACCACCGCGGCGGCCGCTGCCACCCTGCTGGCGACAATGACCCTGCCAGGCGAGGGCCCCCGCGCCCCGGAACGCGAGGCGAACCGCGTCCTGGTCTTCTCCAAGACCGCCGGATTCCGGCACGACTCGATCCCCGACGGCATCGCCGCCGTCAAGGACCTCGGCAAGCGGCACGGCTTCGCCGTGGACGCCACCGAGGACGCCGCCGCCTTCACCGACAAGCGCCTCGCCCGCTACGCCGCCGTCGTCTTCCTCTCCACCACCGGCGACGTGCTGCGGCCCGCCCAGCAGCAGGCCTTCGAACGCTACATCGCGCACGGCCGCGGATACGTCGGCGTACACGCCGCCGCCGACACCGAGTACGACTGGCCGTTCTACGGCGGCCTGGCCGGCGCCTACTTCCAGTCCCACCCCGCCGTACAGCCCGCCACCGTACGCGTCGAGGACCGCGCCCACCCGGCCACCTCCCACCTCGCGGCGGCCTGGAACCGCACCGACGAGTGGTACAACTACCGCACCAGCCCGCGCGCCCGCGCCCACGTCCTGGCCGCCCTCGACGAATCCACGTACAGCGGCGGCACGATGCGCGGCGACCACCCCATCGCCTGGTGCCAGGAGTACCGCGGCGGCCGGGCCTTCCACACCGGCGGCGGGCACACCGGACAGTCCTTCGCCGACCCCGCCTTCCGCACGCACCTGCTGGGCGGCATCCGCTGGGCCACCGGCGCCGCACAGGCCGACTGCCGCCCGGAGACCGGCTACCGGGCACTCTTCGACGGCACCTCCACCCGCGGCTGGCAGCAGGCGGGCCCCGGCTCCTTCACCCTGGAGGGCGGCACCCTGACCTCCGCCGGAGGCATGGGCATGCTCTGGTACACGGCCCGGGAGTTCGGCTCGTACTCCCTCAAACTCGACTGGAAGATGTCCGGCGCCGACGGCGACGACAACTCCGGGGTCTTCATCGGCTTCCCGCCCTCCGACGATCCCTGGTCGGCCGTGAACAACGGCTACGAGATCCAGATCGACGCCACCGACGCCCCCGACCGCACCACCGGAGCCGTGTACGGCTTCCAGGGCGCGGACGCCGAGGCGCGCGACGCCGCGCTCAACCCGCCGGGGGAGTGGAACACCTACGAACTGCGCGTCGAGGGCGAACGGCTGCGGATCCACCTCAACGGACACAAGATCAACGACTTCACGAACACGGACCCGGCGCGCAGCCTGCGCCAGGGCCACATCGGCATCCAGAACCACGGTGACGAGGACCGGATCTCCTTCCGCAACATCCGGGTGAAGGAGTTCGAGACGGCGGCGAAGGGCGGTAGGGAATGACGGGGTTGGAGTGCGGGTGCGGATATGGGTGCGGATGTGGGTGTGGGGATGGGGCTCGGGCTGAGGTCGGGGCTGAGGCCAGGGGCGGTGGCGGCAGTGGCGGACGTACGGGGGTGTGGCTGATCGGGGCGCGGGGTTCGGTCGCGACCACCGCGGTCGCCGGTTGCGCCGCGATCGCCGCCGGACTGCACCCGCCGACCGGCATGGTCACCGAGACCCCGCCGTTCGACGGAGTGCCGCTGCCGCCGCTGACCTCCCTCGTCTTCGGCGGCCACGACACCGCGGCGTACCCGCTGCCCAAGCGGGCCGAGGAACTGGCGGCGGGCGGCGTGCTCCCGCACGACCTGCCGCGCGCCGTGCACGCCGAACTGACCGCGGCGGACGACGCGGTACGGCCCGGCGGCCCGCTCCCCGGCGACACCCGCGGGGACGCGGAACTGGTCACGGCCTTCACCGCCGACCTCCGGGCGTTCGTACGGACCCACGGCCTGGACCGCGCGGTCGTCGTCAACGTCGCCTCGACGGAACCGGCGAGCGGGTACGACGACGCCGACGACCGCCTCCCGCCCAGTTCCCTGTACGCGCACGCGGCGCTGCGCGCAGGCTGCCCGTACGTCAACTTCACGCCGTCCACCGGCATGCACCACCCACTGCTCCAGCAGATGGCCGTGTGCAGCGGACTGCCGTACGCGGGCCGCGACGGCAAGACCGGCCAGACCTTGCTGCGCTCCGTCCTCGCCCCGATGTTCGCCCAACGGGCCCTCTCCGTACGCGCCTGGTCCGGCACCAACCTGCTCGGCGGCGGCGACGGCGCCACCCTGACCGACCCGGCGGCCGCGGCCGCCAAGAACGCGGGCAAGGCACGCGTCCTCGCGGACAACCTCGGCGCGGCACCACCCGGCGAGGTGCACATCGACAACGTCCCGGCGCTCGGCGACTGGAAGACCGCCTGGGACCACGTCGCCTTCGACGGCTTCCTCGGCAACCGCATGACCCTCCAGACCGTCTGGCAGGGCTGCGACTCGGCGCTCGCCGCGCCGCTGGTCCTCGACCTCGTACGCCTGGCAGCCGCCGCACACGCGGCCGGCCTCTCCGGGCCGCTCATCCCTCTGGGTTTCTACTTCAAAGACCCGGACGGCGGGCCCGCCGCACTGGCCGACCAGTACGCCGAACTTGTTGCGTTCGCGCGGGGGCTCGGGGGGTGTCGGCGATGAGGTTCATACCGTCTGCGGGTGCGGGTGCGGGTGCGGGTGCGGGTGCGGGTGGGGCCGGGGATGGGGCTGGAGCTGTGGTGGCGGCCAAGGGCGCGACCGCTGCTGCGGCCGCGGCTCCGTCCGCCGATGCTGCTCGCGTCTCTTCCGGCCGAGGGCCGATGGAGCCTTCCCCCGCCGTCTCTCCCTGGCTGCGACTCCTGCGCGTATCTGCGCTGTTCAGCGTGCCGGGGGACCTGCTGGCGGGGGCTGCGGCGGCCGGGTACGGGCCCGGCCGCCGCACCCTTCTCGCCACCGGCTCGTCCCTCTGCCTCTACGAGGCGGGCATGGCCCTCAACGACTGGGCCGACCGCGACATCGACACCGTCGAACGCCCCGAACGTCCCATCCCGTCCGGCCGCATCGCCCCGGCCGCCGCCCTCGGCGCGGCCGCCGGACTGACGGCGGCGGGCCTCGCCCTGGCGGCCGCCGCAGGCCGCCCGTCCCTCGTCACCGCCACCGCGCTCGCCGCCACCGTCTGGGCCTACGACCTCCGCCTGAAGAACACCCCGGCGGGCCCGCTGGCCATGGCCTGCGCCCGCACCCTCGACGTACTGCAGGGCGCGGCATCGGCGGCCCCGGTGCGGGGACGGGCGCACGGGCACGAGCGCGGACGGAGCCAGACTCTGGGGCAGGGGCAGGGGCAGGGGCAGGGGCAGGGGCAGGGGCAGGGGCAGGGATGGGAGTGGGGGCGGGGGTGGGGCCGGGCGATGGGGAAGGCGTTGCCGTCGGCGGCGCTGCTCGGCACCCACACCTTCGCGGTCACCGCCGTCTCGCGCCGCGAAGCCCAAGGCAGCTCCCCGGCTTTGCCGCTGGCCGCATTGGGGGTCGTGACGGCGGTGGGCGGGGTGGCCGGCGGGCTTCGGGGGGTCGGCAGGGGCGGCGGGCTCGGCAGGAGACGCCGCCCGCGTCCCTCTCCGCCCAGAGCTGCCGCCGCGAACGGAGCCATGCCACACATGGGGCACATAGGGCATATAGGGCACATGGGGCTCGTGGGGGTCGCGGGAGCCGTCCCCAAGGCCGCCGCGGCCCTCTACGCCGGGACCGCCGCGCGCCCCTTCTTCCACGCGGCCCTCAACCCCTCGCCCTACCTCCTCCAGCGCGCCGTCGGCAGCGGAATCCGCGCGATGATCCCGCTCCAGGCAGCCCTCACCGCACGCGCCGGCGCGCCCGGTACGGGTGCCGCTCTCCTGGCCCTGGTGCCCGCCGCCCGGCGGCTGTCCCGGAAGGTCAGCCCGACGTGACCGCGACGAACCCGCTCCGCCTGGCCTACGGCACCAACGGCCTGACCGACCTCCGGCTGACCGACGCGCTGGCCCTCCTCGCCGACCTCGGATACGACGGCGTCGCCCTCACCCTCGACCACATGCACCTCGACCCCCTCGCCCCGGACCTTGCGGCACGAACGGCCCAACTGGCGCGCCGCCTCGATACGTTGGGCCTGTCCATCGCCATCGAAACCGGCGCCCGGTACGTCCTCGACCCCCGGCGCAAGCACCACCCCACTCTCCTCGACCCCGACCCGGACACCCGCACGGCCCGCGTCGACCTGCTCCGCACCGCGGTCCGCGTCGGCGCGGACCTCGGCGCCACGGCAGTGCACTGCTTCAGCGGACCCCGCCCTCCCGGTACGCCGGAACCCGCCGCCTGGCAACGCCTCGCCGGCGCACTCGTCCCCGTACTCGACGCGGCCGCCACCGCCCGCATCCCTGTGGCCGTCGAACCCGAACCCGGGCACCTCCTCTCCGACCTCGCCGGCTTCCACCACCTGCGCACCACACTCGCCGCCCCGCCCGCCGACGTCCTCGGCCTGACCCTGGACATCGGCCACTGCCAGTGCCTGGAACCCGACCCGCCCGCCGCATGCGTCCGCGCCGCCGCGCCCTGGCTGCGGCACGTCCAGATCGAGGACATGCGGCGCGGCGTACACGAACACCTGCCGTTCGGAGCAGGCGAGATCGACTTCCCGCCGGTCCTGGCAGCGCTCCGGGACACCGGCTACCAGGGCCTGGTCAGCGTCGAACTGCCCCGCCACTCCCACGCCGGCCCGCACCACGCCCGCACCTCCCTCCCGTTCCTGCGCGCCGCCGAACCGCCCCGCGCCCCCACCCCGTCGCACCTGTCCGCCCCGAGCGCAGGAGGCCCGCGATGATGACGCCGCAGGACTGGATGGCCCAGCTCCACACGGCCCTGCGTGACCGGCTCGGCGGTGCCGGGCGCGCCTGGCTGGACGAGGCGCTGGACGAGGCACACGCCGAAGCGCAAGCCGAAGCCGCAGGCCCCCGGGGCACGGCGGACGGCGACGGTGCTCACTCCTACACCGCGTACGCTCCGCCCGTGTGGGAGATGCGCTTCGCCTCGGCGGGCCGGTACTGCACCCGCCGTGAGCCGCCGTACGCGCGGGACCGGGAAGCGGCCGAGGCTGCCCGCATCCTGCTCCTGCACACGGCCCGTGCCGACGCCCGGACCGTCACCCGGCTCTACCGGCACGGCACCGCCGCCGAACGCCGCGCCGTGCTGATGGCGCTGCCCCACCTGGACCTCGGCCCGAGCGCCCGGCCGCTCGTCGAGGACGCGCTGCGCAGCAACGACACCCGGCTGGTCGCCGCCGCCGTGGGTCCGTACGCCGCCCGTCACCTCGACGCGCACACCTGGCGGCACGCCGTACTGAAGTGCCTGTTCACCGGCGTCCCGGTGGCCGCCGTGGCCGGCCTGGCCGAACGCGCCCGCGGGGACACGGAGCTGGCCCACATGCTCGCCGAATACGCCCGTGAGCGCACCGCCGCGTACCGCTCCGTACCCGCCGACGTCCAGCGCGTCATGGCCCTCACCGCACCGTCCGTGTCCACCGCTCCATCCGCATCCCCCTTTCCGTCCCGCTCCGGCACCGACCGCTCCGCCGCCGACCGCTCCGTCACCGACCGCTCCCCGGTATCCGACTCAGCCGGTACCTGACCTCCACCGGTGCCGGGCCCGGCCGCCGGACCGCCAGGCCGCCGGCACCGTACCCCCGGCACGCGAGGAGACCCGATGCGCATCTTCGACCCGCACATCCACATGACCTCCCGCACCACGGACGACTACGAAGCCATGCACGCCGCGGGTGTCCGCGCCGTCGTCGAGCCCTCCTTCTGGCTGGGGCAGCCCCGCACCTCACCGGCCAGTCTCTTCGACTATTTCGACTCCCTCCTGGGCTGGGAACCCTTCCGTGCCGCGCAGTACGGCATCGCCCACCACTGCACGCTCGCCCTCAATCCCAAAGAGGCGAACGACCCCCGCTGTACCCCCGTCCTCGACGCCCTGCCCCGCTACCTCGTAAAAGACCCGGTCGTCGCCGTCGGCGAGATCGGCTACGACTCGATGACCCCCGCCGAGGACACCGCCCTCGCCGCCCAGCTCCAGCTCGCCGTGGACCACGGCCTGCCGGCCCTCGTCCACACCCCCCACCGCGACAAGGCGGCGGGCCTCAGGCGCACCCTCGACGTCCTGCGTGAATCCGCTCTGCCCCCCGATCACGTCGTCCTGGACCATCTCAATGAGACAACGGTAGGGCAGGCCACTGACAGTGGCTGCTGGCTGGGCTTTTCCATCTATCCGGACACCAAGATGGACCCCGACCGCATGGTGCGCGTCCTGCGCCTGCACGGCACCGACCGCGTGCTGGTCAACTCCGCCGCAGACTGGGGCCGCAGCGATCCGCTGAAGACACGGCACGTCGGCGAGGCGATGCTGGCCGCCGGGTTCACCGAGGACGACGTGGACCAGGTCTTGTGGCGCAACCCCGTCGCGTTCTACGGCCTCAGCGGTCGGCTGGACCTCAGCACGCAGCCTCCGGGCGCCCTGCACGAGGGCAACTCCATCCTCCGCGGCGGGGAATGAGGAGGACGACGGGACATGCGCTTCCGGCACCCCGACGGGTCGACCGTCCATCTCGCGTACTGCACCAACGTCCACCCCGCCGAGACCCTGGACGGGGTGCTCGTCCAACTCCGCGAACACTGCGAACCCGTACGCAGACGCCTCGGCCGGGACCGTCTCGGCATCGGCCTGTGGCTCGCCCGCGACGCCGCCCGCGCGCTCGTCCGCGACCCCGCCGCGCTGCGCGGGCTGCGGCGCGAACTCGACGCCCGCGGCCTCGAAGTCGTCACCCTCAACGGGTTCCCGTACCAGGGTTTCGGCGACAGCCGTGTCAAGTACCGCGTCTACCGGCCCGACTGGACCGAGCCCGCGCGCCTGGACCACACCGCCGACCTCGCCCGGCTGCTGGCCGCCCTTCTCCCCGACGACGTCACCGAAGGCACCATCTCCACGCTGCCCCTCGCCTGGCACACCGACTTCGACGCGGTACGCGACGCCGCCGCCCGCCGGACCGCCGCTCTCGGCGCGCTGCACACCCTCGCCGGCCGGCTCGACGCCCTCGAAGAACTCACCGGCCGCTCCGTCCGCGTCGGCCTGGAGCCCGAACCCGGCTGCCTGATCGAGACCACCGCCGAAGCCGCCGACGCTCTCGGGCACGGGCGGGACGAGCCGTCCTGGCCCGCCGCACCCCCGGCCCACCGCATCGGCGTCTGCGTCGACACCTGCCACCTCGCCACCTCCTTCGAGTATCCGCACACGGCCCTCGAAGCCCTCGGCCGGGCGCGCGTTCCCGTCGTCAAGGCGCAGCTGTCCGCCGCGCTGCACGCCGAACACCCCGACCACACGGACGTACGCGCCGCCCTGTGCGCCTTCGCCGAACCGCGCTTCCTCCACCAGGCGCGCACCCGTACCCCCGACGGGCGACTGCGCGGCACGGACGACCTCGGCGAAGCCCTGGCCGGGGAGGCCGACGGCGGCCTGCCGGTCACGGCACCGTGGCGCGCGCACTTCCACGTACCGCTGCACGCCCCGCCCGAGCCGCCGCTCACCTCCACTCTCCCCGTCCTCCGGGACACGCTGGCTCTCCTCGTAGGCGGACCCGTGCCGCGCACCCGCCACCTCGAAGTCGAGACCTACACCTGGCAGGCTCTCCCACCGGGCCTGCGCCCCCGCAGCAGAAGCCGCCTCGCCGACGGCATCGCGGCCGAACTCGCCCTCGCCCGCGACCTGCTGGCCGACCTCGGACTCAAGGAACTCCCATGAGCGCAGCACCGAACCGCCTGCTCGTCCTCGACGTCGTCGGCCTCACCCCTCGTCTCCTCACGCACATGCCGCACCTCCAAGCGCTCGCCGACACCGGTGCGTACACGCCGCTGGACACCGTGCTGCCCGCTGTGACCTGCACGGTCCAGTCCACGTTCCTCACCGGCACGCCGCCCGCCCGGCACGGCGTCGTCGGCAACGGCTGGTACTTCCGGGACGTCGGCGAAGTCCACCTCTGGCGCCAGCACAACGCCCTCGTCGCAGGCGACAAGCTCTGGGACGCCGCCCGCCGCGAACACCCGGGCTACACGGTCGCCAACGTCTGCTGGTGGTACGCCATGGGCGCCGACACCGACTGGACCGTCACCCCACGCCCCGTCTACTACGCCGACGGCCGCAAGGAACCCGACTGCTACACCCGGCCGCCGTCCCTCCACGACGAACTCACCAGCCGCTTCGGCACCTTCCCCCTCTTCACGTACTGGGGGCCCACCGCATCCCTCCCCTCCTCACAATGGATCGCCGACGCGACCCGCCACCTGCTGCACACCCGCCACCCCGACCTCACCCTCTGCTACCTCCCGCACCTCGACTACGACCTCCAGCGCTACGGCCCCGACGACCCCCGCGCCGCCACGGCCGCCGCCGCGCTCGACACCGTCATCGGCCCCCTCCTGGCCGACGCCCGCAGCACGGACGTCACGGTCGTCGCCCTGTCCGAATACGGCATCCGGCCCGTCCGCCGCCCCGTGGACGTCAACCGCGCCCTGCGCCGCGCCGGCCTGCTGGAAGTGCACACGCAGGACGGGATGGAGTACCTGGACCCCACCGTCTCCCGCGCCTTCGCCGTCGCCGACCACCAGATCGCCCACGTCTACGTACGCCGTCCCGAAGACCTCGACGCGACCCGCGCGGCCCTGACCGGACTGCCCGGCCTGGACCGGCTGCTCGACGACGAGGGCAAGAAGGCGTACGGCCTCGACCACCCCCGCTCCGGCGAACTCGTCGCCCTCGCCGAGCCCGACGCCTGGTTCACGTACTACTACTGGCTCGACGACGCCCGCGCGCCCGACTTCGCGCGCCTCGTCGACATCCACCGCAAACCCGGCTACGACCCGGCCGAACTTTTCATGGATCCCCGCGACCCGTACGTACGGCTGCGCGCGGCGACCGCCCTGGCCCGCAAGAAGGCCGGCCTGCGCTACCGCATGGCGGTCGTCCCGCTCGACCCCGAACCCGTACGCGGCAGCCACGGCCTGCTCCCCGCGCCCGGAACCGATCCGGCCGACGGCCCGCTCCTCATCTGCTCCGCAGCCGACGCACCCCTGCCCACCCCCTTCGCCGCCACCGACGTGAAGTCACTGCTCCTTCATCTTGCCCGCACCCACTGACAACGCGCCCCACCGACAACGCGCCCCGCTCGGCCACCACCCCCCTGCCTGCCCACCCACCGGACACCCACCGAACACCCACCGAACACGGACCGAGGAGCCCACCCGCCATGCCCGCTCACCGAAACCACCACGACCACGACGACCCCCGGCGAGCCGCCCTGAGACGCACCCTCCACCGCCGCGGCTTCCTCGGCGTGGCCGCCGGCACATCGGCAGCCGCCCTCCTCGGCACCGGGACCGGCCCCGCGCACGCCGCCCAGCGCGGTACGCGGCAGTCCGCCGCACCGGCCGCCCCCGCCCGGCACCCCCACCACCGCCCCGTCCTCCCGCCCGGCCGCCTCGGCATCCAGCTCTACACACTCCGCGACCGGACCTCGACCCTCGGTTTCGCCTGCGTCTTCGAGGACCTCGCCCGCTACGGCTACGACGAGGTCGAGTTCGCCGGCTACACCCAGGGCTCCGCCGGGGCGATCACCCTGCGCCGGCTCGAGCGGCTCCTGCGGGACAACGGGCTGCGCGGCATCGGCAGCCACGTCGGGTACGCCTCCGCCGATCCCACCGCGTACACGTTCGCCACCGGCCTGACCCAGGTCCTCGACGACGCCGAGGCCCTCGGCCTGCCGTACATCGGCACCCCGTCCAGCCCCGGCCGGTACGGCAACACCGTCGACGCCTGGAAACGCGCCGCCGCCGAATTCAACGCGTACGGCGCTGCCGCCCGCGCCCGCGGCATGCGTTTCTACCACCACAACCACGCCGAGGAATTCGCCTTCGCCACCGACGACCCACGTGTCCGTCTGTACGACGTCCTGCTCGCGGAGACCGACCCCCGGCTCGTCTTCTTCGAGATGGACATCTTCTGGGCCTATGTGGCGCAGTACCGTTTCTCCCGGCGCCCGGACGGCACCCCCGCCCCCTTCGAACCCCTCGACTACGTCCTTGAGGCTCCCGCCCGCTACCCCCTCTTCCACGTCAAGGACGGCGAGCACGACACCGCCACCCAGGACGGCTACCGCATGGTCGACGTGGGCGACGGCGACATCGATCACCGCCGCTTCATCTCGGCGGTGGAACGCCGCCGCGGCCGCCGCTCCGCCCACTGGACCGTCGAGCGCGACGACGCCGTGGACCCGGCCGCCAACCCCGCGGGCTCCCTGTCGACCGCCCGCCGCTCCGCCCGCCACCTGCGGAGCCTGCGCGCGGCACCGCGCGGTTAAGCCGTACGCCCCTGGCCGGGTAATGTGCACAGGATCAGCACTGCCCGACCGGGGCGACCGGTACGACCAGATTGGCGAGACGTACATGAGCGAGGGGACCGCACCACTGGCGGGCGACGCGACCTCCGTCGCCGACGAGGAGGCGCGGGAGCGCCTGATCTACCTGCGCGGCAGCATCGACAACCTGGATGCCGCACTGGTCCACCTGCTCGCCGAGCGCTTCAAGTGCACCCAGCAGGTCGGCGAACTCAAGGCCCGCCACAACCTCCCGCCCGCCGACCCGGCTCGCGAGGCCACCCAGATCGCCCGCCTGCGCACCTTGGCGGAGGACGCCAAACTGGACCCGGCATTCGCCGAGAAGTTCCTGAACTTCATCATCGGTGAGGTCGTTCGTCACCATAAGGCCATCGCGGATCAGGAGACCGGCCGGGAAGACATTCCGGGGCGGCGCGACGAGCCCGTGAAGAGCTGACATCCGGCGGATTCGCCGGGTGCAGTGCCGAGGGCGGTGCTGTCGCCACGGCCCGCTCGGCCGCCGCATGGGCAGGCCCCGAACAAGATTTCCCCACCCCTCCCGTACAACCCTCCCCCAGGATCATCAGTCTCCGTCTCCGTCACGCCCTGTTACGACGCCGTTCCCGTAGTGGCGTCATTCCCGTCCTGGGGGAACCATGCACCGCACCACCGTCTCCGCCGCCGCTCTTACGGTGCTCTGTCTCGGGCTCGTCGCCTGTCAGCCCGCGGGGAGTGCTGATGGTGGCGGGGGTTCGGCCACGAAGGCGGCGGTGGAGCCCAGTGTCGCCGCGGAGACTACGCCGGGGCCTGCGCCGGCTCGTGAGGCCGTGTTGCCTGATCTGGTGGGGAAGGGGCTTCAGAGCGCGCAGGATGCCGCGCAGGCGGCCGGGTTCCGGTCGTTGCGGAGTCATGACGCGCTCGGGCGTGGACGGATGCAGGCGTTCGACCGGAACTGGAAGGTCTGTTCGCAGACGCCCGGGCCCGGGCAGGCCGACACGGGGAAGACGGTGGACTTCGGCGCGGTGAAGCTGACCGAGTCCTGCCCGGAAACCGATGCCGGGGCCGGTGCCGGTGCCGCGGCGGACGGATCAGCCGGGGCCGGGTCGGCCATGCCTGACTTTCGGGACAAATCGGTAAAGGTGGCCCGGCGTGCTCTCGACGCCGGGACCAGCATCACGGTCAAGGACGCGTCGGGGCGCGGCCGGATGGTGCTCGTGGAGTCCAACTGGAAGGTGTGCCGGCAGAGCCCGGCCGCCGGTACGAAGGCGGACGGGCAGCCGGTGACGTTGGAAGCGGTGAAGTTCCAGGAGGAGTGTTAGAAGCAGTGCGGGTCAGTGGGGGCGGCGGGCTCGTAGCACGGTGTCGTGGGTGTGGTGCGTGCCGGCGGGGGCGGGAACCGTCCGGGGGCGGGTCTCGTTGATCTGTACGGTCCAGTCGGGGGCGAGGAGCCGAGCGATGTCGGCGGGCTGGTAGAACGCGCGGGGGTCGAAGCCGGGTGCCGACCGGGCAGGCAGGCCAGCCAGGTCGTGGCTGACGAAGAGCAGGGTGCCGCCGGGGGCGACGGCGTCCAGCAGGCCGCGTAGCGTGGCGTGGCCCGGCTGGCGCATGAGCGGGAAGTACTGGGCGGACACCAGGTCGAACGCGTCGGCCGGGGGCGGCGTGGCGTTCAGGTCGGTCCGGGCCCAGGCGACGCGGTCGGCGACGTCCGTGGCCGCCTCGGCGGCGCGCCGCAGGGCGACCTCGGAGATGTCGACCCCGGTGACCTGCCAGCCCTGCCGGGCGAGCCACAGGGCGTCGGCGCCTTCGCCGCAGCCCACGTCGAGTGCCTGGCCCGGCGGGAAGCCGGTGATCTCGGTGACGAGCACTCCGTTGGGCGCGCCGCTGAAGAGCTGGTCGCGGCTGCCGTACCTCTCGTCCCAGAACTGGGCGTCCATGAGTTTCTCCTGAAGTGGTGAGGGGGTGGGCGGGTGAGGGATTACAGGACGCGGCGTCGGTCGCCTGCCACCAGCTCGCAGACGCGGGCTTCCGCCTCGGCCGAGAAAGGGTCCTTACGGGCCCGCACCGCGCGGCGGGTGTCCTCGGCGACGAGGTCGGCGTTGATCGCGCCCGCGGCTGCCGAGCCGGAGGCGGCGGCCGCGAGGACGTTCGCGGTGAGGTCGGCGACGTTGCCCGCGACCCACACGCCCGGTACGGGGGTGAGCCCGGTCGGGTCGGCGGCGATGTACGAACCCATGCCGCTCGGGTGCGGGGTGGAGGCCAGCCCGAGGGTGTCCAGGAACGCGGCGCGCGGTACGGCGCGGGGTGCCACGGTCAGGACCCGTAGCGGAATGAGCGCGCCGGTGCGCAGGCGGACCCCGGTGAGGCGGTCGTCGGTGATCTCCAGGCCGGTCACTTCGCCGGGTACGACCGCGATGTCGCGCGCGGCCAGCTGCTCGGCCTCCTCGGTGGTGGGGCGGGGGC
This sequence comes from Streptomyces sp. NPDC030165, assembly GCF_055573595.1. Taxonomy (NCBI): domain Bacteria; kingdom Bacillati; phylum Actinomycetota; class Actinomycetes; order Kitasatosporales; family Streptomycetaceae; genus Streptomyces; species Streptomyces sp. NPDC030165. The sequence continues at coordinate 148,193 of NZ_JBVIBD010000020.1, read as the reverse complement.
CGGTGTGCAGCAGGAGGGTGAGCCGGTCGGTCCACTGGCGGAACAGCAGGGCCTGGTGCACGCTCATCGGGCCGGTGGCCAGGACGCCGATCGGCTGGTCGCGGACCTCCCAGCCGTGGCAGTACGGGCAGTGCAGCACGTCGCGCCCCCAGCGTGGCTCCAGGCCGGGTACGTCGGGCAGTTCGTCGGTGAACCCGGTGGTCACCAGGAGCCGTCGCGCCCGTACGGTGTGGCCGGAGTCGTCGGTGACCGCGAACAGGCCGCCGTCCCGTACCGCCGACCGCACCCGGCCGGCGCGCATTTCGGCCCCGTAGGCGGCCACTTCCCGCCGACCCGCCGCCAGCAGCTCTCCGGGCGGGGTACCGTCCTGGGACAGGAAGCCGTGCAGGTGCGCCGCAGGTGCGTTGCGGGGCTCCCCGGCATCGATCACCAGCACGGACCGCCGGGCGCGTCCCAGCATGAGCGCCGCGCTCAGGCCTGCCGGGCCGCCTCCGACGATCACCACGTCGTACCGGTCGCCGTCGTGACGCTCCCCCGGCCGTATGTCTGAAGTCTCTCGGGTCATCGTGACCACCTCCGCTCCCGAATCTGCACCTTCTCCCGCCGGTCCGGCAAAGTTCATTGCGGAAACCGCAAAACGGGGGCACGTGAAGAGGTGAGCAGCGAGGAGACGGGTGACGGCTTCGATGCCGTGCCGGCCGCTGTCGGACCGCGGCTGCGTGACTTGTGTCACCGCCGCGGAGCCACGCTGACGGCCCTGTCGGAGACGATCGGGATCCCGGTCAGCACCCTGTCCCGGCTGGAGTCCGGGCAGCGCAAGCCGGGTCTGGAACTGCTGCTGCCCCTGGCCGAGACCTACCGGATGGCACTCGACGAACCCGTCGGCGCCCCGGCGGGCCTCGACCCCCGGGTGATCTGCCGCACTGGTTCGGCGACGCCGACGCGCGGCCGGTGGAGTTCCTCGGCATCCTCGGCCCCCAGGGTGAACGTTTCCACGTCAAGGCCCGCTACCGGCCTGCCGACTCCCGGTAGGTCGGAGCGAGCCCGCTCCGTCCCGTTGACCACCGACATGATGCCGATGGAGGACGCCGCGACCAGCGGCCCGAACCCGGCGTCCTTGGCGAACGGCACCTGGAAGGAGATGCGGCATAAGCACAGGTTATGAGGCGCCACCGCGCCCCGCCCGGCTGACTTCTCATAACCTGCACTTATGCCCTCAGTGCATACGCAGGTGAAACCCACTCCGAAACCTTGGTATTGTTGTCCATGTCGCCGCGGGGAACACCCCGCGAAGACCACACCTGGTCCGGGTGGCGGAATGGCAGACGCGCTAGCTTGAGGTGCTAGTGCCCTTTATCGGGCGTGGGGGTTCAAGTCCCCCCTCGGACACCAGCAGAGACCCCACTTCCCGTGGGGTTTTTCTGTATCTCGGGCTGTGGCGTGACCAACAGCCGAGCGATTCTCCTGGTCAGATCAGGGATGCCAGCCCGATACGGGCTGCACTGGAAGCAGCGAGCTTCTTGGCTTCCTCGGCGCGGCGCCTGCCGTAGCGGGCCATTGTGCAGCCGGGCGAGTGGTGCCGGGCGTTGGCCGAGACCTCTACAGGGTTCTCGTGATTGTCCGGATCGTTCGTGATCTTCGATGCCCGCCAGTCGTGCAGCCGGAAGTTCTCCGGCAGGTGCAGACGGTTGCGGGCCGTCCGCCAGTGGGCGGAGACCTTCTCCGGGTCCTGGGGGCCGCCTGCCTCGCCCCGGTACAGCTTGAAGCCGTCCCGAGCGAACACCAACCCGTGATCCACCCAGGCCGCCCGATACGTTCCTCTCGGCCTGCTGACGCTCCCGCAGCCACTTGAGGACGTTCATCAACGCTTGATCCACATAGATGATCGCGTTGTCGTCGCCGTCCTTGGTGAGCTTGCGGAGCCGGTAGGTGTTGCCTTCTTCGACCACGACCCAGCCAAGTTCGATGGCGCAGTCATCCCAGTGGATCAGGTCCCACATCCACCCCAGAACTTCGCTGCGGCGGCACGAGGTTGCCGCGTAGGAGGTCCACAGCGGGGCGTCCCGAAGGCGGTGATGGGTCAGGCCGCCGTCACACGTCCGGTTGCCGCACGGCTGCCGGATATCCGCGAGGAACCGCCCCGTTTCAAGGTCGTCGAGCGTGGGGAAATTCGGTTCAGCAGCCTTGATCTGCCGTTCGGTGGGCGGGTCGGCCGTGTGGGCCGGGTTGACCGCAAGGAGCTTCCTCGGGCCGGTCACCGAATCGAGCGCAGCCGAAATGATGTTGTGGATGTGGCGGACGCTCTTGGAACCGAGCGGGATCGGCTCGTGAGGGAACAGGGCCGTATGATCGAGGGCGGAAACCGCCGGGGTGTTTTCGTTCTTCATCCGGGAATTGCCGAGGCGCGACAATCGCGTGCACTCGCTGACGCCATGCTGAAGATGGTGCAGAAGCCCACGACCGCGCAACGGGTCCGGAAATTCCCCCTCTCGCCGTGGCATGGGGGCGGCGTAGTGGCGTAGTGGCGGAGTGGATCGAGGAACCCGAGGACGACCGCGACCACGTGGAGGCTGCCATGCGCCGGTACGTGCAGAACCTCGGCATGACGACGGACGGATACCTGGCATCCGTGAGCACACGGAACGCCACGCCGGCCAGCACGGAGGGTGGCTGAGGGGCCTACCGCAGCGGACAGTCCAGGTCCGGTATGGCGCGGTTCGGGGAGCAGCACACCAGGGCCAGGGACAGGAACGAGGGGCGTTCGAGGTAGAAGCCGTGCGACACGTCGCCGCCCCATGCCAGCCGTTCGGCGGCGGAGCTGACGAGTATGGCCAACCGGGTCGTGTCGCGGTCCTCTTCGGAATCGAACCGGGGAGCGTACGCGGCGAGCTGTTCCCCGAGCCACTGCGCGACCTCCTTCGGCTCATCCCAGGTGCTCCGTACCAACGTGCCGGGCTTGGTGAGCCAGCGCGCCGTTTCCAGCGGGGGCAGGTCGCTGACGGGGAACTCTGCCCGCACCACCCGATAGCGTTCGACGAGCCGCTTTCCTTCGGTGTCGTCGTCACCGGCCGGGGCCGGGGGCGGATCGGGGTGGGGAGGTCGCCGCAAAGCCTCCTCGTCGAACCGCTTCTTCGAGCCCGCCCACAGGTAGCCGTGATAGTGCAACTGGTGATCCTTGCCAGAGCAGTTGAAGGCGGCCCCGCACTCCCCGGAGAACGGAGGCCGCCGGTCAGGGAGCGGCCGTTCAGGCCGAGAGGCCGAAGCGGGCCGGGTCGATACCGGCCGCGTCCAGTTCGGCGGTGGTGAACCTCAGCGGCTCCGCACCGGGCCGCTTGCTGTCACCCAGGGCCCACGCATCGGGGCTGATCTTCGCCAGCGTGGCGCAGGATTCGCCGTCCGGGTGCGTGTTGCCCCCGCACGCCTTGAGGAATGTGGCGCCGTCGATGGGCAGGCTGTACAGGTCGGTTCGGGCCATGACTGTGCCTTCCTGATAGATCAGTGAAAGGCAGGCTCAGAACGGGTACTGCTCCGGCTTCTGCACGTACACGACACCGGGTGCAAGAGCCGTCGCGGACTCCCGGAAGAGTTCGTCCAGCATCGACCTGGGGCCGTCCCGCGTGGCACTGGCCAGGTTCTCCGCCAGTAGAGCGGCCTCGGACGGAAGCAGGACCATTTCCGTGTCCGCCATGTGCCGGCCGTTCTTCGTCAACCACATCGGGACACGAATGTTCCCATCATCATCCCGGTACGCCCGGCGGCTCGGGATCGGGTCCATTCGCCAACCCTGCGGGACGCTCTGCCTGTGGTTCTTCGGTTCGGTCGGCATGGGTACATCCTCGGCCCGCAGACGAGGAACCTCTAGCGTTATTTGCCTTGTCGGGTAAAGGTCCCGGACCACTCGTTCAGGAGTTCTCGGCACTCGTCTCCGAACACCGCGTACGACGCGTACCTCTCAAAGTTTTCGCGGTACGCGTTCACGTCGCGATGGTCCCGCAGGATCAATGCACCGGTGCCGGTTTCCACGGTGGCTAGTCGCCGGTCGTACACCGTGAAAGTATTCAACGGCATCTCTGAAATGTGACCCGTCAAGGGGATGACCCCAAGTCGAACACTAGGAATTCGAGACACTGAAGCCAGTCGGTCGAGCTGCATTGTCATAGCAAGAGGTGGCAGCAAGGGCCAGCGAACGGCTTGTTCCGTCAGCAGGAACGTGAACGATTTTGACGAGTCGTAGAGGACGCTCTGGCGTTCCAGTTTCTTAGCAATGGTCTTGGACTGGTCTCCGGGAGTGTCCGCGATGCTGGCACGTACATACTCCGGCGTAGCAAGGAGTCCTGTGATCGCCGAGAGTAGGAAGAATCGGAACTCTGTTGTGACGGTTTCGATCCTGGCTAGCTCGTTCTGCTTCTTGTCAAGCCCCCTACGCCGTGAAGACCAATGATCCTGCCACTCGGTATTCGCGGAGCGAACCAGTTCGAGGATCTTCGAGGCTGCCGGATCATCGGTCCCAAGCGCCTCAAGGACCAGCTCTACGTCGACAATGGCGGGAGTGAGTTTCCCGCTCTCCATGTTGCTGACCTTGGTTTGTGACATGTTGCAGCGGCGAGCGAGCCAGGTCTGAGTCTTCCCGGCTCGCTTCCGCAGGCTTCGCAGTGCTTCCGCTAGGTCCGACCTGGACTGACCTAGCCGTTCAGGCTCAAAGCTCAAGACCCTTCACGAACTCCTCGAAGGGAACGGACTCGGCTACCGCGATTCGCTGGTATTCGATGAACGGAGTCACGTCGCCCTCGAATACCTCGCGGTTGATCTGCTTCCCGTCGTGCTCATAGTTCATGAGTACAACTTCCGACTGGTCGAACATCCAGAAGTCTCGAACCCCTTCAAGGGGGTTGGTTCTGTCGGTCACGTCGAGAATACGGATCTGCTCACCGGCCAAAAGGTGCGGCCGGTAGTACTGGGAGAACTCGAACCGCAGGTACTCAGACAGAGGCCGAGTGACGATGTGGACGCGTCCTTGAACGCGCCCCTCCGTGGTCTGTCGGCGGAGCCGGTCTGTGTACTCGTTGCGGACCGTGGCGGGGTCGATACGCGCGCCGTCGCGGAACGCCCGAAGCTCCTCGGCTTCCTGCGGCATGAGGTACTGCGGCAGGGTCTCAAGACGCCATGCTTCCCGCTGGAAGCCCTCGAAGCGTGCGGCCCACTCTTCACCAGCCAAGAGCACGGACAGCCTCCCTCAGAACGTCCTCGGGGATCTTTACGAGCCCTTCCCCGTCCGGGGGCTGGAATGCCTTGGACACGTCGCCCTGGACGACGATGGAGCCGGACGCGGTGCGGTAGACGTTCGGGCAGTCGTCCTTGCCGCACGGCCCGCCGTTGCCGTTTCCGGTGAGTCGGGTCAGTTCCTCACGAGCCATGGTGAAACCCCCTGCCCCCAGCCCCCTAGTGGGGCGGCCCCACGACCGTACGGAGGACGTGCCGTGGCCGTCCATGCGATCACGCCAATATTTGCGTTGTCGCATAAACCTGTGGTGCTCGCCCTCTCCCGGAGGCGGCCGTGGGGACGGTGTGGGCAGGTTGGCCACGTGACCAACGCATGACCAACAGCGGTCCGGAACGGCCCGAAACAGGTGGAACGCATGACCGACGCGGTTGGTCAAGTCTGTGGCGTATTGAGCACGTTTCCCCAGGTCAGCGAACCAAAGAGCTGGTGCCCGAGTGGAGAGTCCAAGTCCCCCCTCGGACACAACGAAGAACCCCGCGGTCCCCCAGGGATCGCGGGGTTCCTGTCATTGATCACCTCCCCTGCGCCGCCCGATACGTCTGGTGCACCCGGTGTGCCCGCGGCGAGCGGGCCGGCCGGGACGAACGGGTGCAGAGAGCCCCCTGCATTCTCCTGATGTGAATCCCTGTTATTCCTCCGACGATTCCAGCTACGCGCAGTGAGGGCTTCGGGAAAGGTCGCGGAGAGCCGGTAGGAGGGGAATGGTGGACTCCTGAAATACTTTCCGGCTCGGCCTGGGCGGAGGGCTCGGGCGGGGTAATGTTGAGGTAATGCGGAACATGTCAGGCGGGGCGGTCGGCGCCGGGGTGCGGACGCGGGCGGCGACTGTTCCTGAGGCCGGGGAAACCGGCCTGTGTGGATTTCCTGTGACCGTTGGAGCCGAAGGGTCGGTTGCGGCTGGATATCCGTCCAACTGAACAACGCGAGTCCGGATACGGGGGTGAACCGGCTCATGAAGTTGGTGGAGCGGGACACGGAGCTCTCCGTCCTGGAGGGCCTGCTCGACGCCTGCGCGGCCGGGCGCGGGGGAGTGGTGGTGGTCGGCGGCGCGGTGGCCGGCGGCAAGACGGCCCTGTTGCGCGCCTTCCGGGAGCGGGCCGCGCCCACGGGCGCGCTGTGGTTGCAGGCCACGGCGACCGCGGCGGAGAAGGGAGTGCCGCTGCGGGTGGCCGGGCAGCTGCTGCGTTCCGCGGAGCTGGCCGGCGCGGGCGCGGAACCGGTGGTGTGGCTGCCGCCTCCGGCCGGAGGCGGTGGCGCGCCGGCGCGGGCAGCCGACGGGGCGATTCCCGCGGAAATCGTTGTGAACGTCTTTCCGCGCGTATGCGGCATTCTGTTCGCCCAGGCCAGGAAGCGGCCGGTCGTGGTGTGCATCGACGATGTCCATCAGGCCGACGCCTATTCACTGGAATGCGTGCTGTACGTGGTACGGCGGCTGGATGTCAGCAGGATTCTGGTGGTCCTCGGGGAAAGCAGCGGTACGGAGTGGGAGGACAGTACGGCGCGGCGGGAATTGCTGCGGCGTCCGGCGTGCCGATTCCTGCACGTCGGGCCATTGCCGCGGGACGGTGTCGTCGCCATGCTGGCCGACGGGCACAAAGGGCGGCGGTCGGCACCGCCGGCAGCGGAATTCCACCGGCTGAGCGGCGGCAGTCCGCTGCTGATGCGGGCGCTGCTGGACGATTACGCGGACGCGGACCCGGCTGGGGGCGCCGAGCTGGTGCCCGGTGAGGCGTACGAGCGTGCCGTGGCGCAGTGCCTGAGCCGCAGCGACGTCCTCACGCGCCGTACGGCGTGGCTGCTGGCGGTGCTCGGGGAGCGGGCCACGCACGTCGGGCCCGCCGAACTGCTCGGGGTGTCCCGCCAGGCCGGTGCACGCGCGCTGCGTGCCCTGCACGAGATGGGGCTGCTCGCCCATGGCCGGTTCCGCCACGAGGCGGGCCGGACGGCGGTGCTGCGCCGGGCGGAACCGCCACGCAGCGCGCGCCTGGAGGCCCGCGTCGCCCGGGTGCTGTACGAGCACGGTGCGCCGGCGGCCGTACTGGCCCGCCATCTGGTCGCGGCGGAGACGGTGGACGCCCCGTGGGCGCTGCCGGTACTGCTGGAGGCGGCCGAGGCCGCGCTGGCCCGCGACGAGGTGGGCACCGCGCTGGACTGCCTGCGGGTGGCCAGGGACAGCTGTGCGGACGAGGGGCAGGTGCTCGCGGTCAGGATCGCGCTGGTGCGGGCCGGGTGGCGGGTCGACCCGTCCGCCGCCGTACGGCACCTGCCGGCGCTCACCGACGCGGCGCTGGCCGGACGGCTCCCGGCGCGCGACATGAAGGCACTGGTCGGGCATCTGCTGTGGGCCGGCAGGGCGGACGATGCCCTGGAGGTCCTCCGGCTCGTGGAGGAGGGAGGGAGAGAGGAAGGGGCGGGCGTGGTGGCGGAGTCCGTGCGGCTCTGGTTCGCCTACGGGTATCCGGGGCTGGCGGGGAAGTACCGCGCCGAGGTGGCCGCAGGGTCGTACCGCGGCGCGGCGGCAGGAGGCCGGGCTCTCGGCCCGGCGCCCGAGCAGGACACGCAGCAGCGCGCGCTCGCCCTGATGGCCTCCGTGCTGGACCAGAGGGCGACCGGGGACGTGACCGGCCGTGCGGAGCGCATCCTCCAGGAGACCCGGCCGGAGGACCGTACCCCGGCGGCGGGCCTGGCGGCGCTGGTCGCGCTCATCGTCGCCGACGGGCTGCGGGAGGCCGCCCGCTGGTGCGACATCCTCCTCGCGGAGGCCCGCGAGCGCCGGACGCCGATGTGGCAGTCGCTGTTCGCGTCGGCCAAGGCGTTCATCGAGATCAGACTCGGCGAGCTGGCCGCGGCGGAGGAGTCGGCGCACACCGCGCTCACCGTCGTCCCGCCCGAAGGGTGGGGGGCGGCCGTCGCCGCCCCGGTCGCCGCGCTGCTGTACACGAAGGCCGCCACGGGGCGGCTGGACGAGGCGGCGGCCCACCTGAAGGTCCCCGTGCCCGACGCGGCGTTCCGGACGCCCGGCGGGCTGCTGTATCTCTGGGCGCGCGGCCACTACCAGCTCGCCGCCGGCCGGCCGTACGCCGCGCTGGAGGACTTCCACCGCTGCGGGGACCTGATGGCGCGGTGGCGCCTGGACCTGTCCGGGCTGGTGCCGTGGCGGACCGATGCCGCGCAGGTGCACGTCTCGCTGGGGGACGACCGCCGCGCGCGGGCCCTGCTGGACGAGGAGCTGTCCCGTACGGGGCCCCGCCCGCTGTGGACGCGGGGCGTGGCGCTGCGGGTGCTGGCGTCGCTGGCCGAGCGCGCGGACCGCCCGCGGCTCCTCGGCGAGGCGATGGACATCCTGCAGCGCGGCGGGCACCGGCTGGAGCTGGCGTACGCGATGGCGGAACTGTCGTACAGCTACTGGGACACACACGACGACAGCAGGGCCCGGGTCGCGGCGCGCAAGGCGCAGCAGCTGATGCGGGAGTGCGGCATCAAGGCGCCCGTCCTGAAGGCCTGGCCGGTCGGCGCGGCGAGCGCCGGTCCGCCCGAGCGGTCCGGTGCGGGCGGCGCGGGCCGTCCGCCCGCCGAGCTGAGCGGCGCCGAGCTGCGCGTCGCGACGCTCGCCGCCCGTGGTCACACCAACCGGCAGATCGCCGGGGCGCTGTTCATCACGGTCAGCACCGTGGAGCAGCACCTGACCCGGGCCTACCGGAAACTGGGGGTGCAGCGCCGTACCGACCTGGCGACGCGGCTGGAGCCGGACGGCGTGGAGGACACCGGGCTCGACGGGTGCGGCGACGGCGGCGCTCCGCGGGACTGCCTGCGTGCCGGGTAGGCGGGGCGGGCGGGAGCCGTCGGCGGGCCGCGGTGGACGTTGCGCGGTTGGACACTCCGGCGGGCGCGTGTGGAATTATTGACGGCGATACCACATTCCGTGAACTCCGTTTATTTGCAAGGCAGTTGACGCGACGAGGCGGCTCTGCCGGAGTTGGCGGGTGGGTGCACCGGGACCGGGCCCGGAGTGTCCGGGCCCGTGGGGCCGAGCGAACGGTGCCGCGGCGCGCGGCACCGGCGGCGCGGCGGCCGTACCGCCTTCACGGGCCCCGGCAGTCGCTCCGGCGCACGGCGGTGCGGGCGGGCGCCGGCTTCTCGTCCAACCACATCCGGCCGGCCGGTGCCGGCCAATCAACGGGAGGAACCCCTCATGGTGGTGGTGATGGCCCCAGGGGCCACGCAGGAGGATGTCGACGCCGTCGTCGGCCTGGTGCGCTCGGCGGGTGGTGATGCCTTCGTCAGCCGGGGGGTGACCCGGACGATCGTCGGACTCGTGGGTGACGTGGACGAGTTCGAGGCGCTCAACCTGCGCAGCCGCAGGGGCGTCCTCGACGTCGTACGGATCTCCGTGCCGCACAAGCTGGTCAGCCGGGAGCACCATCCCGCGCGGTCGGTCGTGCGGGTCGGCGGCGTGCCGATCGGACCCGACACCCTGTCCGTCATCGCGGGCCCGTGTGCGGTCGAGTCCGCCGAGCAGACCCTCGCCGCGGCGCGGATGGCGCAGACCGCCGGGGCGTCGCTGCTGCGCGGTGGCGCGTTCAAGCCGCGCACCTCGCCGTACGCCTACCAGGGGCTGGGTGAGGCCGGGCTGCGCATCCTCGCCGACGTGCGGGCCGAGACCGGGCTGCCGGTGGTCACCGAGGTCATCGACCCCGGCAGCGTCGAACTGGTCGCCTCCTACGCGGACATGCTCCAGATCGGCACCCGCAACATGCAGAACTTCGCGCTGCTTCAGGCGGTGGGGTCCGCGGGCAAGCCCGTGCTGCTCAAGCGCGGGTTCGGCGCGACCATCGACGAGTGGCTGATGGCCGCCGAGTACATCGCGCAGCGCGGCAACCTGGACATCGTGCTGTGCGAGCGCGGCATCCGCACGTTCGAGACCGCGACCCGCAACACGCTGGACATCAGCGCGGTGCCGGTGGCCCAGCGGCTGTCGCACCTGCCGGTGATCGTGGACCCGTCGCACTCGGGCGGCCGCCGGGAACTGGTCCTGCCGCTGATGCGGGCGGCGCTGGCGGTCGGCGCGGACGGCGTGATGATCGACGTGCATCCGGCGCCGGAGACGGCGCGGTGCGACGGCGACCAGGCGCTGCTGGAGGCCGACATGCGGGAGATCGCCAGTACGGCCACGATCCTGTCGCCGCTGATGGGCCGGTCGCTCACGCAGCCGGCGCCGCAGGCCGCTGCCGCTTCCTGAGAGCCCCGGCCCCCGCCGGCGGGGTGCGCACCGCCGGTAGGGGTACCCCGACGGGCGGCCGGGCGAAAGCGCACACGACCCACCGTCCGGCCGCTTGGTACAGGCCAATTTCCGCGCGCACGGCCGGACGTGTGGGACGCCCGGTGACCGGTGTTCCCCGGTGCAGGGCGCCGCCCGCGATAGGGGTACCGGTGCTGAACCCGTGATGTCGCCGGAGGCTGACGTATCGCGCATCCTGCGGTATGTCGGAGAGATGCGATACGCACAGGGCGGCGGACTGACCGCCGAGCGGCGGGAGTTCCGTGAACGGCTGCGGCTGAAGGCGGTCGAGCGGTTCGCGCGGGGCGAGACCAATGCGGTGATCGCCAGGGAACTGCGGGTGAGCGTGCGGTCGGTGCAGCGGTGGCGCAGATCCTGGCAGCAGGAAGGAGAGCGGGCGCTGGGCTCGAAGGGGCCGGCGTCCCGGCCGCGGCTGAGCCCGGCCCAGTTCCGCCGGCTGGAGGCGGAACTGGCCAGGGGCCCGGCGGCCTACGGCTGGCCGGGGGACCGCTGGACGCTGGAGCGCATCCAGACCGTGATCGTGCGGCGCTTCCGCGTCACGTACACGGTGCAGGGCGTGCGCAAGCTGATGCGCCGGCACGGGTGGACGTACGTGGCAGCGGCGGCCGGCGGGGCGGAGCGGGGTACCGGCGGCTGGACGCGGACGGAGGACGGGCGCGGTGGGAATTCCCCGCGCGCGCCGCGGGCCGAATGATCGTCAATTGGCGAAAGCAATCGTTGCGCCGACGGGAGCCGTCCGTGAAGGGCCCGGTTCCGGTGGCCCGCGGAATGCGACATCGCGGGTTCAGGTGCGTCAGGTAGGGGTGCCCCGTAGATAAAGGCACTGTTAGAGTATGTATCTGAATGGGGGAAGATGGTTTGTTTGAATATGTGTTCCGCTTCGCGCGCGGCGTTTTCTGCGGTTCGGGAACCTTCCTCCCCCGCCAGGAGTTGTAGCGGGTCGAGAAGCGGGGGTGGGTTCTACGCCTGAACGGCCCGGCGATGTCCGAATCAGGCAGACGTCGCCGAAGCACGGGCCTGCCGTACGTCGTTAGGGTGCGTCAGCGCGAGCTTGCGCACGGGGGAATCACAACGCGAGGAGCCTGGAGTGGAACCTGGGCAGGCGCACCTGGATATGCAGACGGTCGTCGAAGTGGAGATCAATTCACTTTCGGTGGCCGGTTCTCCGCGCATATCCGGGGAAGATGCGGAACATGTGGAGATGCTGACGGTGGCACAGGCGCCGCTGCCGCCCATCATCGCGCACCGCGCGACGATGCGGGTCATCGACGGTGTCCACCGATTACGAGCCGCGGAGCGGCGCGGCGACGACAAGATCGCGGTCAGGTTCTTCGACGGGGACGAGGCCGACGCCTTCGTCCTCGCCGTCGAGTCCAACATCACGCACGGCCTTCCGCTGTCCATGGCGGACCGCAAGAACGCGGCCGAACGCATCATCCGTACCCACCCGTTGTGGTCGGACCGGATGATCGCCTCGGTCACCGGAATCGCACCGGGCACCGTCGCGGAGATCCGCCGGCGGGTCTCCGGCGCGGCGGCGGCAGGGCGCGGCAGGATCGGCCAGGACGGCCGCTTCCGGCCGCTCAACGGCGCCGAGGGCCGCCGGCTCGCCGGCAACCTCATCGCCGAGAATCCCGGCCTGTCGCTGCGGCAGATCGCCCGGGCGTCCGGGATCTCGCCGGAGACGGCGCGCGATGTGCGCAACCGGCTGCGCCGGGGCGAGGAGCCGCTCCTGAAGGCGCGGGGCCGGCAGCAGCGGGCACCGCAGGAGCCGGCGCCGGCCGCGTCCGCCGGCGCGGGTGACGGCGGTGAGGTCACGGCACCCACCCGGATGCCCGTACAGGACCGGACGGTGGTCGTACGCCGCCTCAAGGTCGACCCGGCCCTGCGGTTCAGCGAGACCGGACGCACGCTGCTGCGGCTGCTGAGCATTCACACGATCAGCGCGGAGGAGTGGGACGACATCATGGCAAACATTCCCCCGCACTGCAGCGGCATCATCGCCCAGCTGGCCCGGGAATGCGCGGACATCTGGGCGGACTTCGCCCAGCGGGCCGAGCGGAATGTCGCCGAGGCCGTCTGACCGGCGGCCGGACCGTGTCCAAGTGAGGAAAACGACCGGTTGGACGGACTCCGGGCCGTCCAGCCGCACCTGGTGGTAATGCGCGATACGGTCGGTACCGGCGGGCGGCGCGGCTGCGTTCGCCCGCCGGGCCGCCCGGCACCCGGCACCGTGAATTCTCCGGTGCACCGGCGTGCCGTGGTCCGGTGATTCACCTTCACCTTCTCCGCGGTCCGGCGAGAAATCCCTTGGAGCCGCCCCGGGCCCATCGGCCTGGCTGGCGGGGATCGACATGGGTATCGTCGCAACGGCGCACCGCACCAGGGCAGCATTCCGGGTACCCCATCCAGTGGCCCGGATTTCACGAGAACCCGCCGAACTCGACGGAACAGGCACCCTCGGGGTGCCGCCTTTTCCATGCGGTCGACCGCATGGCCAGGAATCCCGACCCAGGAGGTTTCCGCGGATATGTTTGCCGGACAAGGCTCGGGCATCATGCTGGCGACGTACGACGACCCGGGTAATTCCACGGCTTCGCAGCGGCTCCGGCCGGGAACGCTCCGCCGGATTCTCGCCTATGCGAAACCGCATTCCCGCGAGACCGTCCTGCTGTTGCTGCTGACCATCGTGGACTCGCTCATCATCGTGTCCACGCCCCTGCTCCTCAGGGAGATCATCGACGTCGGCATCCTGCAGCGGGACACCAGGGTGCTGACGGTGATCTCGCTCGTCGTCGCGGGGCTCGCCGTCCTCGACGCGGCGCTGCAATTCGCCCAGAGCTACTTCGCGGGCCGGATCAGCCAGGGCGTCAGCTACGACCTGCGGGTGCAGGCGTTCACCCACGTACAGCGCCAGCCGCTGGCCTTCTTCACCCGCACCCAGACCGGGTCCCTGGTCAGCCGGCTCAACACGGACGTGGTGGGCGCGCAGCACGCGCTGGGCACCCTCCTGGGCTCGCTGTCCAGCGTGTTCACGCTGGTCCTGGTCCTGGCCAGCATGTTCTACCTGTCGTGGCTGGTCAGCCTGGTCGCGCTGGTGGTCCTGCCGGTGTTCATGATTCCCGGCGCGCTGGTCGGGCGGCGGCTGACGCGCTACTCCCGCGAACAGATGCAGATGAACGCCGAGATGGGCGCGACCATCGGCGAGCGCTTCAACGTGGCGGGCGCGATGCTCTCCAAGCTCTTCGGCCGTCCGCGCGAGGAGGCGGAGCTGTTCGCCGAGCGCGCGGAGAAGGTGCGCCGGGTCGGCGTCACCTGGATGGTGCTGAGCCGTCTGACGGTCATCATCATGACGCTGCTCGCCGCGGTCGTCACGGCGCTGGTCTACGGCCTCGGTGGCGTCATGGTGGTCGACGGCACCTTCCAGGTCGGCACGCTGGTGGCGCTGGCCGCCCTGCTGGCCCGCCTGTACGGGCCGATCACCCAGCTCTCCAGCGTCCAGGGCGACGCGCACACCGCGATGGTCAGCTTCGACCGGATCTTCGAACTGCTCGACCTGAAGCCGCTGATCACCGAGCGCCCGGACGCCACCGAACTGCCCGCGCCGGACGGCGGAGCGGCCCCCGAGGTCACCTTCGACGGGGTGTCCTTCCGCTATCCGCGGGCCAGTGAGGTCTCCCTGGCGTCCCTGGAGTCGAACGCGCTGCCCGCCGGTGAGCGGGCCCAGGAGTCGTCCGAGGTGCTGCACGACCTCAGTTTCACGGCGCCGTCCGGCAAACTGACCGCGCTGGTGGGCCCGTCCGGGGTGGGCAAGACCACCGCCACGCACCTGGTGTCGCGGCTGTACGACCCGTCGGCGGGCAGCGTCCGCATCGCCGGGCAGGACCTGCGCGACGTCACCCTCGACTCGCTGCGCCGGACCGTCGGTGTGGTGTCCCAGGACGCCCACCTCTTCCACGACACCATCCGCAACAACCTGACGTACGCCCGTCCCGACGCCACCGAGGAGGAGCTGATCGAGGCGTGCCGGGCCGCGCAGATCTGGGACACGATCAGCTCGCTGCCCAGCGGGCTGGACACGGTGGCGGGCGACCGCGGCTACCGTCTCTCGGGCGGCGAGAAACAGCGCCTGGCGCTGGCCCGGCTGCTGCTGAAGGCACCCTCGATCGTCGTCCTCGACGAGGCGACCGCGCACCTGGACTCGGAGTCCGAGGCGGCCGTCCAGCGGGCCCTGAAGACGGCGCTGCACGGCCGTACCTCCATCGTCATCGCGCACCGGCTGTCCACCATCCGCGAGGCCGACCAGATCCTGGCCTTCGACGAGGGCGGCATCCGGGAACGGGGCACGCACGAGGAGCTGCTGGCGGCCGGCGGTCTCTACGCGGAGCTGTACCACACGCAGTTCGCCCGGCAGGCCGCCAACGGCAGCGGTCCCGAGCCGGCCGCACCCGGTCCCGAGGAGGAGCACCGGCCGCAGGAGGCGGCGCAGATGATGCCGGGCGGCATGGTCTTCTTCGACGGGTCAGGACCCGACGAGGGCGAGGGCCCCGGCGGCCCGGGCGGCGTCTGGCACACCACCGGCCGGGGCCCCGGCGGCCGCTGACCGGCGGCCGCCGTACACGGGGAACGACGCGCCACCGCGACGGGCGACCGCCGCGGTGGCGCAGCAGGCAGAAGCGAGCAACGGGTTGTCCGTCGAAGGGGGAGACATGGAAGGCCAGGCACAGTTCACTGCGCCCCTGACCGACTGCCAGGAGGGGACGTGGCTGGCCCAGCGCGCGGAGAACCCGCCCCGGCAGTACGACATCAGGCAGTACGCCGATGTACCGGGCCCGCTCGACACGGGCATCTTCCGGCGGGCGCTGCGGCAGGCCGTCGCCGAGACGGAGGCACTGCGTCTGCGGTTCACGCAGGACGGCGGTGTCCCGGCACAGGTGATCGGGGCGGCCGGGGAGGAGACCGCGCTGCGGCACGTCGACCTCACCGCCGAGGACGCCCCGTGGGAAGCGGCGCAGGCGCTGATGCGCGCGGACGGCCGGCACCCGGCCGACCCCACCGAGGGGGACCTCGGCGCGCACATCCTGTTCAAGCTGGCCCCCGACCGGTACGTCTGGTACCAGCGCCACCACCAGCTGCTTGTCGACCACTTCGGGAGCACCCTGCTGGCCCGCCGCGTCGCCGCCCTGTACAGCGCGATCCTGCGCGGTGAGCCGTACCGCGGTCCCGGGCACGTCCCGCTGCGGGAGCTGTGGGAGCAGGAGTCCGCGTACCGGGAGTCGCCGGACCACGAGGCCGACCGCCGGTACTGGCACGAGCACTTCGCGGACCGCCCGGAGCCGGCCACCGTGCCGGGCCACCGGTCGGCCGCCCGCGACGCCCGCCCCCGCGCGTACGGCCTCCTGTCGGCCGCGGGCCGGGAAGCGCTGCGGACGGCAGCGGACCGTACGGGAGTGAGCAGGGGAGCCCTCGTCGTCGCCGCGGTCGCCACCTTCGTGTGCCGCACGACGGGGGCGGACGAGGCGCTGCTGAGCTTCCCGGTCGACGGCCGTACGGGCCCCGCGGCCCGGCGGACGCCCTGCGCGACGGCCAACGTGCTGCCGCTGCGGCTGCCCGCGTCGCCCGGCGACAGCCTGTCCGGGCTGGCCCGCGTGGCACAGCGGGAGATCGACGGGCTGCTGGCGCACCGGCGGTACCGCGGCGAGCGCCTGCACGCCGAACTCGGACGCCCGGGCGGCCGCCGCGACTTCGGGCCCTCGGTCGCCGTCCCGGCGAGCGGCACGGGCCTGCGGTTCGGCGGGGTCCGGGGTGTGCTCCACGATCTGCCGGGCGGGCCCGTCGCGGCGTTCTCCGTGGTGGTGCGCGAGCTGCCGGACGACGCCGGGACGAGCGTCGTCCTCGAAGCCGACCCCGCGCTGTACGACCAGGAGTGGGCCGGGGCCGGCCACCGGGCCTTCGTCCGGCTCCTGGAACAGGCGGCGGCCGAACCCGAGGCGCGCGTCGGCCGGTTCGGCGTGCTGGGCGCGCCGGAGCACGGACTGGTCGTGGAGGGGTGGAACGCCACCGGCGCCGAGCGGCCGGGCAGCTCGGTGCCGGAGCTGGTCGCCCGCCAGGCGGCGCGACGGCCCGGCGCCGTCGCGGTGTCCGACGGCGAACGCTCGCTGACCTACGCGGAACTGGACGCGGAAGCGGGCCGCCTGGCCGCGTACCTGACGAGCCGGGGCGTGACGCGCGGCAGCCGGGTCGCCGTGCTGATGGAGCGGTCGGCCGGACTGCTGGTGGCACTGCTCGGGGCCTGGAAGGCGGGCGCGGCGTACGTACCGGTGGACGCGGCGTACCCGGCGGAACGGGTGGCGGTCATGCTGGCCGACTCCGCGCCGGCGGCCGTGCTGTGCACCGCGAGCACCCGGGCCGCGGTGCCGCCGGGCGCGTCCGGCGGCCTGGTGGTCCTGGACGACCCGCGGGTACGGGCGGCCGTGGCCGCGTGCCCGGCGCCGGGCACGGCGGTCCGGGTGGGGCCCGAGGACCTGGCGTACGTGATGTACACCTCCGGCTCGACCGGGGTGCCGAAGGGCGTGTCGATGCCGCACGGCAGCGTCGCCGGGCTCGTCGGACAGCGGGACTGGTCCGTGGGCGCGGACGACGCGGTGCTGATGCACGCGCCGCACGCCTTCGACGCCTCGCTGTTCGAGGTGTGGGTGCCGCTGGTCTCCGGAGCGCGGGTCGTGGTGGACGGGCAGGGCGTGGTGGACGGGCCGCGGATCCGTGCGGCCGTGGCGGCGGGGGTCACGGCGGTACATCTGACGGCGGGGTCGTTCCGGGTGGTGGCGGAGGAGTCGCCGGAGTGCTTCGCCGGGCTGCGCGAGGTGCTGACCGGCGGTGACGTGGTACCGCCCGCGGCCGTGGCGCGGGTGCGGCAGGCGTGCCCCGAGGTGGCCGTACGGCATCTGTACGGGCCGACCGAGGCCGCCCTGTGCGCCACCTGGCACCGGCTGCGGCCCGGCGACCCGGTGCCGTCCGTGCTGCCGGTCGGCCGCCCGCTGGACAACCGCCAGGTGTACGTGCTGGACGCGTTCCTCCAGCCCGTACCGCCGGGGGTGACGGGCGAACTGTGCATCGCCGGGACCGGCCTGGCGCGCGGCTACCTCGCCCGCCCCGGGCTGACGGCGGAGCGGTTCACCGCCAGTCCCTTCGTCCCCGGTGAGCGGATGTACCGCACCGGCGACATGGTCCGCTGGACCGACGACGGCGAACTGGTCTTCGTCGGGCGGGCGGATGCGCAGGTCAAGGTGCGGGGGTTCCGTATCGAGCCGGGGGAGATCGAAGCGGCGCTGGCGGCCCACCCGGCGGTCGGCGAGGCGGTGGTGGTGGCCCGCGAGGACCGGCCGGGCGAACGCCGCCTGGTCGCGTACGTCGTGGCACAGACGCCGGAGCCGGCTTCCGGCGGGCCGGCGCCCGACGGCGGACCGCGGGAGGGGAAACCGCCGCGCGACGGGCAGCCGTTCCGCGACGAGCCGTTCCGCGACGAGCCGGGCGGTGAACGGGCCGCGGCGGGCGCGGGCAGCGCCCCGGAAGCCCTGCTCACCGGCGAGTCCGGCGGGAGCGCTGCGGCGGGCCGGGACACCGGCGCGCTGCTCGCCGCGCTGCGCGAGTTCGTCGGCGGCCGGCTGCCGGAGTACATGGTGCCGTCGGCGTTCGTACCGCTGGACGGGCTGCCGCTGACCGTGAACGGCAAGGTGGACCACCAGGCACTGCCCGCCCCCGACTTCACCGGGAGCGGATCGGCGCGGGAGCCGCGCGGACCCGCCGAGGAGGCCCTGTGCGCGCTGTTCGCGCAGGTGCTCGGCCTCGGGCGGGTGGGGCCGGAGGACAGCTTCTTCGAGCTGGGCGGCGACTCGATCATGGCGGTGCAGCTCGCCTCACGGGCCCGCCGCGCCGGGCTGGTGCTGACCACGTCGCAGGTCTTCGACGAGCGGACCCCGGAACGGCTGGCCCGGGTCGCGTCCTGCCCGCCGGACGAACGGCCGGGTACGGACACGGAGACCGGCGAAATCCCCTGGATACCGACGGGCCGCGAGCGGGGCGGCTCCTTCGCGCGCTGGGCGGTGCTGGCGGCCCCGGACGGCCTGCGCACGGACACGCTGACGACCGCTGTCGCCGCCCTCCTGGACACCCACGCCGTGCTGCGCGCACGGACGCCGTCCGATGACGACGGGCCGCGCCTGGTGGTGCCCGGCCGCGGCACGGTGGACGCGGCGGCCCTGGTCACCCGGGAGCCCGTGGCCGCGCCCGACCTCGCTCACGCCGCCGAAAGGGCGGCCCGCGAAGCGGTGGCGCGGCTCGACCCGCCGGCCGGCGCGAACCTCCAGGCGGTGTGGCTCGACGCGGGCACCGCGCAGCGTGGCCGCCTGGTGCTCGCGGTGCACCACGCGGTGGCGGACGCGGCGTCCTGGCGCATCCTGGTGCCGGACTTCGCGGCCGCGTGCGAGGCCGTGGCCGCGGGCCGCACGCCCGCGCTCGGCCCGGTGGGCACCTCGTTCAGGCGCTGGGCGGACCTGCTGGCCGTACAGGCGAAGCAGGAGCACCGGACCGCGGAACCGGACGGCCGGCGCGCCGTACCGGACGGTGACGCCGGGGCCGGAGCCCTCCCGGACGGCTTCGGACCGGCGAGTACGCAGGCGGACGCGGACCCCGCCGGAACGGCGCGCCGCATGGTCTGGACGGTGCCGCCGCAGCAAGCGGCAGTGCTGGTGGACCGGGCGCCCGCCGCGTTCCACTGCACCGCCGACGACGTGCTGCTGACCGCGCTGGCCGCCGCCGTCGCGTACGGGCGCGAGGACGGCCGGGACGGTGCCTGGACGGCTCTCCCGGCAGGTGTCCTGCTGGACATCGAGACGGACGGCCGTCGCCAGGGCCCGAACGAACTCGACCTGTCCCGTACGGTGGGCCGGTTCACCGGGGTGCACGTCGTACGGCTGGATCTGTCCGGCACCGCCCTGAGCGAGGTCCTCGCGGGCGGCCCGGCGGCCGGGACGCTGCTGAAGTCGGTCAAGGAACAGGTACGTTCGGCCCCCGGGGGCGGCTTCGGGCACGGCCTGCCGCGGCACCGCGACCCGGAGACGGGCCCCGCGCCCGCCGCCCTCCCCGCGCCCCGGATCGCGTTCAGCTGCTCGGGGCGCCCGGGCCAGGGCGGCCCGCACCTGTCGGCCGGAGCGGCCGCGACCGGTCGCGGCGGGCCTTCCCCGTACGCCCTGGAAGCCGGCGCGGCCATCGGCGACACCACCGACGGGCCGACCCTGACACTCACACTCACCTGGCAGCACCGGGACGGATACGGACGGACCGACGCCGCCGCGCAGCGGCTCGGCCGCCGGTGGGTGGAGATGCTGGGCGGCCTGGCCGCCCACGCCGCCCGGCCGGGAGCGGGCGGCCACACCCCCTCCGACTTCCCGCTGCTCGCCCTCACCCAGGACGGCGTCGCGGAACTAGAGGCCGCCGTGCCGCGGCCGGCGGACATCTGGCCGCTGTCGTCCCTCCAGGAAGGGCTGCTGTTCCAGTCCTCCTTCGAGGAGGAGGGCCCGGACGTCTACGAGACCCAGTGGATGCTGGAGCTGACCGGGCCGCTGGACGCCTCCCGCCTGCGCGCCTCGTGGGAGGCGCTGCTGGCCCGGCACGCCGCGCTCCGCGCGAGCTTCCACCGGCGCGCGTCGGGCGAGGCCGTCCAGGTCGTGGCCCGTGACGTGCGTCTGCCCTGGCGGGAGATCGACCTGTCCGGCCTGTCGGAGGCCGACGCCCTGTCCGGCATCGAGGAACTGGCCACCCGGGAGCAGGAGCGCCGGTTCGACACGGCGGCGGCGCCGCTGCTGCGGCTGCTGCTGATCCGGCTCGGGGCGGACCGGCACCGGCTCGTCGTCATCAGCCACCACATCCTGATGGACGGCTGGTCCATGCCGGTCCTGCTGTCCGAGCTGGCCGAGGTCTACGCGGCGGGCGGCGGCACCTCGGCCCTCGCCCCGGCCCCGTCCTACGGCGACTACCTCGCCTGGCGCGCCCGCCAGGACCAGGACGCCGCACGGGACGCCTGGGCCGCCGAGTTCACCGGCACCGACGAGCCGACGCTCGTCGCCCCGGGCGCGGCGGACCGTGGCCCGGTGGACGCCGGCCACGTCGTCACCGACATCCCCGAGGAGACCACCCGGGGCCTGACGGAGCTGGCGCGCCGCCATGGCCTGACGGTCAACACGCTGCTGCAAGGCGCCTGGGCCCTGGTGCTGGCCCGCCTGGCAGGCCGTACGGACGTGGTGTTCGGCGCCACCGTCGCGGGCCGCCCGCCGGAGCTGCCCGGCATGGAGTCCATGGTCGGCCTGCTCATCAACACCGTGCCGGTACGGGTACGTCTCGACGCCGCGCAGCCGGTGCTCGGGCTGCTGCGCGACCTCCAGGAGCGCCAGTCCGCACTGGTGGCCCACCAGCACCTGGGCCTGCCGGAGATCCAGCGCCTGGCCGGTCCCGGCGCCGTCTTCGACACGCTCGTCGTGCACGAGAACTACCCGCGCGCGGTCGCCGCGCCCGGCTCCCCGGACGCGCTCACCTTCGCCGTCCTGGGCACCCGCGAGGCCACGCACTACCCGCTGACCCTGGGCGTCATCCCGGGCGAGCGGCTCCGGGTGCATGTGGCCCACCGCCGCGGCCAGGTCGCGGCGGACCTCGCCGACAAGCTGGTCGGGCGGCTGGTGCGGGTCTTCGGACAGCTGATGGACGACTGCTCGGTGCCGGTGGGGCGGGTCGGCGTCCTGGACCGGGACGAACACGCGCTGGTCGTCGCGGACTTCAACCGTACGGACGCGCCGGTGACCGCCGCGACGATGCCCGACCTGTTCCGCGCCCAGGCCGGGCGGACACCGGGCGCCGTCGCGGTGCAGGACGGCCGGCGGGCGCTGACCTACGCCGAGCTGGAGCACGAGGCCGGGCAGCTGGCCCGGCACCTGGCCGGGCACGGCGTGGGGCCGGAGTGCCGGGTGGCGGTCGTCGTCGAGCGGTCGGTGGAGATGATCACCGCCGTGCTGGCGGTGGCGATGGCGGGCGGGGTGTACGTACCGGTGGACCCCGCATACCCGGCCGAGCGCGTCGCGTTCGTCCTGCGGGACGCCGAACCGGCGGTCGTGGTGTGCACGACGGGCACCCGGGCCGCGGTCCCGGCCGCCGCGTACGGCAGCACGGTCGTCCTGGACGACCCCACGGTGGCCGCGGCGGTGGCCCGTCTCGCGGGCGGCTCGCTGTCCGACACCGAGCGGTCGGCGCCGCTGCACGTGGACCACGCGGCGTACGTCATCTACACCTCCGGTTCGACCGGCGTGCCCAAGGGCGTCCTGGTCCCGCACCGGGGGCTGGCCAACCTCGTCGCGGACCGCGTCGAGCGCTACCGCATCGGCGCGGACAGCCGTGTCGTCCAGCGCGTCTCGCCCAGCTTCGACGTGTCCATGGGGGACATCTGGCCGGTGCTGTGCGCGGGCGGACGGCTCGTCCTGGCCCCGGCCGGGCAGGAGTCCTTCGGCGAGGACCTGGCCGACCTGCTGCGCGAGAAGAAGGCGACCCACGTGGTGCTGCCCGCAGCCTTCCTGCCCCAGCTGCCGTCCGACGGCCTGTCGCGGCTGCGGGTCCTGGTCACCGGCGGCGAGCCGATGACCGACGAGGTACGCCGCCGATGGTCGGCCGGGCGGGAGCTGTTCAACGAGTACGGCGTCACCGAGGCGACGGTCACCTCCACCGTGACCGCGCCGCTGGACGGCGACGGCGACAGCGCCCCCGGGATCGGCCGCCCGGTCACCAACTCCCGGGCGTACGTCCTGGACGCCTTCCTCCAGCCGGTGCCGCCGGGCGTGCTCGGCGAGCTGTACGTGGCCGGGGTCAACCTGGCGCGCGGCTACCTGGGGCGCGCGGAGCTGAGCGCGGCACGGTTCGTGGCGAACCCGTTCGCGCCGGGCGAGCGGATGTACCGCACCGGGGACCTGGTGCGGTGGACCGCCGACGGCGACCTGGTCTTCGCGGGCCGGGCGGACGCCCAGGTCAAGGTGCGCGGTTTCCGCGTCGAACTCGGCGAGGTGGAGGCCGCGCTGGCCGCGCACCCCGCGGTGGCGGACGCGGTCGCCGTGGTCCGCGAGGACCGCCCCGGCGAACGCCGGCTGGTCGGTTACGCGGTACCCGCCGGACCGGGACTGGACGAACGGTCCGTACGCGGTCACGTCGCCGCGACCCTGCCGGACTACATGGTCCCCGCGGCCGTGGTGGCCCTGGCCGAGCTGCCGAGGACACCGAACGGCAAGCTGGACCGCGCGGCGCTGCCCGCGCCCGACTTCGCCGGGCACGCCACCGGGCGGCAGCCGCGCACCCCGGCCGAGGCGGTGCTGTGCGCGCTCTTCGCCGAACTGCTGGGTGTGGAGCGGGCCGGCGCCGAGGACAGCTTCTTCGAACTGGGCGGCGACTCGATCATGTCGCTCCAGCTGGTGGCGCGGGCACGCCGGGCCGGGCTGGTCCTGTCCTCCCGTCAGGTCTTCGACGAACAGACCCCGGAGCGCCTGGCCGAGGTGGCGGAGCCGGCCACGTCCGCGCCCCGCGCGGACACCGCGGGCGCGGGGACCGGCGAGGTGCCGTGGACGCCGGTGATGCGGCTGCTCGGCGAGCGGATCACCGGCGGCCGGTTCGCGCAGTGGATGACCGTGGGCGCACCGGCCGGACTCGGCCGGGACGTCCTGGCCGCCGGGCTGGCCGCCGTCCTGGACACCCACGCCATGCTGCGGGCCCGGGTGGTGCCGCGCCTCGGCGGGCCGGTGCTGGCCGTCGGCGGCCGGGGCTCGGTGGACGCCGACGCGCTGGTCACCCGGGTCGACGCGGCCCGGGTGCCGGACAACGGCCTCGACGGCCTCGCGGAACGGGCCGCCCGGGAAGCGGCCGGACGGCTCGACCCGGCCGCGGGCGTCCTCGTCCAGGCCGTCTGGCTGGACGCGGGACCGCACCGGACCGGCCGGCTGGCCCTGGTCGTGCACCACCTCGCGGTCGACGGTGTGTCCTGGCGCATCCTGCTCCCGGACCTGCGGGCCGCCTGCGAAGCGGTCGCGTCCGGACACTCACCGGAACCCGAGCCGGTCGGCACGGCCTTCCGGCAGTGGGCCGGTCTGCTGGCCGACCAGGCGACGCAGCCGTGGCGGGTGGCGGAACTGCCGCACTGGACCGCCGTACTCGACGGACCCGAGCCGGTGCTCGGCACCCGCGCCCTCGACCCGGGCACGGACACGCAGGCGACCGTGCGCCACCGCGAGTGGCACATGTCCCGGGAGCAGGCGGCGGTCCTGGCGAGCCGGACACCAGCGGTCTTCCACTGCGGCGTGCACGAGGTGCTGCTCGCGGCGCTGGCCGGAGCGGTCGCCGGCACACGGCCGGAGGCGGACTCGGCGGCCGGGGTCCTCGTGGACATCGAGGGGCACGGGCGGGAGCCGGTCGCCGGCGCCGACCTGTCCCGTACGGTGGGCTGGTTCACCAGCGTGCACCCCGTACGGCTCGACCTGTCCGGCGTGGACCTGGACCAGGTCGTGGCGGGCGGGCCCGCGGCCGGAGCGCTGCTCAAGGCGGTCAAGGAACAGACGCGCGCGGTGCCCGGCGACGGCCTCGGCCACGGACTGCTGCGCCACCTGAACCCCGAGACCGCCCCCGTACTGGCCGCCCTCCCGGCCCCGCAGATCGGCTTCAACTACCTCGGCCGGTTCCCCGCGGGCGCCCCCGAGGGCACCGCAGGGCCCTGGGAAGCGGCGGGCGGCACCGCGCTGGGCGGCTCCGACGACCCGGACATGCCCGCACCGCACGCCCTGGAGGCAGGCGCGGTCATCCGCGACACCCCCGAAGGGCCCGAACTGACGCTCACGCTCGGCGGGCCGGCCGGCGTCCTCGACGATGCGGCCGTCGCCCGTCTGGGCCGCCGCTGGCAGGACCTGCTCGGCGGCCTGGCCGCCCACACGGCCGCGCCC
Source organism: Streptomyces sp. NPDC030165 (assembly GCF_055573595.1). Lineage (NCBI taxonomy): Bacteria > Bacillati > Actinomycetota > Actinomycetes > Kitasatosporales > Streptomycetaceae > Streptomyces > Streptomyces sp. NPDC030165. Next base: position 123,598 of record NZ_JBVIBD010000020.1, on the reverse strand, counting down.
GAGGCGGGCGGCCACACGCCCTCCGACTTCCCGCTCCTGGACCTCGGCCAGGACGAGGTCGAGGAGTTCGAAGCGATCGCGGCACGGCTCGAAGGGGGACTGTCGCTGTGAAGACCTCACCACCCGCCACGGGACCGGCACCCGGCAAGGGCTCGGCGCTGGCCGAGGTGTGGCCGCTGTCCCCGTTGCAGGAAGGGATGCTCTTCCACGCCGGGTTCGGCGGCGAAGGGCCGGACGTCTACGTCATCCAGCGCACCTTGACGATCGACGGCCCGCTGGACGCGGCCCGCTGGCGCGCGTCCTGGCAGGCGCTGCTCGGCCGGCACGCGGCGCTGCGCGCCAGCTTCCACCGCCGCAAGTCGGGCGAGGCGGTCCAGCTGGTCTCCCGGGAGGCGGCCCTGCCCTGGCGTGAGGCCGACCTGTCCGGTCTGCCCGAGGCCGACGCGCTCGCCGAAGTCGGCCGGCTGGCCGCCGGCGCGTGCGCGGAGCGCTTCGACCTCGGGGTGGCGCCGCTGCTGCGGGTACTGCTCGTCCGCCTCGGCGCGGACCGGCACTGCATGGTACTGACGGCCCATCACATCCTGCTCGACGGCTGGTCGATGCCGATCCTCTTCGACGAGGCGACCACGGTCTACGCGGCGGGCGGCGACGCCACGGTGCTGCGGCGCGCCGCCTCGTACCGCGACCACCTCGCGTGGCTGGGCCGGCAGGACAAGGAGGCCGCACGGGCCGCGTGGCGCGCCGAACTGGCCGGGGACGGCGAGCCGACACTCGTCGCCCCCCCCGACCCGGCCCGTACCCCGGTGCTGCCCGACCGGACCAAGGCCGACCTGCCCGCGTCCCTGACCCGGGCCCTGACCGGCCTGGCCCGGCGGCACGGCCTGACCGTCAACACCGTCGTCCAGGGCGCCTGGGCGATGCTCCTGGCCCGGCTGTCCGGACGCGACGACGTGGTCTACGGCACGACCGTGGCCGGCCGCCCGCCGGAACTCCCCGGCGTCGAGTCGATGGTCGGCCTCTTCATCAACACGGTGCCGGTGCGCGTACGCCTCGACGCGGGGCAGCCCGTGGTGGAGATGCTCAAGGACGTACAGGCCCGCCAGTCCGCGCTGCTGCCGCACCAGCACCTGGGCCTCGCCGACATCCAGAAGCACGCCGGCCCGGAAGCGGGCTTCGACACGCTGGTGGTGTACGAGAACTACCCCCGCCCGGCCGCCGAATCGGCCGCGCCCGGCACGCTCTCCTTCACCACACTGGGCCTGCGCCAGGCCACCCACTACCCGCTGACCCTCGGCATCCTCCCCGGCGACCGGCTGGAGGTGGAGGTCTCCTACCGGCCCGACCTGGTCGCCGCCGGGCCGGCCCGTGCGCTGACCGGGCGGCTGGTGCGGGTGCTGGAGCAGATGGTGGCGGACCCGGCGGTTCCGGTGGGGCGCGTCGGTGTCCTGGACGCGGCGGAGCGGCGCCGGGCCGTGGCGGAGTGGAACGCCACGGCGGCGGAGCCGGTGGCCGCCACGGTGCCGGAGCTGTTCGCGGCGCGGGTGGCGTCCGCGCCGGACGCCGTGGCCGTGACGGACGGGTGTCAAAGTGCTCAATATGGCGAGTTGGACACGGGTTCGGATCGTCTCGCTGCGTACTTGAGCGGTCTGGGGGTGCGGCGTGGTGACCGGGTCGCGGTGGTGACGGAACGGTCCGCCGATCTGGTCACGTCGCTGCTGGCGGTGTGGAAGGCGGGAGCCGCGTACGTGCCGGTGGACGCCGGATATCCGCCGGAGCGGGTGGCGTTCCTGCTGGCGGACTCGGGACCGTCGGCCGTGCTCTGCACCGAGGCGACGCGGGCGGCGGTTCCGGCGGACGTGGCCGGGCAGGTGGTCGTGCTGGACGACCCGAAGGTACGGGCGGCGGTGGCGGAGGCCCCGGCCAAGGCGCCTCGACCCCGCCCGGGCGCCGATGACCTGGCGTACGTGATGTACACCTCCGGCTCCACCGGTGTGCCGAAGGGGGTGGGCGTGCCGCACGGCAGCGTGGCGGCGCTGGCCGGGGACCGCGGCTGGTCGCTCGGCCCCGACGACGCGGTCCTCCTGCACGCCCCGCACGCCTTCGACGCGTCCCTGTTCGAGATCTGGGTGCCACTCGTGTCCGGCGCCCGGGTCGTCGTGGCCGCGGCCGGTGTGGTGGACGCGCAGCGGGTGCGGGAGGCGGTGGCGGCGGGCGTCACGGCGGTGCATCTGACCGCCGGTTCCTTCCGGGTGGCCGCGCAGGAGGACCCGGAGTGCTTCGCGGGGCTGCGTGAGGTGCTGACCGGCGGCGATGTGGTCCCGGCCGGGTCCGTCGCCCGTGTACGCGAGGCGTGCCCCGAGGTGTCCGTACGGCATCTGTACGGGCCGACCGAGACCACGCTGTGCGCCACTTGGCACCGGCTCCGGCCGGGCGGGCCCGCCCCGGACGTGCTGCCGATCGGCCGCCCGCTGGCCAACCGGCAGGCGTACGTGCTCGACGCATTCCTCCAGCCCGTGCCGCCGGGCGTGGACGGTGAGCTGTACCTGGCCGGCGCGGGCCTGGCGCGCGGCTACCTCGACCGTGCCGGTGCGACGGCCGAGCGGTTCGTCGCCTGCCCGTTCCCGCCCGGCATGGGGGTCCCCCCGGCCGAAGGCCGGGGGAGGATGTACCGTACGGGCGACCGCGCGCGCTGGACGCACGACGGCGAACTGGTCTTCGCCGGGCGCGCCGACGCGCAGGTCAAGGTCCGCGGCTACCGGATCGAACCGGGCGAGGTGGAGGCCGCGCTCGCCGCTGCGCCGGGAGTCGCCCAGTCCGCCGTCGTCGCCCGCGAGGACCGTCCCGGCGAACGGCGGCTGGTCGGCTACGTCGTGGCGGACGTGGCGGGTGCTCCGGCGCCGGACGGCCAGGCCCTGCGCGAGCACCTTGCCCGCACCCTGCCGGACCACATGGTGCCCGCCGCCGTCCTCGTCCTGGACGCCCTGCCGGTCACAGCCAACGGCAAGGTGGACCGCAAGGCCCTGCCCGCCCCCGAATTCGCCGGGAAGACGGCCGGACGCGCACCGCGCACGGCGGCGGAGGACATCCTGTGCGGCCTCTTCGCCGAGCTGCTGGGCCTCGAACGGGTCGGCGCGGAGGACGGCTTCTTCGCACTGGGCGGCGACTCGATCATGTCGATGCAGCTCGCCACCCGGGCCCGCCGCGAAGGGGTGCTGTTCAGCGCCCAGGACGTGTTCGAGCAGGAGACGCCGGGCGGGCTGGCCGCCGTCGCCCGGCTCGCCGACGAGGTCCGCGCGGCCCCGGACGCGGGCGTGGGCGAGGTGGCCTGGACGCCGGCCATGGCGGCGCTCGGGGAGTACGCGCTGAGCGGCGACTTCGCGCAGTGGATGGTCGTCACGACCCCCGCGGGCCTGCGGCCGGACGTGCTCACCGGCGGGCTGGCCGCCGTACTGGACACACACGACATGCTGCGGGCCCGCGTGGTGCACGGCGAGGGCGGACCGCGCCTGGTGGTGCCGGGACGCGGCACGGTCGACGCGGCCGCGCTGCTCACCCGTATCGACGCGGCGGACGCACCGGCCGGGGACCTGGACGACATCGCCGACCGCGCGGCCCGGGCGGCGACCGGGCGGCTGGACACCGCGGCGGGCGTACTGCTGCGGGCCGTGTGGCTGGACGCCGGGCCCACCGAGCCCGGCCGGCTGGCACTGGTGGTGCACCACTTGGTGACGGACGGTGTGTCCTGGCGCATCCTGCTCCCGGACCTGCGGGCCGCCTGCGAAGCGGTGGCGGACGGGCGGGCCCCGGAACTCGACCCCGTCGCGACCTCCTTCCGGCAGTGGGCGGGCGCCCTGGCCGCACAGGCCACCGAAGAGCGCCGGACCGCCGAACTGCCCGCGTGGACCGCCCTGTTCGACGGCATCGCGCCGCCGCTGGGCGGGCGGGCACTCGACCCGGCCGAAGACACTCTGGCCGCGATGGTGCGGCACACCTGGACGATGGCGGGGGCGACGGCGGCCACGCTCGTCGGCAAAGCCCCCGGAGTCTTCCACTGCGGCGTGCACGAAGTGCTCCTCGCGACGCTGGCGGGCGCGGTGGCCCACGACCGGCCGGAGGCCGCGCTCGTCGTGGACATCGAGGGGCACGGGCGCGAACCGGTCGACGGGGCGGACCTGTCCCGGACGGTGGGCTGGTTCACCAGCGTCCACCCGGTACGCCTGGACGTGTCGGGCATCGGCCTGGACGAGGCGCCGCAGGGCGGCCCGGCCGCCGGCGAGCTGCTCAAACGCGTCAAGGAGCAGGCGCGGGCAGTGCCGGGCGACGGCCTCGGCCACGGCCTGCTGCGCCACCTGAACCCGTACACCGGACCGGAATTGGACACCCTGCCGGGCGCCCACATCGGGTTCAATTACCTGGGCAGGTTCGCGGGTGCGGGCCGGGCCGGAGCGCCGGGGGACGCCTGGCAGCCGGCCGGCACCTCGGTGGTCGGCAGTGCGGCCGACCCCCGCACGCCCGCCCCGCACGCCCTGGAAGCGGGGGCGTACGTCCAGGACACCCCGGACGGGCCGGAACTGACCCTCATGCTCGGCGGGCCCGCCGGACTGTGGCCGGACGAGGCCGCCGAGCGGCTGGGCCGGCGCTGGCTGGACCTGCTGGAGGGCCTGGCGGCGCACACCGGCGACCCGGCCGCCGGCGGGCACACCGCCTCCGACTTCCCCCTGCTGGACCTCGGCCAGGACGAGGTCGAGGAGTTCGAAGCCGGTTTCGCGGACGGCGCCCCGTAGCCCGCGAGCCGCCGGCCGCACCTCGTAGCCCGATGAACGCATGCCGTTTTGAGGAGTAAGCGATGACCCGATCTCTTGTCGAGGACGTGTGGCCGCTCTCGCCGTTGCAGGAAGGGCTGCTTTTCCACGCCGCCTTCGACGAGGAGGGCCCGGACGTCTATCAGGGCCAGCGCTCACTGGCCCTGGACGGCCCGCTGGACGCGGACCGGCTGCGCGCCTCCTGGGAGGCGCTGGTCGCCCGGCACCCGGTGCTGCGGGCGGGCTTCCGGCGGCGCAGGTCGGGCGACGCGGTACAGGTCGTCGCACGTGAGGTGAGGCTGCCGTGGCGGGTGGCCGACGTCTCGGGTCTGGGCGGGGCGGCGGCGGCCGCCGAGGCCGGGCGGCTGGCCGCGGAGGAGCGGGCCGAGCGGTTCGACCCGGCGGTGCCGCCCCTGCTGCGCCTGCTGCTGATCCGTTTCGGTGCCGAACGGCACCGGCTGGTCATCACCTCTCACCACGTCCTGGTGGACGGCTGGTCGATGCCGGTGCTGCTCAACGAGCTGACCACGGTGTACGCGGCGGGCGGCGACGCCCGCGGCCTGCCCAGGGCGGCCCGCTACCGTGACTACCTGGCCTGGCTGAACCGGCAGGACAAGGACGCCGCCCGGCAGGCGTGGCGGGCCGAACTGGCGGGCAACGACGAGCCGACCCTGGTGGCACCGGCCGACCCGGCCCGGCTGCCGGTGGTACCCGAGAGCCTGACCGGCGACATACCCGAGGACCTGACGCGCGGCCTGGTGGGGCTGGCCCGCGCCCACGGGCTGACGGTGAACACCGTGGTGCAGGGCGCCTGGGCGCTGCTCCTGGCGCGGCTCGCCGGGCGCGACGACGTGGTGTTCGGTGCCACGGTGGCCGGCCGCCCCGACGAACTGCCCGGTGTCGAGTCGATGGTGGGCCTGTTCATCAACACGCTGCCGGTCCGGGCCCGGATCGACGGCGGGCAGCCGCTGCACCGGCTCCTGGCCGGCATTCAGGAGCGGCAGGCCGCGCTCATGTCCCACCAGCACCTGGGCCTGGGGGAGATCCAGAAGCTGGCCGGGCCCGGAGCGGTCTTCGACACGCTGGTGGTGTTCGAGAACTACCCGGCGGCGCCCGCCGGGGCCACCGGGCCCGACGCCTTCACCCTGCGCTTCCTCGAAGGGCGGGAGACCTCCCACTACCCCTTCACGCTCGTCGTCGTGCCCGGTGAACGGATGCTGTGCAAGCTCGACTTCCGCCCGGACCTGTTCGACCGCCGTAGCGCCGAGGCCGTGTTCGCCCGCCTCGTGCGGGTGCTGGAGCAGATGGTGGCAAACCCGTCGGCACCGGTGGGCCGCATCGGCGTCCTGCACGCGGACGAACGGGACCTGGTCGTCGAGGGCTGGAACGCGACGGCGGCGGAGGCGGCGGGGCCGTCGGTGCCGGAGCTGTTCGCGCGGCGCGTGGCATCGGCGCCGGACGCCGTGGCCGTCCGGGACGAGCGGCGGACGCTGACGTACGGCGGGCTGGATGCCGAATCGGACCGGCTGGCCGCGTACCTGGACGGTTCGGGTGTGGCGCGCGGGGACCGCGTCGCGGTGGTGATGGAACGGTCCGCCGACCTGGTGGTGGCGCTGCTGGCGGTATGGAAGGCCGGTGCGGCGTACGTGCCGGTGGACGCCGGGTACCCGGCGGAACGGATCGCCTTCATGCTGGCCGATGCGCGGCCGGCGGCCGTGCTGTGCACGGAGGCGACGCGCTCGGCGGTCCCGGTGGACGCGGACGCCCGGCTCGTGGTGCTCGACGCGCCGGACACCGCGGGCCACGACGGCCCGGCGCCCCAAGTGCCGCTCACCGCACAGGACATGGCGTACGTAATGTACACCTCCGGTTCCACCGGCGTGCCGAAGGGCGTGTCCGTGCCGCACGGGAGCGTGGCGGCGCTGACGGGCGGCCGCGGCTGGTCCCTCGGCCCGGACGACGCGGTGCTGACGCACGCGCCGCACGCCTTCGATGTGTCGCTGTTCGAGATCTGGGCGCCGCTGGTGGCCGGCGGCCGCGTCGAGGTGGCGCGGCCGGGCGCGGTGGACGCGCAGCGGATCCGCGAGGCCGTGGCGGGCGGGGTGACGGCCGTGCACGTCACGGCGGGGCTGTTCCGGGTGGTCGCGGAGGACGCCCCGGAGTGCTTCGCGGGGCTGCGCGAGGTGCTGACCGGCGGTGACGTGGTGCCGGCGGCATCGGTGGCGCGGGTGCGCGCGGCGTGCCCCGAGGTGTCCGTACGGCATCTGTACGGGCCCACCGAGGTCACGCTGTGCGCCACCTGGCACGTGCTGCGGCCCGGCGACGACGCGGGCGGGGAACTGCCGGTCGGCCGCCCGCTGGACAACCGGCAGGTGTACGTCCTGGACGCGTTCCTGCAGCCCGTACCGCCCGACGTGGTCGGCGAGCTGTACGTCGCCGGGACCGGCCTGGCACAGGGCTACTGGCAGCGGGCGGGGCTCAGCGCCGAACGCTTCGTGGCGTGCCCGTTCGCCTCCGGTGGACGGATGTACCGGACCGGTGACCTGGTGCGCTGGACGCCCGAGGGTGAGCTGGTCTTCGTCGGGCGGGCGGACGCGCAGGTCAAGGTGCGCGGATTCCGGGTCGAACCGGGCGAGGTGGAGGCGGCGCTGGCCGCGCACCCGGCCGTCGGCCAGGCCGTGGTCGTGGCCCGCGCGGACGGCCCCGGCGAACGGCGCCTGGTGGGCTACGTGGTGCCCGACGGGCAGGAGGCGGACGCGGGCCAGATCCGCGAGCACCTCGCCAAGGTGCTGCCGGACTACATGGTCCCGGCGGCCGTGCTGGTGCTGCCGTCCCTGCCGGTGACGGTCAACGGCAAGGTGGACCGGGTGGCGCTGCCCGCCCCCGACTTCGCGGGACGGGTGTCCGGCCGGGAGCCGCGGACGCCCGCCGAGGAGGTCCTGTGCGGCCTGTTCGCCGAGGTGCTCGGCCTGGACCGGGTGGGCGTCGACGACAGCTTCTTCGCGCTGGGCGGCGACTCGATCGGCTCGATGCAGCTGGTGTCGCGGGCCCGCCGCGCCGGACTCGTCCTGATCCCACGGCAGGTCTTCGACCTCAAGACGGCCGGGCGGCTGGCGGCGGTGGCGACGCGCACCGGTGCCGCGGCCCGCGCGGCGTCCGACCCGGGCGACGGCGAGATCCCCTGGACGCCCGTGATGCGGGCCCTGGGGGAGCGCGCCGCCCGTCCCGGCTTCGCCCAGTGGATGATCATGGGGGCGCCGGCCGGACTGGGCACGGACGCGCTGACCGCGGGGCTGGCCGCCGTACTGGAAACTCACGCCGTGCTGCGCGCCCGCGCCGACACCGGCGAGCGGCCCACCCTGCACGTGCCCGGCCGCGGCGCGATGGACGCCGCCGCGCTGGTCACCCGTACCGACGCCACCGACGCGCCGGCCAGCGCCCTGGACGGCATCGCCGAGGACGCGGCCCGTGAGGCCGCCGCCCGGCTGGACCCGGCCGCGGGCGTGATGGTCCAGGCGGTGTGGGTGGACGCCGGTCCGCACCGGACCGGGCGACTGGCCCTGGTCGCCCACCACCTGGTCGTGGACGGCGTGTCCTGGCGCATCCTCGCGCCCGACCTGCGGGCCGCCTGCGATGCCGTGACCGCGGGGGAAGCGCCCGAACTCGACCCCGTCGGCACCTCCTTCCGCCGCTGGGCCGAACTCCTCGCCGCCCAGGCGTCCGACGCGGCCCGCACGGCCGAACTCGCCGACTGGGCCACCCTGCTCGACACCACGGCCCCGCAGCTCGGCACCCGCACGCCCGACCCGGACACGGACACCGCGGCCACCCTGTGCCGCCGCTCCTGGACGGTGACCGGCGAAGCGGCCGCCGCCCTGCTCAACCGCGCCCCGGCGGCGTTCCACTGCGGAGCGCACGACGTGCTGCTGGCCTCGCTGGCGGGCGCCGTCGCGCACTGGCGGCCCGGCACCGGCACCGGCCTCCTGGTGGACGTCGAAGGGCACGGCCGGGAACCGCTCGACGGCACCGACCTGTCCCGCACGGTGGGCTGGTTCACCAGCGTCCACCCGGTCCGCCTGGACCTCTCCGGCATCGACCTGCCGCAGGTCCTCACCGGCGGACCCGCGGCCGGCGCGCTGCTCAAGACCGTCAAGGAACAGGCACGCGCCGTACCCGGCGACGGGCTCGGGTACGAACTCCTGCGCCACCTCAACCCGGAGACGGGCCCCGCGCTGGCCGCCCTCCCGGCCCCGCAGCTCGGCTTCAACTACCTCGGCCGGTTCACCGCCGGCGCGGACGGCGGCTCCGTCGGCCCGTGGCAGACGGCCGGTGCCACCGCGATCGGCGGTACGGCCGCGCCGGACCTGCCCGTCCAGCACGCCCTGGAGGCGAGCGCCGTCGTCCGCGACACCCCCGACGGCCCGGCCCTGGACCTCGCGCTGAGCTGGCCCGCCGCCCTCCTCGACGAGACCGCGGTGGCCGGGCTCGGCCAGGCCTGGCTGGACCTCCTCGGCGGCCTGGCCGCCCACACCGAAGGACCCGGCGCGGGCGGGCACACCCCCGGCGACTTCCCGCTCCTGGACCTCACCCAGGAGAGCGTGGAAGCGCTGGAGACCGCCGTGCCGGCCCTGGCGGACATCTGGCCGCTGTCGCCCCTCCAGGAAGGGCTGCTGTTCCACGCCGCCTTCGACGAGGAAGGCCCGGACGTCTACGAGACCCAGCGGCTGCTGGAACTGACCGGCCCCCTGGACGCCGCCCGCCTGCGCGCGTCCTGGCAGACGCTGCTGGCCCGGCACGACGCGCTGCGGGCCAGCTTCCACCAGCGGGAGTCCGGCGACACCGTGCAGGTCGTCGCCGGGGCCGTGGAACTGCCCTGGGGCGAGGCGGACCTGTCGGCACTGCCGGAACCCGAGCGGCAGGCCGCGCTGGAACGCCTCGCCGCCGACGAGCGGGCCCGGCGCTTCGACCTCGCGACGGCCCCGCTGCTGCGGCTGCTGCTCGTACGCCTGGCAGCGGACCGGCACTTCCTGGTGGTGACCAGCCACCACATCCTCCTGGACGGCTGGTCGATGCCGATCGTCCTGGACGAACTCGGCGCGGCCTACGCCGCCGGCGGCGACGGCACGGACCTGAAGCGCACCACCTCGTACCGCGACTACCTGGCGTGGCTGGACGAACAGGACAAGGACGCCGCGCGGGCCGCCTGGCAGACGGAACTCGCCGGCGCCGAGGAGTCCACGCTGGTGGCCCGCTCCGACCAGGGCCGGGCCCCGGCGGAGCCGGAGACCGGCGCCGCCGAACTCTCCGAGGACGGCACCCGGGCCCTGACCGACCTGGCCCGGCAGCACGGCCTGACCGTCAACACCGTGGTGCAGGGCGCCTGGGCGATGGTGCTGGCACGCCTGGCCGGGCGGACCGACGTGGTGTTCGGCGGCACGGTCTCCGGCCGGCCGCCGGAGCTGCCCGACGTCGAGTCGATGGTCGGCCTGTTCATCAACACCCAGCCGGTACGGGTACGCCTCGACGGCGCCGAGCCGGTCCTGCGGATGCTCACCGGCCTCCAGGAGCGCCAGTCCGCGCTCCTGGCCCACCAGCACCTCGGCCTGCCGGAGGTGCAGGGCCTGGCCGGCCCCGGCGCGGTCTTCGACACCATGCTGATGTTCGAGAACTACCCGCGCACCACCGCCACCCTGTCCGGCTCCATGCGGGCGGGCGGCGAGGTGACGATCTCCCAGGCGAACCTGGTGGCGGGCACCCACTACCCGCTGGCCGTGGGCGTCGTCCCCGGCGACCGGCTCCGCGTCTACGTGACGTACCGCCCGGACCTGTTCGACCGGCGCGAGGCCCGGCAGCTGGGGGAGCGCGTCGTGCGCGTACTGGAACAGGTCGTGGCCGACCCGTGGGCACCCGTCGGCCGGATCGGCGTACTGGCCGCACCGGAACACCACCGTGCCGTGACGGAATGGAACCCGGCGGCAGCCGGGCAGCCGTCCGCCGCCTCGGTGCCGGAACTCTTCGCCGCACAGGTGGCCCGGGCCCGCACGGCGGTCGCCGTGACGGACGGGCGGCGAACCGTCCAATATGGCGAGTTGGACACCGAGTCGGGCCGCCTCGCCGCGCACCTGAGTGATCTGGGCGTGGGGCGTGGTGACCGGGTCGCGGTGGTGATGGAGCGGTCCGCCGATCTGGTCACGTCGCTGCTGGCGGTGTGGAAGGCGGGAGCCGCGTACGTGCCGGTGGACGCCGGGTACCCGGCGGAGCGGGTGGCGTTCCTGCTGGCCGATGCGGGGCCGTCGGCCGTGCTGTGCACCAGGGCGACGCGGGCGGCGGTTCCGGCGGACGTGGCCGGGCAGGTGGTGGTACTGGACGCGCCGGATGTACGGGCGGCCGTGGCGAAGGCTTCGGCTCCGCAACCGCCGCTGGGCGCAGGCGACTTGGCGTACGTGATGTACACCTCCGGCTCCACCGGTGTGCCGAAGGGGGTGGGCGTGCCGCACGGCAGCGTGGCAGCTCTGGCGGGGGAGCGCGGCTGGTCGCTCGGCCCGGACGACGCGGTGCTGACGCACGCCCCGCACGTCTTCGACGCCTCCCTGTACGAGATCTGGGCGCCGCTGGCCACGGGCGGCCGCGTGGTGGTCGCCGGGCCCGGCACGGTCGATGCCCGGCGCGTACGCGAGGCGGTGGCGGCGGGTGTGACGTCCGTGCACCTCACGGCGGGCCTGTTCCGGGTGGTCGCCGAGGAGGACCCGGAGTGCTTCGCGGGGCTGCGTGAGGTGCTGACCGGCGGCGATGTGGTCCCGGCCGGGTCCGTCGCCCGTGTACGCGAGGCGTGCCCCGAGGTGTCCGTACGGCATCTGTACGGACCGACCGAGACCACCCTGTGCGCCACCTGGCGGCAGTTCCGGCCGGGTGAGCCCGTGACGGACGACGTGCTGCCGATCGGGCGCCCGCTGGACGGCCGCCGGGCGTATGTGCTCGACGCGTTCCTGCGGCCCGTACCGCCCGGTGTGGACGGTGAGCTGTACCTGGCGGGCACCGGCCTGGCGCGCGGCTACCTCGACCGTGCCGGTGCGACGGCCGAGCGGTTCGTCGCCTGCCCGTTCCCGCCCGGCATGGGGGTCCCCCCGGCCGAAGGCCGGGGGAGGATGTACCGTACGGGCGACCTGGCGCGCTGGACGCACGACGGCGAACTGGTCTTCGCCGGGCGGGCGGACACCCAGGTCAAGGTGCGCGGCTACCGGGTGGAGCCGGGCGAGGTGGAAGCGGCGCTGGCCGGGCACCCGGCGGTCGCCCAGGCCGTGGTGGCGGCCCGCGAGGACCGGCCCGGCGAGCGGCGGCTGATCGGGTACGTCGTGCCGGACGGGACGCCCGTGGACGCCGAGGCGGTCCGCGGGCACGTGGCCGGGCTGCTGCCCGAATACCTCGTCCCGGCAGCCGTGGTGGTCCTGGACGCGCTCCCGGTGACCGCGAACGGCAAGGTCGACCGGGCCGCGCTGCCCGCGCCCGACTTCGCCGCACGCGCCTCGGAGCGGTCCCCGCGCACCGGGACCGAGGAGACCCTGTGCGCGCTGTTCGCCGAGGTGCTGGGCCTGGACCGGGTCGGCGTGGCGGACAGCTTCTTCGCACTGGGCGGCGACTCGATCATGTCGCTGCAACTGGTGGCGCGGGCCCGGCGCGCCGGGGTGATCGTCACGCCGTGGCAGGTCTTCGAGGAGAAGACCCCGGAGCGGCTGGCCGAGGTGGCCGAGACGGCCGGGGACGACGCCGGATCCGGGCGCGGGGCAGCGGACGCCGGGGCAACGGACGACGGGGCGGGCGAGGTCGCCTGGACCCCGGTCGTACGGGCCCTCGGCATCCCGGCCGCCACGCGCGGCGAGTTCGCACAGTGGGCGGTCGTGGGAGCCCCCGCCGGGCTCGGCGAGGACGTACTGGCCGCCGGGCTGGCCGCCGTACTGGACACGCACGACATGCTGCGGGCCCGTGTGACCGACGGCCCCGAGCCGACGCTGCGCGTCTCCCCGCGCGGCACGGTGGACGCCACCGCGCTGGTCAGCCGCATCGACGCCGCGCACGTACCGGACGACGACCTGGACGGGCTGGCGGACGGGGCCGCGCGGGAGGCGGTACGGCGCCTGGCGCCCGCCGACGGTGTACTGGTGCGGGCGGTGTGGCTGGACGCCGGTCCCGCGCGGACCGGCCGGCTGGTCCTCGCCGTCCACCACCTGGTCGTGGACGGCGTCTCCTGGCGCGTCCTCATGCCGGACCTGCAAGCCGCCTGCGAAGCCGTGGCGGCGGACCGGGAACCGGACCTCGACCCGGTCGGTACGGCCTTCAAACAGTGGTCGGCCCTGCTGACAGAACAGGCGGCGGACCCCGCGCGCACCGCCGAACTGGAGCACTGGACCACCCTGCTGGACGGTCCCGACCCGCTGGTGGGCGACCGCGCCCTGGACCCGGAGCAGGACACCGCGGCGACCGTCCGCCGCCTCACCTGGACCGTCCCCGGTACCGCGGCCGCCGTCCTCGCGGCCAGGACACCGGCTGCCTTCCACTGCGGCGTCCACGACGTGCTGCTGGCCGCGCTGGCCGCCGCCGTGACCCGGCGGCAGGAGCGGCGCGGCCAGGACACCGGTGCCGGAGTCCTCGTGGACATCGAAGGACACGGACGCGAGCCGGTCGCGGGCGCCGATCTCTCCCGTACGGTCGGCTGGTTCACCAGCACACACCCGCTGCGGCTGCGCCTGGCCGGCCTCGACCTGGCCCAGGCCGTGGCGGGCGGGCCCGCGGCCGGCGCGCTGCTGAAGTCCGTCAAGGAACAGGCACGTGCGGTGCCCGGCGACGGTCTCGGATACGAGCTGCTGCGCCACCTCAACCCGGAGACGGGCCCGGAGCTGGCCGCGCTCGCGGCCCCGCAGATCGCGTTCAACTACCTCGGCCGGTTCACCGCCGGAGCCGCACCCGAGACGGTGGAGCCCTGGCAAATGGCCGGCGAGACGGCGCTCGGCGGTTCCGTGGACGGGGACATGCCCGCCCGGCACGCCCTCGAAGCGGGCGCGGTGGTCCAGGACGGCCCCGACGGGCCCGCACTGACCCTGACCCTCAGCTGGCCCGGCGGACTCCTGGACGAGGACGCGGCGCAGCGGCTCGGGCAGGACTGGCTCGCGGCCCTCACCGGTCTGGCCACACACACAGAAGGTCCCGGCGCGGGCGGGCACACCCCCTCCGACTTCACCCTCCTGGAACTGACCCAGGACGCCGTCGAGGAACTGGAGGCCGCCGTACCGTCCCTGGCCGACATCTGGCCGCTGTCGCCCCTCCAGGCAGGGCTGCTGTTCCACGCCGCCTTCGACGAGGAGGGCCCCGACATCTACGAGGGCCAGCGGATGATGGAGCTGGCCGGCCCGCTCGACGTCGCCCGGCTGCGGGCCACCTGGGAGACGCTGCTGCTCCGGCACCCGTCCCTGCGGGCCAGCTTCCACCCGCGCGCGTCGGGCGAGACCGTGCAGGTCATCGCCCGTGACGTGCCACTGCCGTGGCGCGAGGCGGACCTGTCCGGGCTGCCCGCCGACGACGTACCGGCCGCCCTTCGGACGCTGGCCGACAGCGACCGTGAGCACCGGCTCGATCTGACGGTGGCGCCGCTGCTGCGGCTGCTGCTGGTCCGGCTCGCCGAGCGGCGGCACATGCTCGTGCTGACCAGCCACCACATCGTCAAGGACGGCTGGTCGCTGCCGGTGCTCATCAACGAGATGGCGGCCGTGTACGCGGCGGGCGGCCACGACCGCACGCTGCCGCCGGCCACCTCCTACCGCGAGTACCTGACCTGGTTGGACCGCCAGGACAAGGAGGCCGCCCGGGCCGCGTGGCGGGCCGAACTGGCCGGGGTGGACGAACCGACCAGCGTGGTCCCGGCCGAACTGGTCCGGGCGCCCGCCGTGCCGGAACGCATCCGCTTCGAGCTGTCCGACGACCTCACCCGGGGGCTGACCGAGCTGACCCGCGGCCTCGGCCTGACGGCCAACACCGTGCTGCAAGGCATGTGGGCCCTCCTGCTGGCCCGGCTCACCGGCCGCGACGACGTGGTCTTCGGGACCACCGTCGCCGGCCGCCCGCCCGAGCTGCCGGGCGTCGAGTCGATGATCGGCCTGTTCATCAACACGCTGCCGGTACGGGTCCACCTGGACGGCGCGCAGCCGGCCGCCGAGCTGCTCACCGACCTCCAGCGGCGCCGCACCGCGCTCATGGCCCACCAGCACGTCGGCCTGCCGGAGATCCAGCACCTCGCCGGGCCCGCCGCGACCTTCGACACGCTCGTGGTCTACGAGAACTACCCGCAGCCGCCCGAGTCGCCCGCCGACCCGGACTCCCTCGCCGTACGCCCGGCCGGTATCCCCGAGGACCGCGGCCACTACCCCCTCACCTGGATCGTGGCGCCCGGCGAGCGCACACAGGGCGACTTCATCTACCGCCCGGACGTCTTCCCGCGCGCCCGCGCCGAGCGGATGCAGGCCGCGCTGGTCCGGGCCCTGGAACAGGTGGTCGCGGACCCGATGACGCCCGTGGGCCGCGTCCGGCTGCTCGGCGAGGACGAACGCGAACTGGTCGAGACGCGGTGGAACCGGACGGCGGTGCCCGCCCCGGCCGCCACGCTGCCGGAGCTGTTCACCCGTCAGGCCGCGCAGACCCGCGACGCGACGGCGCTGGTCACGGACGACCGCACGCTGACCTACGGCGAACTGGCCCAGGAGGCCGGCAGTCTGGCCCGCTGCCTGACCGGGCTCGGCGTCGGGCCGGAGCAGCGGGTCGCGGTGGCCGTGCAGCGGTCGGCGGCCATGGTGACCGCCGTGCTGGCCGTGTCGATGGCGGGCGGCGCCTTCGTACCGGTGGACCCGGCACACCCCGCGGAGCGCGTGGCGTACGTCCTCGCCGACGCCGGACCGCCGGTGGTGCTGTGCACCACGCAGACCCGCCACGCCGTACCGGACGGGTACGCCGGACACGTCGTCGTCCTGGACGACACGGCGGTGGCGGCCCGCATCGCCGCGCTGCCGGGCGGCCCCCTGACCGACGCCGAACGGACCGCGCCGCTGCGCCCGGCCCACGCCGCGTACGTCACCTACACCTCCGGCTCCACCGGACGGCCCAAGGGCGTCGTCGTCCCGCACACGGGCGTGGGGAACCTGGCGCGCGCCCAGATCGAACGGTTCGCCGTGACACCGGACTCCCGGGTCCTGCAGATGGCGTCGCTGAGCTTCGACGCCGCGGTCTCCGAACTGTGCATGGCCCTGCTGTCCGGCGCGGCCTCGGTCGTCCCCGGCCCGGAGGGGCTGCCGCCCCACGTGGCGCTGGGCGCCGCGCTGCGCCGCTGGGACATCACCCACGCCACCGTCCCGCCGAGCGTGCTGGCGGTGGCCGAGGAACTGCCCGCGTCGCTGGAGACCCTGACCGTGGCGGGCGAGGCCTGCCCGCCGGCGCTGCCCGCCCGCTGGGCCGGCTCCCGGCGGATGATCAACGCGTACGGGCCGACCGAGACGACGGTGTGCGCGGCGATGAGCGCACCCCTGACACCGGACGCCGGGGTGGTGCCGATCGGCCGGCCGGTCGCCAACTCCGGTACGTACGTGCTCGACGCCTTCCTCCAGCCGGTCCCGCCGGACGTCGCCGGCGAGCTGTACGTCACCGGCGTCAACCTCGCCCGCGGCTACCTCGACCGCCCCGGGCCGACCGGGGAACGCTTCGTGGCCTGCCCCTTCGTGCCCGGCGAGCGGATGTACCGCACCGGCGACGTGGCGCGCTGGACGCCGGACGGCGAGCTGGTCTTCGTCGGCCGCGCCGACGCCCAGGTCAAGGTCCGCGGGTACCGCGTCGAGCCGGGCGAGGTGGAGGCCGCGCTGGCCACCCACCCGGCCGTCGCCCAGGCCGTCGTGGTGGCCCGCGAGGACCGCCCGGGCGAACGCCGCCTGGTCGGCTACGTGGTCGCGGACACGGCCACCGGGGACCGCGACGAGCGGCTCGAACAGGAACAGGTCGGCGAATGGCAGGACCTGTACGACACGCTGCACGCCAACCCCGGGTCCGACGTCCTCGGCGAGAACTTCGCCGGGTGGAACAGCAGCTACGACGGGCAGCCCATCCCACTGGAGCAGATGCGCGAATGGCGGGCGCAGACCGTCGCCCGCATCCGCGCCCTGCGCCCGCGCCGGGTGCTGGAGATCGGTGTGGGCACCGGCCTGCTCCTGTCCCGGCTCGCCCCCGACTGCGAGACGTACTGGGGCACCGACTTCTCCGCCTCGGCGATCGAGGAACTGCGGCGGCACGTGAGCGCCGACAAGGAGCTGGCGGAGCGGGTCGAGCTGCGCACCCAGGCGGCACACGAGGCCGACGGACTGCCCGCCGGGTACTTCGACACGATCGTGCTCAACTCGGTCGCGCAGTACTTCCCGAACGCCGGGTACCTCCAAGAAGTCGTGGAACTGGCCGTACGGCTGCTGGCACCGGGCGGCGCGCTGTTCGTCGGCGACGTACGCAACGTCCGCCTCCTGCGGGCCCTGGCCACCGCCGTGCACGTGGGCCGCGCGGCTCATGACGGCGACATGCCCGCACTGCGGCGGGCCGTGGAGCGCAGCGTCGTACTGGAGAAGGAACTCCTGGTCGACCCGGAGTTCTTCACCGCGCTGCGGGACCGGCTGCCGGACACCGCCGGCGTGGACATCCGCCTCAAGCGCGGGCACCACCACAACGAGCTGACCCGGTACCGCTACGACGTGACGCTGCACAAGCGGGGAGCCGCCGTGCTCTCCCTCGGCGGCGCGCCCGAGCGGGACTGGGCGGCACACGACGGCGGCCTCGCCGCGCTGCGGCGCCACCTGGACGGCGAACGCCCGGACCGGCTGCGCGTCACCGGCGTGCCCAACACCCGGGTCGCGTACGAGGCGGCGCTCGCCCGTACCGTCCAGGACGGCGGGGACCCGGCGCGGCTGACGTCCGGCGGCGGTACGGGAGACCACCGCCCGCCGGGCGGCGACGCCCCCGACGTCGAGGCGTTCCACGAGCTGGGGGAGAGCCTGGGCTACTGGGTCGGCGCCACCTGGTCCACCGGCACGCCGGAGACGCTGGACCTCACGTTCGTCCGCGCCGAACTGGCCGACGGCAGCGCGCCGGTGGACACGTACGTACCCGCCGGGGGCACCGCCGGCCCGGAGGCCCCGCTGAGGGTGTGGACCAACGCGCCGGCCGCGGGCCGCGACACCGGGGCGCTGCTGGCCGCCCTGCGCGCCCACGTCGCCGAGCGGCTGCCCGAGTACATGGTCCCCGCGGCCCTGGTGCCGCTGGACCGGCTGCCGCTCACCCCGAACGGCAAGACCGACCGCGCGGCGCTGCCCGCGCCGGACTTCGCCGGGCAGGTCTCCGGACGCGCACCGCGCACCCCGGTGGAGGAGACGCTGTGCACCCTGTTCGCCGAGGTGCTCGGCCTCGAACGGGTGGGCATCGACGACAACTTCTTCCACGTCGGCGGCGACTCCGTCATGTCGATGCAGCTGGCCTCCCGGGCCCGCCGCGCCGGACTGGCCCTGACGCCCCGTCAGGTCTTCGAGCAGCCGACACCCGAACGCCTCGCCGAGGCCGTGGAATCGGCGCAGGCGGCCGAGCGCGCACGGGCGGCCGGGAACGTGGGCACGGGCGCGATCGCGCCGACCCCCGCCGTGCGGGCGCTCGGCGGGCACGCCTTCGACCGGGGCCTCGCCGAATGGTTCGTCGTCACCGCGCCGGCCGGACTCCGGACGCACACGCTGACCGCCGGACTCGCCGCCGTCCTGGACACGCACGACATGCTGCGGGCCCGAGTGGAGCCGGGCGAGGACGGGCACCCGGCGCTGGTGGCCGGTGAACGCGGCACGGTGGACGCCGCATCCGCCGTCATCCGCATCGACGGCACCCGCATCCCCGACGGCGACCTGGACACCGTCGCGGACCGGGCGGGCCGCGAGGCCGCGGAACAGCTGGACCCTGCCGCGGGGCCCGCCCTCCGTGCCGTGTGGCTCGACGCCGGGACCGGGCGCACCGGCCGGCTGGCCCTCGCGGCCCACCACCTCGTCGTGGA
The DNA here is from genome assembly GCF_055573595.1 of Streptomyces sp. NPDC030165. Taxonomy (NCBI): domain Bacteria; kingdom Bacillati; phylum Actinomycetota; class Actinomycetes; order Kitasatosporales; family Streptomycetaceae; genus Streptomyces; species Streptomyces sp. NPDC030165. The sequence goes on along the minus strand of NZ_JBVIBD010000020.1, from coordinate 104,695 downwards.
CGAGCCGTCCTGGCGCATCCTGGTCGCCGACCTCGCGGCAGCCTGCGCCGCCGTGGCGGCCGGTGCCGTACCGGAACTCGCCCCCGTCGGCACGTCCTACCGCCGGTGGGCGGCGGATCTGGACGGGCAGCCGGCCGAAGCGGAAAGGGCCGGACGGCTCCCGGAGCCGCACGCCGCCGCACACCGGCGCTCGTGGACCGTACCGCGCGACACCACGGCCACCCTGCTGCACCGGACCCTGCCCCTCTACCACTGCGACATCCACGAGGTGCTGCTCGCGGCCCTGGCGGGCGCGGTCGCCCGCGAAGAGGCCGGCGAAAGCGTCCTGGTGGCCGTCGAGACGGACGGCCGGCAGCCAGGAGCCGACGCGGACGGCGGTGAACTGGCCCGCACGGTCGGCAGGTTCACCCGCACCCGCCCCCTACGGCTGGACCTGTCCGGCGCCGATTTGGACGGGGCTTGGGCAGGGGGACCGGCGGCCGGTACGTTGTTGAAGGCCGTCAAGGAACACCTGCGTGCCGACCCCGGGGCCGGCACGGTCCCGGACGCCCTGCCGGAACCCCGCCTCTCCTTCACCCACCGGGACCGGACCCGCACCGGACCCGCGGACACGCCCTGGCAGCCGGCCGGCCCCGCCGCGGCCGGCGGCACGGCCCGGCCGGACCTGCGAGCCCCGTACGACCTGGAGGCGAACGCCGTCCTCCGGGGCACCCCGGACGAGCCGGAACTGATCCTCACGCTCGGCCGGGCCGCCCACACCGCAAACGCGTCGGCCGAGCGCGTCGGCCGGGCCTGGCTGGACCTGCTGGCCGGCCTGGCCGCGCACACCACCGACCCGGCGGCGGGCGGCCACACCCCCTCCGACTTCGGCCTCCTCGATCTCGCCCAGGGGCAGATCGACGAGCTGGAAGCCGGATTCACCGATGACAAGCGCTAGCGACCGAGCACGACGAGGCGTTGTGAGGAGAAAGCGATGACCCGATCCATGGTCGAGGACGTGTGGCCGCTGTCACCACTGCAGGAGGGGCTGCTCTTCCACGCCACCTTTGACGAGGAGGGGCCGGACGTCTACACGGTGCAGTCCGCACACGCCATCGACGGACCCTTGGAACCGGGCCGGCTGCGCGCGGCATGGGAGACCCTGGTCGCCCGGCACGCGGCACTGCGCGCCTGCTTCCGCCGGGTCAGCGGGGCCCGCATGGTGCAGGTCATCGCCCGCGAGGTGGAACTTCCCTGGCAGGAGGCCGACCTGTCCGGCCGCGCGCCGGACGACGCAGAGGCGGAGGCCGGACGGCTGGCCGACGCCGAGCGCGCCCGCCGCTTCGACCTGGCCACCGCGCCCCTGCTGCGCGTCCTGCTGATCCGCCTCGGCGCCGACCGGCACCGGATGGTCGTCACCAGCCACCACATCCTCATGGACGGCTGGTCGATGCCGATCGTCCTCAGGGAGCTGTCCGCGGCGTACGCGGCGGGCGGCGACGGCGCCGCCCTCCCGCCGACCGCCTCGTACCGCGACTACCTGGCCTGGCTGAACCGGCAGGACAAGGACGCCGCCCGCCAGGCGTGGCGCGCCGAGCTGGCCGGTGCCGACGAGCCGACGCTGGTGGTCCCGGCGGACCGGACCCGGGCCAGTGTGGTGCCCGAGGATGTCCTGATCGACATCCCCGAAGGCACCTCCCGCGGCCTGGCCGACCTGGCCCGCCGCCACGGGCTGACCCTCAACACCCTCTTCCAGGGCGCCTGGGCGCTGGTCCTCGCCCGCCTGGCCGGGCGCACCGACGTGGTCTTCGGCGCCACCGTCGCGGGCCGCCCGCACGACCTGCCGCACGTCGAGTCCATGGTCGGCCTGTTCATCAACACCCTTCCGGTACGGGTACGGCTCGACGGCGGACAGCCCGCGATCGACATGCTCAGCGCGCTCCAGGAGCGCCAGTCGGTGCTCCTCCCGCACCAGCACCTGGGCCTGTCCGAGGTGCAGCAGCTCGCCGGGCCCGGCGCGTCCTTCGACACCCTCGTGGTCTACGAGAGCTTCCCGCGCCCGCCCGCCGGACCGGACGACCCGCAGGCCCTGACCCTGGAGCCGGCCGGGCTGTCCCGCAACGCGGCGCACTACCCGATCACCCTCGGCGTGTTCCCCGGCGACCGCATCAGCCTGCGGCTGTCCTCCCGCCCCGACCTGTTCGGCGCGGAGGCCACCCGGCTGATCGGACAGCGGGTGGTCCGGGTGCTCGCCCAGCTGGCCGCCGATCCCACGATGCCGGTGGGCCGCATCGGCGTCCTGGAGGACCAGGAGCGCGACCTGGTGGTGGCGGGCTGGAACGCCACCGCCGCCAAGACCCCCGGCACCTCGGTGCCGGAACTGATCGCCGCGCAGGCCGCGCAGGTCCCCGGCGCGATCGCGGTGACCGACTCGCGGCGCTCCCTGTCGTACGCCGAACTGGTCCGCGAGTCGGACCGGCTCGCGGCCTGCCTCGCGGAGCGCGGCGTGGCGCGCGGCGACCGGGTCGCGGTGCTGCTGGAACGCTCCGCCGACCTGCTCGTGACCCTGCTCGCGGTGTGGAAGAGCGGCGCCGCGTACGTCCCGGTGGACCCCGCGCAGCCGGCCGAGCGGGTCGCGTTCCTGCTGGCCGACTCCGGCCCGTCGGCGGTCGTGTGCACGCGGGCCACCCGCGACGCGGTGCCGGTCGACGCCGCCGCCGAACTGGTCGAGCTGGACGACAGTCGGGTGCAGGCCGTCGTCGCGGCGGCCCCGGCCGGCGCCCCGGTGCCCGTACGCGTGGGAGCGGAGGACCTCGCGTACGTCATGTACACCTCGGGCTCGACCGGTGTCCCCAAGGGCGTTGCCGTACCGCACGGCAGCGTGGCCGGCCTGGTCGGCGACCTGGGCTGGTCGACGGGCCCGCGCGACGCGGTCCTCATGCACGCGCCGCACGCCTTCGACGCCTCCCTCTTCGAGATCTGGGTACCGCTGGCCTCCGGCGGCCGGGTGCAGGTCGCCGCGCCGGGCGCGGTGGACTCCCAGGACATCCGGGCCGCGGTGGGCGCCGGGGTGAGCGCGGTGCACCTGACGGCCGGCACCTTCCGCGTCGTGGCGGAGGAGTCGCCGGAGTGCCTGCGCGGCCTGCGCGAGGTGCTGACCGGCGGCGACGTGGTGCCCGCAGCGGCCGTCGCCCGGGTGCGCGCGGCATGCCCCGAGGTGACCGTCCGCCACCTGTACGGACCGACCGAGACCACGCTGTGCGCGACCTGGCACCTGACCCGGCCGCGCGAGGAACCCGCCGCGGTGCTGCCGATCGGCCGCCCCCTGGGCAACCGTCAGGTCTACGTGCTGGACGCCTTCCTCCAGCCGGTGCCCGTGGGCACGCCGGGCGAACTGTACGTGGCCGGCGCCGGGCTGGCCCGCGGCTACCTCGGCCGCGCTGCACTGACCGCGGAACGCTTCGTGGCCTGCCCGTTCCCGCCCGGCATGGGGGTCCCCCCGGCCGAAGGCCGGGGGAGGATGTACCGCACCGGAGACCTGGTGCGCTGGACGGAGGAGGGCGAGCTGCTGTTCGCCGGCCGCGCCGACGACCAGGTCAAGATCCGCGGCTTCCGGGTGGAGCTGGGCGAGGTCGAGGCGGCCCTGGCCGCGCACCCGGCGGTCGGCCAGGCCGTGGTCGCCGCCCGCGAGGACCGGCCCGGCGAACGGCTGCTGGTCGGCTACGTCGTCCCGGACGGCCAGGAAGCCGACTCCGAGGAGATCCGCGAACACGCCGCAAAGGTCCTGCCCGGCTACATGGTCCCGGCCGCCGTGATCGTGATGGGCTCGCTGCCCGTCACCGCCAACGGCAAGGTCGACCACAAGGCCCTGCCCGCCCCCGACTTCGCCGGGCGGGCCGACCGGCGCGCACCGCAGAACGAGACCGAGGAGATCCTCTGCGGCCTCTTCGCCGACGTGCTCAAGCTCGAAGAGGTCGGCGCCGACGACGACTTCTTCGAGCTGGGCGGCGAGTCCGGCCTGGCGATGCGCCTGATCGGGCGGATCCGCGAGGAGTTCGACGCGTCCTTGAACCTGCGGCAGTTCTTCAGCGCGCCCACCGCGGCGGGCGTGGCCCGCACCCTGGCGACGAAGGCCCGCCCGGTGCTGACCCCGGCCGGCCACACCGGCGAGGCGCCCGCGACCGTCGCCCAGCTGCGCACCTGGCTGCTGACCCGGCTGCACGACAGCGGCCCGGCCCACCAGTTCTCGGCCGCGCTGCGCCTGACGGGCGCGCTGGACCGTACGGCGCTGGAAGCCGCCCTCGGCGACGTGGCGGCCCGCCACGAGATCCTGCGGACCACCTTCTCCGGCACCCGCGGCGAGCTGCGCCAGCACATCGTGCCCGCCACCGACGCCGCCGCCCGCCCGCGGCTGCCGGTGACCGCGGCGACCGAGGAGGAGCTGCCGGACCTGCTGGCCGCGCACGGCGCGTGCACCTTCGACCTGACCCGGCAGGCGCCCTGGGCGCCGCACCTGTTCACGCTGTCGGACACCGAGCACGTCCTGCTGGTCACCGTCCACCGGATCGCCGCGGACGATCAGTCCCTCGACCCGCTCTTCCGCGACCTGTCGGCGGCGTACGGCGCGCGCTGCGAGGGCCGGGCACCCGAACGGGCACCGCTGCCCCTGCAATTCGCCGACTACGCACTGTGGGAACAGGAGCTGCTCCGCGGCGCCGACGAGCCGGAGAGCCTGGTCAGCGACCAGCTCACGTACTGGCAGGACGCCCTGTCCGGGCTGGCCGGCGAACTGGACCTGCCCACCGACCGGCCGCGGCCCGCACTGCCCTCCCGGCGCGTCGCACGCGTACCGCTGCGCCTGGACGCGGCGGCGCACGCCCGGCTGATGGAGGCGGCCGGACCCCGCGAGGCCACCGGCTTCATGGTCGTCCAGGCCGCACTGGCCCTGCTGCTCACCCGGCTCGGCGCGGGCACCGACATCGTCCTCGGCACCACCCGCGCACGCCGGGACGAGGACGGCCTGGAAGGGCTGGTGGGCCCGTTCGACGGCCCGCTGCCGCTGCGTACGGACACCTCGGGCGACCCCGGCTTCCTCGAACTGCTGCGCCGGGTCCAGCAGACCCACCGCGAAGCCGTCAACCACCAGGACGTCCCCTTCGAGCGCCTGGTGGACGCCCTGCCGCTGCCGCCCTCCGTGGACCGGCACCCCGTCTTCCAGGTCGGTCTGAACCTCCATGAGGGCCGGACCGAGGTGTGGGACCCGTGGGAGCTGCCCGGGCTGCGCACCGGCCGCCTCGACGTGGACGGCGCGACCGGCGAGCTGGACCTGTCGGTCGACCTGACCGAGCGGCAGCGCGCCGACGGCGGCCCGGACGGCATGGACGGCCACCTCACGTACGCGACCGACCTGTTCGACCAGGACACCGCGCAGACGTTCGCCGACCGGCTGGTGCGCGTGCTGGAACAGCTCGCGGCCGACCCCGAACTGTGCCTGAACCAGGTGGACATCCTCCTGGGCGAGGACGAGTTCCGCCGGCTGGTGGCGGAGTTCGACGGCACGGCGGCCGGGGCCCCGGACCGTACCGTCGTCGAGCAGCTGGCCGCGCAGGCGGCCCGCACCCCCGACGCGGTGGCCGCGACGGACCGCGACGGCACGCTCACCTACGGCGCCCTGGACACCGCGAGCAGCCTGCTGGCCCGCCGGCTCACGGCGCAGAACATCGGCTCCGAGGACGTGGTGGCCGTGGCGGAACCGGTCGGCGCCGCGTTCCTGGTCGCCCTGACCGGCATCCTGAAGGCCGGCGCCGCCTGCCGCCCCGTGGACTCCCACCGGCCGGTCGACGACATCGAGACCGTCCTGTGCGAGAGCCGGCCCGCCGCCCTGGTCTGCACCCCGGCCACGGCCGGGCGGCTGTCCGCGGACGGCCCGGTGCCGACCGTCGTCCTGGACGACGCGGCGCCGGCCGTACCGGGACCGGAGTTCCGCCCGCCGCTGCCCGCACAGCCCGCGCTGGTGCTCGACGGCACCGCACCGGACGGTGCCGCGGTGGTCGTCGACCACCGGACGCTGGCCCGGCAGACGGCGTACCGCGCCGACGCCACCCCGGCGGTCCGCGGCACGGCGCTGATCGACACCCGGGCACCCGCCGCGGCCCTCGTCACCCCGCTGCTCGCGGCCCTGTGTGGCGGCGGCAGCGTCCGGCTCGGCACCCCGGAGGACGTCCGTACACCGGCCGGGCCCGGCACCACGCAGCTGCTGGTGACCACCCGGGACCTGCTGCCGACGCTCACCGAACTGCCGGACGGGCAGCGGCCCACGGAGGTCCTCGCGGTGTCGGCGGGCACGCCGGAGGCCGACGACGACCTGCCGAAGTGGCGGGCGACGCACCCGGACGTCACCGTGGTCACCGGCCACGCGGCCGCCGGGACGGCGGGCCCCTGGCTCGAACACCGCGCCGCCCCGGGCGAGCCCCTCCCGTCGGCGCTGCCCACGGGACGGCCGGTGCCGGGCACCCGCGCCTACGTCCTCGACGACCTGCTGCGGCCGGTCCCGCCCGGCGTCCCGGGCGACCTGTACGTGGCCGGAGCGGCCACCGCACGCGGCTACGCGGGCAGCCCCGCGCGAACCGGCGAACGGTTCGTCGCCGGTCCCTTCGGCCCGCCGGGCGAACGGATGCTGCACACCGGCGACCGGGCCCGGCGCACCACGGCCGGCCTGATCACCGTGGCGGACGCGAGCAGCGTACGCCCGGGAGGGACCGGCGCCGCCCGCGGCACCAGCCGCGGCGACCTGGGCGTCCTGCTGCCGCTGCGCACCCAGGGCAGCCTGCCGCCGCTCTTCTGCGTCCACCCCAGCCTGGGGCTGAGCTGGGGCTACCGCGGCCTGCTGCCGCACCTGCCCGCCGACCGGCCGGTCTACGGGCTCCAGGCCCGCGGCCTGGCCGGGCCGGAGCCGCTGCCGCTGACCATGGAGGAGATGGCCGCGGACTACGCCGACCAGATCCGCACCGTCCAGCCCACCGGCCCGTACCACCTCCTCGGCTGGTCCTTCGGCGGTACGGTCGCCTACGCGGTGGCCACCGCACTGGAGGACCAGGGCGAGAAGGTCGCCCTCCTCGCGCTGCTCGACACCTACCATGGCGGGGACACCGGCGAGTTCTTCGGCGAGACGCCCGCCGCCCGTGAGGGCGAGGACGTGACCATGCGCCGCGAACTGGGCGAACAGGGCCCGCCGGACGGTGGCGGTGACGCCGGCGGCGGTACCGCCACCGGACTGGGCCTGGACGAACAGCTCCTGGCCAACATCAGGGAAGTGACCGTCAACTCCGGCCGGCTCTCCTACGGCTACACCCCGAAGCGGTTCGGCGGTGACCTCGACGTCTTCGTCGCGACCGTCGACCGGGCCGAGAACTCCCAGGCGTGGGACGCCGTCGCCAGCTGGCGGCCCTTCGTCGCGGGGGACATCGACACCCACGACATCGCCGTCGACCACAACAACATGCTCCAGTCCGCGCCCTTGGCACAGATCGGGCGCATCGTCGCAGAAAAGCTCCAGGCCGTGCGGCCGACAGGGGAAAGGAACCCGTCATGACCAATCCGTTCGACAACGAGAACGGCACCTTCCTGGTGCTCGTCAACGACGAGGGCCAGCATTCGCTCTGGCCCGCGTTCGCGGAAATTCCCGAGGGCTGGACCTCCGTACACGGAGAAGCCGGCCGCCAGGAATGCCTCGACTACATCGACGAGCACTGGACCGACATGCGCCCGAAGAGCCTCATCGCGGAAATGAGCGCGAACGGCAACGCGTCCTAGACACCGGCGCGGTACGGCCATGGAGGGGGCGGTCTGGACGCGGGCCGCCCCCGCGGGGGAGGGTCGCGAAGTGCATACGGAAACCGTGGTCACCGTGGTCATCGGCGACGTCGCACTGATCGTCGTCGTCTCCTGGCTGCTGGGAGCGGCGGCCCGCTGGATCGGCCAGCCGGCCGTCATCGGCCAGATCGTGGCCGGCATCGCCCTGGGGCCGACCCTGCTGGGGCGGCTCCCCGGAAATCCGACGGCGCACCTGTTCCCGCAGGAGGTCCTGCCGTTCCTGACCGTGCTGTCCCAGGTCGCCATCGTGCTGTTCATGTTCGTGGCGGGCTACGAGATCGACACCCGCCAGCTGCGCCGCGGCGGCCGGGCGGCGGCGACAGTTGCCCTGTTCGGGCTGCTGGTGCCCGCCGGGCTGAGCGCCGGAACGGTACAGCTGCTGCCCGGCGTCTACGAGGCGGTCGACCCGCAGCACGCGGGCGGCCGCTCCTTCCTGCTCTTCATGGCGGTGGCCGCCTCGGTCACCGCGTTGCCGGTCCTGGTCGCCATCGTCCGCGAGCGCGGCCTGGCGGGCACGCCCGCCGGTACGGTGGCGACCACCGCCGCTGGGTTCATGGACGTGGCGGCGTGGCTGGTGCTGGCCGCCGCCCTCGTCGGCACCGGCCACGAACCGGGCCGGCCCTGGGCCCTGACGCTGCTGCTGCTCACCGTGTTCGTCGCCGGCATGTTCCTGGTGGTGCGCCCGGTGCTCGGCCGGTGGCTGCGGCGCTCCAGGGCGCTGCCGGCCAACCAGGTCACCATCGCCCTGGCCCTCGCCCTGGGCAGCGCCTGGGTCACCGCGTCGCTGGGCCTGCACCCCGTCTTCGGCGGACTGCTCGCCGGCCTGACCATGCCCCGCCGCGGCGGCGTACCCGACACCGACGTGCTGCGCCCGATGGAACAGAGCGCCGGTCTGCTGCTGCCGCTGTTCTTCGTCACCACCGGCCTGTCGTTCAACCTCGGCTCGCTGGACCGGGACGCCGGGCTCCTGCTGCTGCTGATCGTGGCCGTCGCCACCGTCGGAAAACTCGTTCCGGCCTACACGGCGGCGCGTCTGAGCCGGCTCGACTGGCACCAGTCGGCGCAGGTGTCCGCCTTGGTCAACACGCGGGGCCTCACCGAATTGATCGTGCTGAACGTGGCACTGGAATCCGGTGTCATCGGGCCCGATCTCTTCACCGTACTGGTGCTCATGGCGCTGATCACCACCTTCATGACCGGACCACTGCTGTCCCTGATCGAACGGCGCAGTACACCGCGGCCCGGTGTCAAATCGCCTTCCTTGACGGGTTCTCAGTAAAAATTAACAATCGAATAGCAGGCGGACAGGAAATCTGTGTCGAATACACAGATGCATTCCGCCCGAGAATGGGGGAGAGGGCCGTGGCGAATTCAGCGAACGCAGGGAACTCCGCTCGCTCACAGACGTTCGACGTGGTGATCGTCGGAGGCGGGCCGGCCGGCTCGACGCTGGCCGCGCTGGTGGCGCGGCAGGGGCACCGGGTGCTGGTGCTGGAGAAGGAGTTCTTCCCCCGCTACCAGATCGGCGAGTCGCTGCTGCCGTCGACGGTGCACGGGGTGTGCCGGCTGACGGGGGTCGCGGACGACCTGGCGGCGGCGGGGTTCACGCGCAAGCGGGGCGGCACCTTCCGCTGGGGCGCGACGCCCGAGCCGTGGACGTTCTCCTTCTCCGTCTCGGAGCGGATGGCGGGGCCCACCTCGTACGCGTACCAGGTGGAACGCTCGAAGTTCGACGAGATCCTGCTGCGGCACGCCGGCCGGTCCGGCGCGGTGGTGCGCGAGGGGTGCGCCGTCGCGGACGTCATCGCGGACGACGAGCGGGTACGGGGCGTGCGCTACACCGACGCCGACGGGGTGGAGCGCGAGGCGTACGGGACGTACGTGGTCGACGCCTCGGGCAACAAGAGCCGGCTGTTCCAGCGGGTCGGCGGCGAGCGGAAGTACTCGGAGTTCTTCCGCAGCCTCGCCCTGTTCGGCTACTTCGAGGGCGGCAAGCGGCTGCCCGAGCCGAACTCCGGCAACATCCTCTCGGCCGCCTTCGACAGCGGCTGGTTCTGGTACATCCCGCTCAGCCCCACCCTGACCAGCGTGGGCGCGGTGGTACGGCGCGACATGGCGGACAAGATCCAGGGTGACCGCGAGCGGGCCCTGACGGCCCTGATAGCCGAGTGCCCCCTGATATCGGAGTACCTCTCCGGCGCCCGGCGGGTCACCACCGGCCAGTACGGCCAACTGCGCGTGCGCAAGGACTACTCGTACCACCAGACCACGTTCGCCCGCCCCGGCATGCTGCTGGTGGGCGACGCGGCGTGCTTCGTGGACCCGGTGTTCTCCTCCGGCGTGCACCTGGCGACCTACAGCGGCCTGCTGGCCGCGCGCAGCATCAACAGCGCGCTGGCCGGGCTGGTCGACGAGACGGTGGCGATGCGGGAGTTCGAGGCGCGCTACCGGCGCGAGTACAGCGTCTTCTACGAGTTCCTGCTCTCGTTCTACGAGATGCACCACAGCGAGCAGTCCTACTTCTGGCAGGCCAAGAAGGTCACCCGCCACGCGCGGTCCGAGGTGGAGGCGTTCGTCGACCTGGTCGGCGGCGTCTCGTCGGGGGAGGCGGCGCTCTCCGACGCCGACGCGATGGCGGAGCGGCTGCGCGCCGACTCGGCCGAGTTCGCCGGCGCCGTGGACCAGCTGGCCCACAGCGAGGACGGCAGCATGCTGCCGCTGTTCAAGTCCGCCGTGGTCAGCCAGGCGACACGGGAGGGCTCGCAGGTGCAGATGCGGTCCCTGCTGGGCGCGGACGCGGAACCGGAGGCCCCCCTCGTCCCCGGCGGACTCGTCTCGTCCCCCGACGGCATGTTCTGGCTCCCCGCCAGCGGCGGCTGACCACCAGGAAGGAAAGGATCCGCGGATGCCCGAGACACCCGAGATTCCCGCCCACTACCGCAGGGACCGCTTCGACCCGGTGCCCGAACTCCTCCGGATGGCCAGGGAGACCCCCCTGGTCGAGACCGACGTGACCATCGGCCCCTCCCGGCAGCTCGGCTGGGTGGCCACCGGACACGCCGAGGTACGGGCGGTCCTCTCCGACGCCGAACGGTTCAGCACCCGGCCGCCCGCCGACAGCGAGGAGGACGCGCAGAGCCTGGTGCAGGCGGGAAACCTCCTCCAGTACGACCCGCCCGACCACACCCGGCTGCGCAAACTGCTCACGGCCGAGTACACGGTGCGGCGGATGCGCCGGCTGGAGCCCCGCGTCGAGGAGATCGTCACCGACAGCCTCGACACGATGGAGCGGATCGGGCGTCCCGCGGACCTCGTACGGTACTTCGCCTGGCCGATCCCGGGGCTGGTCAGCTGCGAGCTGCTCGGCGTGCCCCGGGACGACCAGACGGAACTGGCCCGCTACCTCGACGTCACCCGCGACGTCGGCCGCACCCAGGAACAGCAGCTGGCCGCCGGCAAGGCCTACTGGGCGTACATGGGACAGCTCGCCGAGCGCCGGCGCCGCGACCCCGGCGAGGACATGCTCGGCAACCTGGTACGCGAACAGGGCACCGCCGTCTCCGACGCCGAACTGGCGGGCATCGGCGCCACGGTGATGGCCGCCGGCTTCGAACAGGTCGCCAGCATCATCGGCCTGGGCACCCTGCTGCTCCTGGAGCACCCGGACCAGCTCGCCCTGTGGCGCGAGCACCCCGAGCTGACCGACCGGGCCGTGGAGGAGCTGCTCCGCTACCTCACGGTCATCCACACCGCGTCGCCCCGCACCGCACTCGAAGACGTCACCATCGGCGGCCAGGAGATCAAGGCGGGGGAGAGCGTGGCCTGTTCGCTGCTGGCCGCCAACCGGGTACCGGCCGCCGGCGAGCCCGAGGACCGCTTCGACATCACCCGGGAACCGACCCCGCACATGGCCTTCGGGCACGGCATCCACCACTGCCTCGGCGCCCCGCTCGCCAGGATGGAACTGCGCATCGCCTTCCCGGCGCTGCTGCGCCGCTTCCCCGGCCTGCGGCTGGCCGTACCGCCCGAGAAGGTCCGCTTCCGGCCCGCCCGGTCACGTCAGTACGCCCTGGAATCCTTGCCCGTCGAATGGTAGGAGGCGCAATGCCGGAGGAGACCCAGCACCAGTTCGACCACGCCCGCAGGGCGGGCTTCGGCCCGTCCGACGACATCCGCCGCCAGCGCGCCGAAGGCGCCATCATCAAGGAAGAGGTGGCTCCGGCGCCCGGAGCCGCGACCGAGCCCATCTGGATGGCCCTGGGGTACGAGGCGGTCCGGCAGGTGATGGGCGACCACGCTCGCTTCAGCAACCAGCGCCGGTTCCGCGCCAAGGTCACCCGCGGCGGCAGCAAACACCGCCCGCAGGAGATGTCCGGCCACCTCATGGACTACGACCAGCCCGAGCACACCCGGCTCCGCAGGATGCTCACACCGGAGTTCACCGTCCGCCGCATCCAGCGGCTGAAGCCGGTCACCGAGCAGATCGCCGAACGCTGCCTGGACGCCATGGAGCGCAACGGGCCGCCCGCCGACCTCGTCGAGCTGTACGCGAGCCCGATCTCCGGCGCGGTGCTGTGCGAACTGCTCGGCGTGCCCCGCGACGACCGGCGCGAGTTCCTGGTCAAGCATCAGTGGCAGCTGGAGCAGGACCGCAGCCGAAAGGACCGGGCCGCCGCCCAGGCGTACACCTCCGGCTACCTGCGCGCGCTGGTCAAACGGCAGCGCAAGGACCCCGACGAGGGGTTCATCGGCCAGCTCATCCGCGACCACGGCGACAACTTCGACGACGAGGAACTGCTCGGCATCTGCGGCCTGATGGTGCTCGCCGGCCTCGACAACGTCACCGGCATGGTCAGCCTCGGCGTGCTGGCCCTCCTGGAACACCCGGACCAGCTCGCCGTGCTGCTGGCGGACCCCGAGAAGAACGTGGACCGCGTCGTCGACGAACTGCTGCGCTTCCTGTCCGTTGCCCACGCGCCGACCCCGCGCACCGCCGTCGAGGACGTGGTCGTGGCCGGGCAGCTCATCAAGGCGGGCGAGGAGGTCGTCTGCTCCATCCCGATGGCCAACCGCGACCCGGTGCTCGCCCCCGACGTCGACCGGCTCGACGTCGACCGTGACCCGCTGCCGCACATCGCCTTCGGGCACGGCATCCACCACTGCATCGGCGCCGCCCTCGGCCGGATGGAACTGCGCACCGCCTACCTGGCCCTGTGGCGCCGCTTCCCCGGCCTGCGGCTGGCCGTGCCCGCCGAAGAGGTGCCGCACAAGACGAACTCCATCGCCTACGGCCTGGAGCACCTCCCGGTCGCCTGGTGACGGCCGGGACCCACCAGGGCGCGCGGCGCCCGGACACCCCGGAAATGAGGAGAGCACGATGGTCGAGGTACGGGTGGACCCGGAGATCTGCGCCGCTTCCGGCATGTGCACGCTGCTGGTGCCCGCGGTCTTCGACCAGTCGGAGGAGGACGGCACGGTGCTGCTCACCGACGCGACGCCTCCCGCGGAACTGGCGGCAAAGGTGCGAACGGCGGCCCTGCGGTGCCCGGCCGGTGCCATCGCGGTGCACGAGACGGAGACGGACGCCCCCGGCGCGTAGCGCCACCGGCCCGGCACGACGACGCCGGACCACCGGAATACGCTACGAAAAGCTCCTGGTGGCCGGGGACCCCGGCCACCAGGAGCTTCCGCGTTGCCGCAGGGCGCCGGCGCTACGGGCCACCGGCCTCCACCCGCACGCCGCCGGTCCGGTCCCCGGAGGGCCCGACCGGCCCGGCCGCGGCCCCGCTCCGCACCGTACGCAGCCGCCGCGCGTCCGCGACCGTGGCGCAGCCCGCCAGGCCCAGGGCGTCGGCCAGTTCGGCGGCCAGCAGGCCCAGCACCCGGTGTACGCCCGCCTCCCCGGCCGCGGCCAGGCCCCACACCGGCGGCCGCCCGACCAGCACCCCGGACGCGCCCAGCGCCAGCGCCTTCAACACGTCCGTACCGGAGCGGACGCCGCTGTCCAGCAGCACCTCGCAGCTCCCGCCGGCCGCCTCGGCGATCTCGGGCAGCGCCTCGATGCTCGGCAGGGCGCTGTCCAACTGACGACCTCCATGGTTGGACACCACGACCGCGTCGACGCCGAACTCCGCGGCACGCACCGCGTCCTCGGCCGCCAGCACCCCCTTGAGCAGCAGCGGCAGCCGGGTCCGCGCCCGCAGCTCCGCCACCTGCGACCAGGTCAGGGCCGAGGAGAACTCCTGGCCGGTGTGGACGGCCACCGCCGACGCCCCGGCGGCCCGCCGGTGGGCGGCCGAGGCCCCGCCGCCGTCCAGGTGGACCGCCCGCACCCGCTCCGGCAGCGCGAACTCGTTGCGTACGTCGCGCAGCCGCCGGCCCATCCACGGCACGTCCACCGTCAGCATCAGCGCCTCGCAGCCGGCGTCCTCCGCGCGTCGCGCCAGCTCCAGCGCACGGCCGGGCTCGCGCAGCCAGTACAGCTGGAACCAGACCCGGCCGCCGAGCGCGGTGATCTCCTCCACCGGCACGGTGCTCAGCGTGCTGACCGTGAACGGCACGCCCGCGGCCTTCGCCGCCCGGGCCGCCGCCAGTTCACCGTCGGGATGCACCAGGCTCTGGTACGCGACCGGCGCCACCGCCACCGGCATCCGCGCCGGACGTCCCAGCAGTTCGGCGCCGGTCGACAGCCGCGACACGTCCCGCAGCACCCGCGGCCGCACGAAAACCCGGTCGAACGCCTCCCGGTTGGCGGCGAGGGTGCGCTCGCGCCCGCTGCCGCCCGCCACGAAGTCCCGCACCCCGGCGGGCAGCACCGCGGCGGCGGCACGCTCGATGTCCTCCAGGGTCAGGAGCGTGTCCGCCGCCGCGGTGCCGCCGGGCGCCGGGTCCTCACAGGACACGCTGGCCCTTCTTCTCCAGCTCCACGGCCTCGTACAGTGCCTTGATGTTGGAGCTGCCGAACGTCTGCGCACCCTGCCGCTCGATGATCTCGTAGAAGATCGTGCGCCGCGGGTGGGTGGAGGCGGTGAAGATCTGGAACAGCTGCCCGCCGTGGTCCTGGTCCGCCAGCAGACCGGTCGAGCGCAGGTCGTCCAGGCTGTGGTCGCTGAGCGAGATCCGCTCGCCCAGCAGGTCGTAGTACGCGCCGGGAGAGCTGAGGAACTCCACGCCGCGGCCGTCGAGGGTACGCACCGCGTGCACGGCGTCGTCACAGGAGAACGCGAGATGCTGGACCCCCGCCCCGTGGTGGCTCTTGAGGAAGTCGTCGATCTGCCCGGGGTCGGCCGTGGTGTCCGGCTCGATGAGGGTCAGGGTGACCCGGCCGGTGGGGCTCTGGACGACCTTGGAGTCCATCGCCTGCGCGCCCACGACGATGTGCTCCTCGAAGATCTCCCGGAAGCCGAGGGCCCGCTGGTAGTACGCGACGGTCGCGTCGAGGTCGCCGTGGTTCAGGCACACCGCGATGTGGTCCAGTTCGAGCAGCCCCACCTCGCTGGGCACCGGCTGCCGGGAGTGCAGCGTCGGCACGAAGCCGGCCGGCAGCCCGGGGCCCTCCTCCGGGGCGCGCTGCACCAGCGTGTGCACCACGTCGCCGAAGCCGCTGACGGTGGCCGTGACGCCGCCGCCGGGCTCGTGCCGGGCGGGCTCGCGCAGGGGCTGGGCGCCGTTGGCCACCGCGTGCGCGAACGCCCCTTCGACGTCGGCGGTGCGCAGCGCGATGTCCGCGACGCCGTCGCCGTGCGCCAGGACGTACACCGACGCCGGATGCCGGTCGGAGGTCGCCATGGTCAGCACCAGGGTGATCGTGCCGTGCCGCAGGGCGATGCTGCGGTGCTCGGTGGAGCCGCCGGTGCCGACGACGGTGAACGCGTACCGGTCGACCCAGGCGAACGCCGCCGCGTCCAGGTCTTCCACGTACATCTCGACGTGGTCGATCGCGAGATCGCTGACAGCAGCCGTTGCCGCTGTGGTTTTCGAAACTGTCATGAGAGTCCCCGTTTGAAGGAATGATCTCGGCGCGGCTCGTCGAGCCGGCTCGCCTACCGGAGTGGACGGATTACCTGCCGCACGACCGGCGCCGGTGCCCGGCCCGGCCTAATCCGTGGACTTCTTCGTGAGTTCGCCACTGCCGCCGGACAGCGGAAGGCGAACAATTTCGGTGGTGCCCGACATTACACCGGCACTACCGCTGTCGCACCTGTCAAGAATTACGCTCCGGCCGGCCGGCCCGGCGCGGTATCTCCTTGACCCCGTACGCGCCCGCGAGAACCATTGCTGTCGATCCGGCCCTGGGGGATGCTGAGGTGCGGCGCGGCCCAACGGACGCGCGCGCCGTACCCCTTCCTGACCGACAGAAGGCAGTCATGGAAATCATGCAACCGGAAATCGCCGCCGCAGAGTTGAATGCCGCGACGCTGCACGCGTCGCTGGCCGACGCCGCTATGGAGTCCATGAATCTTCTGAATCAGATCGCCGACGAGTATCCGGAAGCGATCTCTTTCGCGGCGGGACGGCCGTACGAAGGATTTTATGACGCATCCCAGGTGCATGAATACCTTGAGATCTTCTGTGAGCACCTGCGTACCGAGCGCCGGATGACGGAAGCGGAAATCGCGCGGACCCTGTACCAGTACGGCGAGACGAAAGGGATCATCGCCCCGCTGATCGCGCGGGGTCTGGCCGTGGACGAGGGCATCGAGGCCGTGGACGGGTCCGTGGTGGTCACGGTCGGCTGCCAGGAGGCGATGTTCCTCGTCCTGCGCGCGCTGCGCGCCGACAGCAGCGACGCCCTGCTCGCGCCCCGACCCGCCTACGTCGGCCTGACCGGCGCCGCGCTCCTCGCCGACCTGCCCGTGCTGCCGGTGCACACCGGGGAGCACGGCATCGACCTGGACGACCTGCTCACCCAACTGCGCCGCGCGCGGGTCGCGGGCCGGCGGGTGCGCGCCTGTTACGTGACGCCCGACTTCGCCAACCCGGTGGGCGCCAGCATGGAACCGGCCGAGCGGCACCGCCTGCTGGAGATCGCCGAGAGCGAGGACCTCCTGCTGCTGGAGGACAACGCCTACGGCGTCTTCCACACGTCCGCCGAGCGGCCGCCGACGCTGAAGTCCCTGGACCGCAACCGCCGCGTCGTCTACCTCGGCTCGTTCGCCAAGACCGGCGTCCCCGGGGCCCGCGTCGGGTACGTGGTCGCCGACCAGCGGGTGACCGGCGAAGGCGGCGACCGCCTCCTCGCCGACGAACTGTCGAAGATCAAGAGCATGCTCACCGTCAACACCTCACCGATCGCCCAGGCCGTCATCGGCGGCAAGCTGCTCCGCCACAGGTGCAGCATGGTCGAGGCCAACCGCCGTGAGACGGACGTCTACCGGCGCAACCTCAGCCAGGTGCTGTCCGGACTGGCCCGGCGCTTCGCCGACTGCCCCGGCGTCACGTGGAACGAGCCGACCGGCGGCTTCTTCGTCGTCCTGAACGTGCCGTTCACCGTCACCGACGCCTTCCTGGAGCACGCGGCCCGCCGCCACGGCGTGCTGTTCACCCCGATGCACCACTTCTACGGCGCGTCCGCACAGTGCCGCCAGCTCCGGCTGTCCATCAGCACCCTCACCCCCGAACGCATCGAGCAGGGCCTCGACCGGCTCGCCGCGCTCATCACCGAACGGCTCCGCGCCAACGGCGGTGCCCGGTGATCCGCACCCTCGCCGTCGTCGGCACCGGACTGATCGGCACCTCTCTCGCCCTCGCGGCCGCCCGCCAGGGCGTCACGGTCCACCTCCAGGACAGCGACCCGTCCGCCGTACGGACCGCCGCCGCCCTGGGCGCCGGCATACCGGGGCCGCCGCCCGAACCGGTCGACCTCGCCGTGATCGCCGTCCCGCCCAGCCTCGTCGCCACCGTCCTCGCCCAGCAGCAGGCACGCGGGCTGGCCAGCACGTACACCGACGTCGCCAGCGTGAAGTACGAGCCGGAACGGGCGGTCCTGGCCAAAGCGCCCGACCCCACCCGCTACATCGGCGGCCACCCGCTCGCCGGCCGCGAGCGCTCCGGCCCCCTCGCGGCCCGCGTGGATCTCTTCCAGGACCGCGTATGGGTGCTCACTCCGTCCCGGCTCACGTCCCGTACGGCCCTGGACCGCGCGCTCTCCCTGATCGGGCTGTGCGGTGCCGTACCGCTGGTCATGCAGAGCAAGGCGCACGACGACGCGGTGGCGCTCACTTCCCACGTGCCGCACGTGGTGTCCAGCCTGATGGCGGCCCGGCTCGGGAACGGCCCGCCCCAGGCGCCGCGGCTCGCGGGCCAGGGCCTGCGCGACGTCACCCGGATCGCCGGCGGCGACTCCCGGCTCTGGAGCGACATCCTCCAGGCCAACGCCGGTGCCGTCGCCGGCGTCCTCACCGACCTCCAGGCCGACCTCGCCGAACTCCTCACCGCCCTGCGCGACCTGGCAGGACCCGGCCGGCGCAGTGCGCAGAGCCTGGGCACGGTCGTGGACCTCCTCGACCGGGGGATCGCCGGACTGGACGGGATGTCCAGCGGCCACCCGGGCCGCCCGCCGTGCTCCGCGTCCGTACGTGTCCGGATCGCCGACCGCCCCGGCGAACTCTCCCGGCTCCTGACCGCCACCGCCGAACTGGGCATCAGCCCCGAGGACGCCGAGGTGCGCCCCGCCGACGGGCCGCACGGCGACCTGGCGGTCCGGCTCGCCGTGCCCGCCGCCGTGACCGGCCCCCTGATCGCCCGCGTCACAGCCGAGGGCTGGGACGCCGATGCCGACGGCCTGCCGGCGCACGCCGCGAGCACCACGCCGGCGAGCGGGTGAACGCCGACGCCGCCCTGTCCCTGTCTACCTGACGCGCGCCCCGGGCTCGTACACGAACGGCTGGGTGGTCGTCACGCACACGAACCCGCGCTTGGCCAGCGTGGGTTCGGACGTGGGAAGCGCGTCCACGATCGCCTGGGTACGGCCGCGGACGCACGCTTCCCGCAGCCGGGCGGCGACCAGCGCGGTGAACAGCCCCTGCTTCCGGTACGCCGGCCGGGTCCGCCCGCCGGCCAGCTCGGCGAAAGCACCGCCCGGCCGGTAGTGCACCCGCCCGCACGCCGCCGGCACACCGTCCACATAGGCGACGTAGACACTCATCTCCCCGGGCGCGTCCCGCAGGCGCATCCCCAACTGCCGCCGCTCCTCTTCGGCATCGCTGCGCCCAAGGTCCCGGGAGATCTCGGCGACGTCGTCCAGGCCCCGCGCGTCCCCGACCCGGCGGACGTCGTGCGCCGGAGCACCGAACGCCGCTGCCGTCTCCTCGCTCACCGGCAGCACCAGCACCTTCTCCACGTCCTCCGGCTCGAACCCGGCAGCGCGCAGCCGGCTCTCCATACCGGCCGGGACGTCATGGCCGTACAGCTTCCACTCCAACGCGTAGCCGAGCGCATCGGCACGGGCGGTCTCCGCGCGTATCACGGAGCCGGCGTCCTCCTCCGTGCACCGCGCGAAGACGATCCGGCACTCCGACCCGTCCGGAGCGGTCTCCCGCACGACCCCGCTGTCCGGGTCGGGCGTACCGGAAGCCCGGCGCTCCTCGTCGAGGCGCGCCAGCAGACCGGCGATCTCACTTCTCTTCATGTGTGAAGTCCTCACAGAACAGTGGGCAGGCCCACGGCCGGAAAGAGACCGGGACCGAAAACAATGATCTCCGCGACACGGCCGTCCTCGACGCGGAGCACTTCGAGACCGTACGCATGGTGGACACGCTCGCCGGGTCCCCGGGCGTAGAGAGCCACAGCAGGCTGCCGGTTCATCCGGGTGGGCACACAGCGGAGCCCCGGAGGCCGGGGGCGCGGGCCTTCTCCCAGAACGGCGGCAAGGGCCGCCTCATCCCCTTCCTCCAGGGCCTCCACGTAATGCCGGAGGACCACACTCCCCTCAGAATCCGCAGGCCCTCCAGGCCCTCCAGGCCCTCCAGGCCCTCCAGGCCCTCCAGGCCCTCCAGGCCCTCCAGGCCCTCTGCCCGGCAGCCGGTCCCGCAGCCTCGGCCGGGCCCGCTGCAGCGCGCTGTTCACCGCCGCCACACTGACCCCCAGCGCCGCGGCCGTCTCCCGCGCCGGCCAGCCCAGCACGTCCCGCAGAACGAGCACGGCCCGCGGACGCGGCGGCAGTGACTGGAGCGCCGCCACGAACGCCAGCCCGATCGTCTCCTCGGCCACCACCTCACCGGCCACCTGTTCCAGCAACGTGTCGGGACACGGCTGCACCCAGGGCAACGTGTTCGCCGACGGGGGACGCGGCCGGGAGGCCAGGTGGTCGAGGCACACGTGGGTGGCGACCCGGTACAGCCATGTACGGAACGTCGCCTGCCCGGCGAAGGACTCCCGCTCGTGCCAGGCCCGTGACAGCGTCTCCGTCACCAGCTCGCCGGACTCCTCGAACGAGCCCAGCATCCGGTAACAGTGCACGTGCAACTCCGCCCGATACCGCGCCCCCAACCGGGAGAACGCCGCCGCGTCCTCACCCATCGAAGCCTCCCGTGCCTCACCCGACCCACCCATCGACATCTTCCCCAGCGAGGGTACTGACGTCGCGTGAACACGAGTCTCGCGTACGGAGGTTCGACTGTCTGGGGGTCCCGCTGCGCGGCGGCGGGAGAGGTACCGGCGGGCTGTCCGGCCCGCTTCAGCCCAGTTCCAGGCTCGTCACCGCGTAGCCGAGTTCCGGTCGGACCGCGGGGACCGGGCCCGTGTACATGCGCATCGTGTGGGAGTCCGGGACCAGCCCCCGGGACAGGGCCAGGGAACGTGCGCTGTGGTGCGGGTCGGGAATGTCGACGTGGACCGTGTCGTCGGGGCCAAGATGCGAGGTCAGCGCGTCGAAGAGGGACTCGGCGCCCCGGGAGGTGTCGGCGAAGAGCGGGCCGAGGCGGTATCCGTCGCGGGCCGGCCGGAGCACGCCGTACCCCGCGACGTTCCCGTCGCGCACCTGGACGTACGCGTGGTGGCCGGCGGCGGTGAGCCAGCGGGAGAGGAACGCCCGCCGGCCGGCCGGGAAGCACTGCCGGTCGTACGCGGCCACCTCGTCCAGATGACCGGCGGTGACGGGCACGACCGGCACCGCGGGCGTACCGGGCCGTACGGGACGGCCGCGGTAGCGCGTGGTCCGGTAGGCGGTGCTGAAGCCGGAGCGCCGGTACGTGGCCTCCTGCGCCGGGACCGCGTCCAGGCCGATGGTCCGGTCCCCGGCGTGCGGTACGGCGGCGCGCCAGGTCGCCAGGCCGAGCCCGCGGCCGCGGAAGTCCGGGTGCACCAGGTAGTAGCCCAGGAACGCGTACCGCGGTGAGTAGTTGACGACGGAGACCGACGAGACGAGCTGCCCGTCGAGGAGGCCGATGAAGAAGCCGTCCGGGTCGGTGGCGTGGAAGCAGTCGGTGTCGACGAGGCCGGGGTTCCAGCCCTCGTCGGCGGCCCACCGGGCGACGCCGCGCCACTCCTCCAGGGTGGCGGGGCGGACGGTGAACTCGCCGGCCGGGGCGCCCGGGACGGTGGTGATCGTCGCGGTGGCGGCCCCGGGGGCGGCGGCCGGGGTGTCGGTGGTGGCGTGCTGGCGCGGGGTCTCACCGGGGGAGGTCATACCTGGTGTACGTCCTTGGCTGTATCGGGCCCCGCTGCCGTGCGGGGCGGCGGGGCGGCGGGGGCATCGGCCGGCCGCCCTGGTCAGGGGCGGCCGGCCCGGCCGGGCGTGCGGGCCCGTACCGGCGTGGTGTCCGTCAGATCAGGTCCATGGCGGCCACTTCGTCGGGCCGGCCGTAGCTGACCGGTCCCTGGAAGCGCCGCCGGGCGGTGGCGAACCACCACACCGTAGCGATGACGAGCACCACGCCCAGCGCGATCGGCGCGTAGTTGAACGAGCCAGCGGTGATCGGCGAGGCCTGCGGCAGCATGAACAGCACACTGCTGATCACGATCCAGGTCACCGCGACGGCTGCGACCAGCTTGCCGTACCGCCCCAGGTTCCACGGCCCGGGCTGGAACGTGTCCAGCCGCAGCCGCAGGAAGATCGGCACCGCGTAGGCGAGGAAGAGCCCGACGACGTTGATGCTGACGACAGCGGTGAACGCGGTGTGCGACCACCAGCCCGGAATGACGAGGACCAGGGAGCAGGCCGCGGCCAGCCAGACCGCCTTGACGGGGGTACGGGTGCGCGAGGAGACCGAGTGCCACCACCGGGAGCCGGGCATCGCGCCGTCCCGGGAGAAGGCGAAGATCTGCCGGGTGTTGCTGGTCATGTTGGCCAGGCCGCAGAAGAGCATCGCGCCGATCACGATCAGCAGCAGGAACTTGGCGGTGCCCGCGCCGAGCGCGTCGATGAGGATCTGCACCGGCGGCGCCTCGGCGCTCGCCGCGCCCGCGTAGTCGCGGATCGCGAAGACCAGGGCGAGCATCAGGACCAGACCGGCGACCGCGGAGTAGCCGATGGCCCGCATGATGCCCTTGGGGGCGTTGACGGTGGCCTGGACCGTCTCCTCGGACATGTGGAAGCTGCCGTCGAACCCGGTGAACGTCCAGCTGGTGACGAGCAGGCCGAGCATCGCGCCGTACAGGCCGTTGGTGAACCCGGTGTTGTTGACGAAGTGCGTCACGAACGACGGGGACTGGTGGTGCGAGGGCAGCGCGACCAGTGCGGTGACGATGACGACCAGGCCGATCAGCAGCCACCACACGGAGATACGGTTCAGCACCGCGACGAGCTGCACGGTGAAGGTGTTGGCGAGCGCCTGGACGAGCAGGATCGCCGCTGTGATCAGGACCGCCCGCTGCGGCGTGGCCTCGTAGGACGGCCACTGCATGGCGATGAAGGCCTGGATGAAGGTGGCTGCCGCGTAACCGGTGGCGGCCGTACCGCCGACCTGGCCCGCGAAGTTCAGCCAGCCCGTGTACCAGGACCAGGCGCCGCGGTGCCGCTTGGCCAGTTTCCCGGCCGAGAAGTACAGCGCGCCGCTGGTCGGGTACGCCGAGGCGATCTCCGCCATCGAGGCGCCGACGAACAGCACCATCGCGGCGACGGCTATCCAGCCGAAGACGAGGATCACCGGCCCGCCGGCGTTCATTCCGAACCCGAAGGAGGAGAAGATGCCGGAAATGATGTTGATGATGGTGAAAGAGATGGCGAAATTGTCGAACGCGCGGAACCGCCGGGTCAGTTTCCGCGGATAGCCCATGGCGTGCAGCGTCGCGTCGTCGTCGAGGGTGACGGGATCCGCGGCGCGGCGGGTTCTGGTACGGGTGGGGGACACGGGGTCGGACACAACCGCAACCTTTCTGGTGGGGGACAGGAAGACATCGGCGCGGAGCGTCGATACGCGGTGTCGGCACCTGTCTTCGGGGCGTGCCGGGGCCGGGGGAGGCCGCTTCCGGCAGGCCGGGGGATCGGGGGACGGTCGGGCGGCGGGCCGCCGGCCCGGTGAGCGGCGAGCGGCGGACGGCCGCCCACGGGGCGCCGGGCGGCGGACGGCCGGCAGTGGCCTGCGGAAGTGGGGCAGCGGCCCGCGGAGCCGGCGAGCGGTGCCGTCCGGGAACCGCGGGTGAAAGGATCAGGGAGCATCGGGCACCGGGAGACCGCACGCGCGTCTCGCCTTGTTCAGCTGCTCCTCGGGGTCGCCGAAGACACTCCACGGCATACGGGAGGCGTACGGGCCCATGGCCGTGAAGACGGCCCGCGCCTCGAAGGAGCACTGCGCCATGTGCAGCGCGTGGGCCAGGTAGGCGAGGTCCAGCACCGGTGTGAAGCGGTAACCGGCGACGTGCGGCAGCCAGTTGCGGTAGACGCTCAGGGCGGTCGCCTTCCACTGCGGCTGTTCCCAGGTGCGTTCCGCCAGGAGCGAGTCCGGGTTGTAGCCGTCCACCAGGGCCACCAGCGGCAGCAGCCGCAGCGGCGAGGAGGCCGGTGCCCGCTGGCTGAGGAACGCGGCGACGTCCCAGGACGCGTTCGCCTCGCCCCCGTACCGCGGGAAGAAGAACGACAGGAAGCGGTGGTGGCCCTCGCGGTTCCAGGGGTCGAGCCGCAGGATGTGGGAGAAGAGCGTCCAGGGGCCGGGCGGCGCGGTGAGCAGCCCCTGCGGAGCGGGGTCGCGGGGCTGTTGCAGGCGGGCGAGGGTCAGCTTGGCCGACCACGGTGTGGGGTCGTCGGGCGCCTCCTCGGCGGCGCGGTCGCAGGCGGCCACCGCGATACGGCCGAGGGCCTCGGCCCGTCGGTCGCCGCCGTCGGCCGCGCGGACCGCCCGCAGGACCGCGACCCGTGCCCACAGCAGGGCCGCTTCCCGGCCGGGTTCCTCGGCCAGCCAGCGCTCCGCCAGGTCCGAATCGGCCGCCTCGGAGGCCAGCACCAGGGAGCGGTGTGCGCGTACGCCGTGGTCCCCGCGCGCCTCCCGCAGGATTTCGCGCGCGCCGAAGTAGCGGCCCGCCCGTATGTCCACACAGGCCCGGGCGAGCTGGAGGTCATCGGCTGCCGGATGCCACACGTACTGCCCCTCGAATAACCCAGCGGTCATGTCCCCTGCCGCTCCTGCCGTTCTGCCGGTGAGGTCGGCCACCAGCGCATTTTCAGCCATGCCGAAATCGACCGGTACGCACTGTTCCCCCAGTTCCACCGGCAGTGCCACACCCTACTCAGCAGCAACTCGGTTCGAAACTGGTGATCGGAATTACCTGATTCCACAACGGCGGCGTGCGCGACATTGGCGGCGAAATCGGTCGATCATGCGGCGGCGGAAAACCAGCGGTATGCAATTGGCATATGCCCGGCCGCTGGAAGGGTGCCGTCCGGCAGGCTTTCGGCCCGACACGTCGTCAACTGTCCGCCTCGAACGGCGGCGGACCGGTATGGGCGGCCGGGCGCGGTATGCCCGGTGCCGTGGCAACGGAGAGACCTCCTCCGCCTGTTCACGTCTCATCTTGCGACTTTTCACCGGGGCGTCATGGTGTCTTCCCCCGGCCTCGTTCCTCTTGGAACACTCCAGACGCGCCCGTACCCTCCCATCCCAAGGGGTCATTTCAGCCATGCCAGAACTCAACCGGCGGCGGTTCCTGCAACTCACCGGCGGGGCCACCGCGTTCTCCGCGCTGTCGCAGAGCATCGCCCGCGCCGCCGCCATCCCCGCCGACCGCCGCACCGGCTCCATCGAGGACGTCGAGCACATCGTCGTACTGATGCAGGAGAACCGGTCCTTCGACCACTACTTCGGCACCCTGCGGGGCGTACGGGGCTTCGGCGACCCGCGGCCGGTGACGCTGCCCAGCGGCAAGCCGGTCTGGCACCAGACCGACGGCAAGGGCAAGGAGGTGCTGCCGTTCCGGCCCCAGGTCAAGGACGACAACCTCGGCCTCACCTTCATCGAGGACCTCAACCACGACTGGAACGGCAGCCACCGCGCGTTCAACAAGGGCCGCTACGACCAGTGGATCCCGGCCAAGACGTCCACGACGATGGCGCACCTCGCACGCAAGGACATCCCGTTCCACTTCGCACTCGCCGACACCTTCACCGTCTGCGACGCCTACCACTGCTCCTTCATCGGCTCCACCGACCCGAACCGCTACTACATGTGGACCGGCTACACGGGCAACGACGGCAAGGGCGTCGACGACCCCAGCGGCCCGGTCCTGGACAACGACGAGAAGGGGTACAGCTGGACGACGTACCCCGAGCGGCTGGAGGCGAAGGGGGTGTCCTGGAAGATCTACCAGGACATCGGCGACGGCCTGGACGCGGCCGGCAGCTGGGGCTGGATCAAGGACCACTACCGGGGCAATTACGGCGACAACTCCCTGCTGTACTTCAACACCTACCGCAACGCGAAGCCCGGCGACCCCCTCTACGAGAAGGCGCGGCGCGGCTCCGACGTGAAGGGCGGCGGAAAGCTCCTCGACGACCTGCGCGCCGACGTCAAGAACGGCCGGCTGCCGAAGATCTCCTGGATCGCCTGCCCCGAGGCGTACACCGAGCACCCGAGCTGGCCCGCCAACTACGGTGCCTGGTACATCTCCAAGGTGCTGGACGTGCTCACCTCCGACCCGAAGGTCTGGGCCAGAACGGCGCTGTTCATCACGTACGACGAGAACGACGGCTTCTTCGACCACGTCGTCCCGCCCTACCCGCCGGCCGACGCCTCCCAGGGCCGGTCCACCGTCTCCACCGACCTGGAGCTCTACCCCGGCGGCGGCGGGTTCCAGGCCGGCCCCTACGGCCTCGGCCAGCGCGTACCGATGCTCGTCGTCTCCCCCTGGAGCACCGGCGGATACGTCTGCTCCGAGACCTTCGACCACACCTCGATCATCCGCTTCATGGAGCGCCGCTTCGGCGTCCCCGAGCCGCACATCTCCCAGTGGCGGCGCGCCGTCTGCGGCGACCTGACCTCGGCGTTCGACTTCAGCCGTACGGGAAAGCCGGGCGCACTGCCGGACACCGGCGGTTACACGCCGATCCACCCGCAGCCCGCCGACTTCCACCCCGAGCCGCCGGCCGCAGGACGCCTGCCCAAGCAGGAGCGCGGCACCCGCCCCACCCGTCCGCTGCCCTACGCGCCGTACGTCGACGGTGCCGCCGACCCCGCGACCGGGAAGTACCGCCTGACCTTCAGCGGCGGGGACACCTCCGGCGCGCAGTTCCACGTGACGGCCCCGAACCGCGGCGACGGCCCGTGGACGTACACCACCGAGCGCGGCAAGGCGGACTCCGACAGCTGGAACACGGCGTACTCCAAGGGCACCTACGACCTCTCGGTGTTCGGCCCGAACGGCTTCCTGCGCACCTTCCGGGGGCCGGGCCGGACGGCGGGACCCGAGGTGACCGCGCGGCACAACGGGGCCACCGGCAACCTCGATCTGGTCCTGACCAACGCGGGCGACGGCGCCCGTACCCTCACGGTCACCAACGCGTACGGCGGCGCCTCCCGCAAGCTCACCGTGCGCCCTGGGCAGCGGCTGACCCACACCGTGGACCTGCGTGCCGGCAAGCGCTGGTACGACGTGAGCGTGGTCTGCGACGCGGACCGCACCTTCCTGCGCCGGTTCGCCGGGCACGTGGAGAACGGCACGGCCGGGGTGAGCGACCCCGGGATCCGCACCGTGTGAGCGGCTGCCGGGCCGTCCTCCCCGCGCGCGGAGCGGGCGGCCCGTCGCGCTGTCCGGCTGTCCGGATCATGACGGCTTCCGCTTGGCATGTGCGCGATATCGTGCCGACGCCTGATCACCCGTTCAAGGGAGTGAGCCCATGGCCAGGAACTCGGTACGGCGACTGACACGTGTGTGCGCCGGCGCGCTGTCCGTGGCGGCGCTGCTGGCGATCGTGCCCGGCAGCGCGGTCTCCGCAGGCCGCCCCGGAGCCGCGGAACCCGCCGCGGAGACCGTCGCGGGACGGACCGCCAAGGGCGAGCCGCGGCCGGACGCCCGCCACGTCGTCATCGCCGTGCACGGCGGCGCGGGCACCGCGCTGAAGCGCGAGGACACCACCCCCGCACAGGAGAAGGCGTACCGCGACGGGCTGGCCGAGGCGTTGCGCGCCGGGCACAAGGTCCTGGGCATGGGCGGCAGCAGTGTGGCGGCGGTCGAGGCCGCGGTGCGCAGGCTGGAGGACAACCCGCTGTTCAACGCGGGCAGGGGCGCGGTGTTCAACGAGGACGCGGGCCACGAGCTGGACGCGTCGATCATGCGCGGTTCCGACCTGGCGGCAGGGGCCGTCGCCGGGGTCCGCAACGTACGCAATCCCGTCTCCGCGGCGCGGCTGGTGATGGAGAAGACCAGGCACGTGATGCTGGCGGGTGAGGGCGCCGACGACTTCGCGGCCCGCAGCGGCCTGCCGACCGTGACCCAGGACTACTTCTGGACCGAGAAGCGCTGGCAGGAACTGATGAAGGCCAAGGGGCGCGTGAAGGGCTCCGGAGAGACGCTGACTCAGGGCACGGTGGGCGCGGTGGCCGTGGACCGGGGACGCAACCTGGCGGCGGCGACCTCCACCGGCGGGCTGACGAACAAGATGGCCGGCCGGGTCGGCGACTCGCCCGTCATCGGCGCGGGCACGTACGCCAAGAAC
Organism: Streptomyces sp. NPDC030165; assembly: GCF_055573595.1. Lineage (NCBI taxonomy): Bacteria > Bacillati > Actinomycetota > Actinomycetes > Kitasatosporales > Streptomycetaceae > Streptomyces > Streptomyces sp. NPDC030165. The sequence continues at coordinate 76,761 of NZ_JBVIBD010000020.1, read as the reverse complement.
GGCACCGTCGCGGCCAGCGCCACGGGAGCGGGCGAGGTGTTCCTCCGGGGCGCCGCCACCGTCACGATCTCCAACCTGATCGAATTCGGCGGCCGGGACCTGGCCGCCGCCGCGTACGAGGTACTGGTCGAGCGGCTGCCGGAACTGGGCGGCACGGGCGGCGTGATCGCCCTGAACGCCAAAGGCGTCTTCGACGCCCCGCACAGCAGCGAAGGGATGCTGCACGGCTACCTGACCGAGGACGGCCGCGTCGTCACCAAGGTCTTCGCGGACGAGACACCGGCGGACCGGTGAGCAGGACCCCCACACCCCGGCGCGGCCGGTGGCGTGATCCGCACCCGTCGGCCTGACGTTGGCTCAATAGGCCCTCTCCCTCCGGAACCGGAGCGGCACTACCGTCCCCCGACGCGGGGGGATCACTCTGGGGAGGGGATCAGTTACATGTTCTATTACTTGTTCAAATCCATCGTCCTGGTGCCGCTGCTGCGGTGCCTGTTCCGCCCCCGCGTCGAGGGACTGGAGAACCTGCCCGCGTCCGGCGCCGCCATCATCGCCGGCAACCATCTCTCCTTCTGCGACAGCTTCCTGATGCCCGCGACGGTCAAGCGCCGGATCACCTTCCTGTGCAAGCAGGAGTACTTCACCGGACGCGGCGTCAAAGGCCGGCTGACGGCAGCCTTCTTCCGCGCCTGCGGGCAGATTCCGGTGGACCGTTCCGGGCGCAGCGCGGGCCAGGCCGCCGTCGAGGAAGGCATCCGGGTGCTGCGCGGCGGTGACCTGCTCGGCATCTACCCCGAGGGCACCCGCTCGCACGACGGCCGGATGTACAAGGGGAAGACCGGCGTGGCGGAGATGGCGCTGCGTACGGGCGCGCCGGTGGTGCCGTGCGCGATGATCGGCACGTTCGAGGCACAGCCGGCCGGCCGCCGGCTGCCGCGCGTCGTCCCGATCACCATCCGCTTCGGGGAGCCGCTGGACTTCTCCCGCTACGCCGGGATGGCCGACCAGCGCCTGGTGCTGCGGGCCGTCACGGACGAGATCATGTACGCCCTGCTGAACCTCTCCGAGCAGGAGTACGTCGACACGTACGCGGCGGAGGCCAAGGCGCGGGCGGGGCACGGGAGCGGCCCCGGGGCCGGGGCGAAGACCGGTGCACAGGACGCGCCGCGGCACGCCGTACCGGCCGTCCGCGCCGGCTGACGGACGCGCCGCCCGGCCTCCGTGCCGCTCACCCTGGGGTGAGCGGCACGCGCTCACCCCAGGGTGAGCGCCGGGTCAGCGCCCCAGCGCGCAGGTGGCCCGGACGGACTTGCGTGGATCGCTCTCGGAGCGGGCCTTCAGGACGACCCGGCCGTGCCGGGCGGCGTCCGGCTGCGCCGTGACGGCGACCGGGACGCTCACCGTGCTGCCGGACCTGGCGGTGGCGAGCCGGTTCGGCAGCCAGGCGGACCAGCCGTGGCCGGTGGCGGCGGCCGAGAGCCGGTACACGTCGGAGTCCAGGTGCGCGCCCCCGCCCCCCGGGCGGCCGGTGTTGGTCAGCGGGAAGGTGCACACCGCCCGGCCCTTGGCGGGCTTGCCGTGTGCCGTGCCGTGCCGCAGCTGGACCCCGCGGCGCTGCGAACCCGCGCCGTCCAGCGACCGGACGGCGACGGTGTAGCTCAGTACGCCCTTCTTGCCCCGCTCGATGTCCAGCACGTAGAAGTGCAGCCGGTTGGCCCGGTCGACGTACTCGTACGCGCTGCCGGAGTCCGCGCCCGCGTGGAACAGCGCGTCGCTGAGCTGCCGGTAGTCACCCATGGTGATCATCTGCGGGGTGCCGTCGGGGCGCCGGAAGTCCACCATGCCGATGTCCTCCGGGTGGGCGTCGATCACCCACGCGAACGGGGCCCGGTCCTCGTTCTTGGTCTTGGAGAGCAGCACCCCGTTGTCCGGGGTGAAGGAGTCCATGCCCATACGGTCGACGACCTCGACGGTGTAATTGTCGTAACCGCCGCCGTCGCACAGCGGGTCGGTGCTGGTGGAGCAGGGCGGTGCCAGGTCCCGGCCCATGGTGATGTTCACGCCGGACAGGCCCTTGGCGCCGGGCGGCGCGGAGCGCGCGGTGACCTTGGCGACGGCGACGCCGGACGTCTTCAGGGCGTCCCGGTCCAGGCGCAGGACGTTCTTCTCGTCGACGATGCCCAGCTTGAGCTTGTCGCGCAGGACGTGCTGCGAGCCCATCGAGGCGCCGTTGGCGGCCGGTATCTGCCAGCGGGTGTGCGGGCCGCCGGGGCCGTTGAAGGAGCCGCGCGAGAGCATGCTCCAGATGCCGGTGTAGGCCCGGCGCATCGGCGTGCCGTACGGGTTGTTGTAGTTGTCCGCGATGCCCAGGATGTGGCTGAACTCGTGCGCGTACACCGCCATGCCGGAGCTCTCGGCCTGGGTGGAGGAACCGGTCTCGGCGTTGGGCCAGATGCGGGCGGCGGCCTTCCAGGAGGTCCACGGCACATAGCGGGTGCGGGCCGCGTTGCCGCCGCCCTGGATGGGGGAGGGCGGTCCCCAGGCGGCCGGGACGTCCCCGGGCGAGGCGAACTTCATCTGCCCGAACTCCTGCCAGGCGGCGGACTCGTCCTGGCCCGCGGTCAGGTAGAAGATGAAGTCGTACTTCCTGGTCTGCGCGTCGCCCACGTCGGCGACCCAGGCGGCCTTGCCGTCGGTACGGATGTTCTTGCCGCAGGTGTCGCCGAGGGGGCAGGCGCCGGGGTTCATGGACGGCTCGATGCCGTACTGGTACGACTTGAAGGGCATCCGGTAGACACCGAACGACGTCAGCTCGACGCCGAGCCGGCCGCCGGAGTCCTCCATCCAGTACTCGTTGATGGTGTGGCCGTGGTTGAGCTTGCCCGGCTTGTTCAGGAAGTCCCGGTAGAACGCGGGCACCTGTGCGCGGGGGATGTCGTGGGCGCTGGGCTGCGGGTTGCCGAAGACGGACGAGCCGGCGGGCCTGCTGACGCTGAACTCCTCGTCCGGGTAGTCCAGCAGGACGAGCGCGCCCCGGAACATGCGCCGGGTGGGCTTGGCGGCGGGGTCGGCCCAGTTCGTACCGGGGACCGAGCGGTATTCGGCCCACGTCATGTCGTCGGGATTGCGCCAGTTCTGCGGGTCGATGGGCCGGACGAGCGGGGGCCGGGCCGCGGGCGCGGCCTCGGGGGCCGCGCGGGCGGGGCCGGCGGCGACGGAGGCCAGGACACCGAGGAGGAGGGCGAGAACACCCAGTCTGCCGGCCCCGTCGCGGTATGGGAGGGCCGGTCTGTGGGGAAGGAACAAGGCGCACCTCTTGTCTGTGATCTCAAGTCCAGGACATGACAAGGTGATCGAACAGAATTCCTACCCCCGACAAGGTAAGGCGGGGGGGCGGAGTGACGCCAGAGTGCCGTGAGGAGCCGATGATGCCGCGAACGGTCAGTGACCGGCACGGTCACGCGATGTCGGGGACCGGCGCGGAAGCCGTGTCCCACTACGAGAACGCGCTGCACGAACTGCTCTTCTTCCGCGGTGAGGTCGCCACCGCGTCCCAGGCGGTCCTGGCAGCCGCCCCGAAGTCCGTCATGGGCAACGTCCTCGCCGCCTACCTCGGCCTGCTGGGTACGGAGGCGAAGGACGCCACCGCCGCCAAGGAGGCGTTCTGCGGCTTCGCCGACTGCGTGAGCGCCGGAAGGCCGACCGACCGCGAGCGGATGCACATCGCCGCCGCCACCTCCTGGCTGAACGGCGACATCCACCGCGCCGGACACGTGCTCGGCGAGCTGACCGTCACCTTCCCGCGCGACGAACTCGCCCTCGCCGTCGGCCACCAGATCGACTTCCTCACCGGCGACGCCGCCCGCCTGCGCGACCGCGTCGGCGGCGCCCTCACCGCCTGGTCCGAGGACGACCCGCACTACGGCCACCTGCTCGGCATGTACGCCTTCGGCCTGGAGGAGACGGGCCACTACACCCGCTCGGAGGAAACCGGCCTGGCCGCCGTCCAGCACAACCCGCGCGACGTGTGGGGCATCCACGCGGTCGCGCACACGTACGAGATGCAGGGCCGGTTCGCGCAGGGCATCCGCTTCCTGGACGCCCGTATGGAGGACTGGGCCTCCGGCAACTACCTGAACGTCCACAACTGGTGGCACTACTGCCTCTACGCCCTCGAATCCGGAGACACCGGCCGGGCACTGGAGATCTACGACGCCGTACTGCACCACGAGCAGTCACCGGGCCTGGCCATGGAACTCCTCGACGCCGCCGCCCTCCTGTGGCGGCTCCTGCTGGCCGACCGCGACGCCGGCCCCCGCTGGAACCGCCTCGCCGACGCCTGGGCGGCCCGCCAGGACCCGCCGTACTACGCCTTCAACGACGTGCACGCCGTCATGGCGTACGTCGGCGCCGACCGCATCGCCGACGCCGAACGCCTCGTCGCAGAACGCGAGGCCTGGCTCGCGCACGCCCGGCCCCAACTGTCCAACACCACCATGACCGCCGGGATCGGCCTGCCCGTCTGCCGCGCCCTGATCGCCTACGGACAGGGCCGGTACGACCGGACCGTCGACCTCCTCACCCCCATCCGCTACCGCCTGAACACCTTCGGCGGCAGCCACGCCCAGCGGGACGCCGTACAGAAGACCCTGCTGGAGGCCGCACTCCGCGCCGGACGCGACGACACGGCCCGCACCCTGCTCAGCGAGCGCATCAGCCTGCGCCCCGTCTGCCCCTACAACTGGCTGGCCCAGGCCCGCCTCGCCGACCGGCTCGGCGACACCGCCAAGGCGGCCGCGGCCCGGACCCGCGCCGCCGAACAGGCGGCGCAGGGGGCCGCGGCGCTGGCGCGGTGAGGGGACGGTTCCGGTTCCGGCCCCGATCGGTGCTACGCGCTCGTCGGCACGCCCGCGCTGGTGAGGACCTCACGGGCCGACAGGGTGACACTCTGGGCGGCGGTCAGACCGGAGGCCGCCAGGTGGGCGTCCACGATGCGCAGACCGACCGCGTATCCGGCGAAGTCCGGCAGTCCGGCGGGCTCGTGGCCCATGCGCCGGGCGGTGGCGTCGCCGTACACGTACGGAGGCAGGTTCTGCATTCCGGCCACATCGATCGCGGCCGTGACCTTCTCGTAGGCGCTGTCCAGCTCGGCACCGGACAGCGCCGTCGCCCAGGGCCCCATGGCCGCCTCGCCCGCCAGCTCCCGTACGAACGCCTCGGCCAGCCCCTCGGCCACGACCTGCTCGCCGACCGTGACCGCCGCCGGGTCCCAGACCACATTGGCGTACCGCACGTTGTGGTGCAGCTCATGGGCAGCGGCATACCCGATCTTCGCCAGGCTGGTCGCGGTGGGCCAGACCGTCAGCTGGATCGCCCCCGGAAAGCCGCCGAAGCCGAAGTAGCCGGCGTTACGGGTCACCAGCTCGTCGTCGGGGTTGCCGAGCACCAGCACGACATGCACGGTAGCGGCGGTCTCGGCACCGGGTGCCGCGCCGCTCAGCCGCTCCCACGCCGCGGCCAGACAGTCCTCGACGCGGTCCCACACCCCGGCGTCCCGCATCCGCTCCAGGGCGGCCGGATACCGTGGGTCCTCGCGGTCGATACGGAAGCCGCCGCCCAGCTGGTGCATCTGGACCATGTCCGGGCCTCCCGTCCCGGACATCACGGCCTGCAGGGGGCTGAGCATGTCCCGGAGGGCGTCGGCCCGTTCTTCCAGGGGGAGGCGGAGGAGGGCGGACATGGCGGACGCGGTGTCATGAACAATGATCTTCATGTCCCGGGACCGTAAGACCTCCCGCTACGTGAGGTGCAAGCCGTGCGGGCGGAAGCGTGCCCCTCGGAAGCGATTTCCTCCGGACCGACGTCCTCCGTTTCCCTCTTGATCGGTTTCCTGCTGGCCCGACACCCCCCGGACCGGTCATCCTTGACTCGTCCGCGTACGGTCCGGCTCGTCGGCCGGCCACGCGGACGAGCAGCCCGACCACCGGCCCACCAGCACAGGAGCACGCGCACATGACGGGGAAGAACACTTGGATACGGGACGTACGCCGGGGGCCGCGGCCCGCCGCCCACCTCATCTTCTTCCCGCACGCCGGGGGATCCGCCTCGTACTACCGGCCGTTCGCCGCCCATCTCGACGAGCGGTTCGATGTGTCGGCGATCCAGTACCCGGGACGCCAGGACCGGTGGAACGACCCGTTCGTCACCTCCGTGGAGGGCCTCGCCGATGAGGTGGTCGGCTGCCTGAGCCCGCACGACACCACCCCGCTGGTGCTGTTCGGGCACAGTATGGGCGCGTCCGTCGCCTTCGAGACCGCCAGGCGGCTCGCGGACCTCGGCCGGCCGGCGCCCCGCCGGCTCGTCGTCTCCGGCCGCCGCGCGCCCTCGACGTTCCGCGAGGAGAGGTACCTCCACCAGGCCACCGACAAGGAACTCCTCGCCGAGGTCGGCCGCTTGGAGGGGACCCACAGCCAACTCCTCGACGACCCGGACATCGTGGGGCTGATCCTGCCGGCGATCCGCAACGACTACCGCGCGATCGAGCTGTACCGGCCCGCCGCCGACGCCGTGCTCGACATCCCGCTCCTGTGCCTCACCGGCGACGCGGACCCCCGCGTGACCCGTGAGGAAGCGGCCGCCTGGAAGTCCCACACCGTCGCGGAGTACCGCGAGGAGACCTTCACCGGCGGCCACTTCTACCTCGCCGACCACGCGGCCGCGGTCTGCCGCGCGGTGGAACGCTTCGTGGCGGCGGAGTGAGCGCCTGGGGCATGGCCCCGGGCACCTGGCCAGGGCCGTGCCCCAGGCACTGAGGCCCGTACCGGCCCCGTAGGCGGGTCAGGTCGTGCAGACGACCGGCAGGTGGGCCGGACCGCGCATCAGACGGGTGCGGCGCCACTGAAGTTCGGCGGGCGGTACGGCCAGGCGCAGGTCCGGGAAGCGGCTGAGCAGGGCCTGGAAGGCGATCCGGCCTTCCAGGCGGGCCAGCGGGGCGCCGAGGCAGTGGTGGGGGCCGTGGCCGAAGGAGAGGTGGCCGCAGGAGCGGCCGAGGTCGAGGGTGTCGGGGTCGGTGAAGCGGGCGGGGTCGCGGTTGGCGGCGCCCGGTGAGACCAGGACCACGTCGCCCGCGGCGATCTCGGCGCCGCCGAGGGTGAGGGGCTCGGCCGCGTACCGGAAGGTGGCCGTGGTGATGGGGGAGTCGTACCGCAGCAGTTCCTCCACGGCGGCCGGGACGAGCGTGGGATCCTGCCGCAGCCGGGCACGGAGCGCGTCGTCCCGCAGGAGCGCGAGCGCGCCGTTGCCGATCAGGTTGGTGGTCGTCTCGTGACCGGCGACGACCAGGAGGACGGCCAGCGAGACCAGCTCGAACTCGCTGAGCCGGTCGCCGTCGTCGCGCGCGGCGATCAGCTCGGTCAGCAGGTCGCCGCCCGGGCCGGTACCGCCTGCGGCCACTCCCGCGGCCCGCTTCTCGGCGATCAGTTCCGTCATGTAGTCGCTGATCGCGTGTGAGGCCGTGTCGATGGTGTCCGGGGCGCCGGCCGCGAACAGGTCGTTGGACCAGCGGCGCAGATCGGCGCGGTCCTCGCGGGGCACGCCGAGGAGGTCGCCGATGACCTCGATGGGCAGCGGTACGGCGAAGTCCTCGACGAGGTCGGCGGTGCCGCCGCGGGCGGCCATCCGGTCCAGCAGGCCGTTCGCGGTCCCGGTGATGCGCGGTTCCAGCCGGGCCACCGCGGCCGGTGTGAACGCCTTGACGGCCAGCCGGCGCAGCCGGGTGTGGTCCGGCGGGTCGGTGGCGAGCATGGTGGCGCTGACGGCGGGGGCCAGGTCGCGCTTGGACGGCTTGTCCGCGAAGTAGCGGGTGGTGTCCTTGGAGAGCCGGGGGTCCGCCATCGCGGTACGGGCCTCGGCCCACCCGGTGACCAGCCAGGTCGCGCCGTGCGGTCCGGACCGTACCTGCTGGACGGGGCCGCGCTCGCGCAGGGCGGCGAGCAGCGGGTACGGGTCGCGGAAGAACTCCGGGGACTCCATGGGGTGGCTCACGTATGACCTCAGATTCCTGCGGCGGGCCGGGACGGTTCGGCCGGCGCGGGTCCTGCGCCGGACGACACGAAGGCGTGCGAGACCCGGCGCAGCCAGCGGGCCTCGTCGATCAGATTGGTCAGTTCGGGACGGGTCAGGGTGGCGTCCTCGGCGCTGACCGGGTGTGCGGGGGCGCCGCCGCCGCGCCGCGACTCCAGTGCCGCGACGAGCACCGCCGCCTCGACACCGGCATCCAGCTCCCGGGCGTCGGCCCCGTCGGCGCGCAGCCGTTCCTCGGCGGCGCGGCGTACGTCGTCGCTGCGGTGCGGGCGCAGCGCCAGCATGCCGTCGCGTATCTCGATCACGCGGCGGTAGAGCCGGAACTCGGGGTCGGGCGCCGCGTACCGGTTCTCGGTGGCGGTCAGCTGGATCTCCGGTACCGCCGCGGACAGCGCGGCCCACAGCGGATGCAGTCCGCGATGCAGGTGCCACAGGCGGATCCGCCGCCAGGGCCAGGCCAGGGCCGGGCCGATCGCGGGCAGCAGGACGCCGATGACGAGCAGCAGGCTGCAGATGGCGGGCAGGCCGACACTGAACGTGCAGGTCGCGGGTGTCACCAGAGAGCTGCACAGCTGCTCGGGCGGCAGCCAGGCGGCGTCGGTCCACAGCCCGACGACGTGGACGATCTTGTACGCGATGTAGACCATGCCGAGCGCGCAGCCGGCGGCGATGACGCGCAGCCCGTAGCGCAGGCTGGTGCGCGGCGCGTGCCGGGAGTAGCGCAGCGCCTGGCGCAGCAGGTCGACGATGGCCGCGCCGAGGTGCGCGGTGAACACCAGGACGTAGATGTTGAGCAGCGGTTCGGTGCGCGGCAGCTCGCCGAAGGTGGGGGCGCCGGGGGCGTCGTCCACCGGCGAGGCGAAGAAGAGGACGGCCATCGCGACCAGGACGACGCCCAGCGAGACGAGCCGGCGGCGCGCCTTGCGGTCCGCGTCCGGCGGCTCCTCGTTGAAGCGCAGCAGGAGGATCGAGATGCAGGTGGCGGCGGCCAGCGTGCTGCAGTTGCCCAGCAGCCGGCCCAGCTTGGGGGTGACGACGCTCAGCGCGTCGCCGACGGCCGGTGTCAGGAACACCAGCGAGGCGCCCAGCCCGGTCAGGAACCCGCACAGGGCGCCCAGGCCCCGCGGCCGCGGCCGGCGCAGCAGCGGCCGCGCCTTGTACGCGGCGGCCAGCAGCAGGACGGCGGCTATGGAGAGGAAGAGAACGTTGACCATCTGGGGTGTCTACCGTCGCTTGGGAGAGCCGAAGACGTCGTCCATGCGGCTGAGGACCTCGGCCTGCTGGGACGTCGCCGGGCGGCGGGCGGGGGTGCGGTCGGCGCGCCGCAGGATCAGCGAGGCGAGCATCTCGGCCTCCTGCTCGTCCTGGTCGCTGTAGTGGCTGCGTCCGAGGACGGATTCGACCGAGCCGGGGTCGAGGTCGGGTACCAGGGCCTGCGCGACCTCTCCGGAGAGCAGGTTGGAGTGTCCGCTGAGCATGTGGCCGACCTCGTGCAGCACGATGTGGTCGCGGTGCAGCGCGGTGGTGGCCGCGTCGTAGAAGACGTAGTCCGCCCGCCGCGTGGCGATCCACAGGCCGCACGGCCCGGCGGGCGGGGTGACCTGCGGCTCCAGGTGGATCGGGCGGCCGCGCTGTTCGGCGAGCCGGTCCAGGAAGGCACCCAGCTCGAAGGGGCGCGGGATGTGCAGTCCCCGCAGCCGGTCCGAACAGTCGGCAAGCACACGGTCCGGTCGCCGTGTGAACTTCATGGCGTGCTCTCCTTCGGCCTCAGCCATGAAAGGTACACGTGCCAGTCTCATGCAGCGCCGGATGGCCCCTCCCCAGCGGGGTCGTGCGCGGGCCCGCGGGCTGCCGCGGCCCCGGCCGTCCGGCCGTCCGGCCCGGGAAGGCGCGGGGCAGTGGCCGGGGACGGCGCGGGGCGTACATCGGTCAGGGTCATGGTTCAGCGGGCGCTGCGCCAGGTTTCTCCCGTGTTGCCCACCGGATTTCCCGCCCCGTTGCCCGTGGCGCTGCCGACGTCCGGCAGTCCTTCCAGCTTCCGCACCCGGTCGATCATCTCCAGTACGGCCGTACGGGACTCGGCGGACATGTCCATGAAGCGCGCGGCCATCGCGATGACCCCCGCGTCCTGCATGGCCTCCAGCAGCTCGGGGGGCCGGCCGGTCCGGTCGGCCGCCGTGCCGCCGGGCCCCGTGTCCCGCTGGTCGTGGAAGTGCGCGGCGGGCACGCCGAAGTACTCCGCGAGCGCTTCGATGTGGCGCTTGGTCGGGTTGTCCTTCTTGCCCTTGCGCAGCTGCCAGATGTAGTTGCCGGAGATCACCTGCTCGCCGGCCCTGATGTTTATCTCGGTGGCGACGTCGTTCGCGGACAGCGCTTTGCCCCGCTCGCGACTTCGTTCCTGGAACAGCCGGTCCAGCTTCTCGGCCAGGCTGACCAGCCCGCGGTCCTCGTCCCCCATCGCGCCGCGCTCCCTTCAAGGCCAAACGTGAGACTTCCACTGTAGTGGTCCGGTCGCCGGGGCGGATGGGCGCTCCCGCCCGGTGGGCTGGCAAGCTCCGCCCGGACCCTCTATTCTTCACACCTGAGTCAAAGACTCTGGTGTGACGCGGGGCGGACAGTTCGGACCGGCACGGGGGTGTGGTCCGAACCCGTCCGCAACCGCGGGTGGGGCCCGCCCCGCCTCCGGGGGAGCCCCACCTCACGCTCGCACACTCAGGCGCCGGAGCGCCCGTACCGCGCGGCGGTCACTTCACCGCGCTGCGCTGCTGCCACTGCTCCCAGGTCTCCTGCCAGACCTCCAGGCCGTTGCCGACGTCGGTCTTCTTGGTGCTGGTGGTGTTCTTCACCTCGACCGTGGAGCCGATCGTCAGGAAGTCGTAGGCCCGCTTGGCGTCCGAGGTGGTCATGCCGAAGCAGCCGTGGCTGTTGTTGACCACGCCGACCGACTTGTTCCAGGGCGCGGAGTGCAGGAAGGTGCCCGACGCGGTGAGGTGGGTCACCCACTTCGAGTCCAGCATCCACTCGTTGCCGTGGCCGATGGTGGAGGAGTCCATCGTCTCGGCGGCGTTCTTGCTGCGTACGGTGTGCACGCCGCCGCGGGTCGGGTCCTGCGGCGAGCCCGCGGAGCCCCGGATCGTGTCGACGGCCTTGCCGTTCTCGTACAGGGTCATGCTGTGCGACGGGACGTCGATGACGGCCTTGTGGTCCGGGCCGATGGTGAACCCGAAGTCGTAGTCGCGCGCGAACCAGCCGCCGCTCTTGCCGGAGTTGATGCCGCCCAGGCCGCCCTTGACGGAGACCTTGGTGCCGGACGGCCAGTAGGTCTTGGGCCGCCAGTCGATGCGGTCCTTGCCCGACCAGTCCTTGACCCAGCCCCAGGCGCCCTCCACCTGCGGCTGCGTGGTGACCTTGAGGGCCTTCTGGATCTCGGCGCGCCGGTCCTTGGCGACCGGGTGGTCGAAGAGGATGGATATCGGCATGCCGGTGCCGACGGTCTGGCCGTCCGACGGGGTGTTGGTGAGCTTGTTGACCTTGTCGGCCTGCTCGGTGGTGAAGGACGAGTCGGCGGACGACTCCTTGCCGTCGCCCGACTTGGTCTTCGTACGCACGGTGTACGTGGTCCCGGGCTTGACCTTGCCCTCGGACGTCCACGACGAGCCGTCGCCGGACAGCTTGCCGTCGACCTTGCCGCCCTTGTCGTCCTTGGCCTCGACGGAGGTCAGGCTGCCGCCGTCCACCTTCACCGATATCGGGGAGCCGAGCTTGGCGGACTTGCTGCCCGCCGCCGGGGTCACGGTCACCTTCGCCGCCGGTTTGTCGGACGTCTGCGAGCCGCCGTCCGCACCGCACGCGGTCAGCAGCGCGGCTCCCACCAGGGTGGCGGACAGCAGAACGGTGCGACGGGCTGATCTGACGTGCACGAGCGGTTCCCTCCAAAGCAACACAACAGGCTGTGGCGGGCACCGCCCGGCCTCCGGTGCGGTCGCGCCGACCGCCGGAACCCGGTCGCGGGCAACCGCCGTACATGCAGACGGGTGACACCGCATGATCGGTTGCCTGGAGAAACGGATATTTGTGTCACAGATTGGTACGGGTGTACGTCGAGCTGGCGGAACGTGAGATTCCGCTTCTTGGAGGGGGCACGGGGCACGACGAAGGCGCCCGCGATACGCGGACGCCTTGCGTCTCGGAGGGGGCGGACCCGAAGGGGAAGGTCAGGAAGCGGCGTCCTCCGGAGTCTCCGCGGCATGTCCGGCCAGGACGCAGGTGCGCTTGCGCTGGACGAACCAGTAGTACGTGAACCCGCCGACGGCGACGATCCCGACGAACAGGAACGCGCCCCAGCGCAGGTACCAGTGCTGCGGGCCGGTCGCGTTGTAGACCTCGGGGCGCGGCCAGGCGAGGTTGGTGGCCATCGCGGTGCCCCACAGTACGGCGAGGATGTTGACCGGCAGCCCGAACCGGCCGAGCGAGAACTTCCCCTCGGCCGGTACCCACTGGCCGCGCAGCCGCCGTACCAGCAGCGGCACGGTCACCATCAGGTACGCGACGTAGATCATGATGATCGCGATGCTGGTGATCACCGAGAAGATCTGCGGCTGGTTCACGTTGATCAGCAGGATGCAGACCGCGATGCACCCGATGATCACCGCGGGCGCCACCGGCGTCTGGAAGCGCGGGCTGACCCGGGCGAGCAGTGAGGCGGCCGGCAGGTTGGTGTCCCGGGCCATGGCGAACGCCAGCCGGATGCCGGCGGTGTGCACGGCCAGCGCGCACACCGTGATCGCGATGACCACGCACCACAGCATGATCTGGCCCATCGTCGGGCCGAGGGTGCTGAGCACGACGTACTGGAGCCCGTCCACGGACAGCTCCTTGGCGTGCAGGTCCGGCGTGGCCAGCAGCGCGAACAGTAGGATCAGTCCGCCGATGAGGAACGAGGCGAACAGGGCCCGCAGGATCGCGCGCGGCGCGTTGCGGCCGGGGTCCTTGGACTCCTCGCCGAGCGACGAGGCCGTGTCGAAGCCGTACATGACGTAGGCGGAGGCCAGCGACGCGGTCAGGAACGCGCCGAGGTAGCCCAGCGACTGGCCCTGCGCCAGCCCGTAGGTCTCGGTCACCGCGCTCGGCGGGCGGGTGATGTGCGCGGCCAGCAGCACGATCAGCGCCAGCGCGGCGATCAGCTCGATGGCCACACCGGCGGAGTTGATCTGGGCCATCAGCTTGACGCCGAACGCGTTGATCAGCGTCGTGAAGACGACGAGTACGGCACCGAGCAGTACGGCGTTGGCGGCATGGTCGGTCCGTCCGGTGCCGTCGCCGATGAACTGGAAGAACGAGGAGATCTGCGGCAGCGTGACCTGGTAGGCGAGCGCGACGGCAGCCAGCGACACCATGGTCGCCGTCATCATCATCCAGCCGCCGAGCCAGCCCACGTGCGGGCCGCCCAGCTGCTTGGACCAGTTGTAGACCGAACCGGCCACCGGGTAGCGGGCGGCCAGCTCGCAGAAGCACAGGGCCACCATCAGCTGGCCGCAGAAGACCATAGGCCAGGACCACCAGTAGGCGGGCCCGCCGTGGTTGACGCCGAAGTAGAAGAGCTGGAAGGTGCCGGTGAGGATGGAGATGTAGCTGATGCCGGCGGCGAAGGTGTGGAAGTTGCCGAGGGTGCGTTTCAGCTCGGGCTTGTAGCCGAGTTCCGCGAGCGACTCGTCGTCGGAGCTGTCGGCGGCGGTGTCGTCGGCGTCCGGTGCGGTGCCGTTCGCCTCCTCGCCGGCCGCCCGCCCGCCGTACGCCTCGCCGTCCTCCGCCGGCCCGTCGCCCGGTGCGGGGCCGCCCGCCGTCGGCCCGGTGCCGCTCACTCGAACCACCGCTGCGGCCGGGGCGCGGTGTTGCGCCAGACGTGCTTGGCCTCCTGGTACTCCCCGAGCCCGGCCGGGCCCAGCTCCCGCCCGACACCGGACTGCTTCATGCCGCCCCACTCGGCCTGCGGCACGTACGGGTGGAAGTCGTTGATCCACACGGTGCCGGCGCGCAGCCGGGACGCCACCCGGTGCGAACGCTCCACGCTCTGCGTCCACACGCCCGCGGCCAGCCCGTAGACGGTGTCGTTGGCCAGCGCGACGGCCTCCTCCTCGCTGCGGAACCGCTCCACGGTCAGCACCGGGCCGAACGATTCGTCGCGGATCACCGACATGCCGGGGGAGCACTCGTCCAGCACGGTCGGCAGGTAGTAGAAGCCGTCCCGCAGCGCCGCGTCGTCGGGCCGCGCGCCGCCGCAGCGCAGTACGGCGCCCTCGGCCAGGCCCGCCGCCACGTACTTCTCCACCTTGTCGCGGTGCTGCGCGGAGATCAGCGGCCCGCTGCGGGCATCCTCGTCGAACGGCCCGCCCAGCCGGATCGCCCGCGCCCGGCGCACCAGCTCGTCCACGAAGTCGTCGTGCAGCCCGTCCTCGACCAGCAGCCGCGCACCGGCCGAGCAGACCTGCCCGGAGTGCAGGAACACCGCCATCAGCGCGTAGTCGACGGCGGTGTCGAAGTCGGTGTCGGCGAAGACGATGTTGGGGTTCTTGCCGCCCAGCTCCAGCGCGATCTTCTTCACGGTGGGCGCGGCGGCGGCCATGATGCTCCGCCCGGTGACCAGCCCGCCGGTGAAGGACACCAGGTCCACCCGCTCGTCGGTGGTCAGCGGCGCGCCGACGGCGGCGCCGGCGCCCAGCACCAGGTTGGCCACCCCGTCCGGCAGCCCGGCCTCGGCCAGCGTCCGCATCAGCAGGATCGCGGTGTGCGGGGTCAGTTCGCTGGGCTTGAGGACGAAGGTGTCGCCCGCGCCGACGGCCGGGGCCACCTTCCAGGCGGTCTGCAGCAGCGGGTAGTTCCACGGCGTGATCAGGGAACAGACGCCGACCGGCTCGTACACGACCCGGCTGTCGACCTCCGGCTGCCCGGTGTCCACCACCCGGCCGTCGTTGCCGGACGCGACCAGGTTGCCGAAGTAGCGGAAGCAGTTGGCGATGTCGTCCATGTCGTACTGGCTCTCCACGAACCGCTTGCCGGTGTCCAGGGACTCGGCACGCGCGTACGTGTCCTTGTCGCGCTCCAGCAGACCGGCGACGCGCAGCAGCAGCGCCCCGCGCTCCGCGGCCGGGGTGTGCGGCCACGGCCCGTCGTCGAACGCCGAGCGGGCCGCGGTGACGGCGGCGGCCGCGTCCGCGGTGCCCGCCTCGTCGACGGTGGCGACCAGCGTGCCGTCCGCCGGGCAGCGGATCTCGCGTACCTCCCCGTCGGCCGCGGCGGTCCACTGACCCCCGATGAACAGCTCCGGCATGGGTGAGCCTCCGTGCCTGTGCGCGCGGTCGGGCGGACCGGCCGGGCCACCCGTGGTGATGATCTGCGTACCGAGCGTAGGCGTGGGGTGGTGTGCGCGCATGGCGCGCTGCTCCGGGTGGCTGCCTCAGGGGCTCGCGGGCGTACGGAAGCCCGCCGAACGAAGGACCGGCCCCCGCCTCCATGAGGCAGGAGCCGGTCCGGCCGTACACCGGAGGTCAGGCGGCCGTCTTCGCCGCCAGCTCGCGGAGCTTCTTCTTGTCCGGCTTGCCAGCGTCGGTCAGCGGCAGCTCGTCGACGAACTGGATGCGGGCCGGTTCGTACATCGCGCCGCGCGCCTCGCGCACCATCGTGCGCAGGCCGTCCTCGTCGACGCTCTCGCCGGTGGCGGGCACCACGGCGGCGTACACCTGCTCCATCCGGTCCTCGTCGCGTACGCCGAAGACGGCGCTCTGCGCGACCTGCGGGTGGGTGTTGAGCAGGTCCTCCAGCTCGGTGGTGTACACATGGCCGCCCACCACGACGATCATGTCCTTGATCCGGTCGACGATGGTCAGGTAGTTCTCGTCGTCCAGGAAGCCGATGTCGCCGGTGTGCAGCCAGCCGTCGCGCAGCACCTCGGCGGTCAGCTCCGGCTGCTTCCAGTAGCCCTGCATGATGCCGGCGGAGCGGATGCAGATCTCGCCGTGCGTGCGGCGCGGCAGGTCGCGGCCGTTCTCGTCGCGGACCGCCACCTCCACGTTGGGCAGGACGCGGCCCGCGGAACGCAGCCGCTCCGGGTTGTCCGGGTCGTGCTCCTCGGCGGGCAGCACGCTGATCCCGCCGGCCTCGTTCTGCCCGTAGAACTGCACGAGCACCGGGCCGAAGCGGCGGATCGCGTCGGCGATGCGGGCGGGCGAGGACTGGCAGCCGCCGTAGGTCAGGCAGCGCAGGCTGGAGGTGTCGGTGGTGGCCGCGTCCGGGTGGTCGGTGAGCTGGTAGAGCAGCGGCGGCAGCAGGAACAGGTGGGTGATGCGCTCGCGCTCGACGGTGGCCAGCACCTCGGCCGGGTCGAAGTCCTCGTGGAGCACCACGAGGCCGCCCTCGCGCAGGGTGACGTCGGCCATCATGCCGCCCGCGTGTGCCAGCGTGGTGCACACCAGCAGGTGGGCCGCCTCTTCCTCCGAGGGGCGCTGCCAGATCACCTTGGCGTCGCCGGCGTCCTCGTCGTTGTCGGCGACGAAGTTGCGGACCTGCCCGTAGGTGGTGCAGATGCCCTTGGGGTGGCCGGTGGTGCCGCCGGTGTGGCGGATGGTGCAGATGTCGTCGGGCTGCGCGAGGCTCGGGAACGGCTCGTCGCTCTCGGCGGAGGCCAGTTCCAGCAGGTCGGTGCCGGACTTCGCGGGGCCCAGCGTCAGTACGGTCGGCACCGGCGCCAGGGCGGTCAGCTCGGCGGCGCGGTCGTCGAAGCGGGGGTCGACGATCAGGGTGCTGGTCTCCACGTCCTTGACGATGGTGGCCTGCACCTCGGCCGAGAGCTTGTTGTAGAGGTGGTTGACCCGGCAGCCGATGAGGTTGGCGGCGTAGCGGGCGGCGATGGTCTCGGGCAGGTTGCCGCTGAGCAGCGTGACGGTCTGGCCGCGGTCGATGCCCTGACCCCGCATGGCGCGGGCCGTGCGGTGGACGAGGGCGCGGAACTCACCCGCGGTGACGCGTCGCCCTTGGTGCACCAGCGCCACGCGCCCGGGGTCGGTCCCCAGGGCGTCGAGGTTCTCCTCCACGTAGGTGCGGAAGTCGTGCGCGGTGTCGGGCATAGGTGATTCCTCCTTGATTCCGGGGCACGACGGATAGTTAGTTGCCCCGGACAACCATTTCCATGCTAACGGTCGTCGATCAAGGGTTCCAAGTTGGCACGAACGCGCGTTGGCGGGCCTTTTACCGAGGCGCGGACATTCGGCCAATGCGTCGGGTCGGATACGGGCGCCCGCGCGGGCGCCACCGTCTCCCCGGATCCTTCAGGGCTCGCGAAGCGGCAGGTCAAGCCAGTGGCGAGGGAAGCCGGAGGCGTCGCGAGAATGGCCGATTGCCGGGGTGCGGGACCGTTCGGACGGTATACGGACGGGAGCGGCCACGCGCAATGAGGCGGTGGCCGCTCACGGGAAATGCGTAACGTCCGAAATGACGGGCTTCCGCTGGCGACGAATTGACGGAGTATTTGCCTGCTTTTTGCGCAAGGCGCCCCGCGGGATGTGCCTAAAGCGTGGATTTGCCCGGGTCGCCCATCGGAACGGAGTCCAGGACGGCGACATCCATCGGTGCGGCGAGCAGCCCGCTCACCCCCGCGGCGATCCCGGCGAGTGCGGCGCCCCTGGAGTGGGCGTCCAGCGCGGCGCCGTCCGCCCAGTTCTCCACGACCACCACCCGGTCCTCTCCCGCGTGGACCGCGTACAGCAGGCAGCCGTCCTCCTCGTGGACGGCGGGCGCGTGCGAACGGAAGACGTCGAGCGCCGTCTCCAGCTCGCCGGGCTTCGTCCTGACCGTGGCGACTACGACGGGCATACCTGTGACCTCCAGGGCGAACGGAATGTCGGACGAACCTATCCCACCGCTGGCCGGAGGCCGTAATGCCAGATCGGGAAACCGGACGTGTCGTCAGACCCGCGGCGGCGCCGGTGACGCGGAACCGGAGCAGTCAGGTACGGGGGCGGGTGCGCGGCCGCATCGTCGCCGGCCACTCCCGGCCCGGGTGGACGGCGCCGCGGTGCGGGAGCGGCGGTCACCGGCGTAGAACGTCTCGAAGACCGACGGCAGATCGCGGACCAGGGAACGCGGTTGGAGCTCGAAGCGGCGCACCAGGCGGCGGCAGGCGGTGTGGTACCACGCGACACCGTCGAGCTGACCGGCGGGCCGGGCGTACCCGACGACCATGCCGACGCTGTCCGGCTCGGGTCGCTGCGGGGAGTGCCGCACGTGCGGCGGAAGCGGGAAGACGTCGCCCTCGTGGAAGTCGGTGCGCCGGCCGGGACGGCCGCCGACGGTGACCATCAGGCCGACCTCTTCCCGCAACCGGGCGTTGCCGTCCGGGGGTTCGAGCAGGCCGCGGTGGCCGTCGAGTCACCGCTGGAGGCCGAAGGGACGACCGTTCGTCAGCTTCGGCAGCTCTGCCACGGTGTTCGGCCCTCTTCCTGGCGCATCCGGCACACCGCCGCCGGGCAGGACGATCGCCAAGCTGGCGTCGCGACCACCGCCGCCGGCGCGCTCGTCGCGAGCACCGGCGCCGCCCACGCCGCCGCCCGGACGCAGGGCGCCGCCACCCCTTCGCACGCCGCCCAGCAGCAGGCGGCCGCGGTGTGCCCCGTCAACGACAACGGGGTCAACTTTCGCGGCGGCCCCGGCGAGAACTTCCCCGTCCTGGGCGAGTCAACGCCGGCCAGAAGCTGAACCTGCGCGGTCAGCAGGGCAACTGGGTCATGGGCGATCTGTGGGGCGGCCGCACCGGTGTGTGGATCCACGTGGCCTACCCGAACTGCTGAGGACCGGTCCTCGAGGGACGCCGCGCCGGGCCGCGCTGCACAGCGCGGCCCGGCGCGGCGGCTGTGTGTGTTCGGGCCGCCCGGAGGCCGCGCACCGGCGGCTACTGCCCGGTGTCCGGCTGGATGTCGGAGATGCGCAGGGTGTTCAGGTCGGAGGTGACGAGCAGATGGGTGTGGCGCGGCTGCTCGGGTCCGCCCCAGGTGAGGCGGACCCGCGTCCAGGCGCGGCCCATGGCGCTGTCGTTGTACGTGACGCGCCAGGCCGTGGGGGTGTTCTGGGCGCGCAGCACGCCGTCCGTGTGCTCGCGCTGCTCCCAGTTGGCCAGGCGGGCCCGCAGTTCGGGGGTGAGGTAGTGGGTGCGCAGCGCCTGGGCCAGCGTGCCGCGCCCGTCGTCGGTGACGGCGTCGAGGTAGCTGCCGTAGAAGTCGGCGACCCGGTCGACGGCCGAGTCCGTACGGCCGCTCCGGGTGGGCACCTCGGCCCGGTCGCCGGCCGGCGCCGGTGCGGGCGCGGCGGTGGCGCTCGATCCGGCGGGCGCGGTGACGGCGAAGGCCGACAGGGCGGCGGCCAGGGCGGCGCGGCGGACGGTCCGGTGTCCGGACATGGTGAGGCTCCTCCTTGCGCTGCCTCCCCTCCGCCGGTGCGCCGTGCGGACGGCGGCGGCCGCTGGCCGGGTGCGCTGTGCGGGAGGGGGGCGGGTACGTCGGAACGGCCGCCTCCGCGTGGTGTACGGCCGACGGGTATCCGGCAGAGCGGCCGCCAACCCTGCGCGGGCCGTACGCGCTGAGGAACGGCGTGATCCGTGGCCCCGGCGGCCGGATGCGGCCGGTGGGGCAGCCGGAACGCGCCGGGTACCGGACCCGGCGGGCGCCGCGCGGTGCCGTGGGGGCACCATGCAGGGGGAAACAATCATGCGACGAGGAGAGTGCCGTGACCCGAGACGTCAGGTCGCTGCTGGCCGAGCTCGACTTCGCGAGCGTCACGCCCGAGGAGTTCGCGCGGATCGTGAAGGGGCTGTCGACCCAGGAGATCACCGCGCTGGCGCGGGGCGAGCTGCGGGACCGGGTGCTCGGCGAGGTCTTCGGCAGGATGGGGCGGCAGTTCCGTCCCGACGCGGCGGCCGGGGTGCACGCGGTGATCCGCTGGCGGATCACCGGCGAGCGGGAGGCCGTGTGGGAGACCGTCCTGGCGGACGGGGTGTGCTCGGTCCGTGCGGGCGCCGGTACGGCCGAGCCGCGGCTGACGCTGACCCTGGGCGACGCGGAGTTCCTGCGGCTGGTGTCGGGGAACGGCAATCCGGTGACGATGGTCCTCACCCGCAAGATCAAGGTCTCCGGTGACCTGGGGCTGGCCGCCGGCATGAACCGGTACTTCGACATCCCCAAGGTCTGAGCGAACGCCGGCGCGTGGGGCGCGGGTGACTCCTGGGGCGGGACGAGTTGATGTCCACCCTCTTGACCGGGGTCTGCCAATCGGTAAAGTCTAGACCAATTGGCGAGCGGGAATCCGGCCTTCCCCAGGCAGTCGGCACTGCGCCCCGGGCGGCCGCGGTCCTCGCACGCCGGCACCACCCCTTCGCGTCACCCCACCCCCACCAGCGGGGCCCCACCCGGACCGGACGGACCGCGCGACAGCGCCGGTACGCGCCTGCCCGCACCGGGCCCCACCGTGAAGGAGTCGACATGCACCACAAGAGGAAGATCGCCACCGCCGTCGGCGCCGCGCTGGCTCCGCTCCTCGTCGTGACCCTGCCCGCGAGTTCGGCGAGCGCCCACGGCTATGTGAACGCCCCGGCCAGCCGCCAGGCGCAGTGTGCGGCGGGCACCGTCTCCTGCGGAGACATCAAATGGGAGCCGCAGAGCGTCGAAGGGCCCAAGGGCCTCAAGAGCTGCAGCGGCGGCAACGCCCGGTTCAGGGAGCTGGACGACGACAGCAAGGGCTGGAAGGCCACCTCGGTAGGCAGCTCCCAGAACTTCACCTGGCGGCTGACGGCCCAGCACCGCACCAGCACCTGGCAGTACTTCATCGGCGGCCGCAAGATCGCCGAGGTCGACGACCACGGGGCCAAGCCGCCCGCCACCGTCACGCACAACGTGAACTTCCAGGGCATCAAGGGCAAGCAGAAGGTGCTCGCCGTCTGGAACGTCGCGGACACCTCCAACGCCTTCTACGCCTGCATCGACGTCAACATACGCTGATGGCGGGGCGGCGGGGCGGCGGGCACACACCCGCCGCCCCGCCCTCTCGGCCGTCAAGTCCCGGATTCCTACAGCTCCTTGATGCGGACGTCGCGGTACGAGATGACGTCGGTCGTCCCGTGTACCTGGAGGCCGATGTAGCCCGTGGCGTACCGGCGCCCGTCCGTCCCCGGATCGTCCGCCCGCGGCGGGAAGAACTGCTGACCGCCCGTGTTGTCGAACTCGTTGATCAGCACACCGTTGCGGAAGACCGAGTAGTGCTGGCCCACCACCCGGATCTCGTAGTCGTTCCAGGTGCCCTTCGGCGTGACGCCCGCGCCGCCGAGCCCGACGCGGTCGAACCCGTACACCGACCCCGTCTTGTACAGGTCGCCGTCCGGCCGGTCCAGGATCTGGATCTCGTGCCCGTACTCGACGGCCACCCACTCCGGGCGGGGCTCCTCGGGATGGTCGTACACGTACGGGAAGCGGACGAAGACACCGCCGTTGGCGTTGCCGGTGCCCGGCGCGTCGTCGCGGAACCGCAGCCGCAGCGAGAAGTCGTCGTACGTACGCCGCGGGAACCACAGCATCCCCATGCCCGGCACCGTGGAACTGCTGGTCATGAAGCCGTCGGCGGTCAGCCCGAAGGCGCCGCCGCCGACCTGCCGCCAGCGGTCGAAGGACGCCTTCGTCCCGTCGAACAGGTCGCGGTAGCCGGTGTGGTGGCCGGGCGTACCGATGCCGGACCTGTCGGCGGCCGCGTCGACGGTCCGGCTCTCGCGCTCGTCGAGCACACCGTCCGCGAGCAGCCTGGCGGTGACCGCCCGGACGTGCTTGAGGAACAGGGCGCGGGAGGACCAGTCCTTCTCGTCCTCGATCAGTTCGTTGACGGTGCAGCGGTTGCGGGTGACGCGGTTGGGCACGCCCGTGTCGACCGTGCCGACCACGACGGTGCGCCGCTCGTCCCACTCGGGACAGTTCGGCGCGGGCACCCCGCCGCCCGGGACGACCGTCAGGGAGACCCGTACCGCCTCGGACGTGTTGCCCGCCCGGTCGGTGGCGCGGTGCGCGACGGTGTGCCGGCCGGTGCGGTCCACGACGACGGGCGCCGTGTACGTGAGGAACGGGCCGCCGTCGAGCGAGTACTCGGTCGTGGCGACACCGGAGCCGTCGTCGGTGGCGGTGAGTGTCACGGTGGCCCGTCCGAGGTACTCGCCGTCCGAGTTGCGCTGTCCTTCGGTCGTCGCGGAGGTCCGCGGCGGCGTCGTGTCACCGGGCGGCGCCACGACCGTGAACGCCACCGTCTTTTCGGCGGCGGTGTTGCCGGCCTTGTCGGCGGCGCGGTAGCGGACCTGGTACGCACCGGGCTCACGGAACAGCACCGGCGCGGTGTACGGCTGGAACGCCCCGCCGCCCACCGCGTACTCGACGGTGGCGACGCCGGACCCGGTGTCGGAGGCGGCGACCGTCACCGTCGCCCCGCCGACGTACGCGCCGTCGGCGTTGCGTACGCCGTCCACCGTCGCGGAGGTCTCCGGCGGCGTGGTGTCCGGGCCGCCGCCGTCCGTGACGACCAGGATGCCCTGCATCGCCTCGTGGCCCGGGATGGTGCAGTGGTAGCGGTACGTGCCGGGGGTCAGGGTGACTTCGGTGGTGTACTTGCCGCCCTGTGCGTCGCCGGGGTTGGCGAGGATGTTGAGCGGCACGTCGTGGTTGTACCGCGGGTCGAAGACGTCGAAGGTCAGGGTGTGCGGCATGCCCATGGTGTTGCCGGTGGCCGTGCTGTTCTCGAAGACGATGGTGGTCCGGCCGGCCACGGCGGTGGTGGGCGCCGAGGCGTACTTGGTGATGTCGTCGCCCGCGGTCCAGGTCAGGGTCTGCCGCGCCGCCGGGGGCTCGGGCGCCGCCGGCCGTGCGGCCGTCCGGCTGTGTGCTGCCGTGCCGGTCAGGCCGACGAGCATCAGCAGGGCGGCCAGCAGCACCGCCCACCTGCGCCGTGCGGTCATCGCCGTGCCTCCCGTCCCGTGCGGACCAGGTCCGCGGCGCGCGGGGTGGGCCCGCCGCCGGTGTACGTCACCCGCCACAGCGCGGACTTGGCGTCCGAGGTGAAGAAGCCGCGCCCGTAATCGAGGACGTACAGTGCGCCGTCCGGGCCGAACGTCCAGCCCATCAGGTTGCGGATGCCGTTCGCGCCGACCGGCACGATCTTGTCCAGGCTCTCCGCGTGCGCCGGCAGACCGCCCGAGCCCGCCGTCCGCGGGTCCATCACCAGCGCGTGCCGCGGCTGGTCACCGTCGTAGAAGTCACCGACGAACCACTTGCCGTCCCAGTACGCCGGCCAGGCCCCCGCGCGGCCGGAAGCCGCGTCGTGGCGGTAGACCGGGCCGTCCATCGCGGCCTGGCCGCCGCCCTTGAGCCAGGGGAGGAGCAGCTTCTGCCCGGACAGCTGGTAGCTCGGGACGCCCTGCGCGTCGCGCGGGAAGTCGGGGCCGCCGCCCTGCGGCGCGTACCAGATGTTGTTGGGCTCGGCGGGCGGGATGGCGACCAGGCCGTCGTTGTGCGGCGACTCGTTCTTGAGGTGCTTGCAGTCGTACCAGCCCAGCGGCTTCTCCGGGTCGGGCAGGTTGCGGTCGCGGTACGGCTGGTCGTTGCCCATGCAGTACGGCCAGCCGCGGTTGCCCGCGTGGGTGATCGCGGCGAAGGTGTCGTACTTGGCCGGGCCCCAGGTGGTGCTGGGCTCGGTCGCGTCCGGCCCGACCCAGCCCGCGTACAGGGTGTCGGTCTTCTGGTCGACGGAGATGCGCGACGGGTTGCGCACGCCCATCACGTAGATCTCGCCGCGGGTCTTCCCGCCGCCCTCGTCCGGCTCCTTGCCGGTGAAGAGGTTGCCTTCGGGGAGGGTGTACGTGCCGTCCGGCTCGGGGTGGATGCGCAGGATCTTGCCGTTGAGGTTGTTGGTGTTGCCCGCCGTACGCCGCGCGTCGGCGAAGGCGACGCCCTTGTACGTCGGTTGCGGATTGTTGCCGGAGTAACCGCCGCTGAAGCGCGAGGAGTTGTTGTCACCGGTGGCGATGTACAGGTTGTTCTTCGAGTCCCAGGCCATGCCGCCGCCCGCGTGGCAGCAGCTGTGCACCTGCACCGGCCACTTCAGCAGGACCTTCTCGGAGGCCGCGTCCAGCTTGCCCGTCCTCGGGTCCAGCGTGAAGCGCGAGACGCGGCGCTCGGCCGTGCGGGTGGTCCGGTCGACGCCGGAGTGCGGGGTGTGGTGCAGGTAGACCCAGCCGTTGGTGAGGAAGGCCGGGTCCAGTTCGATGCCCAGCAGCCCTTCCTCGTTCTTGACCAGCTCGTCGCCGCCGCCCTTGTTGCCGAAGACGGTCACCGTGCCGACGAGTGAGACCTTGCCGGTCTTCGGGTCCCAGACGTGGACGGTGCCCTCGCCCTTGCCGACGGCCGGGTCGTTCCAGTCGGTGACGACCGGGGCGTTCGCGTCACCGCCGCCGCGGCCGATGTAGAAGACCCGGCCGTCCTCGGCGGTCACCAGCCCGTGCGGCTCGCCGATCTGATCCGACGTGCCCGGCTGGTTGGGGGCGGTCAGCCGTTCGGCCTTGTAGTGCGAGGCGATGGCGGCCTGGCAGTCGGCGCGGACCAGTCGGGTGGTCCACAGCAGCGCGCCGCGCAGATGTGTACGGAAGTCGGCCTCGCGGAAGCTGTCGGGTGTGCCGCCCATGGCGGTGTAGAAGGACCGGCCGCCGTCGTAGTCGCGGCACCAGGAGACGGGGTGGTCCCAGCCGTTGGCGCCGGGGCCCGGCCGGTAGGTGCTCTCCCGTACCCGGGCCACGGTGTGCACCGAACCGCTGGGATTGACCGCCCAGTTGAGCCACCGGTCCGGGCGCTTCCACTCGACGGGCAGGTCCTTCGTGGCCGGATGGCGGCGGTCGCCGGCCTCGACGACCGCCCGCTGCGCCGTACCCGGCACGGTGGCCGCGGGCCGGGCTCCGATCAGGCCGGTGAACCAGTCCGAGTACGGTTCGGCGCGGGCCGCGTCATGGATGCCGACGAACCCGCCCCCGGCCTCCAGATAGCTCTCCAGGCCCGCCTCCTGCTCGGGGTCGAGGAGGTCGCCGCCGCCGGTCAGGAAGACGACCGCGTTGTACGTCCCCAGGCGCGGGTCGGTGAAGACGGACGCGTCGTCGGTCGCGTCCACCGCGAAGTGCTCGGCGGGCGGGCCCTGGCGGCCGATCCGCTCGACCGCCTCGATCCCCGCGTCGACGGTGGGCGGCTCCGTGCCCGCCGAGGCGTGGAAGACCAGGACGCGGACGTTCTCCCCGCCCGGGGGAGTGGGCAGCCGTGACCCGGCGTCCGGTCCGGAGGCGTTGGCGGGCGCGCCGCCGAGCAGGGCGGCCGACACGGCCAGCACCAGCGCGGGGAGGCCGGCGGCCCGGCCGGCCGGGCGGCGCTCGGGTGGTCTGCGTCTGCCGGTGCGCGTCAACGCGCGCAGCGGCCGCGGTGATCGGCGCCGGAATCGTCGCACGGGTGCACCCGCCCCTCTGTGGCCACGGACAGCAGCAGCCGTTGAAGCTAGACCCCTTTCGGTGACTCGCCAAGAGCTATGGCCGCAACCCGTCCAACTTTGTCCTGAGTGTGGATAAACGTAGATCGTGCGGCTACCGTCCCAGGCATCCCCTCCGACCCGTCCCTCCTGCTGTGGGAGCACGATGACCGAGGAAGCCGACGTCCCCAGGCGCAGTTTCAACCGCCGTCTCCTCGCCGGGGGCGCCGCCGCCGCGGCACTCGGCACGGCGGCCGCCCCGGCCGTCGCCGCCGGCCGTCCGGCGCGGACGGGCCGCTCCGCCACCGCCGGGGGCGCGGTCAAGCACCTCGAGCTCTACATCGAGGAACTGCCGGGCGGGCAGCTCGGATACGGCCTGGAGAGGGGGAAGGCGACCGTTCCGGGCCCGCTGATCGAGCTGGTCGAGGGCGACACGTTGCACATCGAGTGCGAGAACACTCTGAAGACCGCGGCCAGTCTGCACGTCCACGGCCTCGACTACGACGTGGCCAGCGACGGCACCCGGATGAACCGCAGCCACCTGGAACCCGGCGCCACCCGTACGTACACCTGGCGCACCCACGTTCCCGGACGGCGCGCGGACGGCACCTGGCGGCCGGGCAGCGCGGGCTACTGGCACTACCACGACCACGTCGTGGGCACCGAGCACGGCACCGGCGGCATCCGCCGGGGCCTGTACGGGCCGGTGGTCGTACGGCGCGCCGGCGACCCGCTGCCCGACCGGCAGTTCACCATCGTCTTCAACGACATGACGATCAACAACCTGCCGAAAGGGCCGGACTTCACGGCCACGGTGGGGGACCGCGTGGAGATCATCTCGATCACTCACGGCGAGTACTACCACACCTTCCACCTGCACGGTCACCGCTGGGCGGACAACCGCACCGGCCTCCTGGACGGCCCGGGTGATCCCAGCCGCGTCATCGACAACAGGATCACCGGCCCTGCCGACTCCTTCGGCTTCCAGTTCCTGGCGGGCGAAGGGGCGGGCGCCGGCGCGTGGATGTACCACTGCCACGTCCAGAGCCACTCCGACATGGGCATGGCCGGCCTGCTCCTGATCGCCAAGCCGGACGGCACGATCCCCGGGCACGACGGGCACGGCAGCCGCGACGGGCACGGCAGCCGCGACGGGCACGGCAGCCACGGAGGTCGCCGAGGGACGCCGCGACGGCCTCCTGCACAATGATCGCCATGACGGAGACGACAGGTACGGACGCGGGTACGGACACGGCGCCGGGTGCGGGCGGCAGGCTGCTGGACGGCAAGGTCCTGCTGATCACCGGCGCGGGACGCGGCATCGGCGCCGCCGCGGCACGGCTGTTCGCGCGGGAGGGGGCCGCCGTCGTGCTGACCGCGCGGACCGGCCCGGAGCTGGCCGCGGTGGCCCGGGAGATACGGGCGGCGGGAGGCACCGCCGACCACGTCGTCGCCGACCTGGCGGACCCGGCCGCCGTACAGCGGGCGGTGGACACGGCCGTGGAGCGCCACGGCCGCCTGGACGGCGCGTTCAACAACGCGGGCATGGGCGTCGGGCACGCCCCGCTGGCCGAGATCCCCGTAGCGGACTTCGACCGGATCACCGCCGTCAACCACCGGGGCGTCTGGCTGGCGATGGCCGCCGAGATACGCGCGATTCTCGCCACCGCGGGCACCGGCGCCATCGTCAACAACAGCAGCGTCGGCAGCCTGAAGCCGTCAGCCGGGATGAGCCTGTACGGCGCCTCGAAGCGGGCCGTGAACAGCCTCACGCAGACCGCCGCCGTCGAGTACGGACCCCAGGGCATCCGTGTCAACGCCGTCGCCCCCGGCACGACCATGACCGCCATGATCGAGGACTGGGCCGCCCGCGAAGCGGACGTCGTCGACCGGCTCACGGCCCGTACGCCGCTGCGCCGCGCGGCCGCCCCCGAAGAGGTGGCGCAGGCCGCCGCGTGGCTGCTCAGCGACCGGGCCTCGTACGTGACGGGCGCGATCCTGCCCGTCGACGGCGGCCTGACCGTCTGAGCGGGGGCCCGGCGTGGACCTGACGTCCCTGCGGACGTTCCGGGTGGTGGCCCGGCACCAGCACATCAGCAGGGCCGCGGCCGAACTGCGGATCGCGCAGCCCGCGGTGAGCCGGACGATCGCCCGGCTGGAGGCCGACCTGGGTGTGCTGCTCTTCGACCGGCAGGGGCGTTCGGTCCGTCTCAACCGGTACGGCGCCGCCTTCCTGCGCCGCGTCGAGCGCGCGCTCGGTGAACTGGACGACGCGCGGCGCGAGCTGGCGGACGCCGCGGGGCTGGACCAGGGGCAGGTCGTGGTCGCCGCCGAGACGCTGCTGACGCTCACCTCGCTGCTCTCGGCCTACCGGGCCGCGCACCCCGGCGTCGGGATACGTCTCCATCAGTCGACCGCCGCAGTGATGGGGCGTCAGCTGGCGGAGCGTGAGGTGGACCTGTGCGTAGCCTCACAACCCCTGCGCGGGGCCGGGCTGCGTTCGGTGGTGCTGATGGAGGAGGAGGTACTGCTGGCCGTACCGGTCGGTCATCCGCTGGCGGGGCGGGGGAGTGTCGGTCTGGAGGACGTCGTGGACGAGCCGTTCGTCACGACCCGCCCCGGGCACTGGCAGCGCGAGCTGCTCGACCGGCTGTTCGCGGCGGCGGGCCGTGCGCCCGTCATCACCTGCGAGGGGGACGAGCCGGCCGCGACCCAGTTCCTGATCGCCGCCGGGCTGGGTATCGGGCTCATTCCGGCGCTCGCCCGCAACGAGACGGCGGAGGCGCCGGTGCGCTGGCTGCGCCTGGCCGTGCCGGACTGCCGTCGGACCCTGTGTCTGGTGCGGCGTGCGGACCGGTATGTCTCGGCGGCGGAACGGCAGTTCGAGGAGGCGGCCGTCGCGCACTTCGCGCAGCGGGGCCGGGCAGATCATTGACGGAGTGAGTACTCACTCCGTACGGTGGGGTGTCTCGTCGACCCCTGGGGAGCACCCGTGCCCGTCACCCTCAACCACACCGTCGTGCCCGCCGCCGACCACCGCGCGGCGGCCCGGTTCTTCGCCTCGGTCATGGGCCTGGAGGAACTGCCCCCGGCCGGCCGCAACGGGCACTTCGCCCCCGTACGCGTCAACGACCGGCTGACCCTCGACTTCATGACGGTGCCCGAGCCCGAGGGCCACCACCTCGCCTTCGACGTGGACCCGGACACCTTCGACCGGATCCTCACCCGCATCCGGGCCGCAGGCGTGCCCTACGGCAGCGACCCTGCCCACCCGGACAACGGCCGCACCGACCACCCGCTGTGCCCGCGCGGCCTGTTCTTCACGGACGACACCGGGAACCTGTACGAGGTGATGTCCCCGGCGTGAGCCACCGGTGGCCGCCCTGCCGCCCTACCGTCCTTCGCCCGGCATCCCGAACGCGCCCAGAATGCGTTCCGCCGCGAGCGTCGCCGTCAGCGCGCCGGCCCGTACCTCCCGTTCCACCTCCGGGGCCACGTCCCGTACGCCGGGGTGGTCCTGGAGCCGGTTCAGCAGCTGTTCACGGACCATCGACCAGGTCCAGTCGACCTGCTGGCCGCGCCGCTTCTCCGCCAGTGCCCCGGTGGACTCCAGCAGCTTGCGGTGCTGCTCGACACGGTCCCACACCGTGTCCAGGCCGGTGCCCTCCCGGGCGCTGCACGTCAGCACCGGCGGGGTCCAGGCGGCGTCCGGGGGCTGGAGCAGGCGCAGCGCGCCGGACAGCTCCCGGGCCGCCGACTTCGCGTCGCGCTCGTGCGGCCCGTCCGCCTTGTTGACCGACACCAGGTCCGCCAGCTCCAGGACACCCTTCTTGATGCCCTGGAGCTGGTCGCCGGTGCGGGCCAGGGTGAGCAGCAGGAACGTGTCGACCATGTTGGCGACGGCCGTCTCGGACTGGCCGACACCCACCGTCTCGACGAGCACCACGTCGTAACCCGCGGCCTCCATCACGACGATGGACTCCCGCGTCGCCCGCGCCACCCCGCCGAGCGTGCCCGAGGTGGGGGAGGGGCGTACGAACGCCGCGGGGTCGGCGGCCAGCCGCTCCATCCGCGTCTTGTCGCCCAGGATCGAGCCGCCGGTCCGGCTGGACGACGGGTCGACGGCCAGCACGGCGACCCGGTGCCCGGCCCCCGTCAGCTGGGTGCCCAGCGCGTCGATGAACGTCGACTTGCCGACTCCGGGCACCCCGCTGATGCCGACCCGCCGGGCCGCGCCGGAGTACGGCAGCAGCTCGACCAGCAGCCGCTGCGCGAGCGCCCGGTGGTCGGCCCGGGTGGACTCCACCAGGGTGATGGCGCGGGCGATCCAGGCCCGGGAGCCCTCACGCACGCCTGCCGCGTACTGGTCGATGTCGATCGTCGGTCGCTTGCGGGCCGCTCGGGGCCGGGATGTCTCAGGCATCGGCGTCGTGGCTCACAGGTCGTGGCCGAGGACCCCGGCGAGGTCCTTGACCAGGTCGTACGCGGCATCCGGGATCACCGTGCCGGGCGGGAAGACAGCCGCGGCGCCCGCCTCGTGCAGCGCCGGGATGTCACCGGGCGGGATCACCCCGCCGACCACGATCATGATGTCCTCCCGGTCCTGCGCCGCCAGTTCCTCGCGCAGCGCGGGCACCAGCGTCAGGTGGCCGGCGGCCAGCGAGGAGACGCCCACGACGTGCACGTCCGCCTCCACCGCTTGCCGGGCGACCTCCGCCGGCGTCTGGAACAGCGGGCCGACGTCCACGTCGAAGCCCAGGTCGGCGAAGGCCGTGGCGATCACCTTCTGGCCGCGGTCGTGGCCGTCCTGGCCCATCTTGGCGACCAGGATGCGCGGCCGGCGTCCCTCGGCCCGCTCGAACTCCGCCACCAGGTCCCGGGTCCGGTCCACGCCGGAGGACGGCCCTGCTTCGTCTCGGTACACACCGGAGATCGTACGGATCTGCCCGGAGTGGCGCCCGTAGACCTTCTCCAGTGCGTCGGAGATCTCACCGACCGTCGCCATCGCGCGCGCCGCGTCCACGGCCAGTGCCAGCAGGTTGCCCTCCAGGCCCTGGCCCGGACCGGCCTCGGCGGCGGCGGTCAGCGCCCGCAGCGCGTCCTGGCAGGCCGCCTCGTCGCGCTCCTCGCGCAGCCGCCGCAGCTTGTCGATTTGCTGCGCGCGCACGGCGGAGTTGTCGACCTTCAGCACGTCGATCTGCTCGTCGGTGTCCACCCGGTACTTGTTGACGCCGATCAGCGCCTGCCGCCCCGAGTCGATCCGCGCCTGCGTGCGGGCCGCGGCCTCCTCCACGCGCAGCTTCGGGATGCCCGCGTCGATGGCCTTGGCCATGCCGCCGGCCGCCTCGACCTCCTCGATGTGCTGCCAGGCGCGGCGCGCCAGGTCGTGGGTGAGCTTCTCGACGTACGCGCTGCCGCCCCACGGGTCGATGACCCGGCAGGTGCCCGACTCCTGCTGGAGGAAGAGCTGGGTGTTGCGGGCGATGCGGGCGGAGAAGTCGGTGGGCAGGGCGAGGGCCTCGTCCAGCGCGTTGGTGTGCAGCGACTGGGTGTGGCCCTGCGTCGCGGCCATCGCCTCCACGCACGTACGCGTGACGTTGTTGAAGACGTCCTGCGCGGTCAGCGACCAGCCGGAAGTCTGCGAATGGGTGCGCAGCGACAGCGACTTGGGGTTCTTCGGGTCGAACCGCCGGACCAGTTTGGCCCACAGCAGCCGGGCGGCGCGCAGCTTGGCGATCTCCATGAAGAAGTTCATGCCGATCGCCCAGAAGAACGACAGCCGCGGCGCGAAGGCGTCCACGTCCATCCCCGCGTCGATACCCGCCTTCAGGTACTCCACGCCGTCGGCGAGGGTGTACGCCAGCTCCAGATCGGCCGTCGCGCCCGCTTCCTGGATGTGGTAGCCGGAGATGGAGATGGAGTTGTAGCGCGGCATCTTCTGCGAGGTGTACGCGAAGATGTCGGAGATGATCCGCATCGAGGGGCGCGGCGGATAGATGTAGGTGTTGCGGACCATGAACTCCTTGAGGATGTCGTTCTGGATGGTCCCGGCCAGCTTCTCGGGCGGTACGCCCTGCTCCTCGGCGGCCACGATGTACAGGGCGAGGACGGGCAGCACCGCGCCGTTCATCGTCATCGACACCGTCATCCTGTCCAGCGGGATGCCGGAGAAGAGCTGCCGCATGTCGTAGATGGAGTCGATGGCGACGCCCGCCATGCCGACGTCACCGGTCACCCGCGGGTGGTCGCTGTCGTAGCCGCGGTGGGTCGGCAGGTCGAAGGCGACGGACAGGCCCTTCTGGCCGGCCGCGAGATTGCGCCGGTAGAAGGCGTTGGACTCCTCGGCGGTGGAGAAGCCCGCGTACTGGCGGATGGTCCAGGGCTGGTTGACGTACATGGTCGGGTACGGGCCGCGCAGGTACGGCGTGATGCCCGGGTACGTGCGCAGGAAGTCCAGCCCGGCCAGGTCCTCGCCGGTGTACAGCGGCTTGACCTCGATGCCTTCGGGCGTCTCCCACACGAGGTCGTCGACGCCCTTGCCGGTGGACTCCTGGACGGCGGCCGTCCACTGCGCGGCGTCGCCCTCGGGGGCCTGCGGCTCGCCCAGCTCGACCGTGCTGAAGTCCGGGATGGCGCCCGCCTGCCCTGTCACGTGCTCCATCACGCCACCTCCATGACATCCAGGGCCGAGGACAGCACCCCGACCGCGTCGCAGCCCGCGAAGACGAAGGCGTCCACTCCGGCTCGTTCATATGCTTCCCGCTGCCCGCCCGGTTTCCCGGCCAGCAGCACCTGCCGCGCGCCCGCCTCCTTGAGCGCCGCCGCGACCTCGGCGGCCTGCTCGGCGTACAGCGCGTCGCTCGAACACAGACAGGCGATACCCGCACCGCTCGCCGCGAACGCCTCGGCCGCCGACGCCGCGTCCACCGAGACCGGGTCGTGCACCGGCTCGATGCCGCCCGCCTGGAGGAGATTGGAGGCGAAGGTGGCGCGTGCGGTGTGCACCGCGGCCGGGCCGAGCGCCGCGAGGAACGCCTTCGGGCGGCTGCCCGTCTCCGCCAGGTGCGCGTCCGACCGGGCCCGCAGCGCCTCGTACGCCTCGTCCCTGCGCACCCGCGGCAGGCCGCCGCCCGCCGGTACGGGCGCGGGCTCGCGCTCCACCGCCGGCTCCGCCAGGAACGGGAACTCGCTGACGCCGGTGACCGGTTCGCGGCGGTGCGCGAGGTCCTCGGACCGCTTGCGCCAGGTCGCGGCCAGCCGCTCGCCGATCATCCCCGAGCCGAGCGCCGCGGCCTGCCCGCCCGCGGCCTCGACCTCCTGGAACCACGCCCAGGCGGCACGGGCCAGCTCGTCGGTCAGCCGCTCCACGTACCAGGAGCCGCCCGCCGGGTCGATCACCTTCGACAGGTGCGACTCCTCCAGCAGGATCGACTGGGTGTTGCGCGCGATACGGCGGGCGAACGCGTCCGGCAGCCCCAGCGCCGCGTCGAACGGCAGGACGGTGACGGCGTCCGCGCCGCCCAGACCCGCCGACAGACCCGCCACGGTGGTGCGCAGCATGTTCACCCACGGGTCCCGACGGGTCATCATGACCGTCGAGGTCACCGCGTGTTGCCGCTGCGCCCGGGCCGCGGGGGAGGCGCCGCACACCTCGGCGACCCGTGACCACAGCCGCCGGGCGGCCCGCAGCTTGGCGATCGTCAGGAACTGGTCGGCGGTGGCCGCGTACCGGAACTCCAGCTGCGCGCAGGCGGCGTCCACGCCGAGGCCCGCCGCGGTCAGTTCCCGCAGGTAGGCCACGCCGGTGGCCAGCGAGCAGCCCAGCTCCTCGGCGGGCGAGCCGCCCGCCTCGTGGTACGGCAGCGCGTCCACGGCCAGCGCGCGCATCCGCGGCGCCTCGTCGGCGCAGCGGCGGGCCAGTCCGGCGGCCGCCTCAAGGTGCCCGGCCAGGCCGTCCGCGCGGCCGGTACGGGCCACCACACCCAGCGGATCGGCGCCCAGGGTGCCCGCCGTCCCGGGCGGCGCCACGCCCTTGTCGGCGCAGAGCCCGAACCACGCCTCGGCCGCCGCCGCGAAGTCCGGGCCCGCGTCCAGGGCGACGGCCGCCAGGTCGAGGTAGACCCCGTCGAGCGCGGTCGCCAGGTCCGCCGTCGGCACCCCGCCGTCCCCGACGGTCAGCCACAGCGAGGTGACGCCGTTCTCCAGGTCGGCGAGGACCGCCTCGTTGGCGCGCCGCGGATCGGTGTCCGCGTGGCGCTGCCGTACGTCCCAGCCCGCGACGGTGCTGCCGGTGGCGCGGCCGGCCCGTACGAACGGCGGGAATCCGGGACGGCCGGTGGCGTCGGCGGCGGCGGGCGCGTCCTCGGCGGTGTAGAGCGGACGGACCTGGATGCCGTCCTGGAGCGCGGTGGCGAGCGCGTCTTCGGCGGCGGTGCCGGTCGCCTCCGCGGCGCCCGACTTGCGCAGGACGCCTTCGACCAGGCGCTGCCACTGCTCGCGGTCCGCGTCAGGGAACGCGGCGGCCAGAGGGAGTTCGGGGGACTGGGCGGTCATGGCAGCAGGCTAGGCGAACGGTCGTTAGCCGCAGCAGGGCATCGGGCTGTGACCTTGCACTCGTTGACCTGGGATTGCTCCATTGGGAAGCTCTACGATCGCCCTTCCGGCGGTGTGTGTACCCGCGAGTAGACACCCCGGAGCGGGTGGATCGCCGCATTCTCGGCATGTCGGGGCGATTCGCGGCCGCCGTCCGGCCGGTTCTGTACGGTGGGCGGCCCGCCACCGTGACGAGGAGGGACATGCGCGTGCCGGTGAGGCGAACCGTCGCCGTGGCGGCGGTGCTCGCCCTGATCGCCGGAGTGGTCCTGCTGCTCACGCTCCCCGGCCGCGAGGGCCCGCCGTGCACCGGGCGGAAGATCGGCTCGTGGGCCGCCGAGTCCCGCCTCACCGGCGAGTTCACCCGGTACGGCAACGACAACACCCGCGTGGACGACTGGACCGGCGGCGACGGCACCCACTCCGTCCGGCTGCCCGACGGCCGGATCCTGTGGCTCTTCTCCGACACCTTCCTCGACCGGGTGCAGCCCGCGCCCAATCCGTACGGACAGCCGTACCCCTGGCGCTCCGCCGACACCGGCCGCGCACCCGCCCTGACCCACAACTCCCTCGTCGTCATGGACCGGGCCGGCCGCCTGGAACGCACCCTGACCGGCAGCACCGGCGCCGGTCCCGGCCCGTTCTTCCCCGACACCCCGGACGGCTGGCGCTGGCCGGTCCAGGCGCACGTCGAACCGCGCACCCCCGGATCACCCGAACAGGTCGTCCGCGTCCTGCTGTGGAACCGCACACCGGGCCAGGGCCCGTGGGTCTTCGGCGTGCCCCGCGCGACCGAGATCGCCACCCTGTCCCTGCCGGACCTGCGGCTGGAGGGCATCGCCCCGGCCGTCGACCAGACTTCGGTACGCAGCCTGGGAGACCGGGTCCTGTACGGCACCGCGTCCGTACAGGACGGCGCATGGACGTACGTCTACGGCGGCGACGACGGGCCCGGCCGTGCCGGCTCGAACGCCTACCTCGCGCGGGTGCCGACCGGGCAGCTGGGGGAGGCCCGCAGCTGGCAGTTCTGGGACGGGCGGGGCTGGCAGCCGCACGCCGGCCGGGCGGCCCCGGTGATCCGCGAGGGCCGCGGGCGCGGCGTGGGCAGCGCCTTCACCGTCGTACGGGACGGCGGCACCTGGGTCCTGCTGACGATGGACGATCCCGGGCCGCCGGGCGACGGCCTGTCGTCCGTCACCGCGTACTGGGCGTGCTCGGCGCAGGGCCCGTGGCACGGGCCGGCCGGACGGATCACCCCGCCCCGGCCGGCCGACCCCACCGGGCAGCAGCGCGTCGCCGTCTACAATCCGCAGGTCCACCCGGAGTTCACGGACGGCGGCGGGCTGCTGGTCAGCTATGACGTCAACTGGCTCGGCCCGCCGGGCGCACCCTCCGTCGCCCAGGTCAACAGCGACGTCGAGCTGTACCGGCCGCGGTTCCTGCGGCTGCGCTTCAGCCGCACGTGACCGGCGGGGCCGGGCGTTCAGTCGGTCTTCGGCCCCGACCGCAGGGAGCAGCGCAGCGAGAACGGGTGCCCGGCCGGGTCGGAGTAGACCCGTACCTCGCGCGGGCCGGTGTCGTCCTTGGTGTCCAGCGGGCGCGCGCCGAGGCTGACCGCCTTGCGCTCGGCCGCGTCCATGTCCGCCTCGTCGACCAGCAGGTCCAGATGGGCCTGGAGCGAACTGTCGGGACGCGGCCAGGTCGGCGGCGTCATGTTCAGGTCGCGGCGGAAGGAGATCTGGGTGCCGTCGACGACGACCTCCACCCGGTCGGGCAGGTGCTCGGTGCGGACCTCGCCCTCCAGGAAGTCGGCGTAGAAGTCCGCCAGTTTCTCCGGGTCGGCGCAGTCGAGCACGATCACGGCGGCTTTGACCAGTCCCATGGCATCTCCTCGGCCCCGTGGGCCCTCCTCGGCAGGGCACCGTCCCCGGTGCCGGCCGCGCGGCGCGCGGGCCGGGACGACGAGTACCGCGGTCAGGCCGGTTCACTCCCGCCGTGCGGGGCCGGTGCGGTCATCAGGGGCAGCACCACCGCGGAGGGGCGGCCCGGCTCGTGGAAGACCTCGAACCGTATCGGCCGGCAGGCGACCGCCGACGCGGCCGGCTCACCGGTCCCGTGATGGCGCGCGAACCGCGGGAACGCGCCGCCCGCCACCTGCACCCGCAGGCTGTGCCCGCGCAGGAACCGGTAGCCGGTCGGATGCAGCTCCACCCGCGCCGCCACCACTTTGTCGGCGTCCGCCTCCGGCGAGCCCGGGCGCAGCCGCAGGATGCCGTCGGTGACGTTGCGCGAGACACCCGCCCGGTCCACATCACACAGCCGTACGAAGACATCGCCGTACCCGGAGTCCGTCCGCACGTGCACCACGGCCGACACCGGGCCGATCAGGTCGAGATCGCGGGGCAGCGGCCGGCCGGTGAACACCAGCACGTCGGGCCGCCGTTCCACCGCCGTGTTGTCCTGCTGCCGGATTTCGCCCGGCAGCAGCAGCGGGCCGCCGGTCGACGGGGTCGGGTCGGCGCCGTGATAGGTGAACCGGTCCGGCGAACCGCCGGGCGGCTCCGGCCAGTCGAGCCCGCCGGACGGCTGGAGGTGCAGCGGCGTCGGGGTGGACTGTGGCGGCGGCCACCGGTCGAAGTCCAGCCAGCGGCCCGCCCGCTGGAGGTAGAGCCGGACCGGCGACTGGTGCAGCTGGGTGGTGTCACCGGCCAGCTGGGCGCTCAGCCACGACACGTGGTCGGTGAGTGTCGCCTTGAGCGCGTTCCGGTCGTGGGCCCACGGCCCGATCGTGATCCGCGAGCGGTGCCCGGCGGCGGTCAGCGCGGTGAAGTCCCGCAGCTGGTACGGCAGGAACAGGTCCCACCACCCCGTCACCATGCTGGTCGGCGTGGTCATCCGCAGCGCCGCGGCACTGTGGTCGATCGGCGCCCAGAAGTCGTCCCCCGGCTCCGCGTGCGCGCTGACCTCGCGCAGGAAACGCTCCGGCCGCCCGATGGCCGCGAGATCGGACTCGCCGACGGGGAGCGTCCGCATCGCGCGCTGCACCCTGCGGGTCTGCAGCGGATTGGGCAGCAGGCCGCCGAGCGGAGCCTCCTCCTGCGTGCCCGTCGCCGAGGACCACACCAGCATGTTGTGCAGCGCCAGCACGCCGCCCGGGTAGAACGCGGCGGGGAAGCCGGAGGTGGTGATGCCCAGGCACATCGCCTCCAGGGGCGGGTCGAGGTACGGGCCGATGGCCCACTCCGCGTGCCCGAGGTAGCTGGCTCCGGCGGTGGCCAGCCGCCCGTCGCACCACGCCCGTCCGCGCAGCCACGCCGCGGTGACCAGCCCGTCGTCCTTCTCGTGCACGAAGGCGCGGAACTCGCCGCCCGAGCCGAAGACACCTCGGACGTTCTGCGCCACCACCTGGAAGCCCCGCCGCGCCAGCACGCCCGCGAACAGCTTGATGTCGGGCTTGTGCTTGCCGTACGGCGTGCGCAGCAGCACCACCGGCAGCGGTCCGGCGCCGCGCGGCCGGTAGCGGTCGGCCAGCAGGACGGTGCCGTCTCTCATGGGGACGCGCAGGTCACGCACGCATTCGACGTCGGGTGTGACCGGCTCGGGCATGTCCAGATACCGGTCCACCAGGCGGCCGAAGGCCCGCCCGGTCCGGTCCCGCAGCATGATGTCCGCCATCGGACCCTCCCATCGTCCGTTCGGGCGTCCGTCGCCCCCGTGCGACGCGTCACGCAGTGTCCATGGTCGTCACTGCCTGTGCGGCTCCGGGGTCGCCCCGGGTGATCCAGTGTCCGGCCTTCCGGCGCATCGCGCATGTACGCGCTCATCGGGACCGGGCGGTGCGCAGCAGGTCCGCGGCCCGTTCGGCGATCATCACGGTGGGCGCGTGGGTGTGCCCGCGGGGGATGGCAGGCATGACGGAGGAGTCCGCGACGCGCAGGCCCCTCACACCGCGCACCCGCAGGCGCGGGTCGGTGACGGTGTCGTCGCCGGTGCCCATCCGGCAGGTGCCCACCGGGTGGTACAGCGTTTCCGCGAGGGCGCGCACGGTCTCCCCGGCGGCCTTGTCGTCCTGCTCGCCCGGCCACGGCTCCAGTGGCTCGGTGACGTGCGGGGCCAGCGCCCGCGTCCCGTACAGCCGCTCCGCGAAGCGGATACCGGCCAGCAGCCGCCGCAGGTCCGCCTCGGACGTCAGATAGCCGGGGTCGATGAGCGGCGGCGCGTCCGGGCCGTCGCCCAGGGCGATCCGGCCGCGGCTCTCCGGCCGGAGCAGGATGACGCCGATGGTGACACCGTGCTCGGTCGGCGGCCGCAGGCCGTGCCGGACGAACGGGACCGGCGCGAAGATCAGCTCCAGGTCCGGCGCGGCCAGGTCGTCGGTGCTGCGCAGGAACGCGACGGCCTCGCCGATGTTGGAGGTCAGCGGGCCGCGCCGGGACAGCAGGTAGCGGGCGATGCCGGCCGGGGTGTCGGCGCCGGTGAGTGTGCGGGGCAGCGCGGTGCGCATCAGGACCGGTACGGACAGGTGATCCTGGAGGTGACGGCCCACGGCGGGCAGCTCGGCCACCTGCTCGATCCCGGCCTCCGCCAGCTGGTCGGGGTCACCGACGCCGGAGCGCAGCAGGAGCTGCGGCGAGCCGATCGCGCCCGCGCACAGGATGACCTCGCGGCGGGCCCGCAGTACGCCGCCGGGCAGCTCGACGCCGTACGCCCGGCCGTCCTCGAACAGCACCCGGCGGACCTGCTGTCCCGTGACGACCCGCAGGTTCGCGCGGCGCAGCGCCGGGCGCAGATAGCCGTCGGCCGCGCTCCACCGGCGTCCGCGCCGCTGGTTGAGCGGGGTGGGGGCACAGCCGCTGTGGTCGGGACCGTTCAGCTCGGCGAGCCGCGGCAGCCCCGCCTCCTCGCAGGCGTCGAGGAAGTCGGCGGTCAGCGGGTGGAGGCCGCGCGCGGGGGAGATCCACAGCGGGCCCGCGGTGCCGTGCACCGTCCCGCCGGGCGGTCCGGCCCAGTGCTCGGCGCGCCGGAAGTAGCGGGCCACCTCGTCCCAGGACCACTCCTCGCCCGCCGACTCGGCCCAGCCGTCGTAATCGTCGCGGTGGCCGCGCACCCACATCATCGCGTTGAGCGACGAGGAGCCGCCCAGGGTCCGGCCGCGCGGCCAGTACAACTCCCGCCCGTGCAGGCCTGCTTGGGGCGCGGTCGTGAAGTTCCAGTCGTACGGTGTGCAAAAGAGCTTGGGGAACGCCGCCGGGACGCGGACCTCCTGCCGGCGGTCCGGCCCGCCCGCTTCCACCAGTGCCACACGGACCGTCGGGTCCTCGGACAGCCGGGCCGCGAGCACACAGCCCGCTGATCCGGCGCCGACGACGACGTAGTCGTGAACCTGGTCGTACCGCTGCGCACCGGCCATCCGAGCCCGCCTTCCCGATGCCTCAAGGTCCCGCCCCGCACCCGTACTTGCCGGTAGTGATCGTAGGGCAAGGGGCCGGGCGGGCGGCAGGTTCCGGCCTTCAGTCCGGAAGCGCGGCGGACGGGCTGGGCTGGATGAACGGGAAGGCGTTGGTGCCGCCGCACACCATCGGGCCGACCCGCAGGTTGCCGCCCACCAGGGTCACCAGGACGTCCGACGGGCTGCGGCCGCCGGGGACGGAGGCGTTGGCGGCGGTGCACACCAGCTGGCTCATGGAGGGGGTGTCGAGCCGCTTGGCGTTCATCGGCAGGTGGATGGTGACCCGGCCTTCCTCCGCCTCGGCGGTGACCCCGCCCGGCAGGACGGGCAGCACGTTGGTCAGGCCGCGCTGCCGTTCGGCGTCGTTGGGGCCCTTCAGCAGCAGGTTGATCGCCTCTTCGGGGCCGACCGGCGCGGTCGCCGGGCGGCTCGCGGGGCGCAGGCCGGTCGGGCCGAGGAAGTACAGCTGCACGTCGGCCGCGGGCTTGCCGGGTGCCTTGAGGCCGTGGGCGGGTTCCCCCGCGTCGATCACCCCGGTCGGCTCGATGCCGCAGCCGGTGAGGGTGCTCGCCGACAGGGCGCCCAGCACGCCCGCCAGCAGCCCGCCCAGCGCGATCCGCCGGGCCCGCGCGGAGTTCGGGACGTTCACGTCTGGTCCGCCTTCCCGGCCGGTGCGGCC
The DNA here is from genome assembly GCF_055573595.1 of Streptomyces sp. NPDC030165. Taxonomy (NCBI): domain Bacteria; kingdom Bacillati; phylum Actinomycetota; class Actinomycetes; order Kitasatosporales; family Streptomycetaceae; genus Streptomyces; species Streptomyces sp. NPDC030165. The sequence goes on along the minus strand of NZ_JBVIBD010000020.1, from coordinate 36,391 downwards.
GCCGGATTCTTCGGGCGGCGGTCACCGCCGTCCGTCGTGTCCTGGCCGCCGTCCGTACCGGCGGGGCTGTGGCCCGTACGGTCCGGGGGCTCCGGTGCCGGCTGCCCGGCAGCCTCCTGGGCGTCCGTGACAGTGTCCGCGACGGTGTCCGCGCCCTCCTCCGTCACGGCCTCCCCCTCCGTGAGGGTGCCCGCCTCCTGCTCCGGAAGCGGCAGCTCCACGGTGAACACCGCGCCGCCCTCGGGGCAGTTGGCGGCCCGCATGGTCCCGCCGTGCAGCCGTACGTTCTCCATGGCGATCGCCAGGCCCAGCCCGCTGCCCTCGGAACGGGCGCGCGCCGAGTCCGCCTTGTAGAAGCGGTCGAAGACGTGCGGGAGCACCTCCGGGTCGATGCCGGGGCCGCTGTCCACGATGCGGATCACCAGCCGGCCGTCGCCCGGATCCGGTGCCCGCAGCAGCACCCGTACCGGCTCCCCGCCGTGGTGCAGCGCGTTGCCGACCAGGTTGGCCACCACGACGTCCAGCCGCCGCGGGTCCAGCCGCGCCCGCACACCGTCCGGGAGCTCGGCGCCCACCCGGTCCTGCCAGGCCCTGGCCTGCAGCGTCTTGCGGATCGTCTCGGCGACGTCCACCTCGTCCAGGTGCAGCGCGGCGGCCCCGGCGTCGAAGCGCGAGACCTCCATGAGGTCCTCGACCATCCGGGCCAGCTTGCCGGTCTCCTGGCTGATCAGCCGGACGGCGGAGGCGGTGTCGGGGTCGAGCGCGTCGGCGTCCTCGTCCAGGACGTCGGTGACGGCGGTCATCGCGGCGAGCGGGGTCCGCAGCTCGTGCGAGACGTCGGCCGCGAACCGCCGCGCGTTGGCCTCCATACGGCGCAGGTCGGCGACGCTCTCCTCCAGCTTGGCGGCCATGTCGTTGAACGTCCTCGACAGGTCGGCCAGCTCGTCGGCGCCCTTGACCTCCAGCCGGGTCTCCAGCTTGCCCTCGGCGATCCGCCCGGCGGCCTGCCGCAGCCCGCGCACCGGCCGCAGCACACCGCGGGCCGCGAGCAGCGCCGGGACCACGGCCAGCGCGAGCACCGGCAGGGCACCGCGCTGCGCGGCGCTCACCAGCGCCTCGACGTTGGCCTCCTCCGCGCGGAGCGGGAGCTGGGCGTAGACGGACAGCGGGGACGCCGTGCGGGTCTCGGTCTGCGACTGCATCACCGGCATGCCGATCAGCAGCCACGGTTCGCCCTCCCGGTCCACCCGCTGGAACGCCGTCACGTGCCGGGTCTCGACCGACTCCCGCAGCTCGGCGGGGACGATCACGCGGCGCGGCCGGCTCCGGTCGTTCTCCGCGACGCCCTTGTACTGGACGTAGACGTCCCAGTCCCGGGCCTTGCCGGAGCGGTCGAGCTGCCGGGTGAACTCGTCCACGTCCGCACGGGTCGGCGGCACGGCGAGGTCCGGCGCGAGCGAATTGACCTGCCCCCGCAGGTCCTTGATCGCGGTGTCCTGCGAGCGCTGGAGGATGGCGTTGCGGGCCTCGCGGTAGGTCAGCGCCGCGGTGGTCAGCGCGCTGACCGCGCCGACCAGCAGGAAGGCGACGACGAGCCGGGCCCGCAGACCGCGCGGGACCGAACGCGGCAGCAGCGGCCGCCGCGCGCCGCCCGCGGGCCTGGGGCGCTTCACAGGGGACCGAAGCGGTAGCCGAAGCCGCGTACGGTCTGCACGTACCGGGGGCTGCGCGGAGTGTCCTCGATCTTCGTGCGCAGCCGCATCACGCACGCGTCCACCAGGCGCGCGTCACCGTGATAGCTGTGCTCCCAGACGTGCTCCAGCAGCTGCTGGCGGCTGAAGACCTGCCCCGGGGTCGCGGACAGGAACAGCAGCAGCTTCATCTCGGACGGGGCCAGGGGGAGGTCGGCGCCGCCCTTGGAGACGACCAGCCCGGCACGGTCCACGGCCAGTTCGCCGTAGGTCTCCACGGGCGCGGGGCCCGGTTCGGCGGGTCCGGCGGCGTCCCCGTCGGCGGGCAGGGCGGTGCGCCGCAGGACCGCGCGGATGCGGGCCTCCAGCACCTCGCCGCGCGCGGGCTTGACGATGTAATCGTCGGCGCCCGCCTCCAGCCCGAGCACCACGTCGAGGTCGTCGCCGCGGGCGGTGAGCATGATGATCGGCAGCTGGCGGTCGGCGCGGATGCGGCGGCAGACCTCGAAGCCGTCCTTGCCCGGGAGCATCAGGTCCAGCAGCACGATGTCGGGGCGGAAGGCGGGGAGGAGGTCCAGGCCGTCCTCGCCGCTGGCCGCGGCCGCCACTTCGTGGCCGCGCCGGCGGAGCGCGAGGGTGACTCCGTCGCGCACGGCGGCGTCGTCCTCGATGAGAAGTACTCGGGGCATGGCACCAGTATCAATAAGTTTCATGATGGATCGGTAACAGACGGATCCTGCCCGTAATTCTTCGCATCTGTCGTGATGCAAGGCAGTAATCGCGCGAGCTCGCCGCAGGGGGAATCGTACGGCGCCGACGGCGGCATCCGTACACAGGTCCGCGGCGGCCCGCGCACGGCAAGAGGGACGGGATACGCATGGCACGGCACGGCAGGCGGAGCGGCATCATCGGGGTGGCCGCGGTGGCGGCGGCGTCGCTCGGAGTGGCCGGCTATCTGACGTTCGGACAGTCCGGCGCCACCTCCGAGGCGCACGCGGACACCACGGAACAGGCACGGCCCGCCGCGGTCGATCCGAGCATCGTGCACGCCTCCGACCGGCCCGGCAAGAGCCTGAACATCACCATCGACGACGGCCCGGACCCGGTCTGGACCCCCAAGGTGCTGTCCGTGCTGAAGAAGTACGACGTCAAGGCCACCTTCTGCATGATCGGCCCGTCGGCGAAGGCGCACCCGGACCTGGTCAAGAAGGTGGCGGCGGCCGGACACAAGCTCTGCGACCACACCGTCAGCCACAACACCGGCATGGACCACCAGCCCGAGAACTACCAGGCGCGGCAGATATCCACGGCGCAGCAGATGATCGAGCAGGCCGCGGGGGGCCCGAAGGTGGACTACTACCGGGCACCGGGCGGCGCGTTCACCCCGTTCAGCAGGAAGCTGGCCGCGGAGCACGGGATGCGCCCGCTGGGCTGGAACGTGGACAGCAAGGACTTTGAGCGGCCGGGCACCGACGCGATCGTGCGCACCGTGCGCCGGGAACTGCGCAACGGCCCGACCGTCCTGTTCCACGACGGCGGCGGCGACCGCAGCCAGACGGTCGCGGCGCTGGACCGGCTGCTGCCGTGGATGAAGCAGCAGGGGTACGGGTTCGGGTTCCCGCAGCGCTGACGCGGGGGAGGGGAGTGGCACCGGATCCCCGGGCGAGACCGGGGACCGGGCCACGGCCCTCGACAAGCGTCGATCCCCGACGGGCGTCGCTCCTCAACGGGCCACGGCCCTCGACGAACCACGGCCCTCAGCGGGCGTCGGCCCTCACGCGTCGCCGAGAAGTTCCGCGAGGCCGCGGTCCACGTCGAGCAGTTCGCGGCCCGCGGGCACGGCCTGGTACGTGCGGTCCAGGAAGCGGCGCAGGTCCGCGGTGTCGACCTGGACCATCGCGACCCCGTCCTCGACGTGGAACTCCAGCACCGTGCGGTCCCGGCCCAGCGGGCGCACCCGTACGTCGCCGGTGCCCGCCGCGGACCGCAGGCCGTCGGCGAGCAGTTCGCGGGCGAAGGCCCAGTCGACCGCGGCGCCGTCCAGCGAGATCTCCGGCGGGAAGGTGATCCGCACCGCGAGCGGGTCGGCCGGGTGATAGTGCAGCACCGCGGGCACGGTCCGGGAGCCGGGCGCGGTCGCGATGAGACGTACCTGGACGGCTTGGTCGATGACACTCTGCACCGCGGCTGCTCCCTTACGGATGTCGGGTCGGGACATGGCTTACACCATGTAGGACGGTGTGCCCGCCCTCGCCGTGCATGTGACAGGGGTGTGATCTATGTCATGTCCAGGTCGTCATGGTTGGTGGGCAACGCGTGGGTTGACAAGGGTTTGTGGTCACGCCCGGTGCCGGGCTGCACGGGGCTTCGCGGGGCCGTAAGCCAGGAACTCCTCCAGGATCCCGGGCGCCGCTGCCGCCGCCAGGGCCGGTGCGTCGTCCGCCGGGATGTCGCGTATGTGGTAACCGTCCTCCCCGGCGGCGACCGCGGCCGTGAGGGTGACCAGCCCGGTCCGCCTGCTGAACGGCGTACTGGAGAACGTCCAGGCCGCGACCGCCTCGCGCTGGAGCACGACGGTGTCCCGGCTGAACGTGCCGGAGCGCGCGATCAGGAACCGCCCGTCGAGGCCGTGCCCCAGATTGCGGTACGCGTCACGGGCCAGCCACAGCACCACCGGCACCGACACCAGCGCGAACGCCCAGGCGCAGTGCAGCAGTACGGGAGTCAGCAGGACGCCCAGGACCCCGAGGGCGAGCGTGCCCGGCAGCGTGACGAAGAGCAGCCCGCGCATACGGCGACGGCGCAGGGCGGCTCGCGGATGCCTGCGCAGTCCGGCGTCGGTGAAGCCGCCGCGCAGCGTGCCCGACGCCGTGCGCACGGCCTCCGTACGCGGCGCGGGCGGCAGGATCACACTGCGCTTGCGGTTCTCCTCCTTGTTGCCCAGGCCGCCCGCGACCGCGCGTACGGTGGCGCCGCCACCCGCCCGCAGCAGCAGCGGCTCGCGCAGGACCACGCCGCGCAGCCGGGCCCGCTCGATGGTCACCGACCGGGTGGTGAGCAGGCCGCGGTGCACCCGCAGCGTGTGCGCGTCGGTCCATTCGAGGCGGTACTTCCACCAGCCCTCGACGTAGAGGGCCAGCGCGCCGACGGTGCCGAGGGCGACGACGGCCAGCAGCGCGAGCGGGATCGTCACCCACAGCGCACCGGCGCCGAACTCGTCGAACGCGCTGCGCACGATGCCCAGCTTCCACGGCTCGATGCCGGCGCCGTCCAGGACGCGGTAGGCGCCGCCGGCCGCGGCGAAGACGCCACCGATCACCCAGAAGGTGAGCGGCGCGTAGCGCAGCCAGCGCCAGTTGACGCGGGAGACGACCGGGTCCTCGTCCGTCGCCCGGGTGCCGGCGCGGGCGAGCAGCACGGTCCGCAGCCGCTCTGCGTCGGCCGTCGTCAGCGCCTCCAGCGACAGCTCGCCGCCGCCGTCCGACGAGCCCGCGGTGCCGGCCCGCAGGACGGTGACACCGAGCAGCCGGTGCAGCGGCGAGGCCGTCAGGTCGACCGTGCGGATGCGGTGCAGCGGTACGGACCGCAGCCGCCGGGTCAGCACCCCGCTGCGCACCTCGAAGGAGTCGTGGGTGACGCGGTAGTCCGTACGCGCCCAGCGGACCGACCCGATCGCGGTGAGGACCGCGAAGCTCGCCGCGATGGAGGCCAGCGTGATCCAGGCGCCGGTTCCGATGCGGCCGCCGGTGGCCAGCGCGGTCAGGGCGAGCGAGCCGAGCGGGGCGGCCATCCAGCCGCAGTGCACCAGGAGGGTGCGCCGGTCCAGCCGGTGCCAGCGGGGCGGCGCGCCGGTGACGGGAGAGGTGGCGGTGGTCATGCGGCATCACCCGGTACGGCCTGCGCAGCCTCGCCGATGCGCCGCGACAGCTCCTCGGCGTCCGCGTCGGACAGCCCGGCTATCTTCACGTCGCCCGCGGTGGAGGCGGTGGTGACGGTGACCGTCGCGAGCCCGAACCGCTGCTGTACGGGGCCGCGCACGGTGTCCACGGTCTGCACCCGCGACAGCGGCGCGATCCGCCGCTTCTGCCGGAACCAGCCGCCCGCCGCGTACACCGCGCGGCTGCCCAGCTCCCAGGCGTGCACGGAGTACCGCCACCGGGGCATCACCAGCAGATAGCCGAGCGCCGGCAGGACGAGGACGACCAGCAGCAGCGGTCCGAGCCAGGGCAGGGCGCCGGGGAAGAACAGTACCGAGCAGACCGCCAGGGCGAGCGCGGTGAGCAGCGTCGGCCCGCTGACCGTCAGCAACGCCTGGACGGTCCACCAGCGGCGGGCGCGGGGATCGACCCGGTTGCGGGGCGGCCGCAGCAGGGGGGTGGCGGGCGTGGGCATGAGGGACCCCGTTCTTTGGCAAGTCGCTTGTATTGAGTAGCGGTACGTTATAACGGTACGAGCGACTTGTAAAAAAGAAGGCGAGGCCACGGTTACGTGCCGAAGAAGGTGGACCATGAGGCGCGGCGCCGGGAGATCTCCCAGGCGCTGTGGCGGATCGCGAGCACCCGGGGACTGGAGGGCGCGAGCCTGCGGGACGTCGCCGCCGAGGCGGGCATCTCCCTGGGGCGGCTCCAGCACTACTTCCGCACCAAGGACGAGATGCTCGTCTTCGCGCTGCGCTACATCGAGACCCTCGCCCAGCAGCGCATCCGCGCACGCATCGAAGCGCTCGACGGGGAGCCCACCCCCTACGACATCCTGCGCGCCTGCCTGACAGGGATGCTGCCCCTGGACGAACAGAGCCGCATCGGCTTCCTGGTGGGCATCGCCCACTTCCACCGGGCCGTCCACGACCCCGCCCTGCGCACCGACATCCGCGACGGCATCCCCAAACTGCGGGACCTCTTCGCCGACCAGCTGCGGCAGGCGATGGAACGCGGCGAGGCACGCCCGGACCTGGACGCCGACGACGAGGCGATGGTGCTGATCAGCCTCGTCGACGGGCTCTCGACATACATCCTGCTGGACGTCCACACCCCGGAGAAGGCCGTCCAGCTCCTCGACATGCGGCTGGCGCAGCTGTTCGACGGGGCGGGGGCGGGCTGACGCCGGGGTGTGGACGAACGGGCGTCCTCAGTAGCGGGTGCCCTCGGCCGCCGGCAGCGCGTCCAGTTCGGCCAGGGCGGCGGGCGGCAAGGTGACGTCCGCCGCGCCGGTGTTGTCCACCAGGTACTTCGGGGTCTTGGTGCCGGGGATCGGGATGACGTACTGCCCCTGGGCGACCACCCACGCGAGGGCGACCTGCGCGGCGGAGACGCCCAGCTGCCCGGCGATGGCGCGAACCTTGCCCACCATCTCCAGGTTGGCCTTCAGCGCGTCCTGCTGGAAGCGCGGCAGTCGGCGGCGGAAGTCGTCCTGCGGCAGCTCGTCGAAGGAGGCGATGCTGCCGGTCAGGAAGCCGCGGCCGAGCGGCGAGAACGGCAGGAAGGCGATGCCCTGCTCCTCGCAGTACGGCACGACCTCGTCGAGCGCCTCGCGGGTCCACAGCGACAGTTCGGACTGCACGGAGGCGACCGGATGCACAGCCTGCGCGCGCCGGATCTCCTCGACGGTCGGCTCCGACAGGCCGATCTGCCGGGCCTTGCCCGCCTGCACGGCCTCGGCCAGCGCGCCCCAGCTCTCCTCGACCGGGACCTCCGGGTCCACCCGGTGCAGCTGGTACAGGTCCACGTAGTCGGTGCCCAGGCGGCGCAGGCTCGCGTCGATGGAGCGGCGGATGTGCTCGGGACGGCCGTTGCGTACCAGCGCGGTGTGATCCCCCGGTTTGTCCGCGGCGGACTCCAGCCCGACCTTGGTGGCCAGGACCACCCGCTCCCGGTGGCCGCCCGCCAGCGCCCGGCCCACCAGTTCCTCGTTGGTGTACGGGCCGTAGACGTCGGCCGTGTCGATCAGCGTCACACCGAGGTCGATCGCCTGCCGGAGCACGCCGACGGAGGTGGCGTCGTCCCGGCCGGCCGGGTCGTAGGCGTGGGTCATGCCCATGCAGCCGAGACCGATGACGCCGACCTCGGGTCCGGTGCTGCCGAGCGTGGTGGTGCGCATGGTGGAGCTCCTCGGAGAGAGTGCTTGATCGATTCGCCGCTCACTCTTCCTGTTGGAGCGCACTCGAAGTCAAGCGGTCGCCGCGACGGCGCGGACACCGCGGGTACGGCAGAGGCAGGACGGCCGCACCCGGCGGCCTATGCCTCGCGCAGCAGGGCCGCGAGGTCGCCCTCGACGTCCAGGTGCCGGCCCTCGGTGCCCAGGGCCACGACACCGTACGACCGCATCAGGAACCTGCGCAGGTCACGAGCCTGGAACTGCACCATGGCCAGGCCGTCGGCGGTGTGGAACTCCAGCATCGTGTGATCCGGGCCGCACGGCCAGATGCGCACGTCGCCCTTGCCGGACGGCTCGCGCAGGCCCTCCGCCAGCAGGTCGCGGGCGAACGTCCACACGACCTCCGCCCCGTCCAGCGACGCCGCGGGCGGGAAGACGACGTGCACCGCGAGCGGGTCCCCGCTGTCGTAGCGCAGCCGGGCGGGGACCTTGCGCGACCGGGGCACGGTCGCGATCAGTCGGGCGTGGACGGCTTGGTCGATGACGTGGGACATCGTCGGCTCCCTGGGTGCTCGTGCGGACGGGTCTCTGCCTCTACGACCCGTAAGACGCGCCGCGTATGACGCCAGTGCACCGAATGACCGCGTGAGGTGCATCACGAACTTTTGATTGCGGGGATATGTGCTCCTTACGCTTGCGAAATCCATGCAAGGCCGCCAGAACCGGAACGGGTCTGCCCACACGTGAGAGCTGGTGACCGGGTCCCGGACGCCCGGCCGGGAGCGGGGCGCACCTCCGGCGCCGGCGGCGACACGTCAGGGGTTGTCCGCTCATGTCCGAAGCATCCGCAGGGTCCCCGGCGGACGACTACACCCGGCTCTACGAGCGCGAGCACCCGCGCCTGGTCGCCTACGCGCGGTCGCTGACGACGAGCGCCTGGCTCGCGGAGGACCTCGTCGCCGAGGCGCACTTCCGGGTCTGGCGCCGCATCCGCTCCGGGCACCCCATCGACAACGTCCCGGCCTACCTCCGCACCACCATCCGCCACCTCGCCTCGGCCGTCGGCGCGGTCGCCGCCCGCGAGATACCGCGGGACCCGGAGGACGGGCAGGCGTGGCCCGGCACCGGTCCGGCGGCCGAGCACGCCGACCCGGCGCAGCGCGTCGCCTACGTCGACCTGCTCGCCCGCGTCATGGGGCGGCTCCCGCGGCGCTGGGTGACGGCGCTGTGGCTGGCGGAGGCCGAGGACCAGCCGCTGGAGGCGGTCGGCAAGGCGATCGGGGCGGGCAAGGGCGCGACGGCCGTACTGCTGCACCGGGCCAGGGAGGGTATGCGGCAGGCGTTCCTCGGCTCGGTCCCCGGGACGCCGGACGACCCGGCGTGCGAGGCGCACTGGCAGCGGATGCCCGCGTTCGTACGGGGTGAGGCCACCGCGAAACAGGCCGACGGGATCGCCCGCCACCTCGCGGACTGCCCCGACTGCCGGGCGCGGATGGCGCTGCTGACCCGGGCCAACGACCGGCTGCCCGCGCTCACCGGTCCCGCGCTGCTGGTGCTCCTGGCGGGCGGTTCGGCGAAGTTCCTGCTGCCGCTCGCGGGCGCCGGGGCCGCCGCGGCCGGCAGCGGTCACACGGCGGGCAGCGGCGCGGCCGCTTCCGCGCAGAAGGCGCTCACGTGCGTGCACGAAGCCGTACAGAAGTCCGTACGGCATCTGCTGCGCGGCCAGATCGGGCAGGCCGGGCCGGCGGCCGCCACCGTCGCGGGCCTCGGCGTCGCGGTGGCCGCCGGGGTGGCGGTCGCCGCGGGCATCGCGCTGACCAGTGACAACACGGCGCCGCCGGCCGAGCGGGCGGCAGCGGCCCCGGAGGCGCCCGGAAGCGGCGCGGGCCGGGCGGTGCCCGACGCCACGGCGGAGCGGCCGGCGACCTCCGTACCCACCGGTGCTCCGTCCGCACCGGCGGCGCGCGGCACGGCGAGTGCGACCCCGGCGCCCCGCGCGGGCGCACCGACTGCCTCGCAAACCCCCGCGCCGACCGCGACCGGACGGCCGGGCCCTGCCCCCGGCCCCGGCAGCCCCTCGACGAGCCCCGGCCCGGACCCGACGGCATCGGCACCGACCGGCGGGCCCACACTTCCGACCGCCGCTCCCACCCCCGCACCGACCGGCAGCCCCACGGACCGGCCCACCCCGGCACCGACGCCCACCCGCTCGTCCCCGCCCACACCCACGCCCACCGCCGTCCCCACGCCCGCACCCACCACCGACCCGTCCCCGCCCGCGCACTGCGGCTGGGTCTGGTGGGGCCGGCTCCCGGTCTGGGTCTGCCGCACCGGCTGACCTTCCCGCCGGGCCGGGACCGGCCGGGGCTCGCGCCCGTACGGCAGAGGCGACGTCAGCCCATGACGGCCGTCAGTCCGTGACCGCGCTGCGGTTCTCGTACGCGAGATCCCCGTACTCGGGGTGCCGCTCCATCCAGCCCGCGACGAACGGGCACACCGCCAGCACCCGCAGCCCGTCGGCCCGCGCCGCGTCCAGCGCGTGCCGCGTCAGCGCCGAGCCGACGCCGTTGCCCTCGTACACCGGGTCGACCTCGGTGTGCACGAGGGCGATGAGCCCCTCGGCGCGCAGATAGGCCGCCACGCCCGCGACTTCGCCGCCGAGCCGGGCCTCGTAGCGGTTCGCGGCGCGGTCGTCGGTCACCGTCACCGGGGCCGGCGCGTTCATGAGCGGATCTCCTGCCGGACCATCACCGTCTCCTCCTGCGTCCTCCCCCGGCTGCTTCCGTACCCCTGTGCAGCACAGTAGGAGGGGCACCCGGCCCGCGCGAGGCGAGGCGTCGTACGGAGGCGGTACGGGAATGTCTGGACGGGGCGTCCCGGCTGGGCTAGCTTCCAGCGTCATGAGGGTCAAGGGGAAGCCGGGACAGTCAGGACGGCCGGGGCGCGGGAGACGCACGCGCGCGATGTGGGCGGTGCTCTGTGCCGCGGCGCTCGGTGCCGCGGGTGCGGCCCCCGTGTCGGCACAGACGCCCGCCGCAGCACGGCCCGCCGCCGCACCGCCGGCCGCCTCCGGGCTGCTGGACGGCGGCTGGGACCTGAAGGACACCGACACCGACGCGCGCTTCCGCGGCCTGGCCGCCGTCAGCCGCAGTACCGCCTGGGTCGCCGGCACCGACGGGACCGTGCTGCGTACCCGTGACGGCGGCGACCACTGGCGCGACGTGTCACCGCCGGGCGCCGAGGCCCTGGAGTTCCGCGACATCGAGGCGTTCGACGCGCGGCACGCCGTGGTCCTGGCGGCCGGCGAGGGGGCGGCGTCCCGGGTCTTCCGTACGGACGACGGCGGCGCCACCTGGACCGAGAGCTTCCGCAACACCGATCCGCGCGCCTTCTACGACTGCATGACGTTCTTCGACGGCAGCCACGGCATCGCGCTCGCCGACCCCGTCGACGGGACGTACCGCATCCTGTCCACCGTCGACGGCGGCCGCAACTGGCGGGTGCTGCCCACCCGCGGGATGCCGCCGGCCCAGCCCGGTGAGGCGTCCTTCGCGGCCAGCGGCCAGTGCTTGGTCAGCTCCGGCGCGTACGACGCGTGGTTCGCCACCGGCGGCGCGGCGAAGAGCCGGGTCCTGTACTCCCCGGACCGCGGGCGCAGCTGGACGGTGTCCGAGACGCCGGTCCCGGCGGGCGACCCGGCGCGCGGTGTCTTCGGCCTGGCCTTCCGCGACCGTACGCACGGACTCGCGGTCGGCGGCGACCACCGGACCGGCAGGCCCTCGCCGAAGGCCGCCGCGGTGAGCGCGGACGGCGGCGCGTCCTGGCAGGCGTCCGCCAGACCGCCGAAGCGCTACCGGTCCGGTGTGGCCTGGTTCCCCCGCACCACGCGCGTCGCGCTGGCCGTCGGTCCGACGGGCAGCGACGTCACGCTGGACGGTGGCCGGAGCTGGCACCGATTCGACGGCGGCTCGTACGACACCGTCGACTGTGCCGCGGACTTCGGCTGCTGGGCGGCGGGCGAGGACGGGCGCGTCGCCCGCCTGGAGCCGTGACGCGCCGCCCCTCGGGCGGCGGCCCGGGATCGGCCCCTCGGACCGGTCTGGGGCCGGACCGTGGAGCCGCCCCGGTCTTCAGGCGGCGCGCGCCGACACGGCCAGGACGTGCGGCGCCGCCAGGTAGCGCGCGAACAGTGACGCGCTGCCGCCGGCGGCGGTGCGCGGCGGCTGCCAGGCGATGCCGGTGAACCCGGCCTCCGTCAGGGCCCGTTCGTGCGCCTCGCGGGACCAGTAGTAAGCGGTCACCTGGAAGGTCTCCTCGTCGGCCCGGCCGTGCAGGCCGACGGGGTCCCCGTCCCGCAGGTGGGCGTCGGCCACGGTGAGGTCGAAGCCGTAGGGCCGGTAGTAGTGCGGGACCGTCGCGAAGTCCGGGTTGAGCGTGGCGGCCACGAAGCGGCCGCCCGGGGCGAGCGTGTCGCGGGCGGCGGCGCACAGCCGGGTGAGCGCGGCCGGGGTGGCGGCGTACGACAGCGCGTAGACGGCCACGGTCACGTCGAAGGCTCCCGTGAGCGTGTCGGCGGTCACCGCGTCGAGGACGCGGTAGGACACGCCGAGGGGTTCCACCTCCTCCCGGTGCCGGGCGTGCGCGATCATCCCGGGGGACCGGTCGACGCCGAGCACGCTGCCCGCCCCGTTGCGGGCGAAGAAGCGGGCGTAGTGCCCCGAACCGCAGCCGAGGTCCAGGACCCGGCGCCCCTCGACGCCGTCCGCCGCGGCGAGGACGGAGGGCATCTCGATGTGCCGTCTGAAGGGCAGCTCGTCGATGCTGCGCTCGTGCAGAGCGGCCATACCGTCGAATTGGGTGGTCATGACGCTGCCTCAGGAGTGCGGGTCGCCGGGCGACGGGGCGGGCGGTGGACGGACGGGCGCGGCGGGGTACGTGCCCGGGGGCCCGCGTCCGCCGGCGGCGGGGAGCCGTTCCCGACGGCCTCCCGCGGGGGCGGGCGTGCGATCAGGCAAACCGGCGTTCCTCCCTCCGCCCGCACAGCACCGGCACCGCCGCGGTGTCCGCCGGCCGGGCACCTGGGAGCCTTCACGGAAGGCATCATTCCGCAGCCCGCGCGCGTTGCCGCGGAGGCGCCGGGCGGCGCGCCGCCGCGGCAACGCCCGGGCCCCTCTCTCTCCGGGAGCCGTCAGTCCAGCAGGCTCCCCAGCCGCCCCTCCAGGAGCACCAGCAACTCGCTCAGCCCCTCGGACAGTTCGTCCCGCCGCTTGCCGTCGATGCCCTCCAGCAGACCGGCCTCGTAGCGCAGTTGCTCGGGCAGCAGCCGGTCGATGACCGCGCGGCCCTCGTCGGTGAGCGAGAGGTGCGAGACCCGCCGGTCCCGCTCGTCGGGGCGCCGCGCGACCAGCCCCCGCGTCTCCAACTGCCGTACCCGCTTGGTGACCGCCGCCCCGGAGGCGAACGTCTCGCGCGCGATGCGGCCGGGCGTCAGCTCGCGGTCCATCCGCCGCAGCGTGCCGAGGATGTCGAACTCCGGACGGGTCAGCCCCTCCCGCCGCAGCGGCGCGTCGGCGGCCTGCTGGAGCAGCGCGGAACAGCGGTTGAGCCGCCCGATCACCGCCATCGGGCCGGTGTCCAGCCCCGGGTGGACCTGCTGCCACTGCCGCAGCACCCCCGCGACGATGTCCTCGGTCACGCGCACCTCTTCTTCCCGGGCACTCCCGGCCCCCGTCGGCGAACTGATGCGCGCAGAGCGTGCCGCGGGCCGCGGTGCAGGCCCCGTGCCGCGCTGCGCCCGGACAATTCTGCCTGGTGCCGCCGCGGGCAGCAGGGCGGGGCGGTACGGGTACGGGCGCGCGCCCTGCGGTACGGGTGCGGCACGCGGCTACGCGGCCAGGGCCGGCGCGGACAGCCGGCGGACGAGCCGGGCCAGGGTGCGGTGTCCCTGCTGCTCGGCCAGGGTGACGCGTTCCTCGGGGACGGCGCGCTGCCACCACTCGCCGGCCGACACCTCCACCGCCTCCCGCAGCTCGACCAGGCTCGCGGCCAGGCGGTCGCGTGCCCAGCCCGTCTCGCGCGCGTCGTCGTCCCGTACCGCGGCGTCCAGGCCTTCTTCCCCTGCGGCCGAGCCGTCCAGCAGCCGCAGCGCCGCGGCCTCGGCGGCCGCCACCCGGTCCAGCGCCGCCTCGATGCGGTCGGCGGCGCGGCGGTTGGTGACCAGGACGCAGCAGGCCAGGCCCACGGCCGCCCCCACGACGGTGTCGGTCCAGCGGTCGGTGACCAGCGTCCGCGCGGGCAGGTGGCTGCCGAACTCGGTGAGCAGCAGGGCCATCGGGGTGACCCAGACCGACCCGAGCCAGTAGTTGCGGGTGATGCTCGCCTCGGCGCAGAACTGGAAGGTGAGCGCCAGCAGGATCATCGCGAGGTGGCCGGTGTGGATGACCGGCAGCAGGGCGGTGAAGAGCAGCAGCCCGAGGAGGTTGCCGATGGTGCGCTGCAGGGCCCGCTGCCAGGAGAGGGTGGTGTTGGCCTGGTAGATGGAGGCCGCGGTGACCACGGCCCAGTACGGGTGGCCGACGCCTGCCGCCATCGAACCCCAGCCCGCCAGCGCGCAGCCCGCGGCCACCCGCGCGCCGATGGGCAGCAGCGGTGAGCCGGGCGCCAGGCGGTGGAGCACCGCCCGGATACCGCGCGGGTGACCGGGCGCGGGGCGGCGTGGCTCCAGGCCCGCGGGGCCCGGATTCTTTTCGTGGTCCGCGTGTTCCGCGGCGATCCCGGCCAGCTCGCCGGACTGGGCCCCGGTGAGCGCGACCTCGGGCAGCGCCCGGCCCCGGCGCAGGTCGCGGGCCCACGCCGTGCAGCGCTCGGCCTCTTCCGTGTCGGCCTGCTGTGCAGCGAGGGCCGATTCGGCCCGTACGAGCAGCCGCTCCAGACCGGAGCGGTCGGCGGCCGCGGCGGCCGTACGGCCGGGAACCTGGAAGAGCGTGTGCCAGGCGGCGTTCACGGCGGCGGCGGTGGCGTGCCGGGCGCGGTCCGGACCGGCGGGGGCGTCGCCGGACGCCGGACCGGTGCGCAGCAGCGCCGCGGCGGCCTCCAGCGCCCGCGCCGTCGCGATCCGCTCCGGCCCGCGCGGCCGGACCAGCGCGGGCGCCATGCACACCAGCCAGGCGAGCGCGCCCGCGCCCAGGGCGAGCGACAGGTGGAAGGGCACCTGCCCGATGCGCTGCGGCACGAAGAAGGCCGACGCCGAGATGAAGGTGAAGATCAGGTTTCCCGGCGGGCCGACGCGCGTGGCGTCGCAGACCGTCTTGTGTGCGGCGGCGACCAGTGAGGCGAGGAGGACGAGCAGTGGGACCGAGCTGATCAGGGATGCGGCGGTCAGGGCGGCGCCGAGGCTCGCGACCATGCCGAGGATCACCCAGGCCAGGGTGCGGGCGCGGGCGGCGTACGGCAGGCCGTGCGCGTACAGGGCGCACATGGCCCCGGCCGAGGTGTACAGCACCAGGTCCAGGCGGCCCAGCGCGAGCAGGGTGAATTCGGGGATGCCGAGGGCGACGACCGCGCTCAGCGCGGGCTTGTGCCAGATGTCCACGGGGCGGCGCAGCAGGACGGTGCTGCGGATGGGCAGTGGGCGCGCGCGGACCGTGCTGCCGCTCCCTGAGAGGGCCGCCGCTCGCTTTCCCGTAGGTCTGGCATGTTTCCCCATACCAAAACCTTAACAGGTGTTTTACTCGTAAAAGATTTGCCTCTGCGGACTCACCCGCCCGGAACGGGGGAGGCGAGTACCCGGATCCGGCACTCTGCGGGCGTGCCCCAGGCGCCACGCAGCGCTCGCGCCTTGCGGATCCACAGGGAGAGGTCCAGCTCGTCGGTGTAGCCCAGGGCGCCGTGCAGCTGGAGCGCCGCCCGCGCCGCGGCGTAGGCCGCCTCTCCCGCGGCCACCTTCGCCATCGCGATGCCGCCGCCCGCCTCCCCGCCGCCCGCGAGCTCCACCGCCGCCCCGTACACCAGCGGCTCGGCGAACTCCAGCCCCAGCAGCACGTTCGCCAGCCGGTGCTTCACCGCCTGGAACGAGCCGACGGCGACACCGAACTGAGTGCGCTGCTTGACGTGCGCCACGGTGTCGTCCAGCAGCCGCCGCCCGACACCGAGCGCCTGCGCCGCGGTGAGCAGCCGCGCGGCGTCCGCTGCGTGCGCGGCGGCGGCCCGCACGGCCGGCCCGCCGGCCAGCACGGTTCCGCCGTCCGCCTCGTACCGGGACAGCCGCCGGGCCGGATCGACCGACGGCTGGACCGGCCCGCCCCCGTCCGCCTGCCGCAGCGTGCCGCCGCTCACGAGGAGCGTGGCATCGGCGGCCGCCGCGTCGAGGGCGTACGGCCCGCACGCCGGATCCGCGTACGACACCAGCGCCGCCCCGGCCGCGACGGCGGGCAGCCACTCCGCGGCCGGGCCCGCATCGCCGAGCCGGTCGAGCAGTACGGACGCCGCGGCCGTCTCCACCACCGGGCCCGGGACGGCGTACCGCCCCGCCTCGACGCACGCCACGACCAGTTCGACCGGCAGGAACCCCGCACCCCCGTACTTCTCCGGTACGGCCAGCCCGAACACCCCGGCCTCCCCGAGCCGCCGCCACACCGCGCGCCCCGGACCGCTGTCGCCGGCGCCCCACGCCCGCGCGGCGGCCGGGGTGTCCGCCGCCGCCAGCATCCGGCCGAGGGTCCGGCCGAATTCCGCCTGCTCCGTGTCCAGCAGGAACCGCATCCCCACTCCTCTCGCCGGCGCGGCGTGCTCAGCGCCGTCCCTTCGGCAGGCCCAGCAGCCGTTCGGCGATGATGTCGCGCTGGATCTCGTTCGTACCGGCGTAGACCGGACCGGCCAGCGCGAAGATCCAGCCGTCGGCCCAGCTCCCGTGGTCCGGCGCCGCGGCGGCGTCGGCGGCCAGCTCGCCGTGCGGGCCGAGGAGGTCGAGCGCCGTCTCGTGCAGGGCGATGTCGAGTTCGGACCAGAAGACTTTGCCGAGGCTGGCCCCGGCGCCCGGGGTGCCGCCCGCCGTGGGCCGTGCGGCGCCGGCGTAGGCGGCCAGCTGGTAGGCGCGGGCGCCGATGACCGCGTCGGCGACCCGGTCGCGCAGCGCCGTGTCCGTGGGGTCGGCGGTGGCCCGCCACAGGGCGGCGAGGCGGGCGGCGGCGGCCGTGAAGCGCCCCGGGCTGCGCAGGGTGAGCCCGCGCTCGTTGCCCGCCGTGCTCATGGCGACCTGCCAGCCGTGCCCCGGCTCGCCGATCACGTCCGCGTCCGGCACGAACACGTCGTCCAGGAACAGCTCGGCGAAGGCCGGCTTCCCGTCGAGACGGCCGATGGGCCGCACCGTCACGCCCGGCGCGGCCAGGTCGAACATCAGATACGTCAGGCCGTGGTGCGGCCGGTCCGCGCCGGGGTGGCTGCGGAACAGCCCGAAGGCCCGGTCCGCGAAGGCCGCCCGGGAGGACCACGTCTTGTGCCCGCGCAGCAGCCAGCCGCCCTCGGTCCGTACGGCGGCCGACCGCAGCGCGGCCAGATCGGAACCGGCACCGGGCTCGGACCACGCCTGCGCCCAGATGGTCGCGCCGCTCGCCATCGCGGGCAGGACGCGCGCCAGCTGCTCGTCCGTACCGTGCTCGAAGAGGGTGGGCGCGAGCAGGCTGACGCCGTTCTGGGAGACCCGGCCGGGTGCACGCGCCGTGTAGTACTCCTCCTCGAACAGCAGCCACTGGAGCACCGACGCGCCGCGCCCGCCGTACTCCTCCGGCCAGGTCACGGCCGACCAGCGGCCGGTGTGCAGCTCGCGCTCCCACTCCCGGTGGGCGGTGAAGCCTTCGGCCGTCTCCAGGGAGGGCAGCGGCTCGGCGGGCACGTGGGCGGTCAACCAGTCCCGTGCCTGGCGCCGGAACTCCTCGTCCTCCGGGGCGTGTTCGAGATCCATCGACGAGCGGCCTCCCCTGCGGTGGCGGCAGGCTCCGGTGCGGCGTTCCAGGGGGCCGCGGGGCTGCCCGGGACCGTTCCCTAACAAGTGTTTGGTAGGTTAGCGTACGGCCATGACGCCCGAGAAGCCTCCGACGGCGCACCCGGCATCCCCGCCCCCCTACGTCCCCGGACACGGCCTGCTCACCGGCCGCACAGCCGTCGTCACCGCCGCCGCGGGCACCGGCATCGGCGGCGCCACCGCCCGCAAGCTCCTCGAAGAGGGGGCGGACGTGGTCCTCTCCGACGCGCACACCCGGCGCCTGAAGGAATCCGAGACGGCGCTCACCGCAGAGTTCGGCGCCGGCCGGGTCACCGCACAGCCCTGCGACGTCACCGACGCGGCGCAGATCGACGCGCTCTTCGACGCCGTCGAGCGGCGGCACGGACGGCTGGACGTCGTCGTCAACAACGCCGGACTCGGCGGCACCGCCGACCTGGTGGAGATGACCGACGCGCAGTGGACCGCCGTCCTCGACGTCACCCTGAACGGGACCTTCCGCTGCACCCGGGCCGCCCTGCGCCGGATGCGCGCGGGCGGCCGGGGCGGCGTCATCGTCAACAATGCCTCGGTCGTGGGCTGGCGGGCCCAGCGCGGCCAGGCGCACTACGCCGCCGCCAAGGCCGGGGTGATGGCGCTGACCCGCTGCGCCGCGGCCGAGGCCGCCGCCTACGGGGTCCGGGTCAACGCCGTCTCGCCCAGCCTGGCCGTCCACCCGCACCTGGCGAAGGTCACCGGCGAGGAGCTGCTGACCGAGCTGACCGCCCGGGAGGCGTTCGGGCGCTCCGCAGAGCCCTGGGAGGTCGCCAACGTCATCGTCTTCCTGGCCAGCGACTACGCCTCGTACATGACCGGCGAGACGGTCCCGGTCAGCAGTCAGCGCGCGTGACCGCAGAGGGACAATGAGCCGGTGCCCACCGCGAAGAAGAACGACAGACCGGCCGCCGCGACCCCGCCGTCGCCCGCCCGCCGCCGTGAACTGCTCGCCACCGCCGCCGAGGTGTTCGCCGCCCACGGCTACGACGCGACGACCGTACGCCGCATCGCGGACCGGGCCGGTCTGCTCGCGGGCAGCCTCTACTACCACTTCGACTCCAAGGAAGCGATGCTGGACGAGATCCTGAGCAGCTTCCTGGATGAGCTGTGGGCCGGGTACGACGCGGTGCTCGCGGCCGGACTCGGCCCCCGGGAGACCATCGAGGCCCTGGTCACCGAGTCCTTCCGGGAGATCGACCGGCACCGCGCCGCCGTCGCCATCTACCAGAAGGAATCCCGGCAGCTCGCCGGAAAGCCGCGCTTCGGTTATCTCGCCGACTCCCAGCAGAAGTTCGAGAAGGCATGGCTCGGCACGCTGGAACGCGGCGTCGCCGACGGCGTCTTCCGCCCCGACCTCGACGTCCGGCTCACCTACCGGTTCGTCCGCGACACCGTCTGGGTCGCCGCGGGCTGGTACCGGCCGGGCGGCCTGCACGGCCCGGAGGAGATCGCCCGCCAGTACCTGTCGATGGTGCTGGACGGCATCGCCGTACGGGACTGACCGCACCGCCTCACAGCCGACAGACAGAGCACGCCCCGACGACCGAGGAGCCGGCATGGCAGAGGCCTACATCATCGACGCGCTGCGCACCCCCGTCGGCAGGCGCGGCGGCGGGCTCGCCGCCGCGCACCCGGCGGACCTCGGCGCGCACGTGCTGAAGGCGCTGATGGACCGCACGGGCGTGGACCCGGCCGCCGTGGACGACGTGGTCTTCGGCTGCCTGGACGCCGTCGGCCCGCAGGCCGGCGACATCGCCCGCACCAGCTGGCTGGCGGCCGGGCTCCCCGAGGAGGTGCCGGGCGTCACCGTCGACCGGCAGTGCGGCTCCTCCCAGCAGGCCGTCCACTTCGCCGCGCAGGGCGTGCTCTCCGGCACCCAGGACCTGGTCGTCGCGGGCGGCACGCAGAACATGTCGATGATCCCCATCGCCTTCGCGAGCCGAGGGGCCGCCGAACCGCTCGGGCTGGCCGACGGGCCCTACGCGGGCAGTACGGGCTGGCGCGCCCGCTACGGCGACCGGCCGGTGGACCAGTTCCACGGCGCCGAACTGATCGCGGACGCGTGGGGCATCTCCCGTACGGACATGGAGGAGTACGCGCTGCGCTCGCACCGGCGGGCCGTGCGCGCCGCCGACGAGGACCGTTTCGCGCGCGAGCTGGTCCCGTACGGGGACGTGACGGCCGACGAGGGCCCACGGCGCGACACCTCGGCGGCGAAGATGGCGGCCCTCGCGCCGGTGGTGCCCGGCGGCCGGCTCACGGCGGCCGTCTCCTCCCAGGTGTCCGACGGCGCGGCGGCCCTGCTGCTGGCGGGCGAACGGGCCGTACGGGACCACGGGCTGACGCCGCGCGCCCGCGTCCACCACCTGTCCGTACGCGGTGCGGACCCGATCCGGATGCTCTCCGCACCGGTCCCGGCCACCGCGCACGCGCTGAAGAAGACCGGGCTGAGCATCGACGCCATCGATCTCGTCGAGATCAACGAGGCGTTCGCGCCGGTGGTCCTGGCCTGGCTGGAGGAGACCGGCGCCGACCCCGCCCGGGTCAACGTCAACGGCGGCGCCATCGCGCTCGGCCACCCGCTCGGCGCGACCGGCTGCAAACTGATGGCCACGCTGCTGCACGAGCTGGAGCGCACCGGCGGGCGCTACGGCCTCCAGACGATGTGCGAGGGCGGCGGGCAGGCCAACGTGACGGTGATCGAACGGCTGTGACCGTCCGGCCGGGCAGCCGTTCAGCAGGCCCGGTTCTTCACGTACAGCGCGCGCGGCCCCCGGTCCGTCCCGTACCGCACGTCCTTCGTCGCACCCTTGGCGAGGCGGCCGTTCACGGCGGGCCGGGCCGGCACGACGATCGTGTAGCAGGCCGTGCGCTGCGCACAGAGGTTCTTCAGGCGGACGAACCGCTGGTGGTCCTTGGTGAAGTACTTCATCACCTTGGCGCACTGCGGTGCCCGCGGGGCCGCCGCGGCCTGCGAGGCCGTGGCCAGACCCAGCGTCGTGCTGAGCGCCGTCACCGCGACGGCCGTGGCGAGGAATTTACGCATGTGATCTCCCCCGATGGAAACCTTTGCCCGCGGTGGGACCCCGGGCGGCCTTCGATGGTCATTCTCCACCGTAGTGCGGCGAAATCCAGACCGGTGTTCGGGTCGTGGTCCCGGCCGGCCGGTCCCTTCAGGCCGTGCCGCCCGGACCCAGCCGGTCCAGCGTCGCCGCCGCCTCGGCCATGATCCGGCCGACCAGCTCCGCACACGACGGCAGGTCGTCGATGACCCCGGCCACCTGCCCGGACGCCATCACCCCGGCGTCCGTACGGCCCTCCACCAGCGCGGCCCGCAGCATCATCGGCGTGTTCGCGGCCAGCAGCACCTGGCTCCAGGCCAGCCCGGCGCCGCGCTTCATGGCCAGCCCGTCGCGCACCGTCCGGGCCCAGCCCGTCCCCGCCTGCCTGCGGAACGCCGCCGCGTGCCGCGCGGCCCGCAGCAGGGCCGCCGGGCGCCCGGACCGTTCGAGGGCGGCCACCAGGTCCGTCCGCAGCATCCGGTGCGGCAGCCCGTCCACCGCGCGGGTCACGGTGACGTCCTGCACCGAGGCCGCCAGATAGCGCGCCTTGACCGCGGCCGGGACTGTGCTGTCGGACGTGAGCAGAAAACGCGTCCCCATGGCCACACCGGCCGCCCCGAAGGCCAGGGCGGCCACCAGCCCGCGCCCGTCGTGGAAGCCGCCGGCCGCCACGACCGGGATGTCCACCGCGTCCACGACCTGCGGCAGCAGGACCGAGGTCGCCACGTCACCGGTGTGCCCGCCGCCCTCCGAGCCCTGGACGATCACCGCGTCCGCGCCCCACGCGGCGACCTTCTCCGCGTGCCGCCGCGCCCCCACGGTCGGGATGACGACGACCCCCGCGTCCTTCAGACGGGCGATCAGCTCCCGTGAGGGCGCCAGGGCGAACGAGGCCACCCGTACGCCCTCCTCGACGATGATCCGCACCCGCTCGGCGGCGTCCCCGGCGTCCGCCCGCAGGTTGACGCCGAAGGGCCGGTCCGTACGGGCGGCGACCTCACGGACCGCGGCACGCAGCCGCCCGGTCGGCATGGTGGCGGAGGCCAGGATGCCGAGCGCCCCGGCCTCGGCGGTCGCGGAGACCAGGCGCGGCCCGGCGACCCATCCCATGCCGGTCTGGACGATGGGGCACCGGACGCCGGTCAGCTCGGTGAGCGCGGTGGTCAGGGGCCGCATGGCGGCACCTCGCGGTCGCGCAGCCCGCGCGGGTCGAGCACCTCGCGGATCAGCCGCAGCTCGGCGGCGTCCGGCTCACGCGTGGCCGGTACCCCGCCGTCCGGCACGAGGAGCGCGAACCCGGTGGCTTTCCGTACGTCTTCCAGCCGTACACCGGGATGCAGCGACCGGATCCGCATCGTGCGGTCGGGCGTCTCGAAGTCGAACACGCCGAGGTCGCTGACGACCTCCGGAATGCGGTGGAAGCGGGTGGCGGACGGCCCGGCCGCCGCGGCCCGGTCGTACCCGACGCCGCAGACCATGTCGACCCGCTCCACGAAGGTGCGCGGCGAGTGCCTCGGCACCCAGTAACTGGTCGGGTTGTTGAGGGTGTTGACGGGCGCACCGCGCACTCCGAGCAGCTGGCGGGACGGGCGCGCCCAGTCCCCGATGCAGGAGATGTTCTGGTTGCCGTACCGGTCGATCTGGCTCGCGCCCATCATGACGTGCCGGCGGCCCGTGGCGACCAGCGCCAGGTGCCGGCGGTAGGGCAGCCAGCCCTCCGCCACCGCCGGTCCGGAGCCCGCCTCCGGTGCGTCGCCGACGAGCAGCGCCTCGCCGTCGGTCAGCAGGAGATCGGGGGAGAAGGTCAGCCGCGCCAGCCGCGCCCCGAGAGCTGGGACGGTGCCCATGGGGGAGGCGAGCACCTCGCCCGCGCCGCGCCAGGCTTCGGCGCACGCCAGCACGCAGTACTCGGCGCGGGTGATGGTGCCGGTGCCGGTGCCCGTGTCGGTGTCGGCTGTCATGGGCGCTCCTTCGCGTTCCCCGTCGCGGTCGCGGTCGCGGTCGCGATCCCGGTCTCGTCGGCGAAGGCCGCCACCGCGGCCCGGTAGTCGCCCTCGTCGCCCGACAGGAAGCGCTCGGCGAACGCGGCCCAGGCGTCCGGGTCCGCCGCCGCCCGGACGTACGCCCGCTGGAACGCCTCGTCCCGGCCGTAGTCCGGCGCACAGGAGGTGAAGTGCGCCCCGTACGGCGCCTCGACGACACCGCTGACGAACATCCGGCTGACCAGCAGGGTCTGCGGGCCGCCCGCCCGGGACAGGTCCGCGGGGTCCACGATCCGCTCGCACGAGACGTACGCCGCGTCCGCCGCCTCGCAGAAGAGGTCGTCGAAGTACGGGTCGGGCCCCAGGTACTGCCCGTTGCCCCGCGCGTCCGCCCGGTTCAGGTGCACCAGCGCCGCGTCCAGCCGCAGCGCCGGGGCGGCGACCAGCACCTCACCGTCCGCGTACGGCGAAGTGACCGTACGGATGCGGGGGCCGGCCCGCAGCACGTCGGACCCGAGCCCGGCCCGCACCGGCATGAACGGCAGCCGCTGGCCCGCCGCGGTCAGTCCCCACAGGAACATCGCCTCGTCCAGTTCGGTCAGTTCCAGGGCGCCGCGCTCGCGGGCGGCGCGGTAGTGGGGCTCCAGGGGGACCGAGTCCAGGGTGACGAAGGGCGTGACCAGCCGGCGGATTCTTCCGGCCGCCGCGAGCAGGCCCACGTCCGGGCCGCCGCAGGAGACGACGGTGAGATCCGTCAGCCCGGACCGCAGCAGGGCCCGTACGAGCGCCATCGGCTTGCGGCGCGAGCCCCAGCCGCCGATGCCGATGGTCATCCCGCTCTCCAGCCGGGCCGCCACGTCGTCGGCGGTCATGGTCTTGTCGCTCACCTCGGCTCCTCTCCGGGCGTGCCGGCGCCGCGTGCGCGTTCCGGGCCGTCTCCCGGACCGTTTTCCGGGGCGCTCTTCCGTGCGAAGGCGTCCCGGTGCCGGCCGGCGACGCCGCTGAGGTTGGCCTCGAAGGTGAAGCCCTGCTCGAAGCGGTAGCTGCGGTGGACGTCGACCGGGTCGATGCCGTTGATGGCGGCCTTGGCCAGCCGCAGCAGGTACCCGTCCTTCGCGGCGATCTCCCCTGCCAGCGCCAGTGCCGCCGGCAGCACCTCGGCACGCGGCACCACGTCCCACACCGCCCCGTGCCGGTGGAGTTCGGCGGCGGTCACGGTGCGCGAGGTGAAGTAGAGGGTGCGCATCAGATGCGGCGGGACGAGCCGGGCGAGGTGGGTGGCAGCGCCGAGCGCACCGCGGTCCAGTTCGGGCAGGCCGAACGTCGCGTCGTCGCCCGCCACGATCGCGTCCGCGTTGCCCACCAGGCCGATGCCGCCGCCCAGGCAGTGGCCCTGTACGGCGGCGACGATTGGCACCGCGCAGTCGTACACGGCCGCGAACGCCTCGTAACAGCCGCGGTTGGCGCCGAGCAGCGCCGCGTGCCCCGGCGTCCGCTGCATCTCCTTGAGGTCCACGCCCGCGTTGAACCCGCGGCCGGCGGCGGCGAGCACCACACAGCGGACCCCGGGGTCGCGGCCGGCCGTGCGGACCGCGTCGGCCAGGTCGAACCACCCTTGTACGGGCAGGGCGTTGACCGGCGGCCGGTCGACGGTGACGAGCGCGATGCCGTCCTCGGGGCGGGAGGCGGTGACGGTGGTGGAGACACCCATGGGCGGATCAGCTACCTTTCCACCAAACGTTTGTTAGGTGCAGGCTGCTGGAGAAGGTAGCAGCGCGACGCCCGCAACGGGAGGGCGGAGGTGGCGAATTGGCGCTCGACATCGACCTGTCGGGACGCGTCGCGGTCGTCACGGGCGGCACGCGAGGCGTCGGCGCCGGCATCGGCCGGGCCCTGCTGGCGGCGGGCGCCGAGGTCGTCGCCTGCGCGCGCCGCCCGCCCGAGCGGCCGGTCGCGGCGACGGACGGGCGCGCCGCCGCCTTCGAACCGGTGGACGTACGCGACCCCGACGCGGTCGCCGCGTGCTTCGAGCGCGTACGGGCCCGCCACGGACGCCTCGACATCCTCGTCAACAACGCGGGCGGCACCCCGTACCGGCTCCTCGACGACTCCTCACCACGGCAGGCCGCCCGCGTCGTCGAACTGAACCTCACCGCGCCGCTGACCGCTTCCCTCGCCGCACGAGCCGTCATGGCGCGGCAGACGACCGGCGGCTCCATCATCATGATCGGCAGCGTCAGCGGCACCCGCCCCTCGCCCGGCACCGCCGCCTACGGGGCCGCGAAGGCGGGCCTGGAGAACCTCGCCCGCGCCATGGCCGTCGAATGGGCACCGCACATCCGCGTCAACACACTCGTCGTCGGCATGGTCCGCACCGAACTCTCCCACCTGCACTACGGCGACGAACCGGGCATCGCCGCCGTCGGCCGTACCGTCCCGCTCGGCAGACTCGCGACCCCCGACGAAGTCGGCGAACTCTGCGCCTTTCTGGCCAGTGACCGGTGCGCCTACGTCAGCGGCGCGAGCCTGGCCGTCCACGGCGGGGGCGAACGGCCGGCCTTCCTGGCGGCGGCCGGGCAGCGGCCCGGCGCGCCGGACCCACTCCCGACGGCCACCCCGGCCGCCACTGCCGACCCGGAGGGCGGACATGACCGCTGACCACCCGACCGAGAACACCTCCGCCGGCCTCTGCGCCGGGCGCGTGGTCGCCGTCACCGGTGCGGGCCGCGGCCTCGGCCGTGCCCACGCCCTGGCCTTCGCGGCCGAGGGCGCCCGCGTCGTCGTCAACGACCTGGGAGCACGGCCGGACGGCGCCCCGGGCGAGGGCGCGGGCGGCCCCGCCGAGGAGGTGGCCGCGGAGATCCGCGCGGCGGGCGGCGAGGCGGTCGCCCACGGCGGTGACATCGCCACGCCCGCCGGCGCCGCCTCGCTCGTCGCCACCGCGCTGGGCACCTACGGACGCCTGGACACCCTGGTCAACAACGCGGGCTTCGTACGCGACCGGATGCTGGTCAACCTGGCGGAGGACGAATGGGACACCGTCCTGCGCGTCCACCTCAAAGGCCACTTCCTGCCGCTCCAGCACGCGGCGGCACACTGGCGCTCGGAGGCCAAGGCCGGTCGGCCGCCGCAGGCCCGCGTCGTCAACACCAGCTCGGGAGCCGGCCTGCTCGGCAGCGTCGGCCAGGCCAACTACTCCGCCGCCAAGGCAGGCGTCCTCGGCCTCACCCTCGTGGCCGCCGCCGAACTGGGCCGGTACGGCGTACAGGTCAACGCCATCGCCCCGGCCGCCCGCACCCGCATGACCGAGCGGACCTTCGCCGAGACCATGGCGGCACCGACGGACGGCACCTTCGACACCATGGCCCCGGAGAACGTCTCCCCGCTCGTCGTCTGGCTCGGCTCCACCGCCTCCGAAGGCGTCACCGGCCGGGTCTTCGCGGCCGAAGGCGGGCGCATCACGGTCATGGAGGGCTGGCACTCGGGGCCCACCGCCGACCAGCAGGCCCGCTTCACCCCGGCCGGGGCAGGCGACACGGCGCGCCGGCTCCTCGCCGAGGCGAGCGCGCCGGAGCCGGTGTACGGGGCCAAGTGAGGCGGGGGAGATGCGCGGGGGCGCTGTGAGGCGGTGGGTGCGGGGTACGGGAGGCCGTGGCGTGTGCGGTGTCAGGGTGCCGGTGGTGCGTGGGTAGGTTGGCGAGCCGCACCACTCGCTGATCAGCACGCCCGCCGAGGAGCACCTCATGCCGTCCCCGTCCCGTACCTGCCTCGTCACCGGAGCGGCCTCCGGCATAGGCCGGGCCACCGCCGCCCGCCTCCGCGCGCAGGGCCACACCGTGCTCGGCGCCGACCTCGACGGCGCCGACATCCAGGCGGACCTCGCCACCCCACAAGGCCGTACGGAACTGGTGGCCCGCGCCCGGGAACTGACCGGCGGCCGGCTCGACGCGGTGATCGCCTGCGCCGGTGTCGCCACCTTCGACCCGCTGACCGTCAAGGTGAACCACTTCGGAGCGGTGGCCACCCTGGAGGGCCTGCGCCCGCTGCTCGCCGCCGGCACCGACCCGCGCGCGGTCGTCGTCTCCTCGGTGGCGTCCGTGCACCCCTGTGACACCGCCGTCGTCGATGCCGCGCTGGCCGGGGACGAACCGGCGGCGGTCGCCGCGGCGGAGGCGGCCGTCGACCGTGGCGAGGGATACCTCCTCTACGGCTCCTCGAAGGCCGCCGTCGCCCGCTGGGTCCGCCGTACCGCCACGACCGCCGGCTGGGCGGGCGCCGGAATCCCGCTCAACGCCGTCGCGCCGGGCACCGTCCTCACCCCCATGACCGCCCCCATGCTCGCCGACCCGGAGACGCGGCGGGTCGTGGACTCCAGTGTGCCGATGCCGCTGCACGGCCACGCCCGCCCGGAACAGGCCGCCGCGCTCCTCACCTGGCTGATATCGCCCGAGAACACGCACGTCACCGGGCAGGTCGTCTTCCTCGACGGCGGTGCCGACGCGGTACTGCGGGGGGACAGCACCTGGTGATGCCGCCGGCGACATCGCTGGTGGCGTTGCCGGTGACGTCGCGTCGGCCGGTGACGGCCCGCACGGGCCCGTACGCCCCTACGGTTCGGACGGCTCCCACACCGAACCGTCGTGGGCGAACATCACCCGCCGCGGATCGAACGCGTCGAGCCGCTCCAGCCAGGGCGGATGACCGGGCAGCGGGGCGCCGACTCCGTCGAGGGCGGCCCGCCGGGCGAGCTGGTCCGACGCGAACTCCGAGGCGAAGTCGCGGGCCTGGCCCGCGAGGACCACCGCGCCGTCCCGCTGCTCCACCACCAGGGACTGGTGCCCCGCGGTGTGCCCCGGCGTAGGGATGATGTGCACGCCGGGCCACACCTCGGCCTCGCCGCGCAACTCCTCGTAGACGACGCCGGGAAAGTCGACCAGCGCGTCCACCGTGTACCCGCCCGAGCGCGCCAGGGCCAGCTCTGCCGCCTGCACCAGGACAGGCCGCCCGCCCAGCAGCGGGTTGCCGCCGCAGTGGTCGAAGTGCAGATGACAGTTGACCACCACGGAGACATCCGCGAGCCGGTGCCCCGCCGCGGCCAGCGCGGCCTCCAGGGGACGGCGCCGCGGACGGTAGTGCGCCTCGGTCCCCGGATCGGCAGCCCCGATCCCCGTGTCGAACAGCAGCAGCCCGGCAGCGTGCCGCACCAGGTACGCGAGCACCGGCTCCACCCGCGGCTCGGCTCCACCGGTCTCCGACGCGGGACGGACGAAATACCCGAGATCGAGCCTGCGCACATCCCGCACCGGAAAGCCGCGCGCCGTACGCCTGCGTACCGTCACCTCGTGGCCCATGGCATCCATCCGGCCATCGTGGCAGGGGAGGGCGGATCCGGCGAGGTGTCGGTGTCGGTCCCGGCCGGTCACCGTTGCGGGACAGGGCGCTCCGGTCAGTCGTCCGCGGCCGCCCGGGCGGCCACCACCCGCAGGCCCCGTTCGCCGAACTCCCGGCGCACGGATTCCTTCGCGCCGCTGTCCGTGATGAGGGTGTCGAAGACGTCCGCGCCGCCGACCCGGGCGAAGCAGCGGGCGCCGATCTTCGAGGAGTCCGCGACGACCACGGCGCGCCGGGCCCGTTCGGCCATCAGGCGGTTGACCCGGGCCTCCGCCTCGTCGTGCACGGTCGCGCCCATCACCGGCTCTATGCCGTTGGCGCCGATGAAGGCGATGTCCACGGAGATCTGCTGGAGGACCAGCTCGCTGAACGGGCCGACCAGTTCGAACGATCTGGAGTGTGCCACGCCGCCGGTCAGCACGATCTTGATCTGCGGCCGTACGGCGAGTTCGTTGGCGATGTTCAGCGAGTTGGTGACGATGGTCAGGTGCGGCTGCGGCCCCGCCTCGGCGAACTCCGGCCGGGTGGCCAGCACCCGGGCGATCTCCGTGGTCGTGGTGCCGCCGCTGAGGCCGACCACGTCGCCGCGCTCGACCAGTTTCGCCGCGGCCTGCGCCACCGCTTCCTTCTCGGCGGCGCGGTGCGCCCGCTTGTAACGGATGGGCAGGTCGTACGCCACCGAGCTGAGCACCGCGCCGCCCCGGGTACGGGTCAGCAGCTGCTGGTCGGCCAGGGCGTCCATGTCGCGCCGCATCGTCGCGGCGGACACCTCCAGCTGGGTCGCGGCCTCCTCGACCTCCACCCGGCCGCGTTCGCCGAGCAGCTCCAGGAGGGCGTTCATCCGTTCATGGCGGTTCATGGCGCGAGCCTAAGTCCTCTCCGGCGGCCTGCGTGATATCGGGGAGCCCGCCGGCCGGCCGGGCGCGGGGGAGGGGCAGGCGCCGTACACACCCCGTGGTGGGAGGGTACGCAAGCGTTTTCGCGTCATCTGCCGGAGGGGGGTGAACCAGCCGACGGCACATGCTCCCTCCCGCACCACCCCCGCACGCCCCCGTTCCCCCGCGCACTCCGCCATGCCCGTTCCCGCTCGGCTTCCATCCGTTCGCTTCAGCTCATCCCTGCACCGGCGCCTCCGCGGCGGCCGACTGGCCCGGGACCGCGGCCGGGGCACCGAGCAGGGCCAGCAGCCGGGCGGCCTCCTGCGCCACCGCCTCACGCGCCGGTTTCACGTACCTGCGCGAGTCGACGAGGGTGAGGTCCGCATCCAGGGTGTCCCGGATGCTGCGGGTGAAGACGGAGACCAGGTGGGTGGAGATGTTGATCTTCGTCATGCCGGCCGCGACGGCCCGGCGCAGCTCGTCGTCGGGCACACCCGAGGAGCCGTGCAGCACCAGCGGCACCGGCAGCTTCCCGGCCAGCGCCGCGATCAGCTCCTTGTCCAGGACGGCGGTGCGTTCGTGCATCGCGTGCGAGGAGCCGACGGCGACGGCCAGGGCGTCCACCCCCGTCGCCCGGACGAACGCCAGCGCCTCGTCGGGGTCGGTACGGGCACCGGGGGCGTGCACGCCGTCCTTGCCGCCGACCTCGCCCAGCTCGGCCTCGACGTAGGCGCCGCGCTCATGGCACCAGGCGGTCAGCTCAGCCGTGGCGGCGACGTTCTCCTTGTACGGGAGGGCCGAGGCATCCACCATCACCGACCGCACCCCGGCCGCCACGCCCTCGCGCACCAGCTCCGCCTCGGTGATGTGGTCCAGGTGCACGGCGACCCGGGCGGCGGACGCTTCGGCGAGCGCCAGGGTGGCGCGGACGATGGGCAGCAGGCTGCCGTGGTAGCGGATGCAGTTCTCGCTGATGCCCAGGATGACCGGCAATCCGCTGCGTTCGGCGGCCGCGACGAGCGCCTCGGCGGTCTCCAGGTGGATGACGTTGAACGCCGCGGCACCGGCCCGCGCCTCACGTGCGGCGGTGACGATCGACGAGGTGGGGACGAGGGGCATGGGATCCTGACTCCCTTGCGGGACGGGGCCGTTGCCGGCGGTTTCGTGGGCGGGACGGGACGGGACGGGTCGGGACGGGTCGGGGGGCGGGGCAGCGGGTCGGCGGGGCCCTCAGGAGGCGTACGGCACATCCGGCCGGTCGGCCCCTACGGCCGCCCGTACGGCCGGGTCAGCCCGTATGGCCAGGGCGGCCGTACGCCCCCGTCGGCCCGTGAGCCCCGCTACCCGGCCGTCGGTTCCGGCGCCGTGAGCAGCACCGAGCGGGTCAGGCTGCGCGGGTTGTCGGGGTCCAGGCCGCGGGCGCGGGCCCGCTCCAGGGCGATCCGCTGCACCAGCACCAGGTCGGCCAGCGGGTCGCGCCCGTGGTGCACGAACCCGGCGCCGGTCCGTGCGACATCGGCCTCCAGGCCTTCCGGTACCGGACCGAACACCCAGGTGACGCGGCCCGGTGCCGCTATGGAGATGGGGCCGTGGCGGTACTCCATCGCGGGGTAGGACTCCGTCCAGCTCTGCGACGCCTCGCGCATCTTCAGCGCCGCCTCGTTGGCCAGCCCGTACGTCCAGCCCGTGCCGAGGAAGGAGAACTGTTCGGCGTCCAGCCACTCCTTCTCCACGGGCGCGGTCAGTGCCTCCTCCGCGTCGCGCACCGCGCCGGTCAGGTCCTCACCGAGGTGGGCCCGCAGCAGCGCGAGCGCGGTCGTCGCGAACCGGGTCTGCACCACGGACCGCTCGTCGGCGAACGGCAGGGTGACCGTCGCGTCCGACAGTCCGGTGGCCGGGGTGTCGGGGTCACCGAGCACCGTCACGGCCGGAATGCGCCCCTTGACCTGCTCCAGCAGGCGCAGGACCTCGGTCGTCGTCCCGGAGCGGGTGATCGCCACGACGGCGTCGTACCCCCGGTCGGCGCCGAGGAACGCTTCGGAGGCGGCGAAGGCGTCCGTCACGCCCAGCCCGGCGCCCTCGCGCAGGGCCGCGTACGCCTGCGCCATGAACCACGAGGTGCCGCAGCCCACCACCGCGACCCGCCGGCCGGCGCCGGGCAGCGGGGTGTCCCCACCGCCGATCCGCGCCGCCTCCCGCCAGGTCCCCGGCTGGCTGCGCAGCTCCTGCTCCATGTACGAGGTCCCGCTCACGACGCCCTCCAGTTGTCTGCGTGAACTTGCAACAACATGCTCGGTTGCAAGCAACTCTACGCACGCCCTGCGGCGTAATCCATCCCTCGGAAGGGTGGGAGTGCCCGTAAGGCGGGAAGGGATGGACCACGAACTGGCGCTCCGTACAGGAGGTATACGAAAGACCTGGTCGCCCGAAGTGACTGTTGACACATGAAGGAAAGGAGTCAAATACTCGCAGGATCACTCATGCAGCCGCAGTGGGGCGGCGGCCGTCAGGCAGCGCGGGCAGCGCCGGCGCCGGGCGGTACGTCCGGTCACCGGCCGTCCGACGGCAGCTGCCGCAGTGATCGTCACGCAGCAAGGCCGTTCCGCCGACAGTCGTCACAAAGGACTCCCCATGTCCGTCGCAACGCGCTCCACGCAGTCACCGTCCTCGCCGCCGGGCCCCGAGGGCCCGCCGCCCCGGCGCGCCGGCCGGCTCTTCGCCCTCACCGGAGCCGTCGTCGGCGTCATCTACGGTTACGACACCGGCAGCATCTCCGGCGCCCTGGTGTTCCTGAGCAAGGACTTTCACCTCAGCGACACCGAGAAAGGCCTGGTCAACAGCATCCTGGTGTTCGGTTCGATCCTGGGCGCGCTGATCGGCGGCAAGCTGGCCGACACGCTGGGCCGCAAGGCCGCCATGCTGATCGTCGCCGGCTCGTACACGGTCTTCGTGGCGCTCTCCGCCCTCGCCCCGAACGTCATCGTCCTGGACGCGGTACGGTTCCTGCTCGGCGTCGCCATCGGCATCTCGATCGTGGCGGCCCCGCTGTACATCGCCGAGTCGACACCGGCGCGCACCCGCGGCGCCTCCGTGGCCGCGTACCAGGTCGCCACGGTCGCCGGCATCGCCCTCACATACTTCGTGAACTGGGGACTGTCCGACGGCGGCCACTGGCGGCTGATGCTCGGCCTGTCCGCGGTCCCCGCCGCCCTCGTGCTGATCCCGCTGTTCCGGCTGCCCGACACGCCCCGCTGGTACGTCCTCAAGGGCCGGACCGAGAAGGCCGTCGAGGTCATGGCGCTGACCGACCCCGACGTCGACGCGCGCGCGGAGACCGAGGCGGTCCGTGCCGCGCTGGCCGAGGAGAGCGGCGGTTCGCTGCGCTCGCTGCTGCGCAGGCCGTACGCCCGCGCCGCGCTGTTCGTCGTCGGGCTCGGCTTCTTCTGCCAGATCACCGGCATCAACGCGGTGACGTACTACAGCCCGCAGATCTTCGAGGAGATGGGCTTCACCGGCGACGGGCAGAACTTCCTGCTGCCGGCCTTCGTGCAGCTGGCCTCACTGGCCGCGACGATCCTCGCCATCCTCATCATCGACCGGCTCGGCCGCCGCGTCGTCCTGCTCTCCGGCATCGCCACGATGACGGCCATGCTCGGCGTGCTGACCGCCGTGTTCGGCTTCGGGGACATGGAAGGCTCCGGGACGTGGATCGGTTTCGGCGCCATCCTGCTCTTCACCGCCGCCTTCAACTTCGGCTTCGGGTCGCTGATCTGGGTGTACGCCAGTGAGGCGTTCCCCGCCCAGCTGCGCTCCACCGGCGCGTCGGCGATGCTGACGGCCGACCTCGTCGCCAACCTCCTCATCGCGCAGTTCTTCCCGTCCCTGATGTCCTGGGCGGGGGCCGCGACGACCTTCGCGGGCCTCGGCCTCCTCGCGCTGGGCGCGCTGGTCTTCGCCGCGTGCACCGCTCCCGAGACCAAGGGGCGGCAACTGGAGGAGATCCAGGGCTTCTGGCTCAACGGGGGGCGCTGGCCCACCCCGGCCCCGTAGCGGCGGAGGCGCGAGAAGGCTCCAATTTGGGATCACCCCAGCTCAGCATAGGTGTCGGCTGGGGTGATTCTTAGAGGGCTGTACCTGCGACCGCTGGCGTGACGCCTGAGCGGAGCGGCCGGTAACTGCCCCAGGGAGCAAACAGGGAGATCTTTTAGGAATCTGCTTCGAACCACCGCTGCATCGCGTGCCGGCCGCGGCCGTCTGCCTCGGGCATCATGTGCGCGTACACGCGCAGCGTGATCGACGGATCGGCGTGCCCCAGCCACTTCGATACTGCCACGATCGTCTCCCTCGCGTGCAGCTGCACCGAGGCGAAGGTGTGTCGCAGGACGTGGAAGCCGTCCTCCCGCGCCTCCGCGTAGCGGGGGACAATGCGCCCTGAGGAGCCTTGAGCAACCATCTCCGGCTCGGGGATGACTCCGGCCGCGGCGAGAGCCGGCTTCCAGCTCCACTGGTTCCAGGAATCGCGACGGATTGCGCGCCCCCGGGCACTCGTGAACACAAGGGGGAAGGTCTGTGGGGCCCGCTCCTTCTCCTCCTTCTCCGAGGCAGGGGCATCCGGGTTACCCCAGGGCAAGGTGATCTTTTTCGGCGGGAACGCCTCCATATGTGCCTTCAGCAGCGCCAGCAGGTAGGGCGGAGCGGGGACAGCGCGAACCTTTCCCCTCTTCGGCAGGGCGAAGACCAGCTTGGAGCCGACCTTCTTCAGCTGGCGGCGCACGTGAATGACGCCGCCCTCCACGTCGATGTCGTCTTCTGCCAAGCCGAGGACCTCCCCCTGCCGAAGGCCAGCTCCGACGCCTACATCCACCATTGTTCGGAAGCGTTCAGGCAGGGCGGATCGCACGGCGCGGACCTGCTCCCGGGCCCATGGCTGGACTTCCCGATCGGGGAGCGTCGGCAGCATGATCGACCTGGTCTTGCAGGGGTTCTTGCGGATTCGTTCGTCGTCTACGGCAGCCTGCAAGATGGCCGACAGGTAGCCCCACACTGCAAGCGTCGTGTTGGGACCTATGCGGGACTGCAGCTCCTTGAGGAACAGTCGCAGCTGCTGGGCCTTGATCGCGCCGATCTCGGTAGCCCCGAGATGTGCCTCGATGTGTTTCAGCCGGCCGAGGATCGTCCTGCGGGTTGCCGGGTCGTCGTGGCGAGCGGGCAACCAGTGATCCTTGATGTAATCGGACAGCGTGATCCGGCCGAGGCGGGGATCGAGGAACTCCCCTTGCTGGGACTCGTTCTCCGCCTTGGCCTTCCACCGGTCGGCATCCGCTTTGGCGTGGAACGACCTGGCGCGTACTCCGGGGATGCCGGTGACCTTGTAGCGCCTACCCTTGCCGTAGAGGGCGGTCTTGCGTTTCTTACCCGTTTCCGGGTCGGGGCGCTTGGTCCACCAGCGATCCTCGATGTACCCGGCCATGCGTGAACCCCCTCAGTTCCGGCGAGTGTATGGAGACGACCTCGCCCCTCCACAGCTGGAACCATTGTCCGCCGGCGAGGACTTGGGCGGTGGCCGAGTTCATTGCTGCTACCCCTTCGGGCAGGAACAGGCCACGGTAGAGTTCGAACTTGATCTTTCCGCGGGTTTCCCTGACAGCTACGGGCTCGTCGAGGGTCCGGTCTTCGGAGTAGACGTACTGGACATCGAGCATCCTGCACCCCCATGCGCGCACACAGGGGTGTGGGGGTTCCCCTGGGACGAATGTGTTCAGTCCCGAAAAGCTACCGCCAAGAAGATGAACGGACAACAGTCCGTAGACGATCTGTATCGGTACGGAGCCGGCGCATGGCCCTCCGGGCTCACTGCAGGTCGCGCTCGGCTCGTTCTGCAGCCTCCATCATGGCGCGCCACTTCCTCTTCTCCGCCGGAGGCATCCCTGCCAGATGGGCGACGATGACGCGCACGTCGTCGTCGTACCCGGACAGCTCGGTTGCCTGGTAATCGAGGAACTGGATCGCCGCGGCGCGCTGGATCACGGACAAGGGGCGGCCCAGCGCTACAGCGATGGCCTTCAGGCGGTCGGCGCTCGGTGCCACGGTGATCACGTTGGTGGCCAGCTTCTGCAGGTACGCCTTGGAGACCTGTTCGCCCGTCTCGGGGTCGACGGCCTTCGTAGCCATCTGCTGGTAGCTCATCCCGCGGTCGTTCGCCTCGCGGATCAGTCGGCTCAGCTCGTCGCGGTCCATGTCGTGCGTCAGGGAGTCGGGCAGGGGCGTTGGGCTGCCGTCTCGTTCACGGTCCGGGGCCGCAGCCTCCATGTCGCCATCCTTCCGCGTCACATTTGCACCGACTGTCTCTCGATGGAGTCGGGGCGACTCTACAAATTGCAGGTCAGCCCCTACAACCATTCCGCTGTAAAGACATTTCGTCTACAGGGCGATGCTATCGCCGCTGCAACTACACAGAAACTTCAGATCCGGCCGTCTCTGGGTGTAGACGGATCGTCTCGGTGATGCTTCACTGGTCTCAATCGAAGACGCTTCGTCCCAATGGAGAGCCGTTGAGAGCGCGATACACGCTGCGCAGCCGGGAGTGGCTCCAGTTCGTCATGAAGCACCCCGGCCGAGGCGCCCCGTACACCGTGCGATCCCTCGCGGAAGCCGTCGGCCTCAGTCACCACTCGCTGATCGGACACCTCCTGAGTGGCGAGCGCAAGGACTGCAGCCCCGATCTGGCGCACGGCATCGCGGAGGCCGTCGGCGTGGCGGTTCTGACTCTTTTCGTGCCCCCGTCGTCTCCGCCGCGAGACGAAGCGGCTTGACGGTAGAACGCCCATGTCAATCGAAAGGATCGCCGTGTCGAACACTCCGCGGAAGGCCCCGCCTGGGTGCTTGTGGCTCTCGGATGCCGCCGACCGTCTCGGATACGAGCCCAGCACGCTCAGGAAGTGGCGGCTCAAGAGGAAGGGGCCGGCGAGCTTCCGGGCAGGTGGCCGAGTCGTCTACCGCATCGCGGCGCTCGAAGCCTGGCTCGCCGCTCAGGAGGCGGCGGACCCGCACTCCAATCCCGCTCTCGACCCGGCCAACGCCCCGGTCGAAGCCAAGGCCGCCGCCTAGCGGTATGCGGCCCCAACCGCCGGGCTCTCACACACCGGCAGCCGGGGCCTACGAGTTCCACCCCTCTGCACGCATCCATCCTGCGAGAGAGAAGAGGACCCCGTGTCCCACATGATCCCAGACCGGCCGGGTGAGCTGGTCTTGACCGAGTCCC